>JAULXO010000042.1:0-11333 GCA_032118555.1 Hylemonella sp. | reverse complement strand
CATCGTGCTGGCCACCAATTACTCTGCCTACACGCTGGAGATCAGCCCGTCCAAGGTGGCCAACGTCGAGCAGACCATCGAGGAGCTGTCCAAGGTGCTGGACATCACGCCGCGCGACCGGCGTCGCTTCAAGAAGCTGCGCGAGGAATCCAAGGGCATCGACTCGCTGCCGATCCGCACCCGCCTGACCGATGAGGAGGTGGCCAAGTTTGCGGCGCAGCGCTTCCGCTTCCCCGGCGTGGAGATCAAGGCGCGGCTGTTCCGCAACTACCCCTGGGGCGAGCTGGCCAGCCATGTGGTTGGCTACATCGGCCGGATCAACCAGGCCGAGAAGAAGATCATCGAGGAATGGCCGGACGAGGATCAGAGCAACTACCGCGGCACCGAGTACATCGGCAAGCTCGGCGTTGAGCAGAGCTTCGAGAAGGAGCTGCATGGCCTGACCGGGGTCGAGCAGGTCGAGACCTCGGCTGGCGGCCGGGCGGTGCGCAAGCTGGCCAGCCACCCGGCCACGCCCGGCAACACGGTGCAGCTGTCGATCGACATCAAGCTGCAGAACCTGGTCGAGGAGATGTACGGCGAGCGGCGCGGCGCTCTGGTGGCGCTGGATCCCAAGACGGGCGAGGTGCTGGCCTTCGTCAGCAAGCCGACTTTCGACCCCAACCTGTTCGTCGAAGGCATCGATGCGGATTCCTGGCAGGAACTCAACGAATCGATCAACAAGCCCTTGCTCAATCGCGCCCTGCGCGGCACCTACCCGCCCGGCTCGACCTACAAGCCCTTCATGGCGATGGCGGCCTTGCAGACCGGCAAGCGCTCACCCAGTGCCATCATCAACGACGCCGGCTCCTGGACCTTTGGCGGTCACGTCTTCCGCAGCCATGGCGACCATGGCCTGGGGCCGGTGGACATGTACCGCAGCATCGTCAAGTCGAGTAACGTCTATTACTACTCGCTGGCCAACGAGCTGGGCGTTGACGCCATCCACGACTTCATGGCGCCGCTGGGCTTCGGCCAGTACACTGGCATCGACATCCAGGGTGAGGTGCGCGGTGTGCTGCCCAGCCAGGCCTGGAAGCGCAAGACCTACAAGAAGCCTGAGCAGCAGAAGTGGTACGCCGGTGAGACCATTTCCCTGGGTATCGGCCAGGGCTACAACACCTTCACCATGCTGCAGCTGGCCTCGGCTACGGCCACGTTGGTCAATGGCGGCATCAAGCACACGCCACAGCTGGTGATCGCCACGCAGGATGCCGTCAGCCATGCCCGCGTCGCCTTACCGCCCAAGCCGGCACAGGACCTGGGCTTCAAGCCCGAACACGTGGAGGTCATCCGTCGCGCGTTGGTGGGCGTGACGCAGGAAGGCACCTCGACAAGGGTGTTTGCCGGTGCCGGGTATCTGAGTGGCGGCAAGACCGGCACCGCGCAGGCGGTGACTATCGGCCAGAAGGAAAAGTACAACGCCTCCAAGCTGGAGGAACACCAGCGTGACCATGCGCTGTACATGGCCTTCGCGCCGGCCGACGACCCCAAGATCGCGCTGGCCGTGGTGGTGGAGAACGCCGGCTTCGGCGCCGAGCATGCGGCACCGATCGCGCGCCGCGTGTTCGACTACTGGCTGCTCGGCCAGTACCCGAGCGAGGAAGATCTGGCCGCGGTCAAGCTCGGCCGTGCGTCGGCGCCCATCGGCAAGCCACGTGCGGCCGCCGAGGTGGCTTGGCCGCCCAAGCGCTTTGCGGCACAGATCGCGCAGGCCCAGGCGGCAGCGGTGCCGGCGCCGCCGGCTCAGCCCTGACGCACGAAGGCGTCGAAGCCGGTCTTCAGGATCAGCGCGCTCACCACCACCAGGAACACGCCGCGCACGAAACCGGCGCCGTGCTTGAGTGCCAGCCGTGTGCCCAGCAGGCTGCCGACCACATTGGCCACGGCCAGCGGCAGCGCGAAGTGCCACCAGACATAACCCTTGAGCGAGAACAGGATGATGGCCGCCACGTTGCTCGCCAGGTTCAGCAGCTTGGCGCCGGCCGAGGCGTGCAGGAAGTCGTAGCCCAGCCAGCGCACCAGCAGAAAGACGAAGAAGCTGCCGGTGCCGGGGCCGAAGAAGCCATCGTAAAAGCCGATCAGCAGGCCCACGCTGCCGGCGGCCAGCAGTTCTTGCCGGCCGGCAAAGCGTGGCGCGTGGGTGCGGCCCAGCTCCTTGCGGGCCAGCGTGTAGAGCAGCACCGCCAGCAGGATCAGCGGCAGCAGCTTGCGCAGGTACTGCGGCGATACCAGCGTCACCACCCAGGCGCCGGCGAAGGAGCCGAGGAAACTCAGCGCGATGGCCGGCAGCAGCGCGCCCCAGCGCATCTCGACCCGGCGCGCGTACTGTACCGAGGCGAAGGCCGTGCCCCAGACCGAGGCCGATTTGTTGGTGCCGAGCAGGCTGGCCGCGTGGGCGCCGGGGTAGGTGGCAAACAGCGCCGGCAGCAGAATCAGCCCGCCGCCGCCCACGATCGCATCGACAAAACCGGCCAGCAGCGAGGCCAGCGACACCAGCAGAAGATCCATGCGGCCATTGTCGCATCCACCTGCAGTCCACCTCGGGTCTGCGGAATGCTATCGAATCAGGAGCGGCGTGCGCATACGGGATGCCGCACAGAGGCCCATTTGGCATGGAAATAAAAAAAGGCACCGGGTGTCCGGTGCCTTGCGAGTTCCATCTGCTCTGGATGGGTCAATGTGATTCGAGTTCGTGCGTGTCTTCCTCGGCTCCTCTCTTGCGTAGCCGTAGGCCCGCTTGCGAGTGGGCGCAGTTTACTGCGGATGCACCAAGCTGGACCACCGGGTTTTCCCGTCTGTCATGTTTTTCGGTTCTATCAAATAGATCACTTGTCTATGTCTTGCAGGATCCAATGTGCTGCCTTTTCGGCAATCATCAGCGTCGGCGAGTTGGTGTTGCCGCTGGTGATGGTGGGCATGACACCGGCATCGGCCACCCGCAGGCCACGGATGCCGCGTACGCGCAGCTGCGAATCGACCACCGCCAGCGGATCATCGGCGCGGCCCATGCGCGTGGTGCCGACCGGGTGGAAGATGGTGGTGGCGATGTCGCCGGCCAGCCGCGCCAGATCCTCGTCGCTCTGGTACTGCGTGCCCGGCTTCCACTCCTCGGGCTGGTACTTCGCCAGCGCCGGCTGCGCCACGATGCGGCGCGTGACGCGCAGCGAATCGGCCGCCACCTTGCGGTCTTCCGCGGTGCTCAGGTAGTTGGGCGCGATGGCCGGCGCGTCCTCGAAACGGTTGCTGCGGATGCGGATGCTGCCGCGGCTGGTCGGGTTGAGGTTGCAGACGCTGGCCGTGAAGGCATTGAAGCTGTGCAGTGGCTCACCAAAGGCATCGAGCGACAGCGGCTGCACGTGGTACTCGATGTTGGGCCAGGGCTGGGCCGGGTCGCTCTTGGTGAAAGCGCCCAGTTGCGAAGGCGCCATGCTCATCGGGCCGCTGCGTTTGAAGGCGTACTCCAGGCCGATCATGGCCTTGCCCCAGACACTGTTAGCCATGGTGTTGAGCGTCTTGAAACCCTGTACCTTGTAGACCGAGCGGATCTGCAAGTGGTCCTGCAGGTTGGCGCCCACGCCCGGCAACTCGTGCACCACGGGCACGCCATGCTGTTGCAGCAGCTCGCCCGGGCCGATGCCGGAGAGTTGCAGAATCTGCGTCGAGCCGATGCTGCCTGCGCTCAGCACCACCTCCCGCCGGGCCGTGGCGGTGACCATCTGCTGGCCATCCCATACCTGCACGCCGCTGCAGTGCTTGCCGCCGTCGGCGTCGGTCTCGACGACCAGCCTGGCCACCTGGGCCGAGGTCCACATCTCGAAGTTGGGGCGCCCATAACAGGTCGGGCGCAGGAAGGCCTTGGCGGTGTTCCAGCGCCAGCCCTGCTTCTGGTTGACCTCGAAGTAGCCCACGCCTTCGTTGTTGCCGCGGTTGAAGTCCTCGCTGGCGGGGATGCCGGCCTGTACGGCTGCCTGGGCGAAGGCGTCGAGCACGTCCCAGCGCAGGCGCTGCTTCTCGATGCGCCATTCGCCGCCGGTCTGGTGGTGGCGCATCAGCATGCGGTAATGATCCTTGGGCTGATCGGGGCCCAGCAGCTCGGTTGGCACGCCCTTGGCGCCGTGCAGCGCATCGCCGCCCTTGTAGTAGTCCTCATGGTGCTTGAAGTAGGGCAGCACCTGCTCCCAGCGCCAGCTGTCGTCGCCGGTGATCTGCGCCCATTGCGCGTAGTCGCGCGACTGGCCGCGCATGTAGATCATGCCGTTGATGCTGGAGCAGCCACCCAGCACCTTGCCGCGCGGGTAGCGCAGCGAGCGGCCGTTCAGGCCGGCATCGGGCTCGGTCTGGTACAGCCAGTCGGTGCGCGGGTTGCCGATGCAGTGCAGGTAGCCAACCGGGATGTGGATCCAGTGGTAGTCATCCTTGCGCCCCGCCTCGATCAGCAGCACGCGCTTGCTCGCGTCCATGCTGAGCCGGTTGGCCAGCAGGCAACCGGCGGTGCCGGCACCGATGATGATGTAGTCGAAAGTGGTTTCAGACATGGCTCCCCCCCGAGGCGGCCTGCGGCCGCTTCCCCCTCAAGGGGGCGCCACCAGCGGCCCGGCAAAGCCGGTTCCGCGGTGGCTGCTGGACAAGGCCTTCCTTGCTGTTCATCTTGGTCTCGCTCATTGTTCTTGTCTCCCGGCCATGATTGGCCACGCGTGAGGGGCTTTCGTCGCGGGCCACCGCGGAACCGGCTTTGCCGGGCCGCTGGTGGCGTCCCCCTCCGGGGGGATGACGGCCGAAGGCCGGCTCAGGGGGGTTACTTGGATACAGGCATGGCGAACTCGGCGCCTTTCCCGATACTTTCAGGCCAGCGCTGCATCACCGACTTCTGCTTGGTATAGAAGCGCACGCCTTCCTCGCCGTAGGCATGCATGTCGCCGAACAGCGACTTCTTCCAGCCGCCGAAGCCGTGCCAGGCCATGGGTACCGGGATCGGCACGTTGATGCCGACCATGCCGACCTGGATGCGGCGCGCGAACTCGCGCGCCGCGTGGCCGTCGCGCGTGTAGCAGGAGACACCATTGCCGAACTCGTGGTCGTTGATCAGCTTGACCGCGGTGGCGAAGTCCGGCACGCGCACGCACGAGAGCACCGGGCCGAAGATCTCTTCCCGGTAGATCTTCATCTGCGGCGTCACGTGGTCGAACAGCGTGCCGCCGAGCCAGAAGCCGTGGGCGCAGCCGGCGCCAGCGGCCGAGCCCTTGAAGCTGCGGCCGTCCACCAGCAGTTTTGCGCCCTCGCTCACGCCGGACTTGATGTAACCCGTGATGCGCTGGTGCGCGATGCCGGTGACGATGGGGCCCATCTCGGCGTCGAGTTCCATGCCGTTCTTGACCTTGAGCGCCTGGGTGCGCTCGATCAGCTTGGGCATGATCTTGTCGGCCACGTCACCCACCAGCACGCCCACCGAGATCGCCATGCAGCGCTCGCCGGCCGAGCCGTAGGCGGCGCCGATCAGGCCGTCTACCGCCTGGTCCAGATCGGCGTCGGGCATCACCACCATGTGGTTCTTGGCGCCGCCCAGGGCCTGCACGCGCTTGCCGTGGTGGGCGCCGGTTTCGTAGATGTAGTTGGCAATCGGCGTCGAGCCGACGAAGCTCACGGCCTTCACGTCCGGGTGCACCAGCAGCGCGTCCACGGCTTCCTTGTCGCCTTGCACCACGTTGAACACGCCGTCGGGCAGGCCGGCTTTCTTCAGCAGCTCGGCCATGAAGAGCGAGGG
Organism: Hylemonella sp.; assembly: GCA_032118555.1. GTDB lineage: Bacteria > Pseudomonadota > Gammaproteobacteria > Burkholderiales > Burkholderiaceae_C > Hylemonella. Next base: position 5,530 of record JAULXO010000042.1, on the reverse strand, counting down.
GCTGGGGTCGATCGGGCTGGGCTTGAGCACGAAGGTGTTGCCGCAGGCAATGGCCACCGGGAACATCCACATCGGCACCATGACCGGGAAGTTGAAGGGCGTGATGCCGGCCACTACGCCCAGCGGCTGGCGTAGGGTCCAGTTGTCCATGCCGGTGGAGACCTGCTCGGTGAAGTCGCCCTTGAGCAGTTGCGGAATGCCGGTGGCGAATTCGACGATCTCGATGCCGCGCGTGACTTCGCCCTGTGCGTCGGTGAACACCTTGCCGTGCTCGGCCGTGATCATGCGCGCCAGGTCGTCGCGGTGGTGGTTCAGCAGTTCGAGGAACTTGAACATCACGCGCGCGCGGCGCAGTGGTGAGGTGTCGGCCCAGGCCGGGAAAGCAGCCTGCGCCGCAGCCACCGCTTTCTGGACCTCGGCCGCGCTGGCCAGCGAGGTGCGGCCGGTGACGGCACCGGTGGCCGGGTTGAAAACGTCCTGGTGGCGGCCGGAGGTGCCGGCGACCACTTGGCCGGCGATGTAGTGGTCAATATTTGCAATGCTCATGGTGTGTCATCCTCGGAAGGGCCATAGTGTCATGGAAAGGCCGGCGCTTTACCAATGATTTCGTCAAAACGGTGATATAAATTTCATAAATATGACAGGCCTGACCGACCCCCAGCTTCTGCGCGCCTTCCTGGCGGTGGCGCGTGAGGGCAAGGTCTCGCGCGCGGCCGAACGGCTGCACCTGAGCCAGCCAGCCGTCAGCCTGCAGCTCAAGGCCTTGGCCGAAGCCACGGGTCTGACGCTCTTCACGCGCACGCCGCATGGGCTGGCGCTGACCGCCGATGGCGCCGCGCTGTTGCCGCAGGCCGAGCGTGCACTGGCCGCGCTGGCCGACTTCGGCCAGGCGGCGCTGCGCCTGCACAGCACGGTGCGCGGGCGCTTGCGCATCGGCACCATCCTCGACCCGGAGTTCATCCGCCTGGGCGCCTTCCTCAAGGAGCTGGTGGAGACGGCGCCGCAGATCGAGACCGAGCTGCGCCAGGGCATGAGCGGCGAGGTGCTGGAGCGCATCGCGCGCGGTGAGCTGGATGTGGGCTTCTACCTCGGCTTGCCGGACGATGCAGAGCCCAAAGTGGCCTTGTCCCTTGTCCATCCGGCGCCAGGCGCTCCTCTTTTTGAAGCCAAGGTGCTGTCGCACTTTACCTACCGTGTGCTGGCGCCGGCTGGCTGGGGCGAGCAGGTGCAGGGGCGCGACTGGAAGGCGTTGGCCGCGCTGCCGTGGATCGCCACGCCGCCGGCCTCCGCCCACCACCGCCTGCTGGCCAGCGTCTACGCGCCGCTGGGCCTGCAGCCACGCCAGGTGGCGCTGGTGGACCAGGAGGCCTCGATGCTCGATCTGGTGCGCTCCGGCGTCGGTCTTTCGCTGGTGCGCGACACCATTGCCATGACCGAGGCGCAGGCACGCGGCTTGGTGATTGCCGACAAGGTGAGCCTGGATTGCCGGCTGTGCTTCGTCTGCCTGAAGGCGCGCCGCGACGAGCCGGTGGTGGCCAGCGCCTGGGCGGCGCTGGGGCAGGTGTGGCGCTGACGCGCTATTTCGTCAGATACCCCATCCACGACCAGTAGGTCGCCCCCAGCAGCAGCACCAGCGCATAGCCGATCACCGTCAACACCAGCCCCGTGCGCACGAAGTCCTTCACGGTGAAGGTGTCGGTGCCGAAGGCCACCATGTTCTGCGGCGCGTTCACCGGCAGGATGAAGCCGAAGCTGACCACGAACTGCAGCAGCATGGTCATGCCGACCAGGTTCATCGGCGCCGCGTCGGGTGCGCCGGCGATCTGCTGCAGCACGCTGATCATGATCGGAATCATGGCCGAGGCCAGGGCGGTGGCGCTGGCAAAACCCAGGTGCACCACGATCAGGAACAGCGACAGCAACGCCAGGATCATGAAGGCCGAGGCGCCCGCCAAGCCGAGGTTGGCCACGATCACATTGGCCAGCCAGGCGGCGGCCTTGGTCTGCAGCAGTGCCGTGCCCAGGCTGATGCCGGTGCCGAACAGCACGATGGTGCCCCACGGGATCTTCGACTGCGCCTGTTTCCAGCCCATGACGCCGATGCCGGGCGTGAACAGCAGCGCGATGGCGGCGATGGTGGTGGACGAGGTGTCGAAGGGGTGCAGCACCTTTTCGGTGGCCCAGAAGCCCAGCAGCGTGAGGGTGATGAGCAGCAGCTTCTTTTCGGCGCCGCTCATCGGCCCGAGTTCGTGTAGGGCCTGGTGGATGGCTTCCTTGCCGCCGGCGATTTCGTCGGTCTCGGGCGGCATCATCTTGATCATTACGAAGTACAGCGCGATCGACATCAGGATGGACCAAGGGGCTGCTGCCACCAGCCAGTCACCCCAGGTGATGGTTTCCTTGAAGGTCTTTTCAATGAAGCCGATGGCCACCATGTTCTGCGCCGCGGCGGTCTTCACGCCAACGTTCCAGATCGAAGCTGCCTGCGCGGTGGCAATCATCAGCAGGCCGGCAAAACGCGAGCGTTGGTCCACGCCGAAGGCCAGGATGATGCCCATGATGATGGGCACCAGGCAGGCCACGCGTGCCGTGGTGGAGGGCACGAGGAAAGACAGCACGATGCCGACCAGGATGGCGCCGATCAGCACGCGGTTGGTGCGCGCACCGACCTTGGAGAGGATGAAGAGCGCAATGCGTTTGTCCAGTCCGGTGATGGTCATGGCGGCCGACAGGAAGCAGGCCGCCGCCACCAGCGCCAGCGCGGTGTTGGCGAAGCCGCCCAACGCCAAGGTGAGCGCCGGCCCGGTGCCGAGCACGGCTTCCGGCTTGGCCGCATTGGGCGCCGTGCCGAGCAGGAAGGCCATCAGGGCGGTGATCAGCACGGCGCTGATGGCGTAGTCCACTGCCTCGGTGGCCCACAGGATGACGGAGAACAGCAGCAGCGCCAGCATGATCTGCCCGGCCACGGGCAGCGCCTCCGGCCGCGGCAGCAGCATGACGGCAATCAGCGCGATGAGCGCGGCGATCAGACCAAGTGGATTGACGGCCTCATGGCTGGCTGGTTTGGCCGTGCCGGCCGCAGCAGGACTGGATGACATGGCGTGCTCCCTGAGGTTGTGGTGCAGGGCATGCTACGCCGGCCGGCACGGCCAGCCTTGATGTGCATCAAATTTGTGCTGTGCGGCCCGTCAGCGCCCCGGCCACTGAGGGGCGCGCTTTTCCTTGAAGGCCGCCTGGCCTTCCTTCGCGTCGTCGGTCAGTGTGAAGAGGGCGATCTGGCTTTCGGTGAAGGCCATCGACTCCTCGAAGCTCATGGCCTCGATGCGCTTCATGGTGTAGAGGCCACGGCGGATGGCGGCCGGCGATTTGTCGAGCAATCGTTCCAGCAGCCATTGCAGCTTGCCATCGAAGTCGTCGTTGACATAGTTCACCAGCCCCAATTCCAGCGCCTCGGCGGAGCTGATGGGTTCGCCGGTCAGGCACATCTCGGCCAGCTTGCGGCGCGGGATCAGGTGCTGCATCACGCTCAATACCTGCGCCGGGAACACGCCCACCTTGACCTCCGGCAGGCCGAACACGGCGTGGCGTGCCGCCACCGCCAGGTCGCACATGCTCAAGAGGCCCATGCCGCCGGCCATGCAGGCGCCGTTGACGCGCGCGATCAGCGGCACGTTGCTGGCCTTGGCCGCACGCAGTACGCGTGCCACATGGCCTTGCGGCTCGGAGTAGTCGGTGGTGAAGGCCTGGCTGGCCTGCAGGTCGGCGCCGGCGCAGAAGGCCTTCTCGCCCGCGCCGGTGAGAACGATGGCGCGCACCTCACGCTGCTCCTGCGCGGCCGTGATGGCCTGCGCCAGCGCGGCCAGCACGCCGTGGCTGACGGCATTGCGGCGCGCTTCGCGGTTGATGGTCAGCCACAGCACCGGGCCGCGCTGTTCGATCAGCAATTCGTTGGCAGAGGTGTCGCTCATGAGGTCTCCAGAAGTCGTGGGTCGGGTGCCTGCGTGCCCCGCGCCTGTTCAGCCCCGTATTGTGGCGGTGAAACACCAGCGCGCCGCCTGAAGCCCGGACCTACGCCGCCGGCACAGTCTTTGCACGCTACCATCGGGACCGAAGCCCACGGAGCCTTCCCCCGCATGCAGAACACCCCACCCCGCCTGAGCCGGCAGATCCTGCCGCAGGGTGAGTGCGCGCAGCTGCTGGGCCTGTGGACGGCCGCGCAGCTGGCGCAGCCCGCGGTATGGGCGGGTCTGCAGCGTGAGCTGCTGGCGCTGCGCACGGCGCAGCTCGGCTGGGACCTGCGCCAGGTCGAACGGCTGGACCACACCGGCGCGCAACTGCTGTGGAACAGCTGGGGCCGTCAGTGGCCGGCGCAGTTGCAGGTCTTGCCCGCGCAGCGCACCATGCTGGAGCGGGTGGCGCGCTACACCGTGGTGCCGCCGGCGCCCGTGCCCCGCACGCTGCGCGCTGCCTACCTGAGCCTGGGCGAGTTGATGCTGCGGCTGCTTGGCCATGCCATGGGGGGGCTGCGCCTGGTCGGCCAACTGCTGCTGGACACGGGGCGCCTGCTGCGCCATCCGCACCAAGGCCCGTGGCGCGACTTCTCCGGCCACCTGTACCACATCGGTGCCACGGCGCTGCCCATCACGGCGCTGGTGGGGTTCCTGATCGGCGTCGTGCTGGCCTACCTGATCGCGCAACAGTTACGCCTGTTTGGTGCCGATCCCTTCATCGTCAACATCCTCGGCATCTCGCTCATCCGCGAGCTCGGTCCGGTGCTGGCGGCCATCCTGATTGCCGGGCGCTCCGGCTCCACCATCACGGCGCAGATCGGCGTCATGCGGGTGACGGAGGAGCTCGATGCCATGCGTGTGCTCGGCATTGCCCGCGGCTTTCGCCTGGTGCTGCCGCGTGTGCTGGCGATGGCCATGGCCATGCCGCTGCTGACGGTGTGGACCACCTTGGCGGCCATGCTGGGCGGCATGCTGGCCTCGGACCTGGTGATGGGGATCACGCCCTCGTATTTCGTCTCGGCGCTGCCGGGCGCGGTCAAGGCGTCCAACCTCACGCTGGCGGTGGCCAAGTCGGTGGTGTTTGGCATTGCCATTGCGCTCATCGGCTGCCATTACGGCCTGCGCGTCAAACCCAACACCGAGAGCCTGGGGCAAGGCACCACCGCCTCGGTGGTCACGTCGATCACGGTGGTGATTTTGGTAGACGCGCTGTTTGCCGTGGTGTTCAAGGATGTGGGCATATGAGCGCGCCGCGTGTTGACGCTCCGCTGGTGCAGATCGACAAGCTGTGCTCGGCCTTCCGCACCGCCGGGCGCGAGTTCGTGGTGCACCGCGATCTGGACCTGCGCATCCAGCCCGGCGAGCTGCTGTCCATCGTCGGTGGCTCGGGCACCGGCAAGACGGTGCTGCTGCGCCAGATATTGGGCCTGGAGCGGCCGCGCAGTGGACGCGTGACGGTGATGGGCCAGCCCGCGGCCGAGCTGGGCGCGCCGGGGGCGGCCAGTCGTGTGGGCATGCTG
>JAULXO010000041.1:6314-6616 GCA_032118555.1 Hylemonella sp. | reverse complement strand
CAGCCACTTGGTGCGCCCGCCCGGCGTGTAGATGCGGTAGCTGATGTCGAAGGCGGTGCTGTTCTTCAGTGCGCGTTCATAGGTGGCGCTGACGACGGCGCGGTCCTCCGGATGCACCAGTCCGAACAGCACCCGCGCCGGCGGGTCGTCGGATTGCCGCTCCACCTCCAGCATGCGAAACACCTCGTCCGACCAGCTCCAGCGGTCGGTCTCGGGGTCGTACTCCCAGCTGCCCAGGCCGGCAATGCGCTGAGCCTCCGTCAGGTGCCGGTGCTCCCGCGCCAGCTGGCGTTCGGCCAGTT
>JAULXO010000041.1:0-6304 GCA_032118555.1 Hylemonella sp. | reverse complement strand
ATCCCGAAGTTCGGTCAGCATGGCCTCGGGCCGCCGCGCCACCACCAGCAGCAAGGGATAGGGCGCGATCCAGCGGTGGGCAATACCGCGCTCAACCTGGTCGAGGGCCGAGCGACGGATCACAAAACCCGAACGCTCGCGCTGGTAGTCGGCCAGCAGCTTGCGCGGCAGGCGCGAACCCAGGTGCTGGTCCAGGTCGATCGAACGGCTGAGCAGCACGCCCTCGGGCGAAAACACCGACATGATGGTGTCGGCGCCCGCCGCCAGCGGCTGCATGAAGCGCGTCAGCTCTTCGGGCGGCAGGAAGATCACGATGACGCCGAGGAACCTGCCGTTGCCGTCCAGGATGGGGCGTGCCATCTGGATGCCCCAGCGCTTGGTGATGCGTCCCAGCACCGGCTCGCTGATGTAGAGCTGGTCGATGCCGCCGTCGGCAAAGTGCCGGAAGTGCGGCCGATCACCCAGGTAAACCGGCGCGCGGTAGCCGGCAATGTCGCTGAACTCGGAGTAGCCGTTGCGCCCGATGACGGTAACCTGCACATCCAGTCCCTTGAGCGGGCCGTGGCGCAAAAGGTCGACGGTGCGGGCCAGGTCGTTGCGATGCAACAGGTAGTCGCGGCGCAGGATCAGCAGCGTGTTGTCGATACCGTCGAGCTGGCGCACCAGCGTTTCATCCAGGACCTCGTTCAGGTGCAGCAGGCCCTGGCGGAATTCGGTCTGCCGCGCTGCCTCGTCCTGCCGGGTCTGCCACTGCACCGTGCCCCAGATCAGGCTGAGCAGCAGGGTACCGAGCAACAGCAGCTGCCACAGCGGCGACAGCCGCTCCAACCGGCCCAGGCGGACCAGATGGCGCCAGCCCCGGGCGGGCCGGATGGGCGTGGAAGGGCCTGCAGTTGCCATGTTGTGGAATTCAGCGCTTTGTCGGGCGCAAGGGTTCTTATGCCAACCTATTCTAGTGGCGGCCTGCGCGAAAACAGGCAGGCTGGGGGCTGTCGGTTCCGGTTTATCCTCCCGCCATGAAACTGCACAACTACTTCCGTTCTTCGGCCTCGTTCCGCGTGCGCATTGCGCTGGCGCTCAAGGGCCTGGACTACGAGTACCTGGCCGTGCACCTGGCGCGCGGCGACCACAAGCTGCCCGAGTACACCGGCCTCTCGGCCGACGGCCTGGTGCCGCTGCTGGAGGTGGACGGAGAACACCTGTCGCAGTCCATGGCCATCATCGAGTACCTGGACGAGACCCACCCCGAGCCGCCGCTGCTGCCGGCCGACGCGCTGGGGCGCGCCCGCGTGCGCGCGCTGGCGCAGATGATCGCCTGCGAGATCCACCCGCTCAACAATCTGCGCGTGCTCAAGTACCTGGTGCGCGAACTCAAGGTGGGCGAGGAAGCCAAGAACGGCTGGTACCGCCACTGGGTGCGGGTGGGGTTGGAAGGGTTCGAGCGCCAACTGGCCGCCTTGGCCGAGCAGCGTCGGCAGAAGGGCCTGCCGTCCTCGGTCTATTGCTGGGGCGACGCGCCCACACTGGCCGACTGCTGCCTGGTGCCGCAGATCTTCAATGGCCAGCGCTTTGACGTGGACCTCGACGGCCTGCCCTTGACCATGGCGGCGTTCGACGCCTGTATGCAGCTGCCGGCCTTCCAGCAGGCGCAGCCCGCAAGCTGTCCGGACCACGAGCCGTGATGCACCCGGACTGGCTTGTTCCCGAATGGCCGGCGCCGTCCGGCGTGCGTGCCGTCTGCACCTCGCGGGCCGGCGGCCATTCGGTACCACCCTATGACAGCCTGAACCTGGGCGACCACGTGGGGGACGACACCCTGGCCGTGGGTGCCAACCGGGCGCTGCTGGCGCAGGCGCTGGGCGCCCACCCGGTGTTCCTGCAGCAGGTGCATGGTGCCGGCGTGGTGGAACTCGGCCCGCACACGCCGCACGGCACCGTGGCCGACGCCAGCCTCACGCGCGAGCGCGGCGTGGCCTGCACCATCATGGTGGCTGACTGCCTGCCGCTGCTTTTCACCGACGCACAAGGTAGCTTCGTTGCCGCCGCCCACGCCGGCTGGCGTGGTCTGGCAGGGCAGGGCGGCGTGGGTGTGCTGGAGGCGGTCTGCAAGCCCTTTTCGGCTTTTGGCCTCTCTGGTCAAGCGCAGGGTGCTCCTGAAATCATAGCGTGGCTGGGGCCGTGCATCGGCCCGCAGGCCTTCGAGGTCGGGCCGGAGGTGAAGGCGGCCTTCGAGGGTCATGACCCGCAGGCCGCGGCCTGCTTCCGCCCCGCGGCCGCACCGGGCAAGTGGCTGGCCGACCTGCCGGCGCTGGCGCGCCAGCGTCTGGCCGCGCTGGGCATCAGACGCGTCTACGGCAACGACGGCAGCGCGGCCTGGTGCACCGTCAGCAATCCGTCACGGTTCTTTTCGCACCGGCGCGACGGCGTCAGCGGCCGCCTGGCCGCCTGCGTCTGGCGGGCCTGAAGGGGCCTCGCCGGTTTCTGTCGCTTTTTTCTGCTGGGCTTCGCGCCAGGCGGCCAGTTCAGCCGCTTCGCGCGCCTTGATGGCGCGTTTGCGCGCCGGCGTGGCCATGAGGTAAAGCACCAATGCCACCGGACCCACGCCATAGAGTACAAAGGTGATGACGGCGCCGAGCACGGAACCGCTGGAGTGGGTGGCCTCGGCCACGGCCATCATCAGGGCAACGTAGAGCCAGCCGATGGCAATCAGTATCAGGAACATGGGGCTATTGACGATTGTCAGTTTTTCGAAGGGGTGAGCCTGAGATACTGGCCCACGGTGGATAGTCGCAGCACAAGGATCAGGCGTGACACAGGATTCTCCCGAATTTTGGGCCGATGCGGCCCGGCAGTTCCAGCAAGCCTTTGGCGACAGCTGGTTGAAGATGTTCCAGTCGTTCCAGTGCATGGACCTGGGGCGCGATGGGCCGGCGGCGCTGCCCCTGCCCGAGCATGCGGTGTGCTTCGCCCCCGACAAGCTTCAGGCCTTGCAGCAGCAGTACCTGCAGGAGTGGACGCAACTCATGCAGCAGGGCGCCGCCGCCGCGGTGGCGGGCGACCGTCGCTTTGCCGCCAAGGCCTGGGGCGACAACCCGCTGGCTGCGCTCTCGGCCGCCAGCTACCTGCTCAACGCGCGGCTGCTGATGCAGCTGGCCGATGCCGTGCAGGCCGACGCCAAAACCCGCGCCCGGATCCGCTTTGCCGTCGACCAGTGGGTGGCGGCCAGCGCGCCGAGCAACTTCCTGGCCTTCAACGCCGAGGCGCAGCAGAAGGCCATCGAGACCCACGGCGAGAGCATCGCCAAAGGCATGCAGAACCTGCTGCACGACCTGCAGCAGGGCCATGTGAGCATGACCGATGAGAGCCAGTTCGAGGTCGGCCACAACGTCGCCACCACCGAAGGCGCGGTGGTGTACGAGAACGAGCTGTTCCAGCTCATCGAGTACAAGCCGCTCACCGCCAAGGTGTACGAGCGGCCCTTCCTGCTGGTGCCGCCGTGCATCAACAAGTACTACATCCTTGACCTGCAGCCGGACAACTCGCTGATCCGCTACGCCGTGGCGCAGGGCCACCGCACCTTTGTCGTGAGCTGGCGCAATCCGGACGAAAGCCTGGCGCACAAGACCTGGGATGACTACATCGAAGACGCGGCCATCCAGGCCATCCACGTGGTGCAGGCCATCACCGGCGCGCTGACCATCAACGCACTGGGCTTTTGCGTTGGCGGCACCATCCTGGGCACGGCGCTGGCGGTGCTGGCCGCGCGGGGCGAAAAGCCGGTGCACAGCGTCACGCTGCTCACCACCTTCCTCGACTTCACCGAGACCGGCATCATGGACGTCTTCATCGACGAGGCCATGGTGCGCTTTCGCGAACAGCAGATGGGGCAGGGCGGCCTGATGAAGGGGCGGGATCTCGCGTCCACCTTCAGCTTTCTGCGCCCGAACGACCTCGTATGGAACTACGTGGTGGGCAACTACCTCAAGGGCGAGACCCCGCCGCCGTTTGACCTGCTGTACTGGAACAGCGATTCCACCAACCTGCCCGGGCCCTTCTACGCCTGGTACCTGCGCAACATGTACCTGGAGAACAACCTGGTCAAGCCGGGCAAGCTCACGGTCTGCGGAGAGCAGGTGGACCTGCGCAAGGTGGACATCCCGGCCTATATCTACGGCTCGCGCGAGGACCATATCGTGCCCATCGGCGGCGCCTATGCCAGCACGCAGGTGCTGCCGGGCAAGAAGCGTTTTGTCATGGGCGCGTCGGGTCACATTGCCGGCGTCATCAACCCCGCCAGCAAGAACAAGCGCAGCCACTGGATCCGTGCCGACGGCAAGCTGCCCAAGACGCTGGACGCTTGGCTGCAGGGCGCCGACGAACACGCCGGCAGCTGGTGGCCCGACTGGTCGGCCTGGCTCAAGGCCCAGGCGGGCAAGCAAATTGCTGCGCCCAGGACCTATGGCAAGGGCAAGTACAAGGTGATCGAAGCGGCGCCGGGCCGCTACGTGAAAGAGAAAGCGCAGTAATCGCGCTGTAACGACAACGCTTTACAAGGGAGCATCTTATGGAAGACATCGTCATCGTTGCCGCGGCGCGTACCGCGGTCGGCAAGTTCGGCGGCTCGCTGGCCAAGGTGCCGGCCACCGAGCTGGGCTCCATCGTCATCAAATCGCTGCTGGAGCGCAGCAAGCTCGATCCCACCCAGGTGGGCGAGGTCATCATGGGCCAGGTGCTGGCAGCCGGTGCCGGCCAGAACCCGGCGCGCCAGGCGCTGATGAAGAGCGGCCTGCCCAAGGAAATCCCGGCGTTGACCATCAACGCGGTTTGCGGCTCGGGCCTGAAGGCCGTCATGCTGGCCGCGCAGGCCGTGGCTTACGGCGACAGCGAGATCGTGATTGCCGGCGGCCAGGAGAACATGAGCGCCAGCCCGCACGTGTTGCTGGGCTCGCGCGACGGCCAGCGCATGGGCGACTGGAAGATGATCGACTCGATGATCGTCGACGGCCTGTGGGACGTCTACAACCAGTACCACATGGGCATCACGGCCGAGAACGTGGCCAAGCAGTACGGCATCACGCGCGACATGCAGGACGCGCTGGCCCTGGCCAGCCAGCAGAAGGCCGCTGCCGCGCAGGACGCCGGCAAGTTCAAGGACGAGATCGTGCCGGTGGTGCTGCCGCAGAAGAAGGGCGACCCCATCATTTTTGAGAACGACGAGTTCATCAACCGCAAGACCAATGCCGACGCCTTGGCCGGCCTCAAGCCGGCTTTCGACAAGACGGGTGGTGTGACCGCCGGCAATGCCTCCGGCATCAACGACGGTGCCGCCGCCGTGATGGTGATGACGGCGAAGAAGGCCGCCGCTCTGGGCTTGAAGCCGCTGGGCCGCATTGCCAGCTTTGCCACCAGCGGCCTGGACCCGGCCACCATGGGCATGGGGCCGGTGCCGGCATCAACGAAGGCGCTGGCGCGTGCCGGCTGGAAGGCGGCCGACCTCGACCTGCTGGAGATCAACGAAGCGTTTGCCGCCCAGGCCTGTGCCGTCAACAAGGAAATGGGCTGGGACACGAGCAAGGTCAACGTCAATGGCGGCGCCATTGCCATCGGCCACCCCATCGGCGCCTCGGGTTGCCGCATCTTGGTGACGCTGCTGCACGAGATGCAGCGCCGCGATGCCAAGAAAGGCATTGCCAGCCTGTGCATCGGCGGCGGCATGGGGGTGGCGCTGACCATCGAGCGTTGACGTGGTTGGGTTTTGAAGTGTTTTTGGCTGCTGAGCCTTGCGGGATAAGCGCAGGCAGCTACTGAATTGATAGCGTTTACAACGAGGAGAGCATCATGAGTCAGAAAGTAGCCTACGTCACCGGCGGCATGGGCGGTATCGGTACTGCCATCTGTCAGCGCCTGCACAAGGAAGGCTTCAAGGTCATTGCCGGCTGCGGGCCCACGCGCGACTTCAAGTCCTGGTTGGACGAGCAGAAGGCCCACGGCTACACCTTCTACGCCTCGGTCGGCAACGTGGCCGAGTGGGATTCGACGGTGGAGGCCTTTAGCAAGGCCAAGGCCGAGCATGGTCCGATCGACGTGCTGGTCAACAACGCCGGCATCACGCGCGACCGCATGTTCCTGAAGATGACGCGCGAGGACTGGGATGCGGTGATGAGCACCAACCTGGACTCCATGTTCAACGTCACCAAGCAGGTGGTGCCGGACATGGTGGAGCGGGGCTGGGGCCGCATCATCAACATCAGCTCGGTCAACGGCGAGAAGGGCCAGGCCGGCCAGACCAACTACTCGGCCGCCA
>JAULXO010000040.1:0-1531 GCA_032118555.1 Hylemonella sp. | reverse complement strand
GCTGGGCACGCTCGACATGTGCTGGAGCGACCTGGGCACGCTGGCCAACTGGACGCCGCCGATGGGCTTCGTCTCGATGCCCTTCTTGTTCAACGACTTCGACCACGTCAGCCGGGTACTCTACGGCCCCACGGGCCAGCAGGTTGGCGCCATGGCCAAGGACGCGCTGGGGGTGGAGATCCTGTGCCTGGGGGCCTCGGGCTTCCGCGTCTTCCTGAGCCGCAAGCCCATCCAGAAGGCCGACGACGTGCGTGGCATCCGCCTGCGTGTGCCCGAGATCCCGACCTGGGTGGAGATGGCGCGCGCCATGGGTGCCAACCCCACGCCCATCCCTGCCGGCGAGATGTACACCGCACTGCAGACCGGCGTGATCGACGCCATCGAGGTGCCGGCCGACTACATCGTCTCGGCCAAGATCTACGAGGTCGCCGGTTTTGCCTGCAAGACGCACCACATCTTCACCGAGGTGTCGATGATGGCCAGCGCCAAGCGCATGGCCGGCCTGCCGGCCGATGTGCAGAAGATCATCCGCGACAACGCCGTGCGCGCGGTGCAGAAGGAGATGTGGGCCGACAACCTGACGGCGCAGACCGATGCCTGGAACGAGTTGGCGCGGCGCGTCAAGGCCAACGACAAGCCCGACATCGCCAGCTTCCGCAGCAAGATGGGCCCGGTGCTCGACAACTTCGTGCGCAAGTCCGGCCCCAAGGGCAAGGCCTTGATCGAGGCCGTCCAGGCCGCCGGCAAGGCCTGACGTCCGCGCATGTCGGAGCACGCCGCCACACCGCCCCCACCGGGGGTGGTGCATGCTGTCCACCCGCGTCTGGTGCCGCTGGTGCGCGCCCTGCAGGGCAGCACACAGGCCCTGGCGGTGGCCATGCTGGCGGTGTACTTCGCTCTCGTGCTGCTGCAGATCTTTTTCCGCTTCGTGCTCAACGAGTCGCTGTTCTGGGCCGAAGAGCTGATCCGCGGCTTGATGGTGTGGGGGGCGATGATGGCCTCGGTGCTGGTGGGCCGTGCACGCGGACACATCCGCGTCGAGGGTTTCGAGCTGCTGCTGGGCGCGCGTGGCCGGCGCGTGCTGTTCCAGCTGTGTGATGCCGTGTGCATCGCCTTCTGCGTGCTGCTGGCGGTGGCCTGCGTGCAGCTGATGGACCGCGTCTGGCACCAGATGTCGCCGATGCTCGAGATCCCGAAGTGGACCGTCTACATGGCGGTGGCCGTCGGCCCGGCGCTGGAGGCGCTGATCGTCCTGCTGACCTGGGGGCAGGGCCCGCAGACGGGCGCGTCCACGGGGGATTCGCTGTGAGCATCGGCTGGATGCTGGCCGTGTTCGCGCTGCTCATGGCCATGGGCGTGCCCATCGGCTTCTGCCTGGCGCTGTCGGCGATCCTGAAGATCCTGCTCGACGGGCAGTTGCCGATGCTGATCCTGGCGCAGCAGTACTACGAGGCGCTGGACAACTTCTCGCTGCTGGCGGTGCCGCTGTTCGTGCTGGCCGGCGAGCTGATGGGCGTCTCCGGCATCACCG
>JAULXO010000039.1:0-34383 GCA_032118555.1 Hylemonella sp. | reverse complement strand
AGTGGACGCACCTCTGGTGTACCGGTTGTCACGCCAGTGGCATTGCCGGGTAGCTAAGTGCGGAAGAGATAACCGCTGAAAGCATCTAAGCGGGAAACTCGTTCCAAGATGAGATCTGCCGGGGCCTCGAGCCCCCTAAAGAGTCGTTCAAGACCAGGACGTTGATAGGTCAGGTGTGGAAGCGCAGCAATGCGTTAAGCTAACTGATACTAATTGCTCGTGCGGCTTGACCCTATAACTTTGATTCAGAAGCAATCAAGGTTGTTATGCCAAGTGACGCATTCAAAATAAGCTGATATGGCTCTATAAATTGGTCCTCCTGACCCAGTCAGGAAGACGACAAGTTATGCCTGATGACCATAGCGAGGTGGTCCCACTCCTTCCCATCCCGAACAGGACAGTGAAACGCCTCAGCGCCGATGATAGTGCGGATGCCCGTGTGAAAGTAGGACATCGTCAGGCTCTTACAGCAAAAACGCCCCATCGTGTGATGGGGCGTTTTTTTTCGTCCGTCGCTTATTGATTGAGCAGAAATGGCGACTCGATGCGCGCTGCGCCAGCCCGCACGAGATCCTGCAGCAGTTCCTCGCACCAAAGCGAAAAGTCGGTGGTCGTGAAATGGGTCTGATGCAGCAATGTCAGGTAGCTGGTCTGCGTAATCCAGGTTTGGAAGTCATCCAGGGAGACGCGCTGCAGTTCCAGCAGCTTGAACTTCAACAACACCTTGGCCGCGTGCCGCGCATGGCGTTGCGGGTCGGCGCGGAACTGCGTGAGGCGGCGCCGCGCTGTGTCCAAGGCCATCTCAACTTCTTGAAACGGTGCCCCGTGTCCGGGTATGACCAGGCGGGGCCGCAGCGACTCAATGAGGTCGAGCGTTGCAGCTACTTCATCAAAGGCCGCAATTCCCTCGATCTCGGGAAAGACCACGCCGAAGCCGTTCTGCCACAGCGCGTCGGCAGAGATCAGCAGGCGCAACTCGGGTTGGAACAGGATGATGGAATGCGGGTCATGCCCGGGCGCCGCATGAACCATCCAATCACGCATACCCAGTCGCACCGTCTGACCTGACCGTAGAGTGTCGCTGTACTGGAACGGCGGGCAGGACTGTCCCGTGGGGGTGTAGGTCAACGCATCAGCATTCCAATGCCGCACGTCTTTGACTTGGCCGGGCGGTATCAACGTGCGCAGCGCCGGATAGTGAGCCTGAAGCGCTGCGTTGCCACCGCAGTGATCGCTGTGCAAGTGCGTATTAACAAGCAAAGAGAGAGGTCGCTCCAGCAGCACACTTTCGAGCAAGGCCAAGGTCTGCGGCGCGTGGCTGACGTAGCCACTGTCGACCAGCGCACCGCTGTCAGGCGACAGCAGCAGGATGTTGTTCGATGACAACCACCCGCGTTCAAAGACACGGATGTCGTCAGGCAGCAGATAAGCGCTCATTACAGCAGTGTAGGGGGGGGCGACGTCGCCCCTGGCGGCCTCTCTACTTGCCGGAGCGCAGTTCGCGGCGCAGGATCTTGCCGACGTTGGACTTGGGCAGTTCGTCGCGGAACTCGATGTACTTCGGATGTTTGTAGCCGGTCAGGTTCTGTGCGCAGTACTTGGCCAAGTCCTCTTCACTCAGTGTGGGGTCGCTACGGACGACATAGACCTTGATGGCCTCGCCCTGCTTGGGATCCGGCACGCCGATGACCGCGCATTCCAGCACGCCATCGCACAGCGAGATGACGTTCTCCAGTTCGCTCGGGAAGACGTTGAAGCCGCTGACCAGGATCATGTCCTTCTTGCGGTCGACGATCCGGGTATAGCCTTGCTCATCCATGATGCCGATGTCGCCGGTGCGCATGAAGCCGTCGGCGGTGAAGGCGTTGGCGGTCTCGTCCGGTTGGCGGTAGTAGCCGGTCATCACATTCGGCCCGCGGATGCAGATTTCTCCCGAAGCGCCGATCGGCAGCGAGTTGCCGGCATCATCCTTGATAGCGATCTCTACACCGGGCAGCGGCAGCCCGATGGTGCCGCTGAAGCGATCGGAAGTCACCGGGTTGTTGGTGCCGATGGCGCAGGTTTCGCTCATGCCCCAGCCTTCGACCATGGAGCAGCCGGTGACCTCGCGCCAGTGTCGGGCTGTGCCCTCAGAGGCCGCCATGCCCCCCGCCTGCGACAGGCAGAGGTGCGAGAAGTCGATGGTGCGGAACTGAGGATGCTGCAGCAGCGCATTGAAGAGCGTATTGACGGCCGGCAATAAGTGGAACGGACGGCGTTTGAGCACCTCGACAAACTTGCCGATGTCGCGCGGATTCGGGATCAGCGTCATGTGCGCTCCCCACCGTATCGCCAGGAAACACAGGGTCAGCGCGAAGATGTGGTACAGCGGCAGCGCGGCGATGCTGTTGGTGTTGCGGACATCGCCAATGCGCTTGAGCGCGGGCGAGAACCAGGCCTCGGCCTGCAGGATGGCCGCCACGACGTTGCGATGCGTCAGCACCGCGCCCTTGCTCAGGCCGGTGGTGCCGCCTGTGTATTGCAGGAATGCGATCGAGTCCAGGGTGCTGGCAGCGGGTTTGAGCGTCAGCGCATGGCCTTCCGCCAGCGCCTTGCGAAACGGCGTCACGGTGCGCCCTTCGGCCAGCGGCAGGCGGTAGGCCGGCACCATCTTGGCCAGATGGCGGACGGCAAACGTGATCCACCGCCCATACCAGGGGCCGAGCAGGTCGCCCATGGCGGCGACCACGACGTGCTTGACCTGGGTGTTGTCGATCACCTCTTCAAGTGTGTGGGCGAAGTTTTCCAGCACCACGATGGCGGTGGCGCCCGAGTCCTTGAGCTGATGCTCCAGCTCGCGCGCGGTGTAGAGCGGATTGACGTTGACGCACGTGTAGCCGGCGCGCAGGATGGCCGCCATCGTGACGGCAAACTGCGGGATGTTGGGCAGCATGATGGCCACCCGCGCATCGGGCTCGAGCCCCAGGCGCTGCAGCCAGGCACCTAGCGCGGCCGACAGCTCGTCCAGCCGGCGGTAGCTCATCCAGCGTTCCATGCAGACCGAAAACGGCCGGTTGGCGTTTTTGCGGAAAGATTCCTCGAGCAGTTGTCCGAGCGAGCGGTACTGTTCGGGGTCGATATCGTGCGGTACCCCGTCGGGGTAATGCTCGAGCCAGAATTTGTCCATCACTTGTTCCATAGCGCTATTGGAGCCCAGTGCGCCGCCCGTCACCACCGGGCTTGTCCTAGGTGTGGCCAAAATCTGTCACGCAGGCGTCAACTGCCGGCGGGACCATAAGCGGTTGGCGGTACGCTCAAAAGCCCTTACAGTCCAGCCATGGCCGACCCTCTGGAACCACCCTCGTCACCGACTGGACGTCGCGACCAGTTGGACCTGCCCTTCCGGGAGGAGAAAGGGTCGCGTCTGGCGCCTTGGGTGGCGACGATCCGCCAGTTGGGGCCGCGCCACCGCGAGCGGATCGCCCGTCATCTGTTGGCACTGGACGAGCGCGACCGTTACCTGCGCTTTGGTTATGCCGCCAACGACGAGCAGATCCGAAACTACGTCGACCACCTGGATTTCGAGCGCGACGATATCTTCGGCATCTACAACCGCCGCCTGGAACTGATCGCCTGGGCGCACCTGGCGCACTCGGTGGACCGAAATTTCGACGCCTGTGCCGAGTTCGGCGTTTCGGTCTCGAAATCCGCGCGTGGCCGGGGTTTTGGTGGCAAGCTGTTCGACCGCGCCGTGATGCACGCCCGCAACGAAGGCGTGCAGCTGATGTTCATCCATGCGCTGAGCGAAAACACGGCCATGCTGAAGATCGCGCGCAACGCCGGCGCCACCGTCGAGCGCGACGGTTCGGAGAGCGAGGCCTACCTACGCCTGCCGCCGGCCACTTTCGACAGCCGTGTAACGGAGCTGATCGAGGAGCGGCTGGCCCAGACCAACTACCGGCTCAAGGTCCAGGCCAAGCAGTTCTGGGATTTCCTGAAGAATCTGCAGGAAGTACGGCGCGGCGTGCAGGACGCGCGACACAAGTCCGCTCCCTGAGGCGTCTCACCCGTTTGTCACGGGGCGGTCTTGGCAATCCGCTATCCTAGCGGGATCGCAACAAACGCATATCCTGCGCCGTCGTCTGTGTCAGACCCCCATCCTGCGCGGCTTCCTGAGAAGGAAGACAAGCGCACCTTCATCCAGAAGCTGGTCGAGTTCATCCGCCCGGGCCCGGACTCCACCGCCGAGCTGATCGAAACCCTGGCCGAGGCCGAAGGCAACAACGTCATCGGCACCGAATCCCGCGTCATGCTCGAAGGTGTGATCCGCATGGCCGACATGACGGCCGGCGACGCCATGGTGCCGGCCACCCGCATGGACTTGATCGACATCGATGCGCCCTACGACGAGCTGCTGCATCTGGTGATCGACACCGGCCACTCCCGCTTCCCGGTCTTCGAGGGGGAACGCGAGAACATCATCGGCATCCTGATGGCCAAGGACCTGCTCAAGCTGCAGCGGGCGCCTGAACTCAACATCCGCGCCCTGTTGCGCCCGGCAGTGTTCATCCCCGAGAGCAAGGGTCTCAACGACCTGCTGCGCGATTTCCGCGGCAACCGCAACCACCTGGCCATCGTCATCGACGAGTTCGGCCGCACGGCCGGCCTCATCACCATCGAGGACGTGCTGGAGCAGATCGTGGGTGAGATCGAGGACGAGTTCGACATTGCCGAGGACGAGGGCGACATCTTCGGCCTGGCCGACCGCACCTACCGCGTCAGCGGCGATACGCCGATCGAGCGCGTCAACGACGCCTTCAACGTGACGCTGGTCGCAGACGACCCGGACGAGACCTTCGACACCATCGGCGGCCTGATCGCCCACGAAATGGGCCATGTGCCCAAGCGCGGCGAGCAGCATGTGCTGCAGGGCCTGAAGTTCGTCGTGCTGCACACCAAGGGCGGCGCCGTGAAATGGTTCAAGGTGTCACCGGCCGTCGAGGGCAGCCTTGAAGCCTGAGGGTGACCGCTCGCGCGTAGCCACCTCGATGGTTCCCCTCGGTCTGAGCCTGTTGGCCGGCGGGTTGCAGGCCGTGTCCCTGGCCGCACCTTGGGATGGCCACCCGCGCTGGTGGCTGCAGTTGCTGGCGCTGGGCACGTTGGCCTGGCTGCTGGAGCGCAGCCCGGATTGGCGGCAGGCGGCGTGGCGCAGCTGGGTCTTTGCTGTCGCTTGGCTGGCCGGCACCTTTTGGTGGTTGTTCATCTCCATGCACACCTATGGCGGCTTGCCAGCGCCGCTGGCGGCCCTGGCAGTGTTGGCGCTGGCCGCCCTGCTGGCCCTGTACTACGCCGCCGCTTGTGGGGCATTTGTGGCGCTGGCGCCCCACCGGCGGGCGTATCGTGCTATCCTTTTCGGAGCGTTCTGGCTGCTCGCCGAGTTGGCGCGGGGGCGCTGGTTCACCGGCTTCGGCTGGGGCGGCGTAGGCTACGCGCACCTGGATGGTCCGTTGGCTGGCTACGCGCCCTGGTTCGGCGTCTACGGCATCGGCGCCCTTGCCGCCTGGCTGGCCATGACGCTGCCGCAGGCCTGGGCTTGCGGGCCCTGGCAGCGGGTGGCGGCCCTGGCCGTGCTGGCCTTGCCTTCGGTTCACCAGATGAGCGCGCTGCCGGTAACGGACAGCACGGGGCGGCTGCAGGTGGCACTGCTGCAGGGCAATATCCCGCAGGACGAGAAGTTCCAGCCCGGCACCGGCGTGCCGCAGGCACTGCGCTGGTACGGCACACAACTGCGCGAGCGGCGCGAGCCGCTGGTGGTGGCGCCCGAGACGGCGCTGCCCCTGTTGCCGCAGCAGCTGCCCGACGGTTATTGGGAGGCGGTGCAGCAGCGTTATGCCCGCGGTGAGCAGGCAGCGCTGATCGGCATGCCCTGGGGTAACCTACGCGAGGGCTATACCAATGCCGTGGTGGGCCTGGCGCCCGGGCAGGCGCAACCGTGGCGCTATGACAAGTACCACCTGGTGCCGTTCGGCGAATTCATTCCCACGGGCTTCAAGTGGTTCACCGCCATGATGAATATTCCGCTGGGTGACTTCAACCGCGGGCCGTTGCGGGCCCCCACTTTTGAGTGGCAGGGCCAGCGGCTGGCGCCCAACGTCTGCTACGAAGACCTGTTTGGCGAGGAGCTCGGCGCGCGCTTTGCCGATGCGACGCTGGCTCCGACCGTGCTGGTGAACGTGAGCAACATCGCCTGGTTCGGCAACACGGTGGCGATCGACCAGCACCTGCACATTTCGCGCATGCGTTCCCTGGAGTTTGCGCGCCCCTTCGTGCGCGCCACCAACACCGGCGCTACGGCCATCATCGACCACGAGGCGCGTGTGCTGGCCGAACTGCCGCGCCACACTGAAGGCGTGCTGGTGGGTGAGGTCGAGGGCCGCACCGGCCTGACGCCGTACGCCCGTTGGGTCGCCCGGTTCGGGCTGTGGCCCTTGTGGGGTGTCGGTCTGGCGGCCCTGCTGCTCGCCTGGGGCCGGCGCCGCTGGGCGAAAGCCTCGTAAAATCAAGAGTTTACGCGGAATCCTCCGCTTTGATCCCACCGCGGACGCGCGACCGGGCCTCGCCATCCGCGGGGCCATCTCGCGTCCCAGCAAGCAGCCATGTTGACCTTCCAACAAATCATTCTCAAATTGCAGGCCTACTGGGATGCCCAGGGCTGCGCGCTTCTCCAGCCTTATGACATGGAAGTCGGCGCCGGTACGTCGCACACAGCTACATTTTTGAGAGCGCTTGGCCCCGAGCCGTGGAAGGCCGCCTACGTGCAGCCCAGCCGCCGGCCGAAGGATGGCCGCTACGGTGAGAACCCGAACCGCCTGCAGCACTACTACCAGTACCAGGTGGTGCTCAAGCCGGCACCGAGCAACATCCTTGAGCTCTACCTGGGTTCGCTGGAAGCACTGGGTTTCGACCTGAAGAAGAACGACATCCGCTTCGTCGAGGACGACTGGGAGAACCCCACGCTGGGCGCCTGGGGCCTGGGCTGGGAGGTCTGGCTCAATGGCATGGAGGTGACGCAGTTCACCTACTTCCAGCAGGTCGGCGGCATCGACTGCAAGCCCATCACCGGTGAGATCACTTACGGCCTGGAGCGCCTGGCCATGTACCTGCAGGGCGTGGACAACGTCTACAACCTGAAGTGGACCGACACCATGAGCTATGGCGACGTCTATCACCAGAACGAGGTCGAGCAGTCGACCTACAACTTCGAGCACAGTGATGCCGATTTCCTGTTCACCGCTTTCACGGCGTATGAGAAGCAGGCCAAGCATCTGATGGAGCAGCAGCTCGCTCTGCCGGCTTATGAGCAGGTGCTCAAGGCCGCGCACACCTTCAACCTGCTGGACGCGCGCGGCGCCATTTCCGTCACCGAGCGCGCTGCCTACATCGGCCGCATCCGCAACCTGGCGCGCGCTGTCGCCCAGAGCTACTACGAGAGCCGCGAGCGCCTGGGCTTCCCCATGGCACCGCGCGAGTGGGTGGAACAGATCACGAAGAAGGCAGCCTGAGGCAGGGGAAAGAAGCAGATGACCACCAAGAACCTTCTCGTCGAACTGTTTGTCGAAGAGCTGCCGCCCAAGGCGCTGAAGAAACTCGGCGACGCCTTTGCCAGCGTGCTATTTGAGCAACTCAAGGCCCAGGGGCTGGCCGGTACCGACGCCGCGGTTACCGCCTACGCCTCGCCGCGTCGGCTGGCGGCGCATGTTACGCACGTCTGGCTCAAGGCCGAAGACAAGGCCGTGCAGCAAAAACTCATGCCGGTGGCGGTGGGCCTGACGGCCGACGGCCAGGCCACCCCCGCGCTGCTGAAGAAGCTCAGCGCGCTCGGCGCCGATGTGTCCAACCCGGCCGCTGCCGTAGCCGCGCTCAAGCGTGCGCCGGACGGCAAGGCCGAAGCCTTGTTCTACGACAGCCTGGTCACCGGTGCCACGCTCGACAGCGGCCTGCAGAAGGCGCTGGAAGAAGCCCTTGCCAAGCTGCCGATTCCCAAGGTCATGAGCTACCAGCTCGAGACCGACTGCGAACTGCCCGGCTGGAGCAGCGTGAACTTTGTGCGCCCGGCGCATGGCTTGGTGGCGCTGCACGGCAGCACCGTGGTGCCGGTCAAGGCGCTGGGCCTGACGGCCGGCAACACTACCCGCGGCCACCGCTTCGAGGCGAAGTCCGATACCGTGACGATTGCGGACGCCGATACCTACGCCGAGGTAATGAAGAACGAAGGGGCCGTGATCGCCTCCTTCGCCGAGCGCAAGGCCGAGATTGCACGCCAACTGGCCGCTGCGGCCGCGAAGGTGGGCAACGGTGCGCGCCCGATCGAGGACGATGCGCTGCTCGATGAAGTGACCGCGCTGGTCGAGCGCCCCAACGTGCTGGTATGCCAGTTCGAGCCCGAGTTCCTCGATGTGCCGCAGGAGTGCCTGATCCTGACGATGAAGGCCAACCAGAAGTACTTCCCGCTGCTCGACGCCGCCGGCAAGCTCACCAACAAGTTCTTGGTGGTCAGCAATATCAGCCCGAGCGACGCCAGCGCCGTCATCGGCGGCAACGAGCGCGTGGTGCGCCCGCGTCTGGCCGATGCCAAGTTCTTCTTCGACCAGGATCGCAAGAAGACGCTGGCCTCGCGCGTCGAGGGGCTGGGCAAGGTGGTCTACCACAACAAGCTGGGCACGCAGGGTGAACGTACGCAACGAGTGCGCCAGATTGCCGAAGCCATCGCGAACAAGCTCGATCCGCAATTGGTTGCCAGTGTGCAGCGCGCCGCGGAGTTGGCCAAGACCGACCTGCTGACCGATATGGTGGGTGAGTTCCCCGAGCTCCAAGGCATCATGGGCGGCTACTACGCGCGCCATGACGGCCTGGGTGACGAAGTCGCCAATGCCATCGAAGACCACTACAAGCCGCGTTTCGCTGGTGACGAACTGCCGCGTAACACCACGGGCCTCGTGGTGGCACTGGCCGACAAGCTGGAGACTCTTGTCGGCATGTTCGGCATCGGCAACCTGCCGACCGGTGACAAGGACCCGTTTGCGCTGCGCCGTCACGCCTTGGGCGTGATTCGTATGCTGAGCGAGAAGGATCTTCCGCTAGATCTGGGCGCCCTGTTGTCTGCCGCCGTGCCGGCCTTTGGCGACAAGATCAGCGATGCCACGTCAGCGCTGACCGAGTTCATCTACGACCGCCTCGCCGGCAGCCTGCGTGAGCAGGGCTACAGCGCGCAGGAAGTCGATGCCGTGCTGGCACTGCAGCCGCAGCGACTGGGGGAAGTGACCAAGCGCCTGGCCGCCGTGCGCGCCTTCGCCGCGCTGCCGGAGGCTGCGGCCCTGGCTGCTGCCAACAAGCGCATCGGCAACATTCTGAAGAAGGCACAGGAGGTTGACGCCCACGTCAGTGAAGTGCTGCTGAAGGAGCCGGCCGAGCAGGCCCTCTACGCTGCCATGAAGGATGTGGTGCCGAAAGCCAATGCGCAGTTCGAGGCTGGCGACTACACTGCCTCGCTCAAGACGCTGGCGGCGCTGCGCGCACCGGTGGACGCCTTCTTTGACGACGTGATGGTGAATGCCGAGGAAATGGACCTGCGCCTGAACCGCCAGGGCCTGCTCAAGAGCCTCCACGACGCCATGAACCGCGTGGCCGACCTGTCCCGCCTGGTGTCATGAGCAACATGAAGCTCGTCATTCTCGACCGTGACGGCACCATCAACGAAGACAGTCTGGACTACATCAAGTCCGAGGCCGAATGGAAACCGCTGCCCGGCGCGCTGGAGGCGATTGCCAAGCTGAACCATGCCGGCTGGCATGTGGTAGTGGCCAGCAACCAGTCGGGGCTGGGGCGTGGCCTGTTTGACGTGGCAGCCCTCAACGCCATGCACGCCAAGATGCACAAGCTGCTGGCCACGGCTGGCGGCCGGGTTGAGGCCATCTTCTACTGTCCGCATGCGCCCGACCAGGCCTGCCGTTGCCGCAAGCCGCAGCCGGGGCTGTTCGAGCAGATCGGCGAGCGCTATGGCATCGACCTCAAGGGGGTGCCCACGGTGGGCGACTCGGCGCGCGACATCATCGCGGGTGCTGCCGTCGGCTGCGAGCCGCACCTGGTGCTCACTGGCAAGGGTGAGGCGCTGCGCGGCCAGCCGCTGCCTGACAACTTTCCCGCCGGCACCCGCGTGCACGAGAACCTGCTGGCCTTTGCCGACTACCTGGTGACCCGCGACAACGCCGCTTGAACAACGCCGCCAAACGAAGAACCACGCATGCCCCTGCTTCGCTCTCTGCTTCATACGCTCTGGATGCTGGTCACGGTGATGCCGTGGGCCATCATCATGCTGCTGGCCTCCATCCGCGTGCGCGGCAATCCGTTGTACTGGATGGCGGTGCGCTGGCTGCGCTGGGCCATCGACGGCGCGCGCGTGATCCTCGGCATCCAGGTGCGCGTCAGCGGCTACGAGAACCTGCCGCTGGGGGAGACCAGCCCGGCCATCCTGCTGGTCAAGCACCAGTCCACCTTCGAGACCTTCCTGATGCCGACGCTGATGCCGCATCCGTTGGCCTACGTGTTCAAGAAGGAGCTGCTGCAGGTGCCTTTCTTCGGCTGGGCCATGGGCCGGCTCGACATGATCCACATCGACCGCAAGCAGGGCTCGCAGGCCTTTGCCAAGGTGGTGGCGCAGGGCCAGGAATTGCTGGCGCGCGGCGTGTGGATCATCATGTTCCCGGAAGGCACGCGCATTGCGCGCGGCCAGCAAGGCACGTACAAGACCGGTGGCACGCGGCTTGCCGTGGCCACGGGGGCACCGGTGATTCCGGTGGCTGTGACGTCGGCCAAGTGCTGGCCACGCAAGGCTTTCATCAAGGTGCCGGGCGTGGTGGACGTGTCCATCGGCAAGCCCATTCCCAGCGAAGGGCGCGAACCGGCCGAGCTGATGCAGGAAGTTGAGGCCTGGATCGAGGCCGAGATGCGGCGGCTCGACCCCGAAGCTTATTGATGGCACACCCCCAGGCTCCGCGCACTTCGTGTCGCTTGCCGCCGTGGGGCCCCGGCCGGAGTCCGGGGCTCTTCGACCTGTCCAAGCCTGCGCAGGCAGGCTTGGAGCCGCAGGTCTCAGCCCCCCTTGCTGGGGGCAACGCCAGTGGCCCGGCCAAGCCGGTTCCACGGCGTTTCCCGGGTGGGGGCATTTCGTCCGGCCGGGGTCGTGATTTTCGGTAGAGTCATGGGCATGAGGTTCCTGCAGCTTGCCCTCGATCTGTTCGACAGTGCACCGGTGCCGGTGGCTGCCGTGCCGCAGAAATCCAAGTCAAATCGAGCTCCAGCGCCCGTCCCATATGCGCCAGCAGCTCCTGATTCAATAGCAAATGAATTCATCGGGCCGTCCGTGCCGGCGGCGCCGATAACCAGCGTCATGACGCCGGCGCACTTTGCACACCCGCGCGCCAACCGCGAAACGCGGCTGTGCGAGGCGGTGGTGGCTTACGAGTTCAAGCGCGGCAAGCGCCGCACCATCGGCATGGCCGTGGGGGCGGACGGCCTGGTAGTGAGTGCGCCGCGCTGGGTGCCGCTGTATGAGGTCGAGGCCGCGCTGCAGGAGAAGGCCCGCTGGATCGTGCGCAAGCTGGGCGAAGCGCGCGAACGCCAGCAGCGACTGGCCTCGGCGCACATCGCGTGGCAGGACGGCGCCACCTTCCCCTTCCTGGGGGAGACGGTCATCGTGGTGCTCGATCCGCGCCACGCCTACACCTCGGTGGGCGGCAGCCTGCAGTCGGAAGGGGTGGAGGTGGTGCTGCGCACCGATGCCGAGGCACCCAACCTGACGCTGGCCGGCGTGCCGCGCCTGACGCTGCACATCGGTCTGCCGCATACCGCGACGCACGCGCAGATTCGCGATGCGGTGCAGGCCTGGCTGATGCGCCAGGCGCATCGCGTCTTCACCGCACGCCTGAACCATTTCGCACCGCAACTGCAGGTGCAGTGGCGCAAGCTGTCCTTGAGCAGCGCTGGCACGCGCTGGGGCAGCGCACGCAGCGATGGTGCCATCCGCCTGAACTGGCGCCTGATCCACTTCAACCAGTCGGTGATCGACTATGTGGTGGCGCACGAGCTGAGCCATCTGCGGGTGATGGATCACAGCCCGCGCTTCTGGGACACGGTGCGCTCGGTCGTGCCGGATTACGAGGTCCTGCGCGGCCAGCTCAAGGATGAGCTGCTGCCCCGTTGGCACTGATATGAAGCACCCCCAGGCTGCGCGCACGGCGTGTCGCTCCGCCACCCCCCTCCAGGTGGCAACGCCATTGGCCCGGCAAAGCCGGTTCCACGGCGTTTCCCGGTATTGTCATCTTGCGCGCACGATGGTGTGCGTTGCAAGCAGGAGGGTGCGTCGTGGTCATTGATGGCACATCGCTGGCCAGCATGGGCCTGGCCCTGGGGCTGGGTCTGCTGATCGGCGTTGACCGCGAGCGCCGCAAGGGCCGCGGGCCCACGCGGCACTTTGCCGGCATCCGCACCTTCACGCTGGTGGCGCTGGCCGGCGCCGGCGTGCAACTGCTGGACCAGCCCTGGCTCACGGCCATCGCGGCGGTCTTCGTGGCGGCACTGGCGGTGGTGTCGCACCTCAAGGATCGCTCGCCCGACCCGGGCGTGACCACCGAGATGGCGCTGTTCGTCACCTTCCTGCTGGGCGTGCTCACCGTGCCCTACCCGGCCGTGGCGGCGGCGGGCGGTGTGGTGGTGGCCGGCCTGCTGGCCGCGCGCGAGCCGCTGCAACATTTCTCCACCCGCACGCTGTCGGAGCAGGAACTGCGCGATGCGCTGGTGCTGGCGGGCTCGGCGCTCATCATCCTGCCGCTGGCGCCCGACCAGTCCATCACCTGGCTGGCTGGCGTCAACCCGCGCACGGTGTGGCTGCTGGTGGTGCTGATCATGGCGGTGCAGGCGCTCGGGCATGTGGCGCTGCGCCTGTTCGGGGCGCGGCTGGGCATGCCCTTGTCCGGCCTGGTGGCGGGCTTCGTCTCCAGCACCGCCACCGTCGCGGCCATGGGTGCGCGCGCCGCCAAGCAGCCGGAGTTACGCGGGGTTTGCGTGGCAGGGGCGTGGTTCTCCACCGTGTCCACCGCCCTGCAGGTGCTGCTGATGGCGCTGGTGTTGCAGCCGGCCGCCCTGCGCACGCTGGCGCCGGCCATGGGATGCGCGCTGATCACGGCGCTGGCGCTGGGGCTGGCGGCCTACCGCCGCAGCGAGGCGCCGCCGCATGACGGCGATGTGAAGGGCCGTGCGTTCAGCTTGTGGCAGTCGATCGGGCTGGCGTTGCTGCTGTCGGCCATCACGGTGGCCGTGGGGTGGATGCAAAGGACGTTTGGCGAACTGGCCACCTATGCGGCCACGGCGCTGGCCAGCCTGGCCGACATGCATTCGGCGTCGGCTGCGGTCATGCTGCTGGCAGGCCAGAACCAGATCGACGCCACAACCATGCTGACGGCCGTGCTGCTGGCCTTCAGCACCAACAGCATCAGCAAAGTGGTGGCGGCCTATGCGGCCGGCGGCAGCCGTTTCGGCTCGATCGTGACGGCGGGGCTGGCGCTGGTGGCGGCGGCGGCCTGGCTGCCGTGGTTCTGGCGCTGACGCCCGCTTCAGGGGCAAGCGCTGAAGCGGTAGACACCGTTGGCGTCGCGCGTACGCTGCAGCCGTCCCTCGTACCAGAGCGCATGCAGGTGGGCGATCGACTCGCCCATGGCGAAGGTGGTCTGGTGCAGGTCGAGTGCGCGTTTGAACAGGACGGGTAGCACGTCGGCGGCGCTGCAGGGTTGTTCTGTGCAGACCTGCAGCACCTCGGCCAGCCGGTCACGGTGGTGCGCGTGCAGTTGCTCGATGCGCCGGTGCAGGCCGGTGAAGGGCTTGCCGTGCGAAGGCAGGGTCAAGGTGTCTGCCGGCAATGCCTTGAACTTGTCGATCGACTGCAGGAACAGCTGCAGCGGGTTGGCTTCGGGCTCCATGTCGAACACGCTGACGTTGGTGGAGATGCGCGGCAGCATCATGTCGCCACCGATCAGCAGTTTGAGCTCCTCGCAGTAGAGCGCGATGTGCTCCGGCGCATGGCCATAGCCGCTGATGCAGCGCCAGGTGCGCCCGCCAATGGCCAGCGCATCGCCGTCCATCAGGCGGCGGAACTGGCGCGGCACGGCGGGTACCAGCGTCGGGTAGTAGCTGGCACGTTCGCGGATCTTGTCCATGGACACCGGGTCACGCAGGCCGTGCGAGGCGAAGAACAGGGCAGCGCTGTCCCCGCCGAAGCCGTTGGTGCCGGCCGAGCCGACACGCGCCAGGTTGTAGTCGGTGGCGCTCATCCACAGGCGGCAGGGGTGTTCGGGCGTGCTCCAGCGCTGGCACAGCCACCAGGCCAGGCCGATGTGGTCCGGGTGCATGTGCGTCACGATCACACGCAGCAGCGGCAGCCCTTCGAATCCGGTGGCGAAGAGCTGTTCCCACTGCGCCTTGGCCTCGTCGCGGCTGATGCAGCAGTCCACCACGGTCCAGCCCTCACGCCCGTCGAGCGTGTCGCGCAGCAGCCAGAGGTTGATGTGGTCGAGCGCAAACGGCAGCGCCATGCGGATCCAGCGCACGCCGGGGGCAACTTCCAGCGTGGTGCCGGGGGCGGGCAGGGTCTCGCCCAGGGGGTAGTGCAGCTGGCGTTCGAGTTCGTTCATGGGCATGGTTTTGCGACATAATTGACGTTTACGTAAACGTCAATGGGTGCGCTTCATTGTAAGTGTGCTGTTGCATCGGCGCTGTCGCCTCTGTTTGATCACATACCCATGGCAATCACCTACAGCATCAGCGATCTGGCCCGGGAATTCGACCTGACCACGCGCGCCATCCGCTTCTATGAAGACATGGGTCTGCTGCAGCCCACGCGCAGCGGACCGGGCGGCCGCATTCGCGTCTACAGCGGCCGCGACCGCACGCGGCTGAAGCTGACACTGCGCGCCAAACGCCTGGGCCTGAGCCTGAACGAGGCCAAGGACATCATCGACATGTACGACAGCCCGCGTGACACCGGGCCGCAGCTGCAGAAGTTCCTCGACGTGCTGGCCCTGCACCGCAAGCAGGTGGAGGAGCAGATGGCCGACCTGCAGGCCAACCTGGACGAGATCAAGGCGCACCAGCGTGAGGCGCGTGCCCTGCTGGTCAAGGCCGAGGCCAAGCGTGGAAAGAAGAGCCATGGCGCCTGAGCACGCCCGAGTGCAGGCCAGCTTCGAGCGCCAAGGCCTGATGCGCCACCTGGGTGCACGCCTGCTGCGCGTTGAACCGGGGCTGTGCGAGATCGCCTTGCCGTATTCGGACAAGGTGACGCAGCAGCAGAACGGCTTTCATGGCGGCGCCATGGGGGCACTGGCCGACATTGCCGGTGGTTACGCCGGGCTGACCCTGGCCCCCGAGGGCATGGAGGTCACCACGGTCGAATACAAGATCAATTTCCTCGCGGCCTTCCAGGGTGGCGAGCTGCATGCCATCGGCCATGTGGTCAAGGCGGGGCGACGCATCATCGTCACCACCGCCGAGGTGGTGCATGTGGACGCCAGCGGCAAGCGCAGCCCGTGCGCCGTGATGCAGCAGACCCTGGTGCCCGTACCCCAAACCTATTGAAACCCTGACGGAGACTTGCATGAACCTGCCCGGACTCAACTTCCAGCTTGGCGACGACATTGATGCCCTGCGCGACGCGGTGCGCGACTTCGCCCAGGCCGAGATCGCCCCGCGTGCGGCCGAGATCGACCGCCACGACCAGTTCCCGATGGACCTGTGGCGCAAGATGGGTGACCTGGGCGTGCTGGGCATCACCGTGGGTGAGGAATACGGCGGCGCCAACATGGGCTATCTGGCACACATGATTGCCATGGAAGAGATCAGCCGCGCCAGCGCTTCGGTGGGCCTGTCCTACGGCGCGCACAGCAACCTGTGCGTGAACCAGATCAAGCGCAACGGCAACGAGGCGCAGAAGAAGAAGTACCTGCCCAAGCTGATCAGCGGTGAACACGTCGGCGCGCTGGCCATGAGCGAGCCGGGCGCTGGCTCTGACGTCATCAGCATGAAGCTCAAAGCCGAAGACAAGGGCGGTTATTACGTCCTCAACGGCAACAAGATGTGGATCACCAACGGCCCCGATGCCGACACGCTGGTGGTCTACGCCAAGACGGAGCCGGAGCTTGGCGCGCGCGGCGTCACCGCCTTCCTGATCGAAAAGGGCATGAAGGGCTTCTCGATTGCGCAAAAGCTCGACAAGCTGGGCATGCGTGGCAGCCACACCGGTGAACTGGTGTTCCAGAACGTCGAAGTGCCTGCCGAGAACGTGCTCGGGGCCCTCAACGGCGGCGCCAAGGTGCTGATGAGCGGCCTGGACTACGAGCGTGCCGTGCTGACCGGCGGCCCGCTGGGCATCATGCAGGCGGTGATGGACAACGTCATTCCCTACATCCACGACCGCAAGCAGTTCGGCCAGAGCATTGGCGAGTTCCAGCTCATCCAGGGCAAGGTGGCCGACATGTACACCGTGCTGCAGGCGGCCCGCTCCTTTGCCTACACCGTGGCCAAGAACCTGGACCTGCTGGGCGCCGAACATGTGCGCCAGGTGCGCAAGGACTGCGCTTCCGTCATCCTGTGGACGGCCGAGAAGGCCACCTGGATGGCCGGTGAGGGCGTGCAGATCTATGGCGGCAACGGCTACATCAACGAGTACCCGCTCGGCCGCCTGTGGCGCGATGCCAAGCTGTACGAGATCGGGGCCGGCACGAGCGAGATCCGCCGCATGCTGATCGGCCGCGAGCTGTTTGCCGAGACCATGTAACGGGGCCGTCATCCCGCTGCCGCCGCGACGGCGGCACAATACTTCCCTCGACAAGGGAAGTCTCACGATGAAGTTTTCGCTGCGCACCTTCGGCCAGCATCTGCTCGGCGGCGTGGCCTCTGCCACGCTGCAGGCCTGGGCCCTGGTGCTGTGCCTGGCGCTCACGCTGTCCGTGTTGCGGGTGGGCCAGATCGCCTGGCACTGGCCCGAGGGCTTCAGCGCCCCGTGGTCGGACCTGTGGGCCGTGGTGTTCCAGGGCGCGCGCTTCGACCTCAAGGTCTGTGCCGCCGCCGCCCTGCTGCTGTGGCCGCTGCTGCTCATCGTGCCGGCGCGCTTCCATGGCTGGTTCGCGGGCACGGTGGCTTTCCTCTTCGTCACCGCCACACTGATCAATCTGCACTACTTCGGCTTCTACAAGACGCCGATCGACCCGGTGGTGTTCGGCTTCTTTGAGGACGACACCAAGGCCATTCTGCAGACCATCTGGCGCGACTTCCCCGTCGTGCTGACGCTGGCGGTGCTGGCAGTCGCCAGCTTGGCGGCCATCGCCGGGCGCCGCGCGCTCTACGGCCGTCTGAGCCGTGGTCTGAACCGGCGCATTGCCGAACGACGCGTGCCGGTGCTGCTGACCACGGTGGGCGTGCTGCTCGGCCTGTTCCTGCTGGTGCTGACCACCAAGGGCACGCTGCGTGCCATGGCGCTGGGGCGGCAGAACGTCTCGGTCACCACCTCGCAGTTCCTCAACGACATGGTGCCCAACGGCGTCATCGCGCTCAAGTTCGCCTGGGACCGGCGGCGCGACTCGCAGAACTTCAACGACCCGCTGCTCGGCCTCAAACGCCTGGGCTACGACTCGCCGCTGGCCGCGGCGCGTGCGCTCGGCATCGAGGCGGTGGACGAGACCGCGCTGCGGCATGCGTTGCTGGCGCACGGCGCGCAGGCGCAGGCGCCGCGCAAGAACCTGCTGTTCTTCCTGATGGAGTCGTGGAGCGCCGAGCCTTTCCTGTACCACGACCGCAAGGAGTTTGACGTGCTGGGCCGGTTGGCGCCGACGCTGACGAACGCCTGCCACTTCTCCAATTTCGACTCGGCCCAGCCCGGCACGCATCCCTCGCTCGAGGCCATCCTGTTCTCCACCCCGATCACGCCGCTGACGCTGGGCGTGCAGGGCAGCAAACCGATTCCGTGGTCGGTGCCGCTGGTGCTCAAGCAGGCCGGCTCTCACACGCTGTTCGTTACCTCGGCGCGCGCCGGCTGGCGCGAGCTCGACCGTGTGCTCAAGACCCAGGGCTTTGACGAGGTGGTCGACGCCAGTCACCTGAAGGCCGCCTACCCGGAGGCCGCGCTGGGCATCTGGGGTGTATGGGACAGCTACGTGTTCCGCTACCTGTCGGAGCGGCTGAAGAAACCGCAGGACAAGCCGCTGTTCGTCTTCGTGCTGACCGCCACCAACCACCCGCCCTACGACCTGCCGCCCGAGTACGCGCGCGTGAAGCGCAACCAGGCCAAGTGGGGCGGCGAGCGCAACGCCGACACGCTGTGGCTCAACATCGACTCCTACCACTACGCCACCGACCTGCTGGGCGGGCTGGTGCAGGAGGTGCAGCGCGGCCCGCTGCGCACCAACACCGTGATCGCCGCTACCGGTGACCACAATGTGCGCAGCTTCGGTCTCTATGCCACGCCCGAGCGGCGCTATCTTCTGAGCCAGGTGCCCTTTGTCGTCTGGGACGAGGGCTTGCGCTGTGGCCCGCAGCGCCAGTTGCCGGCCAGCCACCGCGACATGTTCCCGACCCTGTTCCCCTTGCTGGGTGTGCACAGCGGCTATGTCATCACCGGCCGCGACCTGCTGCGCGATCCGGCCCGTGAACCCAACCCGGCCCTGAACGCACCCCTGAGCGTCAACTACTACGGCACGGCGCGCAATGCGCAGGGCAGCTGGACGCTGGGTGATCCGACCAGCTTCGTCTGCAGCCCCGGCAGTGCGCAGGCTGGGGCCTGCGCCTTCGATGCGCGGCAGGACGCGCTGGCACGCGCCCAGCTCGGCCTGCTGGACTGGAATGTGCGGACCAGCCTGCAGCGCTAGGGCCTGTAGGACAATCGACCCATGAGCAAATCCATCGACGACCTGTTTTCCCACAACCGCGCCTGGGCCGAGCAGATGGAGCGTGAGCGCCCGGGCTTCTTCACCAGCCTGGTGAAGCAGCAAACGCCCAAGTACATGTGGATCGGCTGCTCCGACAGCCGCGTGCCGGCCAACCAGATCACCGGCCTGGACCCGGGCGAGGTGTTCGTGCACCGCAACGTTGCCAACGTGGTGGTGCACTCGGACCTGAATGCACTGTCGGCGATCCAGTTTGCGGTCGAGCGGCTCAAGGTGGAGCACATCATGGTGGTCGGCCACTACGGCTGCAGTGGCGTGCAAGCAGCGCTGGAAGGCGCACGCATCGGCCTGGCCGACAACTGGCTGCGCCACATCCAGGACGTGCGCGACCGTCACCGCGAGTTGCTGGATTCGCTGCCCGAGCGCCACCGCCATGACGCCCTGGTGGAACTCAACGTCATCGAGCAGGTGGTCAACGTCTGCGTCAGCACCGTGATGATGGACGCCTGGGCGGCGAAGCAGAAGGTCAGCATCCACGGCTGGGCCTTTGGTGTGGACGACGGCCTGCTGCAGGATCTGCGCGTCACGGTCAGCAGCACCGATTCCATCGAACCCATGTACCGCGCCGCCATCCAGGGCGTGCGCGCGGCGCGCCGCTAGCGCCGGTCACTGCCGGCGACACGCCCGATGTTCCCGCAGCGGCTGGATTCGACGCTGGCCTACGACATCGCCAAGGCGATGATGGACGGCTTCAACCGCCACTACCGCCTGTTTCGCGCCGAGTCGGCGCGTGCCAAACACCGCTTCGAGACCGCCGACTGGCATGCCCAGCAGCGTGCCCAGCGTGAACGCATCGAGTTCTACGACCTGCGCGTCAAGGAGTGCGTCACAAGGCTGGAAAGGGAGTTCCAGGCCGGTCGCCAGCCGATGGACATCTGGCACCAGGTCAAGCTGCACTACATCGGCCTGCTGGTGGACCACCACCAGCCCGAGCTGGCCGAGACCTTCTTCAACTCGGTCACCACCAAGATCCTGCACCGCACCCACTTCCAGAATGACTTCATCTTCGTGCGTCCGGCGGTCAGCACCGAGTACATCGAGAACGAGGAGCCGGCCGCGAAGCCGACCTACCGCGCCTACTACCCGACGCACGAAACGCTGCGCGAGACGCTGGCACGCATCATCGGCAACTTCGATTTGCAACGCCCGTTCGAGGACCTGGCGCGCGACATTGGCCTGGTGCTGGCGGCGGTCAACAGTCAGCTGGGGACAGCCAAGCTGCGCGCCAACTTCCAGGTGCAGGTGCTGTCCAGCCTGTTCTTCCGCAACAAGGGCGCCTATGTGGTGGGCAAGATCATCAACGGTTTTCACGAAGTGCCGTTTGCGTTGCCCATCCTGCATAACGAAGCCGGCCAGCTGGTGATCGACGCCGCGCTGTTCGGCGAGGACGACCTGCTGATGCTGTTCAGCTTCGCGCGCGCCTACTTCATGGTGGACATGGAGGTGCCTTCGGCCTACGTGCAGTTCCTGCGCAGCATGATGCCGCGCAAGCCGCGCGCCGAGCTGTACAACGCGCTGGGCCTGGCCAAGCAGGGCAAGACGCTCTTTTACCGCGACTTCCTTCATCACCTGAAGCATTCGAGCGATCAGTTCCGCATCGCACCCGGCATCAAGGGCATGGTGATGCTGGTGTTCGACCTGCCGTCCTTCCCCTATGTGTTCAAGGTCATCAAGGATTGGTACCCGCCGCCGAAGGACACCTCGCGTGAGCAGGTCAAGGGCAAATACCTGCTGGTCAAGCAGCACGACCGGGTGGGGCG
The DNA here is from genome assembly GCA_032118555.1 of Hylemonella sp. GTDB lineage: Bacteria > Pseudomonadota > Gammaproteobacteria > Burkholderiales > Burkholderiaceae_C > Hylemonella. Next base: position 13,601 of record JAULXO010000039.1, on the reverse strand, counting down.
CATGGCCGACACGCTGGAGTACAGCGAGGTGGCCTTTCCGCGCGAGCGTTTCGACGACGCGCTGATTGCCGAGATCCAGAAGTTCGCCCCCAGCCAGCTGGAGATCAGCGACCGCGACGGTGACGGCCGTACCGAGGTCATCATCAAGCACCTGTACATCGAGCGGCGCATGATCCCGCTCAACCTCTACCTGCAGGAGGCTTTCGATGCCGGCGCGGCTGATCCGGCGCGCAGCGATGCAGAAGCGGTGCGGGCACGGGCGCAGCTGGAGCGTGCCGTCATCGACTACGGCAACGCCATCAAGGACCTGGTGGCGGCCAACATCTTTCCCGGCGACATGCTGTGGAAGAACTTCGGCATCACGCGCCACGGCAAGGTGGTGTTCTACGACTACGACGAGATCGAGTACGTCACCGATTGCCAATTCCGTCGTGTGCCACCCCCGCGCACCGAGGAGGATGAGCTGAGCGGTGAGGTCTGGTACAGCGTCGGTCCCCGCGATGTCTTCCCCGAGACCTTTGCCCCCTTCCTGCTGGGTAACCCAGCGGTGCGCGAGGTGTTCATGCAGCACCATGCCGACCTGCTCGACCCCGCTTTCTGGCAGAGCCACCAGGCACGCATCCGGCAGGGGCATGTGTACGACGTCTTTCCCTACGAGCGCAGCCGGCGTTTCTTCCCGCACCGGGCCGGCATGTAGGGCGGTGCATACGTAGTCGTCCGGACGGCATGGGCAACCCTGCTGCGAGGGCTTTCACGGCAAAATCAGGCCACTTGCATACATCACAGGAGCACACACCATGTCCGATCCCATCGTCATCGTCGGCGCTGCCCGCACCCCCATGGGCGCGTTCCAGGGCGACTTTTCCTCTCTGGCCGCGCACGACCTCGGCGGCGTGGCCATCAAGGCTGCGGTTGAGCGCGCCGGCATCGCCCCGGACGCCGTCAACGAAGTGCTGTTCGGCAACTGCCTGATGGCCGGCCAGGGCCAGGCGCCGGCGCGCCAAGCCGGTTTCAAGGGCGGCCTGCCCAAGAGCGCGGGCGCGGTGACGCTGTCCAAGATGTGTGGCTCCGGCATGCGGGCGGCCATGTTCGCGCACGACATGCTGGCTGCCGGTTCGGCCGACGTGATTGTGGCCGGTGGCATGGAGAGCATGACCAACGCGCCCTACCTCATGCTCAAAGGGCGCGGCGGCTACCGCATGGGCCACGACAAGATCTACGACCACATGATGCTCGACGGCCTGGAAGACGCCTACGAGGCCGGCCGCTCCATGGGCACCTTCGGCGAGGAATGCGCCGCCAAGTACAGCTTTGACCGCACGGCGCAGGACCACTTCGCCATCACCAGCGTGCGCCGCGCGCAGGCTGCGATCCAGAACGGCGCCTTTGTCGCCGAGATCGCGCCGGTCACGGTCAAGGGCCGTGCCGGTGACACCGTGATCTCCATCGATGAAGGTCCGGGCAAGGCCAAGCTGGACAAGATCCCGGCGCTCAAGCCGGCCTTCAAGAAGGATGGCACCATCACCGCCGCCAGCAGCTCGTCCATCAACGACGGCGCCGCCGCGCTGGTGATGATGCGCGCTTCCACCGCCGCCAAGCTGGGCGTCAAGCCGATGGCCAAGATCGTGGCCCATGCCGTGCACGCGCAGGAGCCGAACTGGTTCACCACCGCGCCGGTGGGTGCCACGCAGAAGGCGCTGGCCAAGGCCGGCTGGAGCGTGAAGGACGTGGACCTGTGGGAAGTGAACGAAGCGTTTGCCGTGGTGCCCATGGCGCTGATGGAAGAGCTCAAAGTGGCGCACGACATCGTCAATGTCAACGGTGGCGCCTGCGCGTTGGGCCACCCGATCGGCGCCTCCGGCGCGCGCATCATGGTGACACTGATGTATGCCCTGCAGGCCCGCGGCCTCAAGCGCGGCCTGGCCACGCTGTGCATAGGCGGTGGCGAGGGCACGGCAGTGGCGCTGGAAATGCTCTGATTTGTTGCTATTCTGAGAAAAAAGAGGGGGGCAATATGCCCCCCTCGGTATTTAGAGACTTATATAAGCAGCCGATGAAAGAGAATGTGTTCTGTCGCGACCCTAAGTTAAGCCTATGACTATGAAATTCAGCAGCAAGCTTCTTTTGTGTGCCGTGGTCCCCGCGGCGCTGTTCATGCTTGGCTTGGCCGGCAGCATCGGCGGGCTCATCTACACCAAGAACGAGTTCAAGCGCTACATCGAGACCGAGCAGCGCATCAGCGCCGGCCTGACTGAGATGTACGCCCAGGGTCTGCAGATGGGGCAGGCGCTGCGCAACGTCGTGCTCGACCCCGCTAATCCCCAGGCGCCCAAGAACCTGGATGCTGCGCGCACGGCCTACGACAAGGCCTATGCCGAAGCGACCCAGATCGCCAAGGGCACGTCCTTCGAGGCGGGTCTGGCCAAGCTGCCGGCGCTACGCGCGGTCCATGCCCAGGCGCAGGAGAAGGTGATGGCGATGGTCAAGGAGCAGTCGCCTGACACGATCCAGTTTCTCAACAGCACCGAGACGCCGGCCTGGCGTGTGCTGCGGGGTGAACTGCTCAAGCAGGTCGAGGCCGCCGGCAAGGCGTCAGATGAGGCGCAGGCGGACGTCGAACGCCAGACCGCACGACTGATCACCTTCGCCGTGGTGCTGGCGCTGCTGGCGGTGGCGGTGTCGGCCGGCTTCACCTGGTACCTGCGCAACACGGTGTGCAATGAACTCGGCGGCGACCCGAGCGATGCGCGCAAGGCCCTGCACGAGATTGCCGAAGGCAACCTGGCTTACCAGGTGCCGCCCACCCGTTATGAGAACAGCCTGATGCAGGGCTTGGTGCGCATGCAGGACTCCTTGCGCCGGCTGGTGGGCGAGGTCCGCCATTCGACCGACAGCATTACCACCGCCAGCAACGAGATTGCCGCTGGCAGCCAGGATTTGAGCGCGCGCACCGAAAGCCAGGCCAGCGCCTTGCAGGAAACCGCGGCCTCGATGGAAGAGCTCGGCTCCACCGTCAAGCACAACGCCGACAACGCCCGCCAGGCCAACCAGCTGGCACAGAGCGCCTCCACCGTGGCGGTGCAGGGCGGCGAAGTGGTAGCCCAGGTGGTCGACACCATGAAGGGCATCAACGAATCGAGCCGCAAGATCAACGACATCATCAGCGTGATCGACGGCATCGCCTTCCAGACCAACATCCTGGCGCTGAACGCCGCGGTGGAAGCCGCCCGTGCCGGCGAACAGGGCCGCGGCTTTGCCGTGGTGGCCGGTGAAGTGCGCAGCTTGGCCGGCCGTTCTGCGGAAGCCGCGAAGGAGATCAAGCAACTCATCACCGACAGTGTGGCGCGCGTCGAGCAGGGCAGTGCGCTGGTGGACCAGGCCGGCAGCACCATGGACGAGGTGGTCAACAGCATCCGCCGGGTGACCGACATCATGGGTGAGATCAGCGCCGCCAGCTCGGAGCAGAGTCAGGGCGTGAACCAGGTGGGCGACGCGGTGACGCAGATGGACCAGGCCACGCAGCAGAACGCTGCGCTGGTGGAGGAGTCCACCGCCGCGGCCATGAGCCTGCGCGAGCAGGCGCAGCACCTCAACCAGCTGGTCGGCACCTTCCGGCTCTGAGCCGCCGTCATGGCGACAGTCCTGGTGATCGGCGCGTCGCGCGGCATCGGCCTGGAGTTCGTGCGCCAGTATGTCGAGGCGGGCGATCGGGTGATCGCCACCGCGCGTGATGCCGCCGGCCTGACGCGCCTGCGTGAACTGGGGGCGACGGCCCTCAAGCTCGATGTGGCCGACCCGGCCAGCATCAGCGGCCTGGCCTGGCAGCTCGACGGCGAGGAAATTGACCTGGCCATTTATGTGGCCGGCGTGTGGTCTGGCGAAGGCGCGTTGGCGCCGCCTACGCAGCCCGAGTTCGACCGCGTCATGCATACCAACGTCTTGGGCGCCATGCAGGCCATTCCGCAGGTTGCCCCGCTGGTCGAGGCTTCACGCCAGGGGGGACGGTTCGCTTTCATCACCAGCGGCATGGGGCAGATCGGCGCGGTGGAATCGAGCTACGGCTGGACCTACCGCGTCAGCAAGGCGGCACTCAATATGGCGGTGGCCGCGGCGCAGCACGACTACCCGCGTGCCATTCTGGTGGCGCTGTGCCCGGGCTGGGTGCAGACCGACATGGGCGGCGCGGGCGCGCCGCTCACGGCGCAGCAGAGCGTCAGTGCCATGCGCCGCACCCTGGCGGCGCTCACGCCCGCGCACAAGGGCGCCTTCCTGCACCACGACGGGCGACGCTACAACGGCTGGTGATGCCCCCGCGCGTGGCGGCCGGATGGCGGGGGCATAATTGACGTTGACGTAAACGTCAATCACACCCTACGAGAGACAAGTCCATGCTGCTGACCCAAGACCAGGAGATGATCCGCGACGCCGTGCGCGCCTTTGCCCAGCAGGAGCTGTGGCCGAATGCCGCGCGCTGGGACAAGGAGCACCATTTCCCGAAAGACGCGCACCAGGGGCTGGCGGCGCTGGGCGCCTATGGCATCTGCGTGCCGGAGGAGTTCGGCGGCGCCAACCTCGACTATGTCACGCTGGCGCTGGTGCTGGAAGAAATCGCGGCCGGCGACGGCGGCACCAGCACGGCGATCTCGGTCACCAACTGCCCGGTCAATGCCATCCTGATGAAGCACGGCAACGCCGCGCAGAAGAAGCGTTGGCTGACCCCGCTGGCGCAGGGGCAACTGCTGGGCGCTTTCTGCCTGACCGAGCCGCACGTCGGCTCCGATGCTTCGTCTCTGCGCACCACCGCCGAGAAGGTGGGCGACGAATACATCATCAACGGTGTCAAGCAGTTCATCACCAGCGGCCAGAACGGCGATGTGGCCATTGTCATCGCCGTGACTGACAAGGCGGCTGGCAAGAAGGGCATGAGCGCCTTTCTGGTGCCCACCGATGCGCCGGGTTATGTGGTGGCGCGGCTGGAAGACAAGCTGGGCCAGCACTCCAGCGACACGGCGCAGATCAATTTCGACAACTGCCGCATCCCGGCCGAGAACCTGATCGGCGCCGAGGGCGAGGGTTACAAGATCGCGCTGGGGGCGCTGGAGGGCGGCCGCATCGGCATTGCCTCGCAGAGCATCGGCATGGCACGCAGCGCGCTGGAAGTGGCGATCGACTACGCCAAGCAGCGCGAGAGCTTCGGCAAGCCGATCTTCGAGCACCAGGCCGTGGGCTTTCGTCTGGCCGAGTGCGCCACCCGGCTGGAAGCAGCGCGCCAGCTGACCTGGCACGCCGCCGCGCTGCGTGACGCCGGCCGCCCCTGCCTGAAGGAGGCTGCCATGGCCAAGCTGTTCGCCAGCGAGACGGCGGAAACGGTGTGCAGCGCCGCCATCCAGACTTTGGGCGGCTATGGTTATGTGAGCGACTTTCCGGTCGAGCGCATCTACCGCGACGTGCGCGTGTGCCAGATCTACGAAGGCACCAGCGACGTGCAGAAGATCCTGATCCAGCGCGCGCTGGCCTGAACCACGGAGGCCCCCATGCCCATCACCAAAGGATTCCGCGCCCTCGTCGACGAGGCCATGGCCCAGGTCAAGACCTACACCGTGCCCGAGGTGCTGGCCATGCTGGACGACCCGCAGGTGCACATCGTCGACATCCGCGACGTGCGCGAGCTCAAGGACGGCACCGTCACCGGCAGCACGCACGCGCCGCGCTGCATGCTGGAGTTCTGGGTCGACCCCGAGTCGCCCTACCACAAGCCGATGTGGGCCGACGAGCGCAAGCACTTCATCCTGTTCTGCGGCGCCGGCTGGCGCAGCGCGCTGGCCACCAAGACGCTGCAGGACATGGGCATGACCAATGTGGCGCACATCGAGGGCGGGTTTGCCGAATGGGTCAAGCACGGCGGCCCGGTGGAGACGCTGGAACAACGCAAGGCGAAGAAGGGCGGCTGATGCAGCAGGCCTGCCCCTGTGGCCGCGTTGATGCCGCCGGCCGTGCCCTGCCTTACGCCCAATGCTGCGGCCGCTACGTCGAGGACTACGCTGGCTGTTCAGCGCCGAATGCCGAGGCCCTGATGCGCTCGCGTTACAGCGCCTTCGTACTGGAGCGGTCCGACTACCTGCGTGCCACCTGGCACGCCAGCAAGCGGCCATCGAAGGTGAGCTTCGATGCTGGCGTGAAGTGGCTGGGGCTCGAAGTGCGCGAGCACAAGGTGATGGATGACACGCATGCCGAGGTCGAGTTCGTCGCCCGCCTGCGTGAGCCCGGCGGCCGCGCGGTGCGCCTGCACGAGCGAAGCCGTTTCGTGCGCGAAGACGGCCGCTGGTTCTATGTCGACGGCGATCACCAATGAAATCGGCCATCTGGCCAATCCTGGTAAGCGCTGCCAGCTACTGAATTCATAGCAAATGCGTTTCGAGGCCGTGCTGTTCGACTGCGACGGGGTGCTGGTGGATTCCGAACCCATCGTCAACCGGGTGTTGCGCGACATGCTGGCCGAGCGCGGCTGGCCGCTCAGCGAGGCGGAGTGTATGCGGATCTTCGTCGGCAAGATGGTGAAGGACCAGCGCGCCCGCATCGAGCGCGAGACCGGCCAGCCGCTGACCGAGGAATGGTTGGCCCTGTTCCGCGCGCGGCGCAATGCGGCACTGGAGCGCGAACTGGCGATCGTGGCCAACGCCCGCGAGGCGGTGCATGCGGTGCACGAACGGCTGGACGCCCGCATTGCCTGCGCCTCGGGGGCCGACCGGCACAAGGTCGAGCTGCAGCTGCGCAAGGTCGGCCTGCACGACTACTTTGCCGGCCGCATCTTCAGCGGCCATGAAATGCCGCGCTCCAAGCCGCACCCGGACGTCTACCTGGCGGCGGCTGCCGCGCTGGCGGCTGCGCCGCATCGTTGTGCCGTGGTGGAGGACACGCTGACCGGTGCTGCCGCCGGTCTGGCCGCCGGGGCCACCGTGTTCGCCTATGTGCCGCACGGTGATGCCGATGCCTTCCGCCGCGCCGGCGTGGCGGTCGTGTTTGCCGACATGGCCGAGCTGCCCACCCTGCTGGCCTGAGATGGGCCGGCACGTGTCGCCGGGGCGGTGAAATCTGCCACAATTGACGTTTACGTAAACGTCAATTCAACGGCCGTCCTGTCGGGCGTGCCGAAACCGCGTAGGGAAAGACGCCCATGCCGATACTGGAAACCCAACTCAATGCCCGCTCGGCCGACTTCCAGGCCAACGCCACGGCCATGCGTGCCCTGGTGGACGACCTCCGCGCCCAGGTGGAGAAAGTTGCCCAAGGGGGCGGCGAAGCCGCACGCGCCAAGCACACGGCACGCGGCAAGCTGCTGCCGCGCGAGCGCGTGCAGCGCCTGCTCGACCCCGGCACGCCCTTCCTCGAACTGTCGCCGCTGGCAGCCTATGGCATGTACAAGGACGAGGCACCGTGTGCCGGCCTGATCGCCGGCATCGGCCGTGTCAGCGGTGTCGACTGCATGATCGTCTGCAACGACGCCACGGTGAAGGGCGGCACCTATTACCCGATGACGGTGAAGAAGCACCTGCGCGCGCAGGAGATTGCCCAGGCCAACCGCCTGCCCTGCATCTACCTGGTGGACTCCGGCGGTGCCAACCTGCCGAACCAGGACGAGGTGTTCCCGGACCGCGACCACTTCGGCCGCATCTTCTTCAACCAGTCCAACATGAGCGCATTGGGCATTGCGCAGATCGCCGTCGTCATGGGCTCGTGCACCGCCGGCGGCGCCTACGTGCCGGCCATGAGCGACGAGGCGATCATCGTCAGGAACCAGGGCACCATCTTTCTCGGCGGCCCGCCGCTGGTGAAGGCCGCCACCGGCGAGGTGGTGACGGCGGAAGACCTCGGCGGCGGCGACGTGCACACCCGCCTGTCCGGCGTGGCCGACCACTTGGCGCAGAACGACCTGCATGCGCTGGCGCTGGCGCGCATGGCGGTGAAGAATCTCAACGCGCGCAAGGCACCAACCGTGAGCCTGACCGAGCCGGTGCCGCCGCGCTACGCGGCCGATGAGCTGTATGGCGTGATTCCGACCGACACGCGCAAACCGTTTGATGTGCGCGAGATCATTGCCCGCATCGTGGACGGCTCCGAGTTCGACGAGTTCAAGGCGCGCTACGGCACCACGCTGGTGTGCGGCTTCGCCCGTATCGAGGGCATGCCGGTCGGCATCGTGGCCAACAACGGCATCCTGTTCTCCGAGTCGGCCCTCAAGGGCGCACACTTCATCGAGCTGTGCTGCCAGCGCAAGGTGCCGCTGGTGTTCCTGCAGAACATCACCGGCTTCATGGTCGGGCGCAAGTACGAGAACGAGGGCATCGCGCGCAACGGCGCCAAGATGGTGACGGCGGTGTCCACCGCACAGGTGCCCAAGTTCACCGTCATCATCGGCGGCTCGTTTGGCGCCGGCAACTACGGCATGTGCGGCCGCGCCTTCGACCCGAGGTTCCTGTGGATGTGGCCCAACGCGCGCATCAGCGTGATGGGCGGCGAGCAGGCCGCCAGCGTGCTGGCCACCGTCAAGCGCGACGGCATCGAGACCAAGGGCGGCCAGTGGAGCGCACAGGAGGAGGAGGCGTTCAAGGCTCCGATCCGCCAGCAATACGAGGAACAGGGCCATCCTTACTACGCCAGTGCCCGCCTCTGGGACGACGGCATCATCGATCCGGCCGACACGCGGCGCGTGCTGGCGCTGGGCCTGAGCGCGGCGTTCAATGCGCCCATTCCAGAGACGAAGTTCGGCGTGTTCCGCATGTGAGGGTTCTGGCCTGCCGGAATTCGGAGCATGGGGCACTCACGAGGGTTGGAGACGGGCCAAGGTTGGGCCACGGTGGCGTGGTCGCGGTGAGAATCGGCCTGGGCTCAATCCGGGTCTGATGAAAGAAAGGGAGACGAAAATGAACATGGGACTGTTGCGCGCATGGCGTGCCGTTGTGCTGTTGGGGTCTGTCGTCGTGACTCACTGGGCACACGCCATCGACATCGAAGAGGGTAATCCACCGCAGCAGATTGAGGACCTTCAAATGACGATCGGGGCCAGGACTCTGAAGCTGCCGGCCGGATCCTGGACGTTCGTGGCAAAACGTCAGGACCACACGAGCGACCAGTACGGAATGAACAAGGAAACGCGTCCGAAGACTTTTACCGCGTATGCCATGAGCGTCCATGCCAAGTCAATGCAGGCAGGGGTGGTTCTCAAGCTGCCACTGAGCAGTCACCACGTGAGTCGGTGGGTGGACGAGCCTTGTCAAGTAAAAGACCCGCTCTTCAAAGACGATTTCCAGAGCCCGTATGGTCAATCCGACTGTTTGCTGATCTTCAAACGCAAATCTCACCTTACAAGCTCAAACGATGCTTTCTACAGTCAAGCCAAAGAGTGGCTTCGCGCGCAAAGCATTGCAAATCCGGGCCCTGTCTACGAAGTCCAATATTTCCGTTTCTCTGCAAACGAATATGGGTGGGTTCGAGTATTCATTCCGCAGAATCTGGCGACATCTGAGGCTGCCGTTGTCGATTTTGCAAGGCAGTTGCCAGTTCAGTTAAAGGCTTTCTTTGAGAAGCGGGTCGTCGAGGCCGCCCTGCCTCCGCTGCCACTCAGGGCCGACGGACTTTAGGAAAAGTCACCGCAATGTTTTCGATAGACCAATGAGTTTCCTGAAGACTTCCCACGATGCCTCGGACTGGGTCGCGCGCAGCTTGCGCAGCGTCTGGCACCCTTGCACCCAGATGCAGCACCACGAGACCGTGCCGCTGATCCCGGTCAGCCATGGCCATGGCCCCTGGCTGGTGGATACGCAGGGGCGCGAGTACCTGGACGGCATCAGTTCCTGGTGGGTCAACCTCTTCGGTCACGCCAACCCGCGCATCAACGCTGCACTGAAAGACCAGCTCGACAAGCTCGAGCACGCCATGCTGGCCGGCTTTACGCACGCGCCCGTGGTCGAGCTGTCCGAGCGGCTTGCGGCCCTGACGGGTGGGGTGCTCGGGCACTGCTTCTACGCCTCGGATGGCGCGTCGGCCGTGGAGATTGCGCTGAAGATGAGCTTCCACGCCTGGCGCAACAGCGGCCAGGGTGGCAAGCAGGAATTCGTCTGCCTTTCGGGCAGCTACCATGGCGAGACCATCGGTGCGTTGGCGGTGACCGACGTGGCCCTGTTCCGCGACGCCTATGGTCCGCTGATCCAGCGCGCCCATGTGGTGGCCTCGCCCGACGCGCGGCTGGCCCTGCCGGGCGAAAGCGCGGCCGATGTGGCGCGCCGCGCCGCGGTTGAACTGGAGGCTTTGCTGGTCCAGCGTGCCGGCAAGGTGGCGGCCGTGATCGTGGAACCGCTGGTGCAGTGCGCTACCGGCATGGCCATGCACGACCCCGAATATCTGCGCCAGCTGCGCGCCATCTGCGACCGGCATCAGGTGCACCTGATCGCCGACGAGATCGCTGTGGGCTGCGGGCGTACGGGCAGCTTCTTTGCCTGCGAGCAGGCCGGCATCTGGCCGGACTTCGTCTGCCTTTCCAAGGGCATCAGCGGCGGCTACCTGCCGCTGTCGCTGGTGATGACACACGACAGCATCTACCTGGCCTTCTACGACCCGGACGTCACCCGCGGTTTCCTGCACTCCCATTCCTACACAGGCAACCCGCTGGCCTGTCGCGCCGCACTGGCCACGCTGGACATCTTTGCGCAGGATGACGTGCTCAACGCCAACCGGCGCACGGCGCATGAGCTGACAGAAGCGCTGCTGCCGCTGGCCACGGATGAGCGGGTCCGGCATTTCCGCCGTCGGGGCATGATCTGGGCGTTTGATGCGGTGATCGATGATCCCGGACGCGCAGCCACGTTCTCGCGCCGTTTCTTCACGTCGGCCTTGCAGCGCGGGCTGTTGCTGCGCCCCATCGGTCACACGGTCTACCTCATGCCACCCTATGTGCTGAGCGACGAGGAGATCAGTCAGCTCGCCCGGCGCACGCTGGACACCTTCAACGAGGTGATGGCATGACGTTCCCGCTGATGGACAGTCTGCAGCAGGAAATCGAGCGCCTGGATGCTGCCGGTCTGCGCCGTCGCCGCCGCACGGCCGAGACCGCCTGCGCCACACAGATGACGGTGGACGGCCGGCGCATGCTGAGCTTCAACAGCAACGACTACCTAGGCTTGGCCGCGGACAAGCGCATTGCCGCTGCGTTGAAGGATGGCGTGCGCCTGTACGGCGCCGGCAGCGGCGCATCGCACCTGGTCAGCGGGCACTCGAAGGCGCATGCAGAGCTGGAGGAGCGGCTGGCGGACTTCCTGTCCCCGCATCTGGAACGCGCCGAAGCGCTGTACTTCAGCACAGGCTACATGGCCAACCTGGCCGTGCTCACCGCAATGGCTGCCGCAGCGCCAAAGGACACCGAAATCCTTTCGGATGCGCTGAACCATGCCTCCATCATCGACGCCACACGGCTGGCACGTGCCCAGGTCACGGTTTATCCGCACGCCGATGTGGCGGCGCTGGAAAGCGCGCTGGCGGCAAGCACCGCGACGCAAAAGATCGTCGTGACCGACAGCGTGTTCAGCATGGACGGCGACATTGCGCCGCTGCAGCAGATCCTGGTGCTGTGCGAGCGTTTCGGCGCCTGGCTGGTGGTGGACGACGCGCACGGCTTCGGGGTGTTGGGTGAGCACGGTCGTGGCGCACTGGAGCACTTTCATCTGCGCTCACCGCAGCTCGTCTACATGGGTACCCTGGGCAAGGCGGCTGGCGTGAGCGGCGCCTTTGTGGCGGCGCATGCAACCGTGATCGACTGGCTGGTGCAACGCGCCCGGCCCTACATCTACACCACGGCCTCGGCGCCCGCGCTGGCGCACGCGCTGCTGACCAGCACCGACATCATTGCCAGCCGGGAAGGGCAGCAACGCCGTGCCCAGCTGGAGCTGCTGCGGCACCAATTGGCAGGCATGCCGGTGCGCGCGGGCTGGAAGCATCTGGCTTCGCCCACGCCGATCCAGCCGCTGGTGATCGGCAGCAACGCTGACGTGCTGGCTGCCGCGCAGGCGCTGGACGAGCAGGGCCTGTGGGTCTCGGCGATCCGTGCGCCCACGGTGCCTGTGGGCACGGCGCGCCTGCGCATCACACTTTCGGCGACGCATACCACGGACGACGTGAATCGCTTGCTGACCGCCCTGGAACAACTCGCCGCATCCGCGACCACACCATGAAGGCTTTCTCCTGTTTTGTCACGGGCACCGATACCGAAATCGGCAAGACGCTGGTCACCAGCGCCCTGCTGCATGCGCTGGGCGCCGCCGGCGTGCGGGCTGTTGGCATGAAGCCGCTGGCCGCGGGTGCCGAACTGCGCGACGGATGCTGGTGGAACGAGGACGTGGACCAGATCCACGCCGCGGCACCGCTGAAGCTGCCACGCGAACTCACCACGCCTTACCTGCTGCGCACGCCCGCCGCGCCCCACATCGCGGCCGCCATTGATGGCGTGGTCATCGAGTACCGGAGGATTCTGGACTGCTACGCGCAGGTGCGCGCCCAGGCCGACGCCGTGGTGGTCGAAGGCGTGGGTGGCTTCCGGGTGCCGCTGACCGACGCCTATGACACGACTGACCTGGCGCGTGACCTCGGTCTGCCCGTGGTCCTTGTCGTGGGCCTGCGCCTGGGCTGCATCAGCCATGCGCTGCTCACCGCCGATGCTATCGCTGCGCGCGGCCTTACGTTGGCAGGTTGGGTGGCCAATACGGTGGACCCGGCCATGGGACATATGAACGGCAACATCCAGGCCATTCAGGCGAGGTTGCCTGCGCCGCTGCTGGGGCATGTGCCGCGTCTCGAACACCCTTCCGCCGCGGCCGCGGCGGCTTGCCTGAATCTTTCCCTGCTGGAGGAAGCATGTTCCAAAAGATCCTGATTGCGAACCGCGGCGAGATCGCCTGCAGAGTCGCGGCGACTGCCAAGCGCCTCGGCATCAAGACGGTCGCCGTCTACTCTGACGCCGACGCGCAGGCCAAGCACGTGGCCGTCTGCGACGAGGCTGTCCACATCGGCGGCAGCGCGCCGGCCGAGAGCTACCTGCGCTGGGAGCGCATCATCGAGGCCGCCAAGGCCACCGGTGCCCAGGCCATCCACCCCGGTTACGGCTTCCTGAGCGAGAACGAGGCCTTTGCCCAGGCCTGCGCCGAAGCTGGTCTGGTCTTCATCGGCCCGCCGGCCTCCGCCATCCTGGCCATGGGCCTGAAGGCGGAGTCCAAGCGCCTGATGGAAAAGGCCGGCGTGCCGCTGGTGCCGGGCTACCACGGCGCCGACCAGGACACCAAGCTGCTGCAGCATGAGGCGGATCGCATCGGCTACCCGGTGCTGATCAAAGCCAGTGCCGGCGGTGGCGGCAAGGGCATGCGTGTGGTGGAAAAGCGCGAAGACTTCGAAAGTTCGCTGGCCTCCTGCCAGCGCGAGGCCATCAACAGTTTTGGCGACGCCGCGGTCCTGATCGAGAAGTACGTCATGCGCCCGCGCCACATCGAGATCCAGGTCTTCGGTGACACCCAAGGCAACTACGTCTACCTGTTCGAGCGTGACTGCTCGGTGCAGCGCCG
>JAULXO010000038.1:0-59511 GCA_032118555.1 Hylemonella sp. | reverse complement strand
ATGCTGTCCTGTCCGCCGCACCCGGCGCCCCCGTCCTGGCGAGCCTGCCCCCGCCGGCTGCCATCCACCAGCTTCACCACTACGCCTACCGCGCCCGCGACGCCGAGGAAACCCGCCACTTCTACGAGGACGTCCTGGGCCTGCCGCTCTATCACATCATCCAGAGCGACCACGTCCCCAGCACCGGCGAGTACTGCCCCTACACCCACTTTTTCTTCCGCCTGCAGGACGGCTCCTTCATCGCCTTCTTCGACCTGGGCGACGACGAGGCCGCAGCACCCAGCCCCAACACGCCGCTGTGGGTCAACCACATCGCCTTCCGGCTCAACTCACTTGCGGAGCTGGAGGCCATGAAGGCGCGGCTGCAGGCGCACGGCATCGCGGTGATCGGCGTCACCGACCACCACATCTTCAAGAGCATCTATTTCTTCGACCCCAATGGCGTGCGCCTGGAGCTGTCGGCCCAGGTCGCCGACGAGTTCCAGATGCTCAAGGAGAGCACCACCGCGCATGCCCGCCTGAACGAATGGACGGCGCGCAAGGCGCAGTGGCGGCAGGACCGCGCCGCCGGCAAGGTGGCCGCGCCGCTCAAGCCGCAGCAGAACGATCGACCGGAAGTGGCGGCCCGCGCCGCCGCGCAGAAAGGTGGCAAGGCATGAACACCGCTTGGCACGAAACCGCCTACACCAACGGCTACGAATTCACCCAGGGCGCGGGCTACGAACTGCCCGAGTACCCGTTCGTCGAACCGCCGGAACTCAAGCGTGGCGAGGTGCTGCGCCACCGGGTGGTCATCGTCGGCGCCGGCATCACCGGCCTGACCATGGCGTGCTGCCTGGCCAAGTTGGGTGTGCCAGCGGTGCTGCTGGACGAGGACAACACGGTGGGCGTCAAGGGCGCGTCCTCGCGCGGCATCTGCTACACGCAGAAGTCGCTGGAGATCTTCCAGCGGCTGGGCATCTACGAACGCATCGCCGCCAAGGGCATCCAGTGGAGCGTCGGGCGCACCTTTGCCGGCCAGGACGAGGTCTACTCCTTCGACCTGCGCCAACAGAGCAATTTCGGTCTGTCGGCCCAGCCGCCGTTCATCAACATCCAGCAGTTCTACATCGAAGGCTACCTGGTCGAGCGCATCTACGGCCTGGGCCATGTGGACCTGCGCTGGAAGTCGCGCGTGACCGGCTTCCAGCAGCACGCGGGCTACGGCACGCTTGTCGTGGACACGCCGGCCGGCAGCTACGCGTTGGAGGCCGAGCACGTGATCGACGCCAGTGGCTCGCACACCCCGTTCCACGGCTGGACCGGTGCCACCATGACCTCGCGCCGCGGTGACGACCGCTGGTGCATTGCCGACGTGCGCTTCAAGAACCACCCGCCCAAAGAGCGTCACACCTGGATCGAGGCGCCCTTCAACGGCAACCGTGCCGTCTGGCAGCACCTGATGGCCGATGACGTCTGGCGCATCGACTACCAGATGGAACCGAACGCCGACCCGGAATACGTGAGCCGCGAAGACGTGGTGCGTGAACGGCTGCGGCAGCAGTTTGGACCGGAAGTGGAGGCTGACGCGGAGATCGTCTGGGTCGGCCCCTATGCCTACCGCAGCCAGTGCCTGGACAAACTGCGCATCGGCAGCGTGTTCTTCATGGGTGACACGGCCAAGATCGTCAGCCCCTTCGGCGCGCGCGGCGGCAACACCGGTGTGGCGGATGCCGACAACCTGGCCTGGAAGCTGGCGGCCGTGCTCAAGGGCCGCGCCCCGGCCAGCCTGCTGGACAGCTACCACGATGAGCGCCACGAGGCCGCCGCCCAGAACGTGATGGTGACCAACCGCACCGCGCGCTTCCTGCGGCCAACCGATGGCATGGAGCGCACCTTCCGCAACGCCGCGATCAGCCTGGCACGCCAGTACTCGTTTGCACGCCCGCTGATCAACACCGGGCGCATGGCCATGGCCAACAACTACACGAAGTCCAGCGTTTGCGACCGCAGTGGCGGCCTGTCGGTGCAGAACGTGACCTTCCGCTGGGCCGACAACAGCCGAGGCACTGTCAACGATCTGATCGAGTGGGCTGACGGCGACCTGCTGGTGCTGGTGTTCGGGGACATGTCTCATGCCGCCGCACAGCGCCTGCGTCAACTGGCTGGCCAGGCACCGGTGCGCTGCGTGCAGGTGGTCGGCCCCGACACGCAGCCGCAGGCGCGTGAACACGTGCGTGACCCGCAGGGCCACCTGCAGGGTGCCTGCCATGTGTTCGGTCACGCCTGGGCCCTGGTACGGCCGGACGGGTACCTCGCCGCCACCGGTGAGAGCGTGGACGCCGACCTGATCCAGGCCATCGAACAGGCCCTGGGCCTGACATCCTGAGGAGGACACCATGAAAACCAACCTGCATTTCCAGGATGCCGACGCCTTCTACGAACAGCTGCTCGATGCC
Source organism: Hylemonella sp. (assembly GCA_032118555.1). GTDB lineage: Bacteria > Pseudomonadota > Gammaproteobacteria > Burkholderiales > Burkholderiaceae_C > Hylemonella. Next base: position 57,073 of record JAULXO010000038.1, on the reverse strand, counting down.
CATACCGGCCTGAGCCGCGAACAGTCGGAACTGCTCAACGCCCGCCTGATTCTCCTGCTGGCCAACCAGATCGGCAGCAAGGACGTGCTGGCCGAATGCCTGCAGGCGGCGAAGGCATTGCCGGCCTGAGCCTGCGGCAGACTGCCCCAGTAAAATCGGGGCAGTTTCCAGTCCCTGCATGGAACGGCGCCCCGCGGCGCCGTTCTGCATTTTTTGCCTACACCATGACCGACACCGTCCAGCAACCGGGCTTGAACAGCCTGTCCAAATCGTTTGAGCCGGCCGCCCTCGAGGCGCATTGGGGCCCCGAGTGGGAAAAGCGCGGCTACGGCAGGGCCGGCTACCGCGGCACCGGCCAGGCCCAAGGCGGTGCGCCCTCCTTTGCCATCCAGCTGCCGCCGCCCAATGTGACGGGCACGCTGCACATGGGCCACGCATTCAACCAGACCATCATGGACTCGCTCACGCGCTACCACCGCATGCTGGGCGCCAACACGGTCTGGGTACCGGGCACGGACCATGCGGGCATCGCCACGCAGATCGTGGTGGAGCGCCAGCTGCAGGAGCAGAAGATCAGCCGCCACGACCTGGGCCGCAAGAACTTCGTGGCGCGTGTGTGGGAGTGGAAAGAACAGAGCGGCAACACCATCACCACGCAGATGCGCCGCATGGGCGACAGCGTGGACTGGAGCCGCGAGTACTTCACCATGGACGACAAGCTCTCCAAGGTGGTGACCGAGACCTTCGTGCGCCTGTACGAACAGGGCCTGATCTACCGCGGCAAGCGCCTGGTGAACTGGGACCCGGTGCTGCAGTCCGCCGTGTCCGACCTGGAAGTGGAGAACGAGGAGAAGGACGGCTCGCTCTGGCACATCCGTTACCCGCTGGCCGACGGTTCGGGCAGCGTCGTGGTAGCCACCACCCGCCCCGAGACCATGCTGGGCGACGTGGCCGTGATGGTGCATCCGGAGGACGCGCGCTACAAGGCGCTGATCGGCAAGATGGTGACCCTGCCTTTGGTAGGCCGCCAGATTCCGGTGATTGCCGATGAGTACGTCGACAAGGAGTTCGGCACCGGCGTTGTCAAGGTCACGCCGGCACATGATCCCAACGACTACCAGGTGGGCCAACGCCACAAGCTGGAAATGATCTGTGTGCTGACGCTGCAGGCCACGGTCAACGACAACGCCCCCGAGAAGTACCGCGGTCTGGACCGTTTCAAAGCGCGCAAGCAGATCGTGGCCGACCTGGAAGCCCAGGGCCTGCTGGTCGAGACCAAGAAGCACAAGCTGATGGTGCCCATCTGCACGCGCACCGGCCAGATCGTCGAGCCCATGCTCACGGACCAGTGGTTCGTCGCCATGAGCAAGGTGTCCGACCAGGACCCGACCGGCAAGAGCATTGCGCAGAAGGCCATCGATGCCGTCGAGAGCGGTGCCGTGAAGTTCGTGCCCGAGAACTGGGTCAACACCTACAACCAGTGGATGAACAACATCCAGGACTGGTGCATCTCGCGCCAGCTCTGGTGGGGCCACCAGATTCCGGCCTGGTACGACGAGCTGGGCAACGTGTATGTGGCGCGCAGCGAAGCCGAAGCGCAGGCCAAGGCGCCGGGCAAGAAGCTCACCCGTGACGAAGACGTGCTCGACACCTGGTACTCCTCGGCCCTGGTACCCTTCAGCACCATGGGGTGGCCAGAAGCTGTGGAGCGCCCCTCCGGTAGCGGGACCGAGGACTTCGATCTCTACCTGCCGTCGACGGTGCTGGTCACCGGCTACGACATCATCTTCTTCTGGGTCGCGCGCATGATCATGATGACGACCCATTTCACCGGCCGGGTGCCGTTCAAGCACGTCTACATTCATGGCCTGGTGCGCGATGCGCAGGGCCAGAAGATGAGCAAGTCCGAAGGCAATGTGCTGGACCCGGTGGACCTGATCGACGGCATTGCGCTCGCGCCCCTGCTGGACAAACGCGTGGTCGGCCTGCGCAAGCCCGAGACCGCGCCGCAGGTGCGCAAGAACACCGAGAAAGAATTTCCCAACGGCATTCCGGCCTTTGGTGCCGATGCGCTGCGTTTCACCTTCGCCTCGCTGGCCTCGCTGGGTCGCAACATCAACTTCGACAGCAAGCGCTGCGAGGGTTACCGCAATTTCTGCAACAAGCTGTGGAACGCCACACGCTTTGTGCTGATGAACTGCGAAGGCCATGACTGCGGCCTGGCCGACCATGCCGCGGGCTCCTGCGTGCCCGGCGGAGGTTATCTGGAATTCAGCGCCGCCGACCGCTGGATCGTCTCGCTGCTGCAGCAGGTCGAGGCCCAGGTGGCGCAGGGCTTTGCCGACTACCGTCTCGACAATGTCGCCAACACGATTTACGACTTCGTCTGGAACGAATTCTGCGACTGGTACCTTGAAATCGCCAAGGTGCAGATCAACAACGGCAACGCGGAGCAGCAGCGCGGTACCCGGCGCACGCTGATCCGCACGCTGGAGACCATCCTGCGACTGGCTCACCCGCTGATCCCCTTCATCACCGAAGAGCTGTGGCAGAAAGTGGCCCCGGTGGCCGGCCGGGCCGGCGAGTCGGTCAGCGTGGCCGCCTACCCCGTGGCCCAGCCCGAGCGCATTGACGCCCACGCCATGGCCGAGGTGGCACGCCTGCGCCAGTTCGTCGACGCCTGCCGCAATCTGCGCGGTGAGATGAGTGTCTCGCCCTCCACGCGCCTGCCGCTCTATGCGCTGGCCAGTAACGACGACGAGGCGGCTTTCATCACGCAGTGGTCGCCCGTGCTGCAGACCCTGGCCAAGCTCAGCGAGGTCAAGGTGTTCAAGACCGAGGCCGAATGGGTGGCCGCCGCCCAGGCCGCACCGGTGGCCGTGGTTGGCACGGCTCGCCTGTGCCTGCATATGGAAGTGGACGTGGCGGCCGAGAAGGCCCGCCTCGGCAAGGAAGCGACACGGCTGGAAGGCGAGATTGCCAAGGCCCGCGGCAAGTTGTCCAACGAAGCCTTCGTGGCCAAGGCGCCGCCGGCCGTGATCGAGCAGGAGAACAAGCGCTTGGCCGACTTCACGGCCACGCTGGCCAAGATCCAAGATCAGCTGCAGCGATTAAAGTAACACCCCCATGGCGGCTATCCCCGCCTCCCCCTCAAGGGGGCAACGCCAGCGGCCCGGCAAAGCCGGTTCCGCGGCGTTTCCCGAATAAAGCCACCGCACGTTAAGAGATTCGCGCGTATGAACAACAAAATCAAGACCGCTGTTTTCCCCGTGGCCGGCCTTGGCACACGCTTTCTGCCCGCCACCAAGGCAGCGCCGAAGGAGATGCTGCCGGTGGTCGACAAGCCGCTGATCCAGTACGCGGTGGAAGAGGCCTATGCGGCCGGCATCCGCCATATGGTCTTCGTCACTGGCCGCAACAAGCGCGCCATTGAGGACCATTTCGACACCGCCTACGAACTGGAAAACGAGCTGGAGCAAGCCGGCAAGCGGGCCCTGTTGGACCTGGTGCGCTCGGTACAGCCCGAGGACATGCTGTGCTCCTACGTGCGCCAACCGCGCGCGCTGGGCCTGGGCCATGCCGTGCTGTGCGCCGAGCATCTGACCGAAGGCGCGCCGTTTGCCGTGCTGCTGGCTGACGATCTGATGATGGAGCCACACGGGGGCCAGCCCGTGCTGGCGCAGATGGCCGAAGTCTTCAACCGACTGGGTCGGTCGGTGCTGGCGGTGCAGGAGGTGCCGCAGGAGCAGGTGCGCCGCTACGGCATCGTGGCCGGTACGCCGGCTGGCGAGCGACTCATGCAGATTGAGCGCATCGTCGAGAAACCCGCGCCGGAAGTGGCGCCCTCACGCCTGGCCGTGGCCGGTCGCTACATTCTGACGCCGGGCGTGTTCGAGCAGATCCGCCAGCAACCGCGTGGTGCCGGGGGCGAAATCCAGCTCACCGACGGCATTGCCGGCCTGCTGAAGCACGAAGCGGCCTATGCTTACACCTATGCCGGCAAGCGCTATGACTGCGGCAGCAAGGAGGGCTTTCTTGAAGCGACGGTGGAACTGGCACTGGCGCACCCCGAGGTGGGGGCGAGTTTCCGAGGCTACCTGAAGACACTGAAAGTCTGAGACGCGGCTTTCGGTTCGGCTCAAGCCTGACGCAGGCCGCCTGCAATCTGTGCCGCGCTTCGAAAAACTCAGCGCGAGCGCAGAGGGCTCAAGACCTTACCGCCGCTTGAGGACGTGGATGTAGTCCTTGCCCTCGGTGGTCTGCTCCACCAGGTCGTTGCCGGTCTGCTTGGCGAAGGCCACGAAATCGCGCACCGAACCGGCGTCGGTGGCAATCACCTTCAGCGTCTGGCCGCTGGTCATTTCCGACAGCGCTTTCTTGGCCTTCAGGATGGGCAGGGGGCAGTTCAGGCCACGGGTGTCGAGTTCTCGGTCGATATTCATCACAGTTCCTTCAATTGCTTCAATTTTAAGCAATTTCCGCTCGGCGCTCAGTGCACCACCACCGCGGCCGCCCCTTTGCCGGTAAAGATGACGTGGCCACCCTCGTCGATCGAAAACACGCCGGCGTCAAAAGGGCGCTGCAGGCGGCGCGACTGCTTGCCGAACAGCAGGTCCACGGTACCTGCCACGCCCAAGCCAACCTCCACCCGTGCCTGGCGGAACAGCGCCAGTTGCTGCTCCAGCTCCTCTTTCTCCTGCAGCGAACGGGCCCACAGCTGCAGCGCCTGCTGCCAGGACGCCTTTGCGCGCGGCAGCATGCCGTTCTTGTCACCGGTCTGGGCCAGGTGCTTGACCACCTTCTTCAGGTTCTCCTGGTCCGCGCCCTGCTTCTCGATGCGCTGCTCCAGCGCGTGGTGACGCGCCTCCAGCACCGGGTTGACACCCACCTGCACCGCCGTCACGCCGCTGGACTCGGCACCGAGCATGGGCGTGCACACCAGCATCATGCTGCGCGCCGAGCCTCCCACCAGCCGGCCGCGCTGTGGCGATTTGATGCCGACCATGATCTGGTTGAGTGCCTGCAGGTCACTCTGCAGCGCCATGTCGTCGATGGCAATCACTGTGCCGGCCGACACCTGCGAGTTCTCGACGAAACGGGCCGATACCGAGCCACCGGCCTTCACCTTGGCGTGGGCGATGATGCCGGCACCGACCTGGATGTTGCCCCCGGCTTCGAGCTCCCCGCCTTCGACCGTGCCGGTGACACTGATGTCGCCGCTCACATGCACCTTCATGCCGGACATCACGTCGCCGTCCACGCGCACCGAGCCGTCGTAAGTGATGTTGCCGCAGTCCATGTCGACATTGCCCAGCGTCAGCAACTGCTCGACCAGCACGCCGTGCTCGACGCACACCGGCTGCCCCTTGAGCGTGGCCACCAGCACGTTCGGGTCGTCGGCCGACACCGCCACCCCCGCCAGCTTGTCGGCAAACGGGTGGTCCTACCCCGGCGTGGCGGCCAACGTGCTGCCGCGTACGTCACGCCCATCCACACCGGCGGTGGCCGGGATGCGCCGCATCAGCGGCGTGCCGACCTCCACCGAGGGAATGTCACCATGTTCGCGAAAATCGATCAGACCATCGGCGTTGACCTTGGGCGCACGATCACGCGCCAGGTTGACCAGCAGCTTGAACTGTGCATCGTCGCCATGCACTGGCGCCGTCCCGCTGGCCACCAGCAGATGGGCGGGCTCGGTCACGTCGCACACCTGCGACAGGGTGGCGTCATCGATGCCGAACACCACACCGCCTTCCTGCAACGCCTGACGTACCGCCTCGCAGGCCAGTGGCTTACCCCCGCGCGCCGGCTCGACGTTGATCCAGGCACAGGCAGCATCCTTGGCAATCTCGAGCAGGAAGCTGGCATCGCGTCGCTCGCCGATAGTCAGCTCAAACGCGCTCGGCATCGCGTTGTAACGCGCCAGCAGCGTGGCCAGCGCACCCTCCTGCAAGAACCATTGCCCATAACCGGCCTGCTGCAGCAGCGTGCGCAGCGTAGCCTCGTCAAGCTGCGGGCGGTCATCCGCCGCCTGCACCCGCGCCAGCAGATGGTTGTCCTGCTCGGCAAATACCAGTCCCTGTAGGCCCGTCATCGGTGCGTCCCCTTTTTCGTCGTTATGCCCGGCGGCTCGGTGGCCCCGTTGATCCCGAGTTTATCGCCGCCCCTTCAGGCCTGGGGCCAGTCCAGGAACTGCGGGGTATGGCCGCGCGAACTCAGCCAGTCGGCCAGCGCATAGCCGGTGCCGGCGGGCCAGCACTTGACCGTGGCGGGCGAGAACAGACGGTACTCCACCAGCTCGGGCGAAAGGCGCACTTCACCCTCGCAGCGTGCGTGGTAGGCGATGATGACCTGGTTCATGCGCTGGAAGTCATAAACGCCGATGAGGTCAAGATCCAGCGGCTCCAGGCTGGTTTCCTCGCGAATCTCACGCGCGATGCCCTCCTCGGGCGTTTCGCCGGCTTCCATGAAGCCGGTGATGAGCGCATACATCTTGCCGCTCCAGGCGGCATTGCGCGCCAGCAGGATCTGCCCGCGGTACTCGATCACCGCCGCCAGCACCGGTGTCGGGTTGTTCCAGTGCGTGAAGTCGCAGGCCGTGCAACGCAGTCGCTCCCGCTCGCCGCCATCCTCCTGCCGTACCGTTAACGCCAGCGGGGCGGCACAACTCGGGCAGTAACGGTACGCGTACATCATGCCGCCTGCCGTGCCTGGTCAGGCAGGAAACACCCCGGTGGACAGATACCGATCGCCGCGGTCACACACAACGAATGCGATGGTGGCGTTCTGTTCGCGCACGGCGATCTGCTGCGCCACCCAGCAGGCACCGGCCGCCGAGATGCCGGCGAAGATGCCCTCTTCACGGGCCAAGCGGCGGCACATGTCTTCTGCTTCAGCCTGGCTCACATAGATCAGCTCGTCCACCGTGCTCGGATCGTAGATCTTGGGCAGGTACTCCTGCGGCCACTTGCGAATGCCCGGAATGCGCGAGCCCTCGCTGGGCTGGGCGCCGATGATCTTGATGGCGGGATTCTTTTCCTTCAGGAAGCGCGACACGCCGGTGATGGTGCCGGTGGTGCCCATGGCGCTCACGAAGTGGGTGATGCGCCCACCCGTCTGTTCCCAAAGCTCGGGGCCCGTGGTCTCGTAGTGGATGCGCGGATTGTCGGGGTTGGCGAACTGGTCCAGCACGCGGCCCTTGCCGCTCTGCTCCATCTGAGTCGCCAGATCGCGCGCGTACTCCATGCCACCGGACTTGGGCGTCAGGATGAGCTCGGCGCCGAAGGCCTTCATGGTCTGCGCGCGTTCGATGGACAGGTCTTCCGGCATGATGAGCACCATGCGGTAGCCCTTGATGGCCGCCGCCATGGCCAGCGCGATGCCGGTGTTGCCCGAGGTGGCCTCGATCAGCGTGTCGCCCGGCTTGATGTCGCCGCGCTCCTCGGCACGCTTGATCATGGACAGCGCCGGCCGGTCTTTCACCGAGCCCGCCGGGTTGTTGCCTTCGAGTTTGCCCAGGATCACATTGCCGTGCACGGCATTCTCGGCCGCACCGATGCGCTGCAGGGCCACCAGGGGCGTCTTGCCAATGGCGTCTTCAATGGTCGGGTACTTCATGCCCCACACTGTGCCATAATTTCGCTCTTGCCCTCCTCCCTGCCCGGGTGGTGAAATTGGTAGACGCAGGGGACTCAAAATCCCCCGCCGCAAGGCGTGCCGGTTCGATTCCGGCCCCGGGCACCACCTCCCCTTTTTTCCTTCATAGCTGGTCCACTCGAACCGGCACGCCCGAGACGGTATGTGAAGCGCACTTCGTGCGCGGGTTTCGATTCCAGCCCCGGACACCACCTCCTCGACTGCCCCACTCGTTTGTACTCACGAACCGGCACGCCCAAGGCGGCATGTGAAGCGCACTTCGTGCGCGGGTTTCGATGCCGGCCCCGGACACTACCCCCTCTTTTCTTCGAAGGCTGGTCCACTCGAACCGGCACGACCGCTCCCGCTTCGTCAACCTATTGCTTGCAAGCCCTCACGCACGGTCGGGTAACGCAACTGCACCCGCAACTCCTTCTTCAGGCGCGTGTTGTCCATGCGGCGCGATTCGCTCATGAAACTCAGTAGCATCAGCGGCAGCTTGTCCTGCGCGGTGCTGCGCGGCACGCGTGGCGGGCGGGGCAGGCCGTAGAGGTCGGCCGCGAGGTCGAAGTAGTCGCCCATCTTCAGCACGGTGTCGTCGTTGACGTTGTAGACGCGCTGCGGCGCGCCACGCCACAGCGCCAGTACGCAGGCGCGCGCCAGGTCATCGGCGTGGATGTGGTTGGTGTAGACGTCGTCCTCGGCCGTCAGCACCGGCGTGCCCTTGCGCAGGCGCTCACGCGGCGTGCCGCCGTCGCGGTCCGGTGCGTAGATGCCGGGAATACGCAGAACGCTGGCGCGCGCGCCAGCACTGCGGCCGTAGAAGCGCACCGTCTGCTCGGCCACCACACGACGCTGAGCCCGCGGGGTGTGCGGGCGTGTCGGGCGCGCCTCACTGACCCAGTCGCCGCCACAGTCGCCGTAGACGCCGCTGGTGGAGCCATAGACCAGCCGGGCCGGAAGACTGCGCCGGTGCAGCGCCCGCGTCAGTGCACGCGTGCGCGGATCGCCCCAGCCCTCGCCGGGCGGCGGCGCCAGGTGCAGCACGCGCGTGGCCAGGCCGGCCAAGCGACGCACCGTGGCTGGCTGGTCGAGATTGCCCACCAGCGGCGTGATGCCGTGCGCACGCAGCTCGGCCTCGCGGTCGGGCGAAGAGGTCAACGCCAGCAGACGCACACGCGGCCGCAGCACGCGTGCCGCGCGCAAACCGACATCGCCACAGCCGACGACGAGTACACGCTCGCGGCGAAAGCGCGCCGGCAGGGCACCGAGAGGGGTTTGGTTTGAAGGCAAAATTCCAACCTTTGTGTACAGATTTGTTCAAGGATAGCGAAAAGATGTCGAGCAGCGAGCAAGCCTTCCAGGTGACCGTCCAGCCCAGCGGCCGCAGTTTCAGCGTCAGCGGCGGCGAAGCCATCCTGGCGGCCGGCATCCGTCAGGGTGTCGGCCTGCCCTATGGCTGCAAGGACGGCGCTTGCGGTTCCTGCAAGTGCAAAAAGCTTTCCGGCACCGTGGTGCACGGCCCGCACCAGGAAAAGGCGCTGAGCGCGGCCGAAGAAGCCGCCGGCCTGGTGCTGACCTGCTGCGCCGTACCGCAGAGCGATGTGGTGCTGGAATCGCGCCAGGTGACGGAAGAAGGCGCGTTCCCCATCCGCAAGATGCCGGTGCGCGTCAACCAGTTGGAAAAGAAGTCGGACGACGTCATGCTGCTGCGCCTGCAACTCCCCGCCAACGACAGCTTTGACTTTCATGCCGGCCAGTATGTGGAGTTCATCCTGCGCGACGGCGCGCGCCGCAGCTATTCCATGGCCAACGCGCCGCACACGCTCGCCGCCGCCCGCGCGGCCACGCCGCCGGTCGGCCCCAGCATCGAGCTGCACATCCGCCACATGCCCGGCGGCAAGTTCACCGACCATGTGTTCGGCGCCATGAAGGAAAAAGAAATCCTGCGCGTCGAAGGCCCGTTCGGCAGCTTCTTCCTGCGCGAAGACTCGGCCAAGCCCATCGTGCTGCTGGCCTCGGGCACCGGCTTTGCGCCGATCAAGGCCATCTTGGAGCACATGCAACACAAAGGCATCACGCGCCCGGTGACGCTTTATTGGGGCGGCCGCCGGCCCTCAGGCCTGTACCTGCACGACTGGGTGGTGCAGAAGGCGGCTGAGATGCCCAACCTGAGTTATGTGCCGGTGGTGTCGGACGCTGTGCCGGACGACCATTGGCACGGACGTACGGGCTTCGTGCACCGGGCCGTGCTGCAGGACTTCCCCGACCTGTCGGGCCACCAAGTCTATGCCTGCGGCGCGCCCATCGTGGTGGAGTCGGCGCGGCGCGACTACACCAAGGCTGGATTGCCGGACGAGGAGTTCTACGCCGACTCTTTCACCAGCGAAGCTGACAAACATGGCGCGTAAGCGCCGGCCGTAGCCACAAGCACGGCGCATAACGCCAACCACTCAGGAGCACACCCCATGAAACGCAGAACCCTTGTCCTCGCCGCCGCCCTGGCCCCGCTGGCTGGCACCGCCCTCGCCCAGCCGGCGCGCCCCATCCGGCTGGTCGTGCCCTATGCGCCGGGCGGCCCGATCGACATCACCGCACGCGCCTTGGCCGAGCGCGTGAAGGACACGCTGGGCACGGTCGTCATCGAGAACCGGCCCGGTGCCGGCGGCAACATCGGCGCCGATGCGGTGGCCAAGGCGACACCCGACGGCCTGACCATCGGCATTGCCGCCGTGGCCACCCATGCGATCAACCCCTGGCTCTACAGCCGCATGCCCTACAACGCGGCCACCGACTTCGCGCCTATCACGCAGATGCTGCGCGTGCCCAATGTGCTGGTGATGAATGCCGAGACGGCCAAGCGGCTGCACATCGACAACCTGAAAGACCTGATCGCCTATGCCAAGGCCAACCCGGGCAAGTTGAACTACGGCAGCGGCGGCAACGGCAGCGCCGGTCACCTTGCGGGTGAAATGTTCAAGGCGCAGGCCGGCATCTTTGCCGTGCACATTCCTTACAACGGCGGCAACCCGGCGCAGCTGGCGCTGCTCAGCGGCCAGGTGGATTTCAACATTGACAACCTGGCCACCGCTGCGCCCAACATCCGTAGCGGCAAGCTCAAGGCGATTGCAGTTACCACGCTGCAGCGCTCCCCCGCGCTGCCCGAGGTGCCGCCGATGGCCGACACGCTCAAGGGCTTTGCCATCGACACTTGGTGGGGCCTGGTCGCGCCCGCTGCCACGCCAAAGGACGTGATTGCGAAGCTGAACCAAGCCTTCGTCGCAGCACTGAAAGCACCGGAAACCCAGAGCCGCTTTGCCGCGCTGATGGCCGAACCGGTGCCGAGCACGCCGGACGAGTTCGGCGCCTTCATGCAGCGCGAGCGGGCGCGCTACGAACGCGTGGTGAAGGCTTCCGGCGCCAAGGTGGACTGAGGCCTCAAGCCTTTTGGGTCTTCAGCCCTTTCCCATCAGGCGTCATCCGCTATCAATTCGATAGCTGATGAGCGCGGCAATCAGAGCTCCAAGCTGTCGGCAATCGCCTTGATACCGGCCTTGGCGCAGGACTCGTCGGCCTCGCCGCCGGGTCCACCCGAAACGCCGATGGCACCCACCAGCGTGCCGCCGCCTTCGATCGGCAGGCCGCCACCGGCGGCAATCACACGCGGGTGGTTGCGGATGCCGCTCATCGGCCTGCCGGCCTGGGTGTCCTTGCCGAACTCCAGCGTCGAGGTCTTGAAGCTCGCCGCCGTCCAGGCCTTGTTGATCGCAATGTCGGGTGTGTGCGGGCCGGCATAGCGGTCGCGCAGCAGCACCTGCACCAAGCCATTGCGGTCGGTCACGGCGATCGCCGCCTGGAAACCCTGCTTGCGGCAGGACTCCAGCGCCGCCTGCGCGGCCTTGAGCGCCGCCTCCGGCGTCAGGGTCTTGGTCTGGAACACGGCTTCCTGCGCCAGCGCGCTGCCGGCCAGACCGAGGGCGATGAGGGCAAGGGTGATGCGTTTCATGGATCCTCCTGGGGGTATGGACAGAATACGCATCGTAGCCCGCGCACGCCACGGTGTACCGCAAACCTGAGCAAGGCGCTGCGTTATTCGCCCAGGTAGGCCGCCCGGACCGCCGGGTCGTGCAGCAGGGTCTGCGCCGGGCCGTTGAGCGTCAGCAGGCCTGACTCCATGACGTAACCCCGGTCGGCAATGGCCAGCGCACGGCTGGCGTTTTGCTCCACCAGCAGGATGGTCACGCCCTGCGCCGCGACGTCGCGGATGACTTCGAAGATCTTGTCCACCATCACCGGCGACAGGCCCATGGACGGCTCGTCAAGCAGCAGCAGTCGGGGCTGGCTCATGAGCGCACGCGCCATGGCCAGCATCTGCTGCTCGCCACCCGACAAGGTGCCGGCCAGCTGGCTGTGGCGCTCCTTCAGGCGCGGGAACAGCGCGTACATCTTCTCGATGTCCTGCGCGATGCCGGCACGGTCATTGCGGCTGTAGGCGCCCATCTGCAGGTTTTCGGCAATGCTCATGCGCGTGAAGACGCCGCGCCCTTCGGGCACCATGGCCAGGCCCTGGCGCACCAGGTCCCAGGCGCCCTGCCCGGCCAGCGAGCGACCCAGGTACTGCACCTCGCCGGCGCACGGCAGCGTGCCGGTGACGGCCTTCATGGTGCTGGTCTTGCCGGCGCCGTTCGACCCGATCAGGCACACCAGCTCGCCGGCGCGCACTTCGAAATCGATGCCCTTGACGGCCTGGATGCCGCCGTAGGCCACCTGCAGGCCGCGCACCTGCAGCAACACCTGCTTGTCTGCCGGCCCACTCATGCGGTTTGCTCCTGTGCCGCAGCGACACCATGTCCGTTGCCATGGCCGAGATAGGCCTCGATCACCTGCGCATTGCGCTGCACCTCGGCCGGCGTGCCCTGCGCGATCTGCTTGCCATGGTCAAGCACGGTGACGCGGTCGCACAGGCCCATGACCAGCTTGACATCGTGCTCGATCAGCAGCACGGTGCGCCCGTCCTGGCGGATGCGGTCGATCAGTTCGCGCAGCTGCACCTTCTCGGTGGCATTCATGCCGGCGGCCGGTTCGTCCAGCGCCAGCAGCTGCGGCTCGGTGGCCAGCGCGCGGGCAATTTCCAGCCGGCGCTGATCGCCGTAGCTCAGCGTGCGCGCCTTGTAGTCGGCCAGGTGCGGGATGCCGACATAGGCCAGCAGTTCATGTGCGCGGGCCGCAATCGCAGCCTCTTCGGCGCGGAACGAGGGGGTGCGGAAGATTGCACCCAGCAAGCCTGAGCCACTGCGGATGTGACGCCCGACCATCACGTTTTCCAGCGCGCTCATCTCGGCAAACAGGCGGATGTTCTGGAAGGTGCGTGCAATGCCGGTGCGCGCCACTTCGTGCACCGCGGTGGGCTGGTAGGGGCGGCCAGCCAGCTCGAAGCGGCCGCTGTCCGGCGCGTACAGGCCGGTGATGACGTTGAAGAAGGTGGTCTTGCCGGCGCCGTTGGGGCCGATGAGGCCGTAGACCTGGCCGCGCTGGATCTGCAGGCCCACATCGCTCAGCGCCTGCAAGCCGCCGAAGCGCTTGCTGACGCCGCTGACATTCAGGAGCACATCCGTCATGGCGCGTCTCCCTTGGCCGGCAGCGACTTGCCATGTTCAGGCGCCGGCCACAGGCCCCGCGGGCGCAGCAGCATGACGCCGATCATGGCCAGCGCAATCAGCAACTGGCGCAGGATGGAGGCGTCCAGGCGCCCGTCGGTCATGGCCTGCAGCGGGCCGGCCACGTAGCGCAGCACCTCGGGCAGTGCCGCCAGCAGCACGGCACCGAGGATGACGCCCGGCAGGTGCCCCAGGCCACCCAGCACCACCATGGCAACGATCATGACCGACTCCATCAGGCTGAAGGACTCGGGCGAGATGAAGCCCTGGAAGGCAGCGAACATCGCACCCGAGACGCCGCCGAAAGTGGCGCCCATGCCGAAGGCCAGCAGCTTCATGTTGCGCGTGTTGATGCCCATGGCCTTGGCAGCGATCTCGTCCTCGCGGATCGCCATCCAGGCGCGGCCGATGCGTGACAACTCCAGCCGATGGCAGATGACGACACTGACCACCACCAGCACCAGGAACAGATAGTAGTAGAGCGTGACCGAGGAGATGTCGAAACCGAACAGGTTGAGCTTCTTGCCGAGGTCGAAGCCGAAGAACTTGATGGAGTCGATCTGCCCCAGGCCCTTGGGACCGTTGGTGATGTTGACTGGGTGGTCCAGGTTGTTCATGAAGACGCGGATGATCTCGCCAAAACCCAGCGTCACGATGGCCAGGTAGTCGCCGCGCAGGCGTAGCGTGGGTGCACCCAGCAGCACGCCCAGCACACCGGCCAGCAACGCCGCCAAGGGAATGACGATCCACAAGGGCGTGTGCAACCCATTGGGGAACATGGCCGCAAACAGGGGGAAGTGGTCGCTCAGGTGCGGCGAGGCCATCAGGCCGAACATGTAGGCACCGATGGCGAAGAAGGCGACGTAGCCGAGGTCCAGCAGACCGGCATAACCCACTACGATGTTCAGGCCAAGGGCCAACAGCACGAACAGCAGGGCCATGTCGGCAATGCGCACCCAGGCGTTGCCGAAGCCCTGCAGGATGAGCGGCAGCACCAGCAGGCCGACGGCGGCCAGCAGGATGGCGATGAGGCGTTGTTGTGGCTTCATGGTCATGCTCTGTCTGCAACACGTTCGCCCAGCAGGCCCGAAGGCCGCAGGGTCAGCACCACGATCAGCACCACGAAGGCAAAGATGTCGGCGTAGTGGCTGCCCAGTACGCCGCCGGTGAGGTCACCGATGTAGCCGGCGCCAATCGACTCGATCAGCCCGAGCAGGATGCCGCCCACCACCGCGCCGGCCAGGTTGCCGATGCCGCCGAACACCGCCGCCGTGAAGGCCTTCAGCCCGGGCAGGAAGCCCATGCTGTGCTGCGCCGTGCCGTAGTTCGCAGCCCACATCACGCCGGCCACCGCCGCCAGCACGGCGCCGATGATGAAGGTGGCGGAGATCACGCGGTCCGGCCGCACGCCCATGAGCGCGGCCACGCGCGGGTTCTCGGCCGTGGCGCGCATGGCCCGGCCCAGCTTGGTGGCGTGCACCAGCCACATCAGGCCCGCGAGGCAGACGGCGGTGAGCGCCAGGATCAGCACCTGCGTGGGCGTGATCGAGGCGCCGCCAATCGGGATGGGCGTGCTCGGCAGCAGTGTCGGGAAAGACTTGTAGTTGGGCTTCCAGATGATCATCGCCAGCGTCTGCAGCAGGATGGACATGCCGATGGCGGTGATCAGCGGCGCCAGCCGCGGCGCGTTGCGCAGCGGCCGGTAGGCGATCTTCTCGATGCTGTAGTTGAGTGCCGCCGCCACCACACAGGCGATCAGCAGCGCCAGCAACAGGATGAGCCAGCCCGGCGCGCCCGGCATGGCGCCCTGCATGAGGCCGATGATGGTCCAGCTGGTGAGCGCACCCACCATCAGCACCTCGCCGTGGGCGAAGTTGATCAGGCCGATGATGCCGTACACCATGGTGTAGCCCAAGGCCACCAGCGCGTACATGCTCCCCAGCACCAGGCCGTTGATGATTTGTTGGAGAAGGATGTCCATGATTGCCTTTCGCAAGCTTCATGCCACTTGCGTCAGGCCTCGCTTATTGTTGGGTTTTGCGACGGTCGTCGTTCAGCGCGCGGAGTGTACGCAATTTCTCGGCGATTTTGATCTCCAGCCCGCGCTCCACCGGTCGGTAGAAACCCGGCTCGGCCATGCCGTCAGGCAGGTAACGCTCACCGGCCGCGAAGCCGCCTGCTTCATCGTGCGCGTAGCGATAACCCTTACCGTATTCGAGGTCTTTCATGAGCTTCGTCGGCGCATTGCGCAAGTGCATGGGCACCGGGCGGGTGCCATCCTTTTTCACGAAGGCCTTGGCCTGGTTGTAGGCCATGTAGACCGCATTGCTCTTGGGCGCCACTGCGAGGTAGACCACGCACTCGGCCAGCGCCAGCTCACCCTCGGGCGAGCCGAGCCGCTCGTACACCTCTGCCGCATCCAGCGCCAGTCGCAGCGCGCGCGGGTCGGCCAGGCCGATGTCCTCGCTGGCCATGCGGATCAGGCGGCGCGCCATGTAGCGCGGGTCGGCGCCGCCATCGAGCATGCGCACGAACCAGTAGAGCGAGGCATCCGGGTCCGAACCCCGCACCGACTTGTGCAGCGCGCTGATGGTGTCGTAGAACTGCTCGCCGCCCTTGTCATAGCGGCGCATGCGTTCGCCCAGCACCTTGAGCAGCCAGAGTTCGGTGATGGTGTCCTGTTTCTGCTGTGTGGCCGCCACCGCCAGCGTCTCCAACGTATTGAGCAGGCGGCGCGCATCGCCGTCGGCATAGGCAATGAGCCGCTCGATTGCTACGCTTTCAATAGCAGGCACCGCTTGTATCTCAAGCGCCCGGGCCACAATCTGCTTCAGGTCGTCTTCTGTCAGCGACTGCAGCACGTAGACCGCCGCGCGTGACAGCAAGGCGGAATTCACCTCGAACGACGGGTTCTCGGTGGTGGCACCGATGAAGGTGAACAGGCCGCTCTCCACATGCGGCAGGAAGGCGTCCTGCTGGCTCTTGTTGAAGCGGTGCACCTCGTCAACGAACACGATGGTGCGCCGGCCCTGACCCAGCGCCACCTGCGCCTGCTCCACCGCCTCGCGGATGTCCTTCACACCGCCGAGCACGGCGCTGATAGTGATGAACTGCGCGCCGAAGGCATCGGCCATCAGCCGCGCGATGGTGGTCTTGCCCACACCCGGCGGGCCCCACAGGATGCAGCTGTGCGGCTGGCCCGATTCGAAGGCGATGCGCAGCGGCATGCCCTCGCCCAGCAGATGCTGCTGGCCGATGACCTCGCCCAGCGTCTTGGGACGCAGGCGCTCGGCCAGCGGCTGATGGGGAGCGGAACTCGATGCGGTGGACATGGACAGGCTAGGATGCAACTGACGCAAGTTTAGGGGACGATCATGGATGCCACCCGCGAGAGCCGGATTGGCAGCCCCACAGACCGGTGGAACTCGATCTGATTGCCATGGCCCACAGCAGCGGCTGAGATTCGTCCCGCCCGGCAACGAATCGGGTATCGTGCGCACTATCAACACCATTCCAGAGAAGCACGTGGCCAAACCGAACTACCAGTACGAAAAACGACAGCGCGAGCTGGAAAAGAAGAAAAAGAAGGAAGAGAAGGCGCAGCGCAAGGCTGCGGGGCACGACACGCCGGCAGCCGACACGCAGCCCGGCGATGCACCCATGGATCAGCCTGCCCAGCCCCCGGCAACGGAGTGACGCCTCGGCACCGCGCAGGTGCCGACCGTCCGATCAGGGCCGGATGACATCCGCCCCCTTGGGCGGCTTGAACTGAAAGGACTCCGCCGACAGACGCGGGTTGAGTTCGAACTTGCTGAAATTCAGCGAGGACTGCTGACCGAAGCTGTCCAGGATTTCCAGCGCGGCCAGCTCGGCCGTTTTCTCCCCTGCACGAAAACCGACGCGGATCGCCTGCAACTGGCCGTCCCTGGTCTTTGGCGTGGCCACCACCCACTGCAGGCCATCCCTGTCCGGCGCTGCCGCCAGCGTGAAATCGGCCCGCAGCGCGCGCAGGTCGGGCGCGGCGGCAATCAGCGCTGCCGGCGTGCTGCCCAGCACCTGCGACTGCTTGCGTGCCGTCACCTGGTTCAGGTCGACGTCGTACAGCCACAGCGTCTGGCCGTCAGCCACGATGCTCTGCTCGAACGGCTTCCTGTAGACGAACTTGAAGCGGTTCGGCCGCACGAACTCAAAACTACCGCTGGAGGTCTTGCTGCGCGCGGCCTGCCCCTCGCGCGCTGGCGTGGTCACCACCTGGGTGAACTCGGCGCGGCCGCTGGCTGCCGTGCGCATGAAATTTTCCAGGCTTTCCAGGCCGTCTGCCCATACCGGGTAGGCGCTGGCAGCTATCAATAACGTAGCAACTATCTTTTTCAAGCGATCACTCCGCGCGCGCGGGAACCAGGATGTCGCGCTGGCCGTTACTGCTCATGGCGCTGACCAGGCCGGCCTTTTCCATGTCTTCCACCAGGCGCGCAGCGCGGTTGTAGCCGATCTTCAGGTGGCGCTGCACCAGCGAGATACTGGCCTTGCGGTTCTTCAGCACAACCTCCACTGCCTGGTCGTACATCGGGTCCTTCTCGCCACTGGCGCCGCCCTCGCCGTCCACGCCGCCCTCGCCATCGACCGTGCCGCCTTCAAGCACACCCTCGATGTAGTCCGGCTCACCCTGGCTCTTGAGGTAGCTGACGACGCGGTGCACCTCGTCATCGCTTACAAACGCACCGTGCACACGGATCGGCAAACCGGTGCCGCTGGCCATGTAGAGCATGTCGCCCATGCCCAGCAGCGCTTCGGCGCCCATCTGGTCAAGGATGGTGCGGCTGTCGATCTTGCTGCTGACCTGGAAGGCGATGCGGGTCGGGATATTGGCCTTGATCAGGCCGGTGATCACGTCCACGCTGGGCCGCTGCGTGGCCAGGATCAGGTGGATGCCGGCGGCACGCGCCTTCTGCGCCAGGCGCGCGATCAGCTCCTCGATCTTCTTGCCCACCACCATCATCAGGTCGGCCAGCTCGTCGATGATGACCACGATGTGCGGCAGACGCTCCAGCGGCTCGGGCGAGTCGGGTGTCAGGCTGAAGGGGTTGTAGATGAACTGTTCCTTCGCCTTGGCCTCGTCGATCTTGTTGTTGTAGCCGGCCAGGTTGCGCACGCCCAGCTTGCTCATCAGCTTGTAGCGACGCTCCATCTCGGCCACGCACCAGTTCAGGCCGTGCGCGGCCTGCTTCATGTCGGTCACCACCGGTGCCAGCAGGTGCGGGATGCCTTCGTAGACCGACATCTCAAGCATCTTGGGGTCGATCATCAGCAGGCGCACGTCGCGCGCCTCGGCCTTGTAGAGCAGCGAGAGGATCATGGCGTTGATACCGACCGACTTGCCGGAACCGGTGGTACCGGCCACCAGCACGTGCGGCATCTTGGCCAAGTCGGCGACCACCGGGTTGCCGACGATGTCCTTGCCCAGGCCCATGGTCAACAACGACTTGGCCTCGTTGTAGACCTGCGAACCCAGAATCTCCGACAGGCGTATGCTCTGCCGCTTCGCGTTGGGTAACTCCAGCGCCATGTAGTTCTTGCCGGGAATCGTCTCCACCACGCGGATCGACACCAAGCTCAGGGAGCGCGCCAGGTCCTTGGCCAGGCCCACGATCTGCGAGCCCTTCACGCCCGTGGCCGGCTCGATCTCGTAGCGCGTGATCACGGGGCCCGGCTGCGCCAGCACCACGCGCACTTCCACGCCGAAGTCCTTCAACTTCTTCTCGATCATGCGGCTGGTCATCTCCAGCGTCTCGGGCGCCACCGTCTCCTGGCGCGCCAGTGCGCCGTCGAGCAGGTCCACCTGCGGCAATTTCGAATCCGGCAGTTCGCTGAACAGCGGCTTCTGCCGTTCCTTGGCCACCCGGGTGCTCTGCGGCACTTCGACGATGACGGGCTCGATCAGCACCGGGGCGTGGTGATGCTCGACGATTTCCTCGCGCTCCTCCATCACCACTTCCTCGCGCTCGCGCGCGGCCTGCTGGCCCAGCGCCAGGTCTTCGGCAATCTCGCGCTTCTCGCGCCGCGACTCGATGAAGCCGTCGATCCAGGCGCCGATGCGCTCGGCCACGTGACCCCAGGAAAAACGGAACACCAGTGCCGAACCGATCACGCCCAGGCCGATGGCCACCAGCGCCGAGCCGGTGAAGCCCAGCCAGCGCACGCTGAACGGCCCCACGAAGTACCCCAGCACCCCGCCACCATGGCCCGGCAGGCGTGGTTCGAAGCTGTGAAAACGCGCCCACTCAATGGCCGCACTGGCGCACAGCAACATGCCCAGCCCGAGCCAGAAGGCAGCGCGACTGGCCGCAAAACGGCTCAGGTGCGACGCCTCATGCGCTGCCGGCGTCGCGATCAGCTCATGACCGCGCAGCCAACGGGCCAGCGCAGCCAACCAGGCCCGCACACCGGCCGCAAAGGCCCACCAGACCGAAAAACCGAGCAGGTAGTAGCTGGCGTCCGCCAGCCAGGCCCCCAGGCGGCCGCCGCGGTTGTGGATGGCGCCGCTCTCGCCCGAGGTAGACCAGGCGGCGTCCTGCAGCGAATGGCTGAGCAGTGCCAGCAGCCAGAACGCCAGCAGCACCAGGCCGGCGATCAAGGCCAGCTCATGGGCGAAACGGCCCCAGCCCGTGCGGGCGGGCGCCTCCTCGCTGCGGGCGGTGTTGTTCAGGGTATGGAGTGTGTAGGTCATGGCAGGTGCAAGGCCAAGCTTAACGCAGTCGATGCCCTATTTTCCCCCGCGCCGGCCCCCGCGGGCCTCTGCCCCCCGGGGGTATGTGGCCCAATTCCTGCAGGGGACGCCATCCGTTCATACAATCGTGGCTACATCGCCATCGTGAAGGTTTCAGAATGTCACAAAACAAGCATGCCAAGGTCCTGATTCTCGGCTCCGGCCCGGCCGGCTACACCGCCGCCATCTACGCCGCCCGCGCCAACCTCAAGCCGCTGCTGATCACCGGCATGGCCCAGGGCGGCCAGCTCATGACCACCACCGAGGTCGACAACTGGCCGGCTGACGTGGATGGCGTACTCGGCCCGGACCTGATGCAGCGTTTTCAGGCCCACGCCGAGCGCTTCAAGACCGAGATCGTGTTCGACCACATCAACGAGGTCGACTTCAGCCAGCGCCCCTTCACGCTCAAGGGCGACAGCGGTACCTACACCTGCGACTCGCTCATCATCGCCACTGGCGCCTCGGCCAAGTACCTGGGCCTGCCGTCCGAACAGGCCTTCATGGGCCGCGGTGTGTCAGGCTGCGCGACCTGTGACGGCTTCTTCTACCGCGAGCAGGTCTGCTGTGTGGTGGGCGGTGGCAACACCGCCGTGGAAGAGGCGCTGTACCTGTCCAACATCGCCAGCAAGGTCTACCTGATCCACCGCCGCGACAAGTTCAAGGCCGAGCCCATCCTGGTGGACAAGATGATGGAAAAGGTGGCTGCCGGCAAGATCGAGCTCAAGACCTTCAAGGTGCTGGACGAGGTGCTGGGCGATGCCAGCGGCGTGACCGGCGTGCGCCTCAAAAGCACCAAGGACGACAGCACCGAAGACCTGATGCTCAAGGGCTGCTTCATCGCCATCGGCCATGCGCCCAATACCGAGATTTTTGCCGGCAAGCTCGACATGGAAGGCGGCTACATCGTCACCCGCGGCGGTGACCATGGTTTTGCCACCATGACCAGCGTGCCCGGTGTCTTCGCCGCCGGCGACGTGCAGGACCACATCTACCGCCAGGCCATCACCAGCGCCGGTACCGGCTGCATGGCGGCGTTGGACGCGCAGCGGTTCCTGGAGCAGGAATAAGGGGGCACACCCCCGACTCTCGCCCACTGCGTGTGGCTCGCATCCCCCCTCAAGGGGGCGCACCCAGTGGCCCGGCGGAGCCGGCTCCACGGGTGCCTGCGATGGGGCCTGCGCTGCGCGTGGCCCCGAATTGATCAAAACTTGAGCAGCTCTGACAGTTTTGGTTATAATTGCAGGCTTTGCTGGGTTCGCCCGGCACGCATGGGTTACCGCCACCCTGCCCTTAGAGGAAATCTGGCGAGGTGAGGCGCTCACGTCAGTGA
This sequence comes from Hylemonella sp., assembly GCA_032118555.1. Taxonomy (GTDB): domain Bacteria; phylum Pseudomonadota; class Gammaproteobacteria; order Burkholderiales; family Burkholderiaceae_C; genus Hylemonella. The sequence goes on along the minus strand of JAULXO010000038.1, from coordinate 35,682 downwards.
CCGCCGTTTTAAAGAAAGCGAAGTGTCCTCATGGCACGCGTATGTGAAGTCACGGGCAAGAAGCCCATGGTCGGAAACAATGTTTCCCACGCCAACAACAAAACCAAGCGCCGGTTCCTGCCGAACCTGCAATACCGCCGTTTCTGGGTCGAGTCCGAGAACCGCTGGGTCCGCCTGCGCGTTTCGAGCGCCGCCCTGCGTCTGATCGACAAGAACGGCATCGACTCCGTGCTCGCCGACCTGCGTGCACGTGGCCAAGCCTAATCACTGAAGGAGCAGCACCATGGCCACCAAAGGCGGACGCGAAAAGATCAAGCTGGAATCCACGGCCGGTACCGGTCACTTCTACACCACCAGCAAGAACAAGAAGACCATGCCCGAGAAAATGGCGATCATGAAATTTGATCCCAAGGCTCGCAAGCATGTGGAGTACAAGGAAACCAAGCTGAAGTAATTCAGCCCTTCCTCTCACGAAGAAGCCCGCCCTGTGCGGGCTTTTTTGCGACCGATCCAGAGCCACACCTCTCCAGAATTCAGAGAGAACGAGTCGTCAGCCGTCACTCAAGGGATTGAAAAGAGAGAACACTCAATGCAACAATGACCGACCAAGAGATATCCATCGCAATCCCCCTCAACGAGGAAATCAACCAAAGACAATCATCGAAAAATCACTGATTAGATGATCATATCTCGTAGTAATTACTCAACAAAATCATTCTTTGAAATTTTCAATCATTGATGTACAATTCATTCATTGAATCTCAGTTGAAAGTAGGCAAGGAGATTATCTATGGATGCTGTTTTGCAAAAGGCGGAGTCCCGTCGCGCAGAGTTGAAGAAAGAGCTGGCGGACTTAGAAGCCTTCATTCGGCTGTACATCAAGTTTTTGCCCGACGCATCTTCTGCCCCAGAAGATCAAAAAAAGGGGACATCCAAGAAGGAGCTTGTAGAAACTACTGCGCGAGCAATCCTCCAGGAATCACAGCCGCTTAATACAAGTGAGTTACTGGGCAAATTTCACGAACGTGGCGTTCACATCGGAGGTGTGAACGAAGAGGTAAATCTTGCCAGCTACTTGAGCAAATCAAAGCAGTTTATTAATCGCCGAAAGGGGGGGGGATGGTTTTTATCCACAGATATGGAAAAAGCCCCTCAAGCGGGGCTTGAGGGGCTTTCCAACTAACGCATGGGGGTGTCGTTGGTACGACGCGGGAGATTTTGGACCTAACGCGCGTCGGTTCGATTCCGATCACCTCCACCATTTTCCTCAACTCAATCAGAAAGGAAGCAACTATGCCGCCTCCATAACCAAATGCGCTGAGAAAACTCACAATTACGGGTGATGGCGCCACCCGAGCATTATCGTAGAGCTATTATATTCATAGCACGTATCCTTGCAAGGATACGTGCTTTTTTTGTCGCTAATTATTGTTGTCTACAGGTTTCCTGTCCTGTATTGATTTCTCAACGAGAACTCAGGCAGCCGCCTCATGACGAAACAAGCAGAGAGCCCGCACAGGGCGGGCTTTTCATGCGACGGAGCGTCGATATCAGGCGCGGGCCGCGCGCAGCTTGCGCGAGAAGTCCTGCAGTGCGGCAATGCCGCTTTCCTCGGCACGATGGCACCAGGCCTGCAGGTTAGCCAGCAGCTGCTCGCGCGACAGCGAGGTGTTGAGCCAGAGCTGGCGCAACTCTTCGCGCATGGTGACCATCTTGTCGAGCACCGGCGAAGCCGCGCGCACCTTGGCCAGTTCCGGCGCCACGGCTGCCGGCACCTTGTCGGCGTCGCGGTGCAGCCAGCGTGCAGCCGCCTTGACCACGGCGGTATCGGCGCTGCGCGCCTTGAGTGCGGAAACTTCCTGCTGGAAGGCACGCTGCATGCCGGCGGCATAGCCGGCCATGATCTCGTAGCGGTTGGCGATCAGCGCTTCCAGCGTCTTGTCGTCGGCCACGGGCTTGATATCGCCATAGGCCAGCTTCGGCGGCGTCTTCTTGACTTTGGCCAGACCGACCATCTGCATCAGGCTGATGTAGAGCCAACCGATGTCGAACTCATACGGCTTGACCGACAGCTTGGCCGAGGTCGGGTAGGTGTGGTGGTTGTTGTGCAGTTCCTCGCCACCGATGATGATGCCCCAGGGCGAGATGTTGGTGCTGGCATCAGGCGCCTCAAAGTTGCGGTAGCCCCAGTAGTGGGCGCCGCCATTGATGATGCCGGCGGCAGTGACCGGGATCCAGGCCATCTGCACGGCCCAAACGGCCAGGCCGGCGGCACCGAACAACGCCAGGTCGATGATCATCATCAGGCCGACACCCTGCCAGGAGTAACGCGAATAGACATTGCGCTCCATCCAGTCGTCGGGCGTGCCGTGGCCGTAGCGGGCCAGGGTTTCCTGGTTCTTGGCCTCGGCGCGGTAGAGTTCAGCGCCCTCAAACAGCACCTTCTTGATGCCGTAGACGTGCGGGCTATGCGGGTCTTCGGCCTGTTCGCACTTGGCGTGGTGCTTGCGGTGGATGGCAGCCCACTCCTTGGTCACCTGACCGGTCGTCATCCAGAGCCAGAGGCGGAAGAAATGCGAGGCGATCGGATGCAGGTCGAGCGCGCGGTGGGCCTGATGGCGGTGCAGGAAGATGGTGACGCTGGCGATGGTCACATGGGTCATGGCCAGGGTAAACAGGATGATCTGCCACCAGGTCAGATCCCACAGGCCATGCGCGAGCCAATCGATTGCCGCGTTCAGCACAGCCCAGTCAGGTAACAACATAAACAACTCTCAACGAAGGGAATAGTAGTAGGGGCAGCCAAGCGCCACCCCCGTAGGTATGGATTTTAAGGCTTGCACCCTGCTTTGACCATAGCTGAAGCGCAGTTGCAGGCGAAAACCCTGACTTCAAGCCAGTTCAAGGCTTTTTCTGCCAGATCGCGGCAAAAAACCCGTCGGTTTGATGCAGATGCGGCCACAAGCGCAGGTAGCGCATGCCGCTGTCTCCGCCGCTGCACAGACTGGCAGCGCCGGGCACCTGCAAATGCGCCAGGATCGACCCGGCCTCCAGCGGCTCGAACTCCGGATGAGCGGCGGTAAAAGCTTCGGCGATGGCCTCGTTTTCCTGCGACAGGATGCTGCAGGTGGCGTAGACCAGCCGCCCCCCAGGTTTAAGCAGACGCGCCGCACTGGCCAGGATGGCGGCCTGCTTGACGGTCATCTCTTCCACCGCCTGCAGCGTCTGGCGCCATTTCAGGTCGGGATTGCGTCGCAGCGTGCCCAGGCCCGAGCAGGGCGCATCGACCAGCACCCGGTCCATCTTGCCGGCCAGGCGCTTGATGCGCTCGTCGCGCTCGTGCGCAATGGCCGCCGGGTGCACATTGGAGAGACCGCTGCGTGCCAGCCGCGGCTTGAGGGCATCGAGCCGGTGCGCCGAGGTGTCGAAGGCATACAACCGGCCGGTGCTGCGCATGGCCGCGCCGATGGCCAGCGTCTTGCCGCCAGCGCCGGCGCAGAAGTCCACCACCATCTCGCTGCGCTTGGCTTCCAGCAGCAAGGCCAGCAGTTGCGAACCCTCGTCCTGCACCTCGATGGCACCACGCGTGAAGGCGTCGAGCTTGTTCAGCGCCGGCTTGCCCTCGATGCGCAGCCCCCAGGGCGAATAGGGCGTGGGCACTGACTTGATTCCCGCCGCTTGCAGCTCCTTTTGCACCGCCTCGCGCTTGGCCAGTTGGGTGTTGACGCGCAGGTCCAGCCCGGCGCTCTGGTTCAGGCTGTCGACCAATGGCCAGAAGCCGTCACCGAGTTGATCCTTCAGCGGCTGTACCAGCCAGTCGGGCAGGTTGTGGCGGTGACGCTCCATCAGGTCGGCCGGCTTGACGGCGTCGCACTGGTCGAGCCACTGCTTTTCCTGCTCGGTCAGCGCACTCTTGAGAAAGTCGCGCGGACCATAGAAACCGAGGATGGCCAAGCGACGCTCCTTCGGACCGCTGCCCGAGAGCGCCAGCTGGTCAAACAGCAGCTTCTTACGCAGCACGGCGTAGGTGGTTTCGGCCAGCGTGGCGCGCTCGCGCGGGCCCAGGCTTCGGTGGTCGCGGAAGAAGCGCGACACCACGGCATCGGCCGGGTGATCGAATTTGAGGGTGAGCCGGACCAGCTCGGTGCAGACGTCCAGCAGGGATTTGGGATGCATAGGTCAGAATTGTCCCATGCACCGCCCGAGCCATCCATGCAAGACGACGACCTGCCCCCGCTGACCGAAACCCGACCCGGCCTGTACCGCCACTACAAGGGCCTGCTGTACGAGGTGCTGGGCACCGCGCGCCACAGCGAAACGCTGGAGCCCATGACGCTGTACCGCGCGCTCTACGGCGAGCGTGGCCTGTGGGTGCGGCCGGCGGCGATGTTTGAAGAAGAGGTCGTCATCGACGGCGTGCGGCAACCGCGCTTTGCCTGGGTTTCTGAAGGAAATCAGGCCGCAGACCCTGCCTGAACACCGCAAGCAGCTACATTTTTTGCAGCACTTCCGCGACCGCACGCGGGTAGATCTGGTGCTCCTGCGTCAGCACGCGCGCCGCCAGGGTGTACTCGTCGTCACCCGGCAGCACCGGCACCACCGCCTGCGCCACGATGGGGCCGTGATCAAGCTCGGCCGTCACCTGGTGCACGGTGGCGCCAGCAAACTTGCAGCCGGCTTCGATGGCACGCCGGTGCGTGTGCAGCCCCGGAAAGGCCGGCAGCAGCGAAGGATGGATGTTGATCAAGCGGTTTTCGTAATGACGCACGAAGCCGGGCGTCAGGATGCGCATGAAACCGGCCAGCACCACCAGCGCCGGCTGATGGGCGTCGACGGCGGTGACCAGGGCGGCGTCAAAGGCTTCCCGGCTGCCATAGGCTTTGTGGTCCAGCACCGCGGTGGGTATGCCGTGCTCACGCGCAAAGTCCAGCCCCTTGGCATCGGCCTTGTTACTGATGACGGCCACCACGCGGGCACCGAGCTTGTCCTGCCAACGCTCGCGCGCGGCGGCCTTGACGATGGCCGCCATGTTGGAGCCGCCGCCGGAAATCAGGATGACGATGTTTTTCATGGGAAGCGGGAATTATCGGCCTTGTCGCGGTTTGGACAGGCGGGCGCGAACGGGCGTGCTAAAAATGGCGCCTGAGCTGGCGACATCAACACGACCGGCCTGTATGGAGACGCTATGGATTTGGCATTTACCCCTGAAGAACAGCAATTCCGCGAGGAAATCCGCGCCTGGGTGCGCGACAACCTGCCCGCCGACATCGCCCACAAGGTGCACAACGCCCTGTACCTGACGCGCGACGACCATCAGCGCTGGGCCAAGATCCTGGGCAAGAAGGGTTGGCTGGGTTGGGGCTGGCCCAAGGAGTTTGGCGGCCCGGGCTGGAACGCAGTGCAGAAGCACTTGTTCGAGGAAGAATGCGCACTGGCCGGCGCGCCGCGCGTCGTGCCCTTCGGCCCGGTGATGGTGGCGCCCGTCATCATGGCCTTTGGCAGCCCGGAGCAGCAAAAGCGCTTCCTGCCCGGCATCGCCAGTGGCGAGGTGTGGTGGAGCCAGGGTTACAGCGAGCCGGGCTCCGGCTCGGACCTCGCCTCCGTCAAGACCCGCGCGGAGCGCCAGGGTGACAAGTACATCGTCAACGGTCAGAAGACCTGGACCACCTTGGGCCAGTACGGCGAGTGGATCTTCTGCCTGGTGCGCACCAGCACCGAAGGCAAACCGCAGACAGGCATCTCCTTCCTGCTCATCGACATGAAGTCGCCCGGCGTGACCGTACGCCCGATCCGCCTGCTCGACGGCGAGTGCGAGGTGAACGAGGTCTTCTTCGACAACGTGGAGGTGCCGGCCGAGAACCTGATCGGCGAGGAAAACAAGGGCTGGACCTACGCCAAGCACCTGCTGAGCCACGAGCGCACCAACATCGCCGACGTCAACCGCGCCAAGCGCGAGCTGGAGCGCCTGAAACGCATCGCAAAGACCGAGGGCGTGTATGACGACGTGCGCTTCCGCGACGAGATCGCCAAGCTCGAAGTCGACGTGGTAGCGCTGGAGATGCTGGTGCTGCGCGTATTGAGCGCCGAGAAGTCGGGCAAGAACTCGCTCGACATCGCCGGCCTGCTCAAGATCCGCGGCAGCGAGATCCAGCAGCGCTATAGCGAACTCATGATGCTGGCCGCCGGCCCGTATGCGCTGCCGCTGATCCGCGAAGCCATGGAAGCAGGCTGGCAGGGTGACTTCCCTGGCGGCGTCACCGCCAATGCGCCCCTGGCCTCGACCTACTTCAACATGCGCAAGACCACCATTTACGGTGGCTCGAACGAAGTGCAACGCAACATCGTCGCCCAGACGATCCTCGGCTGATCGCCGCGCGAACAGGAGAACAACATGGATTTCGATTTCAGCGACGACCAGCAGCAACTGCGTGACGCCGTGCACAAATGGGTGGAGAAAGGCTACGGCTTCGAACGCCGCCGCAGCATCGAGGCCGGCAAGGAAGGCGTGCCCGGCTTCTCGCGCAAGGCCTGGGAAGAACTCACCGAACTCGGTCTGTGCGGCCTCTACATCCCCGAAGACGACGGCGGTCTCGGCATGGGGCCGGTGGAAGGCATGGTGGTCATGGAAGAACTGGGGCGCGGCATCGTGCTGGAACCGCTGGCGCAGAGCCTGATCGCCGGCGCGGTACTGGCCGGTTATGCCGGCACCGAACTCAAGGGCGCCTGGCTGCCGAAGATCGCCTCCGGCGAAGCGCTGGTGGTACTGGCCCAGCAGGAGCGCCGTGCCCGCTACCGCCTCGACGTTTGTGAGGCAAAAGCCGCCAAAACACCTGGCGGATGGACGCTGAGCGCTACCAAAAACGTAGTACCTGCGGGTGATCAGGCCGACGCCTTCCTGGTGCCGGCCACGGTGGACGGCAAGATCGCCCTCTTTCTGGTGGAGCGCAACGCCGCTGGCGTGAGCACGCGCGGCTACGGTACACAAGATGGCGGTCGTGCCGCCGACGTGGTGTTGACGAACGCACCGGCCCAGCTGGTCACGCGCGACGGACTGGCTGCGCTGGAACATGCGGTGGACATCGGCATGGCCGCTACCTGCGCCGAAGCGGTGGGCGTGATGGACCAGACCCTGGCCGTGACACTGGAGTACCTGAACACGCGCAAGCAGTTCGGCGTGGCCATTGCCAGCTTCCAGGCGCTGCGCCACCGTGCCGCGGACATGAAGATGCAACTGGAACTGGCGCGCTCGATGAGTTACTACGCCAGCCTCAAGCTCAATGCCCCGGCAGACGAGCGACGTCGCGCGCTGGCGCGCGCCAAGTACCAGCTGGGCCAGTCCATGCGCTTTGTCGGCCAGCAGGCCGTGCAGTTGCATGGTGGCATCGGCGTGACGGATGAGTACATCGTCAGCCACTACTTCAAGAAGCTGACGCAGCTGGAGATGACCTACGGCGACAGCCTGCACCAGCTGGGCGAGGTTTCGGCTCGCATGCAGGAGACGGCTGGCGTCTTCGCCTGAAGGAAGCACCTCTCACCGGTTCCGTACCGGTGAGCCGGATGCAGGCGATAGAAAATCAGCGTTGCAGCAGCGCCTTGAGTGCCGCCATCATGGCGCGCGAGGCGTGGTGCACCGACTGGCCGGACTCCAGCATGGCCTGCGCCTCCGTCATGCGCTTCTGGTTCACGGCCTCGGCCGCGCGGCCAAGTTCCTGGTGCATCGCGTGATGGTGCTTGATCAGTTCGCTGAACGCCGGGGTATGGCCATGGCGCTGCTTGCCCGCGCCGACGACCCACTCGCCGACGTCGCAGCAGTCGTCACGGCGATAGCGGTCGACCTCCAGCGTGAGCTTGCGCAGGATGGCGTTGCGCAGGTCCACGATGTACTGCTGGTGTGACTGCAGCGCGCCCTGGTAGTTCAGTTCGCCGTTGGCCGCCTGGCCCTCCTTGCTTTCCTTGCGCAGCGCCACGGCATCGATTTCGGCCAGCGTGGTGTCGCTGTTGGTCAAGCGGAAAACGCGGATCGAGTCGTGCACCTGCTGCACCTGCGAGTTGAGCGACTGGGCGGCGGCCGCAAGTTCCTCCACCATGGCCGCGTTCTGCTGGGTGATGGCATCGAGGTCCACTACCGACGTGCTGACCTTGGCCACACCGAGCGACTGCTCGCTGGTGGCATGGCTGATGTTCTCCAGCACGGCCGCCACCTTGTCGACCGATTCCATGGCCTCGTCCATGCGTTCGCGCGCCTCGGCGCTGCGCGCCGCGCCGCTGTCCACGCGCTCGCGCGATTCCTCGATCAGGTCACGAATCTCCTTGGCGGCAGCGGTGGTGCGCTGCGCCAGCGCCCGCACCTCGGCGGCCACCACCGCAAAGCCGCGGCCCTGGTCGCCGGCGCGCGCCGCTTCCACCGCGGCGTTGAGCGCCAGGATGTTGGTCTGGAAGGCCACGCCCTCGATCACCTGGATGATGTCGCCGATACGGCGTGACGACTCCGATATCTCCTGCATGGTCTGCGCCACCGCCAGCACGGCCTCATGGCTGCGCCGCGCCACGGTGGAGGTCTCGCGCGCCACCTGGGCGCCGTCCCGCGCCAACTGGGTGGTCTGCTGCGTGGTGCCGTTGATCTGCTCCATTGAGGCCGCAGTCTGCTCCAGGTTGGAGGCCTGCGACTCGGTGCGCATCGACATATCGTGGTTGCCGGCGGCGATTTCCTGCGTGGCACCGCGCAGGTTGGCCACTTCATGGCGCACGTCGCGCACCACCGTGCGCACCGACAGCGCCATCTGCGCCATCGCCAGCTGCAGCTCCGCAATCTCGTCCTTGCCGGTGACCTGGATGAAGCTGGTGAGGTCACCGCTGGCAATCAGGTTGGCGGTCTCCACCACCTCCTTCAAGGGGCGCAGCGTCAGGCGCATGGCCAGCAGCGCGGCCGTGGTAACCGTGAACGCCGCGACCACGCCCGTCACCCAGTGCGGCGCATCCAGCTGGGCGCACACAAACGGCCCGGCGGCCGCCCACAGATTGAGCAGCACGATCTGGCTGCGCAGCCCCGGCGTGAGGGTGCGGACGATGGCCCCCAGCCAGTCGGCCCGGATCACCTGTCCATGCCGCAACTGGTGCAGGAGCCGCCCGCTCTCGGCCTCAGCGCGCATCGTGGCATACAAGGCCTCGGCAGCCTGCACCTCTTCGTCCTTCGGCTTGGTGCGCACCGACAGGTAGCCGATGATGTCCGCGCCCTTGCGCATCGGCGTGGCATTGGCGCGCACCCAGTAGTAGTCGCCGTTCTTGCGCCGGTTCTTCACCAGTCCGGTCCAGGGCTTGCCGCCTTGGATCGTGTCCCACATGTCGCGGAAGGCTTCTTCCGGCATGTCCGGATGACGCACCATGTTGTGCGGCTGCCCCATCAGCTCCTCGCGGCTGTAGCCGCTGACGGAGATGAAGTTGTGGTTGCAGTAGGTGATACGACCCTTGAGGTCGGTGACCGAGATCAGCGTCTGGTCGGCCGGGAAGTCGTAGCCGGTTTGCGTGACAGGCAGGTTAAGGCGCATGGATCAACGTCCCTTCTTGTCGTTGTCGTCGGGAAAAATCGCCAAGAATGACAATTTATTTGATAAAAATGCCATTGTCCGGATGGCGTCTCACCTTTGTCAAGCACGAGCAGACGGGTTTTTCCAAGGCATCTCCCGGGATGCCCGGGCGGTGGTCAAGCCAGGCGCTGAAGCTGTGCGCTCACCGCTTGGATGTCCAGCGGCTTCTGCAGGAACGAGATGGCGCCGGCGGCGCGGTAGTAGGCCCAGTTCGCCTGGAGATCGTCGCCGCTGACCAGTACCACTGGCGGGTGTGGTCGAGCCGCGGTGGCTTGCGCGCGCAACGCCGCGAGCGTGGCCATGCCGTCGAGCACCGGCATGTTCAGGTCGAGCAGGATGGCATCAAACAGCTGCTGCTGCAAAATCTGCAGCGCCCGCTCCCCGTTGCCGGCCAAGGCCCCCGAATGGCCTAGTTCACGCAGCAGGCGCGCGGCAATGCGCTGCTGGATGGGATCGTCGTCGACGACCAGAACACGCAGGGTTCGCTGGGACGGCATGGGTAAGGCAGATGGATACTGCCGCCATGGTAATGAAAATCCGCCGCGACGGCGGACGGTGCCCTCAGTTGACCAGCAACCTGGACGAGCGCGGCACGTGCGCCATCAGAAACTCCATCTGGTCGGCCAGGATGCGGCGGTTGCGCAGGATGAAGTCTTCCCACAGGCTCGGCACATAGGGCGCGTACAGCAGCGGCATGCCCGCCTGCTCCGGCGTGCGATGGCTCTTGCGATGGTTGCAGGCACGGCAGGCGGTAACGACGTTCATCCAGTGGTCCTGCCCGTTCTGCGCGAAGGGGATGATGTGCTCGCGCGTGAGATCGGTTTCGTGAAAGTGGTCACCGCAATAGGCGCAGACATTGCGGTCGCGGATGAACAGCTTGCTGTTGGTCAGGCTCGGTCGCAGGTTGAAGGGGTTGATGTTGGGCACGCCCTTGGTGCCGATGATGCTGTTGACCGTGATGATCGACTGCTGGCCGGTGATGGCGTTGTGGCCGCCGTGGAAGACGGCGATCTCGCCGCCAGATTCCCAACGCACCTCGTCGGCAGCGTAGTGCAACACCGCCTCCTCGAGCGAAATCCACGACTGGGGCAGCCCCTGGGCCGACAGCTTCAAGACTTTCAAAACACGCCTCCTGAACGGTCAAAAACCAGCAACACGGAACGCCTGCGTCTCTCGGTCACAATATACCCTGTTTTCGTGACACATAGACGTCAGATGCTTTCCGTTACAGCGCTGACCGCTATCAAAACCATATCGCTCCATGAAGGTCTTCCGCGGCTTCCACCACCCCGGCATTGCCCCAGCCTGCGCCCTGACCATCGGCAATTTCGACGGCGTGCACCGCGGCCACCAGGCCATGCTGGCGCTGCTGCGCAGCGAGGCGGCGCAGCGTGGCGTGCCCAGCTGCGCCATGACCTTCGAGCCGCACCCGCGTGACTATTTCGCCGGCGTGACGAAAAACGCCGAGCTGGCGCCGGCGCGCATTGCCACCCTGCGCGACAAGCTGGCCGATCTGCAGCGCTGCGGTATCGACCAGGTCGTGGTGCTGCCCTTCGATGCCCGGCTGGCCTCGCTCTCCCCCCAGGCCTTCATCGACGACGTGCTGGTGCAGGGTCTCGGTGCGCGCTACGTGCTGGTGGGTGACGACTTCCGCTTTGGCGCCAAACGCGCCGGCGACTACGCCCTGCTGGACGCTGCCGGTACCGTGCAGGGTTTCGACGTCGCACGCATGAACAGCTACGAGGTGCATGGCCTGCGCGTTTCCAGCTCAGCGGTGCGCGCGGCGCTGAGCGAAGGGCGCATGGCCGATGCGGCGCGCCTGCTCGGCCACCCGTACCACATCTCCGGCCACGTGGTGCACGGCCGCAAGCTCGGGCGCGAACTCGGCTTCAAGACGCTAAACCTGCGCTTTGCCCACTGGAAGCCAGCCGCCAGCGGCATCTTCGCGGTGCTGGTACACGGCCTCGCACCCGAGCCGCTGCGCGGTGTGGCCAACCTAGGCGTACGCCCCTCGCTCGATCCGAATGATGTCAACGGCGGCCGCGTGCTGCTGGAAACCCATTGCCTGGACTGGCCGCCCCATCTGGGCGCCGAGGGGGCCTACGGTAAAATCATCCGCGTGGAACTGCTGCACAAACTGCACGACGAACTGCGCTACGACAGTCTGGACGCCCTGACCAAGGGCATCACCAAGGACTGCGACGATGCACGGGCGTTCTTCGCCTCCATGCACGCCGAGACGCACCGGCAGACCACGCGCGACCGAATTTAGACGCCTTCGTCACCACGGTCGTCGCCCTTCGACCACGCTCAGGGCACACGGCTTATTCCATTGCCCCCAACCTCTGCGTTCGGGCTGAGCGGGTCGAAGCCCACACGAAATCATTGCCATGTCTGACGCCAACAAAACGGATTACCGCAGTACCCTGAACCTGCCCGACACGCCCTTCCCCATGCGTGGCGACCTGCCCAAGCGTGAGCCGGGCTGGGTGAAGGAATGGGAAGACAAGGGCCTGTACAAGAAGCTGCGCGATGCGCGTGCCGGCGCCCCGAAATTCATCCTGCATGACGGCCCGCCCTACGCCAACGGCCAGATCCACATCGGCCATGCCGTCAACAAGGTCCTCAAGGACATGATCGTCAAGGCACGCCAGCTCAAGGGACTGGATGCGCAGTACATCCCAGGCTGGGACTGCCATGGCCTGCCGATCGAGAACGCCATCGAGAAGCTGCACGGCCGCAACCTGCCGCGTGACGAGATGCAGGCCAAGAGCCGCGCCTTTGCCACGGAGCAGATCGCGCAGCAGATGGCCGACTTCAAGCGCCTGGGCGTGCTAGGCCAGTGGGACCACCCCTACAAGACGATGGACTTCGTCAACGAAGCGGCCGAGATCCGCGCCTTCAAGCGCGTGATGGAACGCGGCTTCGTCTACCGCGGCCTGAAACCCGTCTACTGGTGCTTCGACTGTGGCTCGTCGCTCGCCGAGTTCGAGATCGAGTACCAGGACAAGAAGAGCAGCACGCTGGACGTGGGCTTCGAATGTGCCGAACCCGAGAAGCTGGCTGCCGCCTTCGGCCTGCCGAAGCTGGAGCAGCCTGCTTTTGCGGTGATCTGGACCACCACGGCCTGGACGATTCCCGCCAACCAGGCACTCAACCTGAACCCCGAGCTGGAGTACTCGCTGGTGCAGACCGAACGTGGCCTGCTGGTGCTGGCGGGCGTGCTGGTCGAGAAATGCATGGAGCGCTTCAAGCTCACCGGCAAGGTGCTGGCCACCACGATGGGCAAAAACCTCGGCCTCATCAATTTCAAACATCCGCTCTATGACGTGGACGCCGGCTACCAGCGTCTCTCGCCGGTGTACCTCGCCGACTACGCCACCGCCGACGACGGCACCGGTCTCGTGCACTCCGCACCCGCCTACGGCGTGGACGACTTCAACAGCTGTGTCGCCAACGGCATGGCCTACGAGGACATCCTGAACCCGGTGCAGGGCAACGGCTCTTACGCGGCCGACTTCCCCCTCTTTGGCGGCCTCAACATCTGGAAGGCCGTGCCGGTGGTGCTGGAGGCGCTCAAGAACGCCGGCCGTCTGTTTGCCACCCAGGACATCACGCACAGCTACCCGCACTGCTGGCGCCACAAGACACCCGTGATCTACCGCGCCGCGGCCCAGTGGTTCGTGCGCATGGACGAGGGCGAGGGCATCTTCACGAAAGACAAGGCGCCGCAGACCCTGCGCCAGCTGGCCCTGGCCGCGATTGAAGAAACCCACTTCTACCCCGAGAACGGCAAGGCGCGGTTGCGCGACATGATCGCCAACCGGCCCGACTGGTGCATCTCACGCCAGCGCAGCTGGGGCGTGCCCCTGCCCTTCCTGCTAGACGTGGACAGCGGCGAGCCGCACCCGCGCACGCCGGAGATCATCGACCTGGCCGCCGAAGTGGTGGAACAAGGTGGCATCGAGGCCTGGAGCAAACTCAGCGCGGCCGACATCCTGCAGCGCATTGGCGACAAGACGGATGCCGCACGCTGGAGCAAGAGCAGCGACATCCTGGAGGTGTGGTTCGACTCCGGCACCACCCACACCACGGTGCTCAAGACCTCGCACCCGCACAGCGGCCATGAGGACGGCGGCCCCGAAGCCGACCTCTACCTCGAAGGCCACGACCAGCACCGCGGCTGGTTCCACAGTTCGCTGCTCACCGCCTGCGCCATGTACGGCCGCGCGCCCTACCGCGGCCTGCTGACCCACGGTTTCACCGTGGACGGCCAGGGCCGCAAGATGAGCAAGAGCGTGGGCAATGTGGTGGCCCCGCAGCAGGTCAGCGAGAAGATGGGCGCCGAGATCATCCGCCTGTGGTGCGCCGCCACCGACTACTCGGGCGACCTGGGCATCGACGACAAGATCCTGGCCCGCGTGGTGGACGCCTACCGTCGCATCCGCAACACGCTGCGTTTCCTGCTCGCCAATGTGAGCGACTTCGATCCCAAGACGGACGCGGTGCCGGCCGAACAACTGCTGGAGATCGACCGCTATGCACTGAGCCGCGCGGCCGAGCTGCAAGCCGAGATCCTGGCGCACTACGAGATCTATGAGTTCCACCCCGTGGTGGCCAAGCTGCAGGTCTACTGCTCGGAAGACCTGGGCGCGTTTTACCTGGACGTACTGAAGGACCGCCTCTACACCACGGCCCCGAAGTCGCCGGCACGCCGCAGCGCCCAGACCGCGCTGTACCAGCTCACCCACGCCATGCTGCGCTGGATGGCACCCTTCCTGAGCTTCACCGCCGAGGAAGCGTGGAAGGTGTTCGGCGCTTCCGAATCGATTTTCCTGGAGACCTACGCCGATCTGGGCATGCCGGATGAGGCGCTGTTGGCCAAGTGGAATCGCATCCGTGAGATCCGTTACGTGGTGAACAAGGACATCGAGGCGCTGCGCGCCGCAGGCCAGGTCGGCGCCTCGCTGCAAGCCGAAGTCGCGCTGACGGTTGACGCCGGTGACCACGCTCTGCTGAGAAGCCTGGGCGAGGACCTGAAGTTTGTTTTCATCACATCCGCTATCAAGTTGATAGCTGGTGACGCCCTGTCTACGGTCGTCGAGGCCTCAAAACATGCCAAATGCGAGCGCTGCTGGCATTACCGCGAGGACGTCGGCCATGACGCGACCCACCCCACGTTGTGCGGCCGCTGCACCAGCAACCTCTATGGTGCTGGCGAGGAAAGGAAACACGCCTGATGGCCCGCAAACCCCAAGGCACCGGCGGCATGCTGCAGTGGCTGGGCCTGGCCTTCATCCTGCTGCTGGCCGACCAGTTCACCAAGGTGCTGATCCTGGGCTACTACCACCTGGGCGAGAGCACCTACGTCACGAGCTTCTTCAACATCGTGCGCGTGCACAACACGGGCGCGGCGTTTTCCTTCCTGGCCGGGGCCGCGGGCTGGCAACGCTGGTTTTTCGTCGGCATCGCGGTGGTGGCGGTACTCGTCATCCTCTGGCTGCTGCGCTCGCACGCCGGCCAGCGGCTGTTCTCCTTTGCCCTGGCCTGCATCCTGGGCGGGGCCATCGGCAATGTCATCGACCGCCTGCTGCACGGCTATGTGGTGGACTTCCTCGACTTCCACCTGCGCAGCTGGCACTTCCCGGCCTTTAACGTGGCCGACAGCGCCATCACCATCGGTGCCGCCTGCCTGATCCTGGACGAACTGCTGCGCGTGCGGCGCAGCCGCTGAGCCGGGACAGATCGCGCCACAATGAAAAAAGGCCGCCGGGGCCATGACCCCGGCGGCCTTTCTGTCTTTCACCGTGCAGCTCAGCCCTTCTTGGGGTAGCGGTTCGGGTAGAGCTGGTTCAGCTTCAGGCTGGACTCACCTTCCACGATGTCGCCGGTGCGGCGCGCCTCGAACAGTTCGGCCTCCACTTCGGCACGCGTGCGGCTCTGCACAGCCGCCTTGGCCGGATAGCGGTTCGGATACAGCTGGTTGAGCTTCTGGCCGGACTCGCCTTCGACGATATCGCCGGTACGACGGGCTTCGGCCAGTTCAGCCTCCACTTCGGCACGCGTACGGCCCTGCGCCACCGGCTTGGCCGGGTAACGCGTGGGGTACAGCTCGTTCAGCTTCTGGCCCAGCGAGATGTCCACGATGTCGCCGGTGCGATGGGCGTCCAGCAGTTCGGCTGCGACCTGGGCACGGGTCTTGGCAGCGGGATCGGCGGCCAGGGCGTGGCCGGCGGCGAAGGTGGCGATGGCCAGGGTGATGACGCTTGCGTAAGTGCGGTTCATGATGAATTTCCTTTCAAAAACAAACAAAGTTTTCTGGGCATGGCAGGAAATCGCTTTCTCGTCTGTCCAGCCTCGGTGAGTCGGATTTATTTCGATTCATCGATGGAACGAACTTTATGACGGCTTCATTTCAAGAAAAACAGCAAATTTTTCAAGTAACTATTTCTAAATCAGCAATAAAATACCCAGCATGGATCGATTGCTCTCCATGCAAGTCTTTCAGCGCGTGGTTGAAGAAGGTAGTTTTGCCGGCGCCGCGCGGGCGCTGGACCTGTCACCGGCAGTCGTGACCCGGCTGGTGGCAGACCTGGAGCACAGCCTGGGCACCAGGCTGCTGCACCGCACCACGCGCAAGCTCTCGCTGACCGAGGCCGGCAACGAGTACGGCGCGCGGCTGCACGGCATTCTGCAAGACATCCAGGAGGCGGAGCAGGCCGCTGCAGCGCACAGCCAGGCCCTGCAGGGCACGGTGCGCGTCGTGAGCACGCCCACCATGGCGTCCTATTTCATCGCCCCCAGCATCGCACTATGGCGCGAGCGCCATCCAGGCCTGCTGCTCGACCTGTCGATCGACGCCCAGCCGCTGTCGCGCATCGACAGCTTCGACCTGGCCGTGATTGCCGCCGACGAAGGCTTCGATGCCAATGTGGTGGCGCGCCCGCTAGGCAGCAACAACCTGATCTTGTGTGCCGCGCCGGCCTACCTGCAGCGCGCCGGCACGCCGCGCGCGCCGGCCGACCTGGCGCAACACGCCTACCTCAAGCCGGTCCAGCTGCCCGGACAGGACCAGGCCGGGCGCAGCCTGCACCTGGAGCCACTGGACAGCGACAGCGCCACGCCGGTGGAGGTGCCGGTGACGCTGGCGCTACGCACCGAAAGTTCCGACGTGGTGCTGCGCGCCGGCCTGGACGGCGTGGGCTTCTTCGCCATCTCGGAGCTGATCGCCCTGCCCTTTCTGCGCAGCGGGCAGCTGGTGCAGCTGCTGCCCGAATGGATGCTCGGGCGCCTGACGGCCTATGCCGCGGTACCGACGCGCAAGTTCATGCCGCTGAAGACGCGTACCTTCCTGGACTTTCTGATCGAACGCGCCAGCACGCCGGGCTAACGGCGCTTCAGGTCCGCATCAGATTGCCGATCAGCGTGCGCAGCTTGGCGGCTGCCACCGGCTTGTACAGCAGCGCAAAGCCCGAGGCCTTGAGGTCGCGCAGCAGCTCCGGCTCGGTGTCGCCGGTCAGGATGGCCGCCGGCACCTCGCGGCCGCAGTAGGTCCGCATGGCGCGGATGGCCTCGACGCCGGTGCGCCCCTCGCGCAGCCGGTAGTCGGCCAGGATGACGTCGGGCTGGAAGCCGGTGCTGCGCAGCATCTCCAGCGCCTCCTCGGCCGACTCGGCCGTGACCACCGCAAAACCCCAGCTCTCCAGCAGATGCGCTGCCGACAGGCGGATGGACTGGTCGTCGTCGACCAGCAGAATGGACGCCGCCAGCCGCCGGTCCTGCGCCGCCGGTGCGGTCGGCCGCGCCGGCAAGCCCGGCAAGCCCAGCGGCACCGTCACCGCGAACGTTGAGCCGCGCTGCAGCTGCGAGCGCACGCTCAGCGGATGCTGTAGCAGCCGCGCCAGCCCGTCCACGATGGCCAGCCCCAGGCCCAGGCCGCTGCCGCCGTCAACCTGCGTGAACTCCTTGAAGATGGTGTGCTGCTGACCCGGTGCGATGCCCACGCCGGTGTCATGCACCTCGATGCGCAGGCTGTTGCCGCCCACGCGCCGGCACCCCAGCAGCACCTTGCCGCTGGGCGTGTACTTGATGGCATTGCTCATCAGGTTGCGCAGGATGCGCTCCAGCAGCACCGGATCGCTGTGCACCCACGCCGAACTCATCACCACCCGGCACTGCAGCCCGCGTGCAGTGGCCTGCAGTTTGAAGTCGTCCGCCAGACGCTGCAGCAGGTCGGTGATGGGGAAGTCGCGCCGCGCCGGCTGGATGGCGGCGGCATCGATCTTGGAGAAATCCAGCAGGGTGTTGAGCAGGTCGCCGAACTCTCGCCCAACGGCGCGGATGTTGGCTACCAGCGCCCGGCTGGGATGGTGGGCCAGCTGCTGCTCCAGCGTGGCAGCAAACAGCTCCAGCGCCTGCACCGGCTGACGCAGGTCATGGCTGGCGGCGGCGAAGAAGCGGGTCTTGGCCACATTGGCCTGCTCCGCGCGCAGTTGGGCGGCCTCGGCCACCTCCTTCTGCCGTGTCAGCGCCTCGATCAGCGCCTGGTTGCGCAGGCGCAGCCGGATCGACTCGAGCAGGTTGTTCTGCATCTTGCGCGCCAGCAGCAGGTTGAGCGGCAGGAAGATCAGCCCGATGATGCCGAGCGCCACATAGATCGGCTCCGATTGCTGCAGACATAGCAGGGCAAACGGCAGCAACGCCAGCAGCACGAACGCGCGGTGCGCCGGCAGATAGGCCGCGTGCAGCATGATCGAGACGATGGAACTGCCGCCGACGATCAGGCTGATGGCGAACAGCGTCAGCAGGTGCGTCTGGAAGAACAGCAGCCCGGCCAGGCACAGCATGCCGCCGGAAATGGCCGCCATGAGCAGGTACAGCCGCGACCAGTACACCGGATCGCGGGCATCCCGGGGCTGCTGCTGGTAGCGGTGCAGCAGCAGCCAACGCACCACAGTCAGCAGCGCGGCGCCAGCCAGCCAGCCCAGCAGCAGGTCAGGGCGGACACCATCCGTCCACAGCATGGCCACCAGCGCGCAGGACGCCCCGAAGCTGCTGATCAGCAGGAAAGGCAGCTGATCGTGCAGCAACTCGATCCGCTCACGCAGGATGGCCGACGCCATCAGCGAATCCTGCTCCGCGTCGGTCTGGCTCACGCTGCTGGCTGGCGCATTGGTGCTCATCTTTTGTTATCGGCCATGGATGAAAAAAGCTTAGCACGGTCTGCGCCGGCCCACAGTTTTCACCGCAACGGTCGAAAACACGAGAAGGTGCGGTCGACCCATTCGGGGGGCGACCGTGTTCGGGCATGGCCCCGTCAACCAGGATCACCCGCGCAGGAAGTGCCATGGGGCTGAGTGTCAACACCAACGTCGCTGCATTGACCGTGCACCGCCATCTGGCAGGCACGGGCTGGACGCTGGCCACCTCGCTTCAGCGGCTGTCCACCGGCATGCGCATCAACAGTGCGCGCGACGATGCCGCTGGTCTGGCCATCACCGAGCGCATGACGGCCCAGGTACGCGGCAACAGCATGGCAGCGCGCAACGCCAACGACGGCATCTCCTTCCTGCAGACCGCCGAGGGCGCCTTGGCCAGCGTCGGCGACAACCTGATGCGCATGCGCGACCTCGCCGTGCAGGCCGGCAACTCCATGATGTCGGGTGCCGACCGCCAGGCCTTGCAGGCCGAAGTAGCACAGCTCAAGCAGGAAGTGGACCGCATCTCCAGCAGCGCCAAGTTCAACGGCGAGTTCATCTTCGACCAGTCACGCAGCAGCGTGGTCGGCAATCTGGAGCAGCTGGCCGTGCTCGACGGCCTGCAGAATGGCGGCTGGCTGGCCGACGCCGAGCGCCTGATCAGCGAGCAGTACGGCATCGAGGCCGACGGCGCTCAGATGAACATCGAGATCACCACCTTCACCGACGGCGCCGGCGGCACCGCGGCCCAGGTGGCGTCCTCGGCCGTGGCCTCAGGCAAGGCCACCAACATCACGATGCAGGTGGACATGGCGGACTTCGTGCCGCCCAACCTGCCCAACGGCGGCAGCGGCCCGTTCTACAACGACCGCATCATCGCGCACGAGATGGTGCATGCCGTCATGGCACGCAGCGCCAGCTGGGGCGAGGTGCGCAGCGACGCGAACAACCTCTGGTTCCTGGAGGGCGCGGCGGAATTCATCCACGGCGCCGAAGAGCGGGTGCAGGCCGACGGCGTGGCAGCCACGCTGGCCGACAACATCAGCGCCTGGGGCGGCAGCAGCGTGGACTACTCCTCGGCCTATGTCGCCATGCGCTACCTGCACAAGCAGATCCAGGCCGCTGGCGGTGGCGGCGTGCAGGACATGCTCCAGTACCTGCACAACACCGCCGGCAAGACGCTCAACGATGCGTTCGCCAACGCCACCCACGGCGCCTATGCCAGCCAGGCCGCCTTCCTGACGGATTACAACGCCAACAAGGCGGCCTTCGTCGGCACATTCAACTTCAGCAACGACGACACCGGCGCCATTGGCGGCTTTGATGTCGACGGCGGCCCCGTGAAGACGGCCGAGAACATCATTCCGGACTACGGCTCCGGCCGGGGTGGTGACGTGACCGACGGTTTCGCAGAGGTGTTCGAGAAGATTGCCGCCGGTGCCGGCAATGGCCGCTTCCTGAGCATGCAGGTGGGCGGCAATGCCGGCGACTCGCTGACGGTGAGCGCTGGCAGCACCAACCTGGGCGCGCTGGGGTTGGAGGCCGTCGACATCGCCACCAGCACCGGCACCTCGATGGCCGCGCTGGACCGGGCGCTGGAGTACGTGTTCCGCCAGCGCGCCCGCGTTGGTGCCCAGATGTCGAGGCTGGAAAACGTGATCGGCACACTGGACATCAGCAACGAGAGCCTGTCCGCCAGCCGCGGGCGGATGCAGGATGCCAACTTCGCCGCCGAGGCGGCCCAGCGCTCCCGCACCGAAATCCTGCAGCAGGCCGGCACCGCCATGATGGCGCAGGCCAACTCCGTGCCGCAACTGGTGCTGGCCCTGCTGAAGTTCTGAGCCGCACCAGGCCCTTTCGCCCCCCGCATGAGCGGCTGCTCTTGAAGCCGGCGCGTCTTGTGCGGACAATCCGGACTTTCGATCCAACCTGATCCGGGGGCACGCAGATGCGATTCGTCTTCTACGCTTGGTTTGTCATCGCCTTGTTTGTCGGGGCGGTTCACGCTCAGACACCGAATCCCCTCATGAGCTCCACGCAGCTTGCCAAGGACTTGCGTTTCCCTGCCCAGACCTCCACCTTCTCCGCTTTCAGTACGCCGGAAATGGCAATGTACAAGCCGGAGGGGCCCGGACCGTTTCCGGCGCTGGTGCTGCAACATCAATGTGGTGGCTTGAAGGGGGAACGTGGTTGGATCAACGCGTCGATGCTGGAATGGGCCAGAAAGGCGGTCGCCCAAGGGTACGTTGTACTTCTGATCGACAGTCTCAGCGCACGCGGCGTCAGCAGCGTATGCATGGGGGCGAAAGGCGGCGTCAACTTTGCTCGCGGCGTCCGGGACACGCTGCAGGCAGCAGAGCATTTGCGACAACAGACTTATGTGGATCCTGATCGCATTGCGATGGTCGGGTTCTCTTGGGGTGGCATGAACGCGATACTGGGCAGCAGTACAGCGTGGGGGGAAGCTCTGGCAGTCGATGCGCGGTTCAAGGCGGCAGTTGCTTTTTATCCCGGTTGCTACCCCATCCGGCCTGCCAACGGCAATCCGTATGAAATCGTCCGCCGTGACATTGATCGGCCGCTGCTAGTCCTGATGGGCAGCAAGGACACCGAGACACCACCCGAGGACTGCATCTCGCGTCTCGAACCGGCAAAGACGGCAGGTGCGCCCGTCGAATGGCATGTTTACGAGAACACGACGCATTGCTGGGACTGCAAGAATCTGCACAACTACAGCAAGGTGGACCTGCGCGGCACCCAGGTCGTCTATCACTTTGACGAAGGCATCACCCAGGACTCCGAACGCCGCATGTTCGACTTCTTGTCCAGGACCATGCCCCCCAAACCGAAGGCAACGCGCTGAAGCGCCCGCAGACGACCCGCAACACGTGGTCGTCAGGGGATCTACAACGCTCTTCAGAGCGTAAGAATCGTGCACCCCGTCGTCTTGCGCGCTTCCAGGTCGCGGTGCGCCTGTTGCACCTGCTCCAGCGGGTAGCGCTGGTCGATCTGGATCCGCACCTGGCCGCTGCTGACCATGGCAAACAGGTCGTCGGCCATGGCCTGCGTGCGCTCGCGCGTGGCGATGTGGGTGAACAGCGTCGGGCGTGACACATAGAGCGAGCCTTTGGCCGCCAACAGGTTGATGTCCAGCGGTTCCACCTTGCCCGAGGCATTGCCGAAATTGGCCGCCAGCCCAAAGGGGCGCAGGCAGTCGAGCGACTTCACGAAGGTGTCCTTGCCCACCGAGTCATAGACCACCTTCACCCCCTGTCCACCGGTGATCTCCTTCACCCGCGCCACGAAGTCTTCCTTGGCATAGTTGATGACGTGCGCCGCGCCGTTGGCCTTGGCCAGGGCGCATTTCTCGTCTGAACCCGCAGTACCGATGAGCTGCAGGCCCATGGCGCGCGCCCACTGGCAGGCAATCAGCCCCACGCCGCCGGCCGCGGCATGGAACAGGATGGGGTCGCCGGCCTGCAGCCCGCCCTGCGGCTGGGTGCTGCGCAGCAGGTACTGCACCGTCAGGCCCTTGAGCATCATGGCCGCGCCGGTCTCGAAGGAAATAGCGCCCGGCAGCTTGCAGACACACTTGGCCGGCATCACGCGCAGTTCGCAATAAGCGCCCGGCGGCTGGCTGGCGTAGGCGGCGCGGTCGCCCACCTTCAGGTGCGCCACGCCCTCGCCCACCGCCTCGACGATGCCGGCCGCCTCCATGCCCAGCTGCAGGGGCAGCGGCAACGGGTACAGGCCGGAGCGCTGGTAGGTGTCGATGTAGTTGAGGCCAACGGCCTTGTGGCGGATGCGGATCTCGCCCGGGCCGGGCTCGCCCACCATCACGTCGACAATCTTGAGTTGCTCGGGGCCGCCGTTCTGGTCGATGCGCACGGCACGGGATGGAATCTGGGTCATGGTTGTCTCCTGCAATGGAAAAATTCTAAGGTGGGTGCAGCATGCCACAGTGTCAAAACACCCGTGACCGGCACCAACAAAGGGACTTGCTACAGTTCGGGGCCATGCACGCCCGCCTCTCCCCCACCACCATCCTGCTCCTGATCATCCCGCCCCTGATGTGGGCCGGCAATGCCGTTGTCGGGCGCATGGTCAGCCCGCTGGTGCCGCCCATGACGCTCAACCTGCTGCGCTGGCTGCTGGCCTTCGTGCTGCTGCTGCCGCTGGCCGGTGCCGTGCTGCGCCCGGGCAGTGGCCTGTGGCCACACTGGCGCCGCTTTGCCCTGCTGGGCCTGTTGAGCATCGGCGCCTACAACGCGCTGCAGTACTTGGCGTTGCACACTTCGACACCGATCAATGTCACGCTGGTGGCGTCCAGCATCCCGGTCTGGATGCTGCTGTTCGGCCGCCTGTTCTTCGGCGCCCGCATCTCGCGTCGCCAGATGCTGGGCGCGGCGCTGTCCATGAGCGGGGTGTTGCTGGTGCTCAGCCGCGGACACCCCGAGTCGCTGCTGCAGGTGCGCCTGGTGCCTGGCGATCTCTATGTGCTGCTGGCCGCCATGGCCTGGGCCTGGTACAGCTGGATGCTGACCCAGCCGGGCAAGGAGCCGGCCGACATCCGCGGCAACTGGGCCGCCTTCCTGATGGCGCAGATTGCGCTGGGCCTGGTGTGGTCTGCCCTGTTCGCCGCCGGCGAGTGGGCGCTCACGGAGGCACGCATCCTGTGGAGCTGGCCACTGATCGGCGCACTGCTGTTCATCGCGCTCGGGCCGGCGCTACTGGCCTACCGCTGCTGGGGCGCCGGCGTGCAGCGCGCCGGCCCCTCGGTGGCCGGCTTCTTTTCCAACCTCACGCCGCTGTTCGCTGCCGTGCTGTCATCGGCGCTGCTGGGTGAATTGCCACAGCTCTACCACGGAGTGGCGTTCACGCTGATCGTGGGCGGCATCGTGGTATCGTCGCGGCGTTGAATCCCGCCCCGTCTTTCAGGAACCCGCCATGAAACCCGTGTCCCTCAAGCCCCTGCTCTTGTCCGCCCTGATCGCGCTTGCCGGCTGCGCCACCACGTCGAGCGGCAGCGGCAACAGCGGCGCCGGCACCATGAACGACCTGATCACCAACACCCACCTGCCGGCGGGTGCCAAGATCAACCACGGCCAGTCGCTCATCATGGGTTCGGGCGACAACTGGGTCGGCCGTGTGGTGCTGGAGCTGGACCAGAACCCGAACGCGGCCTACACCTTCTTCCTGGAGCAGTACCCGCCGCAGGGCTGGGCACTGGTGAGCGCGGTGCGCGGCAAGACCAGCCTGCTGGTCTTCACCAAACCCGACCGCAGCGCCACCGTGGAGCTGACCGAAGGCGGCGTGCTGGGCGGCTCGCAGGCCATCCTGACCGTGACGCCCAAGAGCACCCTGCCGGTGACCCAGCCGGCCACGTCGGCGCCGGCCGGCAGCGCCCCGCTGCGGCGCTGAAACTCGGGTCCGCATGCGCGGACCCGCTCTGCCTCAGAAGGTACCCGGGAAAGCGCCGCCATCGGCCAGCACGTTCTGGCCGTTGATGTAGCCGCCGTGCTGGCTGCACAGGAAGGCGCAGATGGCGCCGAACTCCTCCGGTGTACCGAAGCGCTGCGACGGAATCGTCAGGCGGCGCGCATCCGCCACCTCCTCGATCGACTTGCCGGTCTTCTGCGAGGCACCCACCATGGTGGCCTTCAGGCGGTCGGTGTCGAAGGCGCCGGGTAGCAGGTTGTTGATGGTCACACCGCGCGCCGCGATCTTCGGGTTGCGCGCCACGCCGGCGACGAAACCGGTCAGGCCGCTGCGGGCACCGTTGGACAGGCCCAGGATGTCGATCGGCGCCTTCACCGCACTCGACGTGATATTGACGATGCGACCAAAGCCACGCGCGGCCATGCCATCGACCGTGGCCTTGATCAGTTCAATGGGTGTCAGCATGTTGGCGTCCACCGCCTTGATCCAGGCCTCACGGTCCCAGTCGCGGAAGTCGCCGGGCGGCGGGCCGCCGGCATTGGTGACCACGATGTCGAAGTCCTTGCGCTGCGCGAAGACGGCCTCGCGCCCCGCCACGGTGGTGATATCCACCGGCACCGCCACCACCTGTGCGCCCTTGGCTTCGGCCTGAAGCTGCTGCGCCGCCTTCTGCAGCGCCTCGGCACCGCGCGCCACGATCACCACGTTGACGCCTTCGCGCACCAGCGCCTGCGCGCAGCCAAAACCCAAGCCCTTGCTGGCACCACCCACCAGCGCCCATTTGCCTGCAATTCCGAGATCCATGCTGTTTTCCTTTGATTGATGTAGCTGCCGAAGGGCAGGAATGATACGGGCAGCGACGTATCCCTGCACGTGGTCGAATTTCAGTCCACCGCCACCGTCGGCTGGCGGGCCGAACGGCTGAAGACATAGATGCCGGCCAGTACCAGCACGGTGCCGGCGGCGATCCACAACGTAAACGGCTCATCGAGCAGCCAGACGCCCATCAGGATGGTCGACATCGGCCCGACCATGCCGACCTGCGCCGTCATGCCGGCACCGATGCGTTCGATCGCCATCATCACCAGCAGCACCGGCACCGCGGTGCAGGCGGTGGCGTTGAGCAGCGACAGCCAGATCACCTCGGGCGCCACCTGCGCCGCCGACAGCGGACGCAGCAATGCGAACTGCGCAATGCACAGCCCACAGGCCACGCTGGTGGCCAGCCCCACCAGGCGCAACGAACCGAGCCGCCGCACCAGCTCGCCGCTGTAGCTCAGGTAGAGCGCATAGCTGACGGCACTGCCGAACACCAGCAGCGAACCCCAGGCCACCCCGGGCCCGGCCAACGTGACCTCGCGTCCGAACACCAGCAGCACGCCGGCGTAGCTGATGGCCATGCCCCAGCGCTGCGCCAGGGTGATGTGCCGGCCATAGAGGAAGAGGCCTAGCAAAAGCACCAGCGTGGGGTTGAGGTAAAGGATGAGCCGCTCCAGCGAGGCAGAGACATACGCCAGTCCTGCGAAGTCGAGGAAGCTGGCCAGGTAGTAGCCGCTGAAGCCGAGGCCGGCCACGCCCAGCCAGTCGCGCCGCGTGAGCGCCGGCTGGCCGCGGCTGGCCCACCAGGCCATGCCGATGAACAGCGGCAGCGCAAACAGCATGCGGTACATGATGAGCGTGACCGCGTCCACGCCATGGCGGTAGGCCAACTTGACGATGATCGCCTTGCCGCTGAAGGCAATGGCCCCCACCATCGCAAAGACAAGGCCCGTCGCTATGTTTTTAGGAGCATTATGTTTTGACAGCATCAGTGATTCAGTCAACGCGCATCCTCAACCCAGGCCGCGCAGCCGGCCGTTCCAGAGCACCCGCGGAACTGGCTGCGCCAGGCCGCTGGGTGCGTCCCCCTCGCGCAGCAGAGGGGGAAGCGGCAACAGCCGCTCAGGGGGTGCATCATCAATAGCCGGCCACCAAACCGTCACGCCGCGCGTCGCTGGCGGCGATGTAGCCTTCCACCTTCGGGTCGCCAGCACGCCAGATGAACTGGCCGGCCCCGAAGTCCTGGTAGGAGTCGTTGATGACCTCCATGCGGTGGCCGCGACCGGCCAGCCCCTGCACCGTGGCCTTGGCCATGCCGGCCTCGACATTGATCTCCAGCCCGGCGTTGTAGCGCCAGCGCGGCGCGTCGCAGGCGGCCTGCGGGTTCTGACCGTAGTCGAGCATGCGTACCAGCGTCTGCATGTGGCCCTGCGGCTGCATGTTGGCGCCCATGACGCCGTAGCTCATCACCGGCTGGCCATCCTTGGTGAGGAAAGCCGGGATGATGGTGTGGAACGGTCGCTTGCCGGGTGCCACCACATTGGCCGGGTTCAGGCCGCGGTCATTCACCGCGAAGGCGTGGCCACGGTTCTGCAGGCTGATGCCGTAGGTCGGCTCCACGCAGCCCGAGCCGAAGCCCATGTAGTTGCTCTGGATGAAGCTGACCATCATGCCGTTCTCGTCGGCGGCCGTCAGGTAGATGGTGCCGCCCTTGACCGGGTTGCCGGCTTGGAAGTCCTGCGCCCTCTTCATGTCGATCAGCTTGGCGCGCTCGCGCAGATAGGCGTCGTCCAGCATCTGCTCGGCCGTCACTTCCATGGCAGACGGCTCGGCCACATAGCGGTAGACGTCGGCAAAGGCCAGCTTCATGGCCTCGATCTGCAGGTGCTGCGAGTCAACACTGTCCACCGGCAGGCTGGCGAGGTCGAACTTGTCGAGGATGCCCAACGCGATCAGCGCCGCGATGCCCTGGCCGTTGGGCGGGATCTCGTGCAGCGTGTAGCCGCGGTAGTTTTTGCCGATGGGTTTGACCCATTCGGGTTTGTACGCCGCGAAGTCGCTGACCTTGAGACTGCCGCCGTGTTGTGCGGCGAACTTCTCGATCGCCTGCGCAATCTCGCCGCCGTAGTAGGCCTGGCCTTTGGTCTCGGCAATGGCGCGCAGGCCGCGCGCGGCGGCCTTGAACTGGAACAGCTCACCCACCTTCGGCGCGCGCCCCCAGGGCAGGAAACTCTGCGCGAAACCGGGCAGGCCCTGCAACTCGGCTGTGGCCGCGGCCCACTTCTGCTGCACCACCACCGGCAGCAGGTAGCCGCGCTCGGCAATCTCGATCGCCGGCTCCAGCAGGTCAGCAAACGGCAGCTTGCCGAAACGCTCGCTCAGGGCGACCCAGCTCGCCACGGCGCCCGGCACGGTAACCGAGTCGATGCCGCGCTTCGGCGGTGTGGCCACGTCCTGGCCATACTTGCGCGTGAAGTAGTCCGGCGTCCAGCTCTGCGGCGCGCGGCCGGAGGCATTGAGGCCATGCAGTTCCTTGCCGTCCCACAAGATGGCAAAGGCATCGCTGCCCAGGCCGTTGCTGACCGGCTCGGTGATGGTGATCGCGGCCGCCGCCGCGATGGCCGCGTCCACCGCATTGCCACCCTTTTGCAGCATGCGCAGACCGGCCTGCGCCGCCAGCGGATGCGAGGTGGACACGACATTGCGCGCAAATACGGGCAGGCGCGTGACGGTGTAGGGATTGTTGAAGTCGAAGTTCACACAGTTCTCCTCGTGGCAACGCCGTCGGTCACCAGGCTCGGTCGGTTTCGCAGCGCGTCGCTCGCTGCAGGGCCGGTACGGACAAGAACGGCACCCGAAGGTGCCGTTGCGAGAAATTGGAAGATTAACCGATCAGTCCTCGACGAAGGCTTCCTCGCGTTTGGACTTCACCGCCGGCAACAGCACGATGATGAGCAGCAGCAGGGCAGCCGCCAGCAGGCCGGCCGACAGCGGGCGCGTCACCAGCACGCTCCAGTCGCCGCGCGACAGCAGCAGCGCGCGGCGCAGGTTCTCTTCCATCATCGGCCCCAGGATGAACCCCAGCAGCAGCGGTGCCGGTTCGACGCCGAGCTTGATGAAGCCGTAGCCGATGACGCCAAACAGCGCCACCATCCAGATGTCCCAGGTGTTGTTGTTGGTCGAGTACACGCCAATGGCACAGAACAGCACGATGGACGGGAACAGCCAGCGGTAGGGCACCGTCAGCAGCTTGATCCAGATGCCGATCAGCGGCAGGTTCAGCACGATGAGCATCAGGTTGCCGATCCACATCGAGGCGATCAGCCCCCAGAACAGCTCGGGGTTGCTGGTCATCACCTGCGGACCGGGCTGGATGTTGTGGATGGTCATGGCGCCCACCATCAGCGCCATCACGGCGTTGGGAGGGATGCCCAGCGTCAGCAGCGGAATGAAGGAGGTCTGCGAACCGGCGTTGTTGGCCGACTCGGGCGCCGCCACACCGCGAATGTTGCCTTTGCCGAACGGCACTTCGCCGGGCTTGAGCTTGGTCTTCTTCTCGATGGTGTAGGCGGCAAAGGCCGACAGCAGCGCGCCGCCACCGGGCAGGATACCCAGCGCCGCACCCAAGGTGGTGCCGCGCAGCACCGCGGGAATCATGAACTTGAAGTCTTCCTTGGACGGGTACAGGTGCTTCACCTGGCCGGTGAACACCTCGCGCTGTTCCTCCGGCTGCGCCAGGTTGTGGATGATCTCGCCGTAGCCGAACACACCCATGGCGATCACGATGAAGCCGATGCCGTCGGTCAGCTCCGGGATGTCGAACGAGTAGCGCGCCACGCCAGAGTTGACATCGGTGCCCACCAGGCCCAGCAGCAGACCCAGCACGATCATGGCCACCGCCTTGAGCAGCGAGCCCGAGGCCAGCACCACGGCGCCGATCAGGCCCAGCACCATGAGCGAGAAGTATTCGGCCGGGCCGAACTTGAAGGCCACCTCGGTCAGCGGGCCGGCAAAGGCGGCCAGGATCAGGGTGCCGACGCAACCGGCAAAGAAGGAGCCCAGGCCGGCCGCAGCCAGCGCGGGACCCGCACGGCCCTGGCGTGCCATCTGGTAGCCGTCGATCACGGTCACCACAGAAGAGGACTCACCCGGCAGGTTGACCAGGATGGCGGTGGTGGAACCGCCGTACTGGGCGCCGTAGTAGATGCCAGCCAGCATGATGAGCGCCGCCACCGGCGGCAGCGCGTAGGTGGCCGGCAGCAGCATGGCGATGGTGGCGATCGGGCCGACGCCCGGCAGAACGCCGATCAGCGTGCCCAGCAAGACGCCGATGAAGGCGTACAGCAGGTTCTGGAAAGTGAAGGCGACGCCGAAGCCGAGCGCGAGGTTGTCAAAGAGTTCCATGTTGTTGTTCTCCTCAGCCCGTGATGAACGCCGGCCAGACCGGGAACTGCAGGTTCAGCAGCTTGACAAAGGCCCCGTAGCTCAGGGCCGCCAGGATGGTGGCCAGGATCAGCACTTCCTTGAGCTTGAAGGTGTTGCCCGCCAAACTGGCCACGATGGTCAACACGTAGATGGCCACCACAATACCCATGGGCGGCAGGCCGATGCTGGGCAGACCGCCGAGCATGACGCCGAACAGGATGTTGGATCCGATGATGAAGAACAGCGGCTTCCAGGCGAGCTTGCCGATCTTGTCGCCGTCCTCGGTTTCCACCACCAGGGCCTTGAACATGATCAGGCCGCCCAACAGCGCCAGCAGGATGCCCAGCATGAGCGGAAAGTAGCCCGGCCCCATACGCGCACCGGTGCCGATGTTGTAGGTGGACGCGCCCCAGGCAAAGGCCACGCCAACGACCGTGAACATCAGCCCGGAGAAAAAGTCTTTCTGACTTTTGATTTTCACAAACAGTCTCCTAAGGAACTTGGTCAAACCTGACGATTTTCCTACGGAAAGCGGCCAAAACCGGATGTGGATTCCACCTACGGCAGAGGGCCGATGCACCAACATCACCTAGGGATAACCCTAGGAAAGCAGAAACAATGCACCGCCGGTGTGCACTCAGACGAGCGGCGGCGTGGCGCTCAAGACCTCGTCCAGCACCGTCAGGCCTTCGGCCACGCGCAACGCCCCGGCCAGCCGCAACGGGCGCATGCCGTCGGCAATGGCCTGACGCTTGAGGGCATCGATGTTGGGCTCGTGGCTCACCTTCTCCTTGAAGGCCTCGCTCACCACCAGCAGTTCGTACAACCCCATGCGCCCCAGAAAACCGGTCATGCGGCAGTCGACGCAGCCCACCGCCTTGTAGGGCTGGTAGCTGCCGCTGAGCTGCCAGGGCTTCACCACCTCGGCCAGCGCCTCGCGCGAGGCGGCCTCGTCACGCGCCTTGCACTGCGGGCACAGGGTGCGCACCAGCCGCTGCGCCAGCACGCCCAGCACGGTGGCGTTGATCAGGTAGGGCGGAATGCCCAGCTCCATCAGGCGCGTGATGGCCGAGGGCGCATCGTTGGTGTGCAGGGTGGAAAACACCAGGTGGCCGGTGAGCGCGGCCTGCACTGCCATCTCGGCCGTTTCCAGGTCGCGGATCTCGCCCACCATGATGATGTCCGGGTCCTGCCGCATCAGCGCGCGCAGCCCTTCGGCAAAACCGAAGTCCAGCTGCGGCTGCACCTGGGTCTGGTTGAAGGACGGCTCGATCATCTCGATCGGGTCCTCCACCGTGCTCACGTTCACCTCTTCGGTGGCCACGCGCTTCAAGGTGGAGTACAGCGTGGTGGTTTTGCCCGAGCCGGTGGGGCCGGTCACCAGGATGATGCCGTGCGGACGCGCCACCAGCGCCTCCCAGCGCTGCGCGTCATGCGGTGTGAAGCCCAGCTCATCGAGGTTCTTCACCGTGGTGTCCGGGTCGAAGATGCGCATCACCATCTTCTCGCCAAAGGCCGTGGGCAGCGTGGAAATGCGCATCTCCACCTCGTCACCGCGCGGGTTGCGCGTCTTGATGCGGCCATCCTGCGGGCGGCGCTTTTCCACCACATCCATGCGCCCCAGCAGCTTGATACGCGCCGTCATGGCGTTGAGCACGCCCATGGGCATCTGGTACACCGGGTGCAGCACGCCGTCAATGCGGAAGCGGATCACGCCCTGCTCGCGCCGAGGCTCCAGGTGAATGTCGCTCGCGCGCTGGTCGAAGGCGTACTGCCACAACCAGTCCACCACCTGCACCACGCCCTGGTCGTTGGCATCGAGCTGCTTGTTGCTCTTGCCCAGTTCCACCAGCTGCTCGAAGCTGGCACCGCCGGCACCGCCGCCGGCCTTCTGCGCCGCGCGCACCGACTTGGCCAGCGCAAAGAACTCGGCGGTGTAGCGGTGGATGTCCTGCGGATTGGCCAGCACGCGGCGCACCGTGCGCCGGCTCTGGCGCTCCACCTCACCCACCCAGTCGTGCAGGAAGGGCTCGGCCGTGGCCACCACCACCTCGCTGGGCGTCACTTGCACCGGCAGCACGCGGTGCCGCTCGGCATAGGCCGCGCTCATCACGTCAGCCACCTTGCCCACGTCCACCTTGAGCGGGTCGATGCGCAGGTAATCCAGCCCGGCACGGCCGGCCAGCCACTGTGTCAGCGTCTCGATGTCCAAGGCCTTGCCGTCGGCGGCGCGGCGCATGGCCACGCTGGCCAGCCGCAGCAGCGGATGCTGCGCACTCTCGGCGCGCGAACAGCGCGCCACGGTGCGCCCGGCCTCCTCGGCCGAGATCACGCCGTCCGCCTGCAACCACTCGACCAGGCGGCGCCAATCCACCGGGCCCTCGTGCACGGTCTTGGCCAGGGAGATGGACTTGGGAGAGGCGCTCATGGTCTACAGGTCGACAAGAGGTTTGAAACCGCGCAGCCACTTGGGCGCCGGCAGGCCCCATTGAGTCTGGATGAAATCGGCCCGCGCAGCAAGCTCGGTGCGCTTGGGGCGGCTCGGCGTGCGCTGCGCCAACACCACGGTGTTGCCTTCGCGCGTCGCCTTGAAAGCCCAGATGGCCTCGCGGCCGAAGGCCTCGGCGATGCGGTCCACACTGCGGTTGAAGCTGGAGGAGCGGCCAAAGAGGTTGACCGTCATGCAGCCCTCGGGCGTGAGCAGACGGCGGCAGTCGGCATAGAACTCGGCGCTGTCGAGCACCGGCGCGGCGGCCTCGTCGTCGTACAGATCGACCTGCAGCGCGTCGATGGTGCCCCACCACTTGGGGTCCTGGATCTCACGCGCTGCGTCGGCCAGGATGACCTGCATTTTCGCGCTGTCGGCCGGCAGCTTGAACCAGCCGCGGCAGGCATGCAGCACCTTCGGGTTGAGTTCGATCGCGGTGGTGTTCTTCAGGCGCAGCACCTTGGCACAGAACTTGGTGAGCGAGCCGGCGCCCAGACCCAGTTGCAGCGCCTGACGCTGCGGCACCGTGGCCGGATCGATGAACAGCAACCAGGCCATCATGCGCTGGATGTATTCGTGCACCAGCTTGGTCGGGTCTCGCGTGTCCATGGAGCCCTGGATCCAGATCGTGCCCAGGTGCAGGTGGCGGATGTGGCCTTCGTCGGAGAACTGGACTTCAGGCAGGGGAATGGTCTTCTTGCTCAAGGTGGCTGGATTATCGCCGTCACCCTGCCCGCTTCCCGTAACAAAGCGTCGCCCCGCCGACGGTGCTGCGCCGGCCTCAGACCAGCCCCGCCTGCACCATGGCCTGCCGCCACGCCGCCAGCTTTCGCTCGAAACTCCAGCTGGCGTTGGCCGGGCTGGTCGACGGCAGCTTCACCAAGGAGAAATGTTCCACACCCAGACTCTCCCGCACCAGCTTTGCATGCTTGAAGCTCTCGCCGCCGTTGTGCACGATCAGCTGCAGCTGCGGGCAATGCGCCTTCAGCGCAGCGAAATCGTTCACCGCCGCGTTGCGGATGGCGCTGTCCAGGCTGCCATCGCGCTCGCAACTGGCATAGACATCCCACAGACCCAGGCCGTGCGCCAGCAGCCATTTACTACGCTTTTCATAGCTATCTGCGCTCATGGGTAAAGGGCTGGACGGCCAAATGGCTTGCAGAATTTTCCAGAACTGGTTCTGCGGATGGGCGTAGTACTGCTGCGCCTTGAGCGAAGCGATGCCGGGAAAACTGCCCAGGATCAGCACCCGCGTGTGCGGCCCGACGATGGGCGGCAGGCCGTGCAGGCGCGTCATGGCAACAGCGCGGCCAGGCGCGGCAACGCGGCCACGGCGTTGCGCGCGGTCGCCTGTGCCAGCGCCTCGGCCGTAAGGCCGCGCAAGGCGGCGAGTTCGAGCGCAATGCGCGGCAGCTCGCCCGGTTCATTGCGGCCCTGCGCGTGGCCGTTGCTACGCTGCTCCGCGGTCTTGTACAGCCAGTGCGGCGGCATGTCGGGCGCGTCGGTCTCCAGCACGATGGCGTCCAGTGGCAACTCACTCGCCAGCCGGCGCAGGTTCTGCGCCCGTTCGTAGGTGAGCGCGCCGCCGAATCCGAGCTTGAAACCCAGGGCGATGAAGGCCTGCGCCTGCTGCAGGCTGCCGTTGAAGGCGTGGGCGATGCCGTGCCACGCATGGCCGCCATTCCCCACTGTTCGCAGCCCCTTGAGCAGTTGGTCGGCGGAACGACGAACATGCAAGATCACCGGCAGGCCATGCTGGCGTGCCAGCTTCAGTTGTTCCACGTAGAAGTACTCCTGCCGCTCGCGCAGGGGCGCCTCGCACAGCTCGGGCACGAAGTAGTCCAGCCCGATCTCACCCACCGCCACCAGACGTGGGTCGTCGCGGTGCGCCGACAGGGCGGCGTCCAGCCGCGCCAGATCGCCGTCGTCCGCCTGCGCCACGTACAGCGGGTGAATGCCCAGCGCATAGCTGTCGCCGAACTCATGCGCCAGCGCGCGCGCCCGGTCGAAGTCGCGCAGCTGCACCGCCGGCAGCACGCAGTGCGCCACGCCGCCGGCATGCGCCCGCGCGCGCACGGCGGCCACGTCGGCGGCAAATTCAGGTGCATCCAGGTGGCAGTGGGTATCGATCCAGCGCAGCATGCCGCGATGATGCCAGCACCGCGGCCGGGGTTCCCGGGCGGGCGCGAATGCAAGAAACGGCGAAGCGTGCTACCGTGGCACGGTCTCGCGGCGGCTTTGCTGCCACCCGGTGTTCGTCTCGGCCCCTCATGCACACACAACAGGTGTTCAGGATGCGCAGGAACGTTTTCTACAGCCGCTCGCCCCGCACCGCGGACCCGGTCCCACCGGAGACGACGGCCGCTGCGCCCGCGGCCAGCACGCCTGTACCGAAACCATGGCGCCTTACCTGGCACCGTCTGGCCCTGCCACTCACCCTGGTCTTGCTGCTTTTGGCGGCCATCGCCTGGTGGCCCGGCCAGCCGCAGCGCCGCCTGACGCAGAAGGACATCGATGCCGCGGTGCTCAAGACGCTGGAGACCGCCTCACTGCCCTCGCGGGCCCGCCGCGCGCAGGAAAAGATCGCTCCCTCGGTGGTGCGGGTGGCCGGTTTCGTGACCGACAAGGACGGCAAGGAGATCGAACACGGCCTGGGCAGCGGCGTGGTGATTGTCGAGAGCGGTCTCATCCTCACCAACCTGCATGTGGTGGCGGGCGCCCAGCGCATCGAGCTCACCTTCCACGACGGCACCGAATCGGCCGCCATCATGACCGGCGCGCAGCCGCACAACGACCTGGCCGTGCTGCAGGCGCTCAAGCTGCCGGACGACCTGCAACCCGCCACCCTGCGCTCCACCGCCGACCTGGCGCCCGGCGACGAGGTGGTGGCGGTGGGTTTTCCCTTCGGCATCGGCCCGTCGACCTCGGCTGGCGTGGTGTCGGGGCTGGGGCGCACCTTCCGCTCGCCTGACAGCAAGCAGGCCATCGTCAACCTGATCCAGTACGACGCCGCCACCAACCCCGGCAACTCGGGCGGGCCGCTGGTCACCATGGACGGCGAAGTGGTGGGCATCGTCACCGCCATCCTCAACCCCTCGGAGCAGCGCACCTTCATCGGCATCGGCTTTGCCGTGCCGATCGAAAACGCTGCCAGCGCCATCGGCATGCCCCCCTTCTGAAAGGACACCCATGCAAGCACCCGCCGCCCCCCTGTCCGCCGCCGACACCGCGCGCCTGATGGAACAGATCCTGTACGAGGTCAAACGCATCGTCGTCGGGCAGGACCGTTTTCTGGAACGCGTCATGGTGGCGCTGCTGGCGCAGGGCCACCTGCTGGTCGAGGGCGTGCCGGGTCTGGCCAAGACGCTCACCGTCAAGACGCTGGCGCAGGCGGTACAGGGCCAGTTCAAGCGCATCCAGTTCACGCCCGACCTGGTGCCGGCCGACCTGGTCGGCACGCGCATCTACAACCAGAAGAGCGGCGACTTCAGCACCGCGCTGGGGCCCGTGTTCGCCAACCTGCTGCTGGCCGACGAGATCAACCGCGCGCCGGCCAAAGTGCAGAGCGCGCTGCTGGAGGTGATGCAGGAGCGCCAGGTCACGATTGCCGGCACCAGCTACCGCGTGCCCGAGCCCTTTGTGGTGATGGCGACGCAGAACCCGATCGAGACCGAGGGCACCTACCCGCTGCCCGAGGCGCAGGTGGACCGCTTCATGTTCAAGGTGCTGG
>JAULXO010000037.1:0-17008 GCA_032118555.1 Hylemonella sp. | reverse complement strand
GCTGCCAGCACGGTGGTGATGGCCGCCGTCAGCGTGGTCTTGCCATGGTCCACGTGACCAATGGTGCCCACGTTCACGTGCGGCTTGGTACGCTCAAATTTCTCTTTTGCCATTTTTCAAATCTCCAAAGAGCAAGTCCCGTGTCGGTTTAAGGTTTCCAGCACTGGCCTGCCACGGGCAGCAGGCCAACCGCTTGCGCGGCGCCGAAGACCAGCATTCATGTCTCCCAACCCTCTGCGGGGGCCGCCGTGGAACCGGCTGTGCCGGGCCACTGGCGGCGTCCCCTTGAGGGGAAGGCGGCATAGCCGCCTCAGGGGTGGTTTTTACTTCGCGCGGGCAGCCACAATGGCTTCGGACACGTTGCGCGGAGCTTCAGCGTAGTGCTTGAACTCCATCGTGTACGTGGCACGGCCCTGCGACATGGAGCGCAGCGTGGTCGAGTAGCCGAACATCTCGGACAGCGGGACTTCGGCCTTGATGACCTTGCCACCGCCAACCATGTCTTCCATGCCCTGCACCATGCCGCGGCGGGACGACAGGTCGCCCATCACGTTACCGGCATAGTCTTCCGGCGTCTCCACTTCCACGGCCATCATCGGCTCGAGGATGACCGGGTTGGCCTTCTTGGCGGCTTCCTTGAAGCCGAAGATGGCAGCCATCTTGAACGCCTGCTCGGACGAGTCCACGTCGTGGTAGGAACCGAAGGTCAGCGTGACCTTGACGTCCACCACCGGGAAGCCAGCCAGCACGCCGGAGTTCAGGGCTTCGATGACGCCCTTCTCGACCGCCGGGATGTACTCGCGCGGCACCACGCCGCCCTTGATGGCGTCGACGAATTCGAAGCCCTTGCCGGCTTCCTGCGGCTCGAGCGAGAACACGACGTGACCGTACTGACCCTTACCACCGGACTGGCGCACGAACTTGCCTTCGACATCGGACACCGACTTGCGCACGGTTTCGCGGTAGGCCACCTGCGGCTTGCCGACGTTGGCTTCCACGCCGAACTCGCGCTTCATGCGGTCCACGATGATTTCGAGGTGAAGCTCGCCCATGCCGGAAATGATGGTCTGGCCGGACTCTTCGTCGGTCTTGACGCGGAAGGACGGGTCTTCAGCCGCCAGGCGCGACAGCGCGATGCCCATCTTCTCCTGGTCAGCCTTGGTCTTGGGCTCGACGGCCTGGGCAATCACGGGCTCGGGGAACACCATACGCTCCAGCGTCACCACAGCGGACGGATCACACAGGGTTTCGCCCGTGGTCACTTCCTTCAGGCCCACGCAGGCGGCGATGTCGCCGGCGCGGATCTCTTCCACTTCCTCGCGATTGTTGGCGTGCATCTGCACGATACGGCCGATACGCTCTTTCTTGCCCTTGACCGGGTTGTAGACGGTGTCACCCTTGGTCAGCACGCCGGAGTAGACGCGCACGAAGGTCAGCTGACCAACGAAGGGGTCGGTCATCAGCTTGAATGCCAAGGCGGAGAACTTCTCGCCATCGTCGGCCTTGCGGGTGGTTTCCTTCTCGTCTTCGTCCGTGCCGGCCACCGGGGGAATGTCCACCGGCGAGGGCAGGAAGTCGATCACGGCGTCCAGCATGCGCTGCACACCCTTGTTCTTGAAGGCGGTGCCGCACAGCATGGGCTGGATTTCGGTCGAGATGGTGCGGGTACGCAGGCCCAGCTTGATCTCGGCTTCGGACAGATCACCCTCCTCCAGGTACTTGTTCATCAGCTCTTCGCTGGCCTCGGCAGCCGCCTCGACCATGCCTTCGCGCCACTTCTTGGCATCTTCCACCAGTTCGGCGGGGATGTCGTGGTATTCGAACTTCATGCCCTGGGACGCCTCGTCCCAGATGATGGCCTTCATCTTGATCAGATCGACCACGCCCTTGAAGTTGTCTTCGGCACCGATCGGGATCACGACCGGCACGGGATTGGCCTTCAGGCGCAGGCGCATCTGGTCGTAGACCTTGAAGAAGTTGGCACCAGTACGGTCCATCTTGTTCACGAAGGCCAGACGCGGCACCTTGTACTTGTTGGCCTGGCGCCAGACGGTTTCCGACTGCGGCTGAACGCCACCCACGGCACAGTAGACCATGCAGGCGCCGTCCAGCACGCGCATGGAACGCTCCACCTCGATGGTGAAGTCCACGTGGCCGGGGGTGTCGATGATGTTGAAGCGGTGCTCGGGGTAGGACAGGTCCATGCCCTTCCAGAAGCAGGTGGTGGCGGCGGACGTGATCGTGATGCCGCGCTCCTGCTCCTGCTCCATCCAGTCCATGGTGGCGGCGCCGTCGTGCACCTCACCAATCTTGTGGTTCACGCCGGTGTAGAAAAGAATACGCTCGGTCGTGGTGGTCTTGCCGGCGTCGATGTGCGCAGAAATACCGATGTTGCGGTAGCGCTCAATAGGGGTACTACGTGCCATGATGTTCTCTCGTTGAAACGGTGAAGGCCCGCACGCGGCGGGCCCACACACCAGGGGATGAATTTAGAAGCGGAAGTGGCTGAAGGCCTTGTTGGCCTCGGCCATGCGGTGCACTTCGTCACGCTTCTTCATGGCACCACCACGGCCTTCGGTGGCCTCGATGATCTCGTTGGCCAGGCGCAGCGCCATGGATTTCTCGCCGCGCTTGCGGGCGGCTTCCTTGATCCAGCGCATCGACAGCGCCAGACGGCGCACCGGACGCACTTCCACCGGCACCTGGTAGTTGGCACCACCGACGCGGCGGGACTTCACTTCAACCATCGGCTTCACATTGTTGATGGCCGTGGTGAACAGTTCCAGCGGGTCTTTGCCGGTCTTCTGCTCAATGGTTTCGAGGGCACCGTAAATGATGCGCTCGGCAACCGCCTTCTTGCCGCCTTCCATGATCACGTTCATGAACTTGGAGAGCTCGACATTGCCGAACTTCGGATCCGGCAGGATTTCACGTTTAGGGACTTCGCGACGACGTGGCATTTTTCACCTCTTTGCTTCAGCTGATGTCTGAACGTCCTGAATTCTTCAGACACCGCGCAAACCCATCGGGATTTGCACTTACTCGACCCATGCTCTGGGTCACTACGCTGGATTGGCTCGTCTACAAACCAAAACAGCACCTTGATTTGAAAGCTCTTCTTAAGCCTTCTTGGGGCGCTTGGCGCCGTACTTGGAACGCGCCTGCTTGCGGTCTTTCACGCCTTGCAGGTCGAGCGAGCCACGCACGATGTGGTAACGCACACCCGGCAGGTCCTTGACACGGCCGCCGCGCACGAGCACCACGGAGTGTTCCTGCAGGTTGTGGCCTTCACCACCGATGTAGGAAATAACTTCGAAACCGTTGGTCAGGCGCACCTTGGCGACCTTACGCAGAGCGGAGTTCGGCTTCTTGGGGGTCGTGGTGTACACACGGGTGCAGACACCGCGACGCTGCGGAGAGTTTTGCATCGCGGGGCTCTTGGACTTGGTCGTTTCGACCTCACGCCCCTGACGCACGAGCTGGTTAATGGTTGGCATTGAAAACGTCCCTCAACGTTTGAAAAAACGAAAACGTGAAACTCTTCGGAAATTCCGAAAAGCCTTCTAGTGTATCAGGTCAGCTGGTGCGCCGCAATAATTTTCAGCCCGCTGCGATAGCGCGCACTCACTCGCTAGCAGGACGACTCACTTGATCCACAGGCGCAGGGCATCCCAGGCACGCCCCAGTACGCCAGCTTGGTCAACCGCCTCCAGCGCCAGCAAAGGCACATCCACAAGTGACTGCTCACCCGCAGTCACCTTCAGCGTCGCCAGTTGCTGTCCTTTGGCGAAAGGCGCCACCAGCGGGTCGGTGCGCACGACCTCGGTCTTGAGCTTGGTGGCCGTGCCCGCCGGCACCGCCACCACGATGGCCTGCGGCCGGCCCAAGCCGACTTGCGAGGACTTGCCTTTCCAGACCCCCGGGGTGACCACCGCCTGGTTGGCCTCGAACAGCTTGACCGCCTCGAAGGCGGTGTAACCCCAGTTCAGCAGCTTCTGTGACTCGTTGGCGCGCGCCTGCTCGCTGGCCGTGCCCAGCACGATGGACAACAGGCGGCGGGGCCCCGCCGCCTCCGGCGAGCCGGGCGCCGCGCCGACCTTGCCCAAATTGGGGAAATTGCGCTGGGCCGTGGCGATCAGACAATAGCCGGCCGCCTCGGTGTGGCCGGTCTTGAGGCCGTCGACCGACGGGTCACGGAACAGCAGCAGGTTGCGGTTGCTGTCGTTGGCCGCCGGCGTGCCCGCGTAGCGGTACTTCTTGATGGCGTAGTAATGCACGTACTCAGGGAAGTCGCGCATCAGCCGCGTGGCCAGGATGCTGAGGTCACGCGCGGTGGTGGTGTGCCCCGCCTCGGTCAGGCCTTCCGGATTGCGGTAGCCGGTGGACTTCATGCCCAGCAGCTTGGCCTGTTCGTTCATCAACTGCACGAAGCGTTCGACCGTGCCGCCCACGCCCTCGGCCAGGGCAATGGTTGCGTCGTTGCCGGACTGCACGATCATGCCCTTGATCAGATCCTCTACCGGCACCTTCATCTTGGGATCGATGAACATGCGCGAGCCCGGCATGCGCCAGGCGCGCTCGCTCACCGGCAGCGTCTGCTGCAGGTCGATTTTCTTCGCGCGCAGCGCATCGAAAACCAGATAGGCGGTCATGAGCTTGGTCAGCGACGCGGGCTCGACCGGACTGTCGATGTCCTTGGCCGCCAGCACCTGGTTGGCGGTGACATCCAGCAGCAGATAGGAGCGCGCTGCGATCTCGGGCGGCTGCGGCATCGTCAGGGCGCGCACCGGACCGGCAGCCAGCCCGAACACGGCGGCACAAACAAGCAGGATTTTTTTCATCAGAGAGTTGCACTGAGGTGGCGAACCACCAGGTTTTTCAGAAGAGGCAGTTGCCCATGGAAGAAATGGCTGCCACCGGGAATCACCGTCACCGGCAGCAACTGCGGCCGCGCCCAGTCCATCACGGCGCTCAAGGGCACGGTATCGTCATGCTCGCCATGCACCACCAGGGTACGCTCGTGCGCCTCGGGGGGCAGAGCTGCGACCTTGAAACGGCTGGCCGCGGCACCGACGAACACCAGCTTGTCGATCTGCCGCTGCGGCCACAGCGCCAGCAGGGCCTGGCTCATGACGAAGGAGCCGAAGGAAAAACCGGCCAAGGCCAGCGGCCCTTCAGGTGCGCATTGCCGCACCACCGCCAAGAAGTCCTCGGTCTCGCCGCGGCCTTCGTCATGCTGGCCGGCGCTGGCGCCGACGCCGCGGAAGTTGAAACGCACCGCGCGCCAACCGCATTGCACAAAGGCGCGCGCCAGCGTCTGCACCACCTTGTTATCCATGGTGCCGCCAAACAGCGGGTGCGGGTGGGCGATGATGGCCACGCCACGGGGGTGGGCGCCGGCGGCCAGCTGGGGCTCGTCGCGCAGCGCCTCGATGGTGCCGGCCGCTCCCATCTGCAACAGGCGCTCGGTCTGGGCGTTCATCTCAGCGGCCCAGATGCGGCGGCGTCAACAGACGCTCGACCACCTGCCCGTTCTTCAGGTGCGATTCGACGATCTCGTCGATGTCGGTCGCGTCCACATAGGAATACCAGACCGCCTCCGGATAGACCACGGCCACCGGACCGGCTGCACAACGGTCCAGGCAGCCGGCCTTGTTGACGCGCACCTTGCCGGCACCGGCCAGACCCGCCTCCTTGACCAAGGCCTTGCAGCGGTCAAACGCGGCCTGCGCCTGGTGGCGGGCACAGCACTCCGAGCCGTCGCTGCGCTCGTTCAGGCAGAAGAAGATGTGGCGCTGGTAATAGGAGGATGCGGCGGGTGTCGCCGGCTTGTTTGCGGAGTCGTTCATACCGGCGATTTTAGTTTTTCGGGTTCTGCCGCCAGACGCGGGTCAGCACATACAGCAGGGCCGCGTAAGGCCATAGCCAACCCAGCCACTGAGCCAGGCCGTGGAACCGGATGAAGCGCCCCTGCTCCCAGGTCTGCAGCGTCTGCGCAAAGTAGGCGCTGGTCGGTGCCTGGTTGATGATGCTCAGGAACACGCCCAGCGCCAGCAGCATCAGCGACGCACTGGCACGCGCGGGCACGCCGACCAGCAATACTGCCAGCACCAGCGCCAAACCGTAGCCCACCTGCACCGGCAACTCGAACCAAGCCCAGGCATGCAGCGGCCCGTAGCTCAATGCCGCCGACAGGGCGGAAGCGGCGACGCCGGTGGCCAGCACCACCACCAGAAACACCAGCCGGCGCATGCGGTCCCGGATGACGCTGTACCCCAGCAGGCAGGGAATCAGCGCACCCAGGGTCACACAGGCGAGTTCCGCCCCCGGCACCAAGGGCTGTAATTCCAGTTCGCGCACCGGCAACCACTCTAGGAACGGCGAGTCCTGCAACAAGTCGGCGAGTCCCGCCTCCAGCCGCTCGAACACTTGGCCCAGCCCCAGCGGCACCGCCGCCGGGAACAACAGCGCCAGTGGCCACAAGGCCAGCAGCACCAGGGCGCCACGCGCATCGGGCACGAACCAGCGGGCGCGAAAACGGCTCCAGCGCGACAGTGCACCCAGGCGCTCCAGCAGCGTGGCAGCGACTGCGCCCAACCAGGCCCCCAAGCCATTGAGCGCGAGGTCCACGTTCGACGGCACCCGCGCCGGCAGATAGACCTGCAGCATTTCCATCAGCAAGGACAGACCGAGGGCGGCCAGGGTGGCATGCTGCACCGCGTGCAGGCCGCGGCCGGAGCGCAGTGCCCCCAGCGCCAGCAGAAAGCCCAAGGGCGCATAGCCGAGGGCGTTGGACATCAGGTCGAAGCCGGTCCAGTACTGGGGCCAGGGCGCCAGCAGGAAGTCCCAGGGGACGACCCCGCGGTCGCGCCAGTCGGCAAAGGGATACAGGCTGGCGTAGACGATCAGGCCGACATAGACCAGCGCCAGGGGCCAGGCTGAGGTCTTGTGCATGCCCGCCCGCCGGCTTAGAACGGCTTGACCACCACCAGGATCACGGCCGCCAGCAGCATGAGCACCGGAATTTCGTTGAACCAGCGAAACCACACATGGCTGCGCCGGCAGGCCCCGCGCTGGAACTGCTTCAACAACACACCGCAGCCATGGTGGTAACCCAGCACCAGCGCCACCACCGCCAGCTTGGCAAGCAGCCAGCCGTTGCCCGGACCCTTGCCAATGCCGTAGCCGAGCCAGAGCCAGAAACCGAACACCAGCGCCGGCACCGCCAGCAACGTGGTGAAGCGCATCAGCTTGCGTGCCATCAGCAACAGGCGCTCACGCTCGGCCACCGAATCGGCCGGCACCATGGCCAGGTTGACGAAGATGCGCGGCAGGTAAAAGAGGCCAGCGAACCAGCTGGCCACGAAGACGATGTGGAGTGACTTGACCCAGAGCATGGGCCGAGTTTAGTCCGAGGCCGGACTTATGCCGAAGACAAAACCTGCGCAGCAGGTTTCAGCGACGGCTGCCTTTGCGCAGCAAAGTTAAGCGCAGCGGGCCACAGCAAAAAAAACCCCGGCACGAAGCCGGGGTTGCAAGCCTTTTTTGCTGTCACACATCAAGGCCCCGCTCAGGGAGGAAAAGCGGGGGACGGCGAACCGTCCGGAACGAAATTTAACAAAAGTGAAACTGCTTTTCAAGCCCCCTTGTAACAATTTTTTACAATCGCGGTGAACTTTTCGATTGCGGGCCACCTGCCGTTGCAGGCTCCCTCCCCCGCCGCCGGCGGGAATGAGGCACAATTTTCGCATGACGCTCCACGCCCCCTACCCCTTGGGCCGGCCCCGCCGGCTGCGCCGCGATGACTTCACCCGCAACCTGGTTCGTGAGCACACGCTCACGGCGCATGACCTGATTTATCCGGTTTTTGTGCTCGACGGCCAGCAACGCCGGGAAGCCGTGGGCTCCATGCCCGGTGTGGAACGCATGAGCCTGGACCTGTTGCTGCCGGTGGCAGAGGAATGCGTGAAGCTCGGCATTCCGGTCATGGCGCTGTTCCCGGTCATCGACCCGGCCCTGAAAACCCCGAACGGCCAGGAAGCCCTCAACCCCGACGGCCTGGTGCCGCGTGTGGTGCGGGCGCTGAAAGAGCGCTTTCCGCAACTCGGCGTGATGACCGACGTGGCGCTGGACCCCTACACCAGCCATGGCCAAGACGGCGTGCTCGACGACACCGGCTACATCCTGAATGACGAAACGGTGGCCATCCTGACGCAGCAGGCGCTGACGCAGGCCCGTGCCGGCGTGGACATCGTGGCACCGAGCGACATGATGGACGGCCGTATCGGCGCCATCCGCAACGCGCTGGAAGAGCACGGTCTGGTGCACACCCGCATCATGGCCTATAGCGCCAAGTACGCCAGCGCCTTTTACGGCCCGTTCCGCGACGCCGTGGGCTCGGCCGCCAATCTGGGCAAGAGCAACAAGAAGGTCTACCAGATGGACCCGGCCAACACCGACGAGGCACTGCGCGAGGTGGCGATGGACATCGCCGAAGGCGCCGACATGGTGATGGTCAAGCCCGGCATGCCCTACCTCGATGTGGTACGCCGAGTGAAGGACGAGTTCCGCATGCCGACCTTCGCCTACCAGGTGTCGGGCGAATACGCCATGCTGAAGGCCGCGGCCCAGAACGGCTGGCTCGACCATGACGCGGTGATGATGGAAGCGCTGCTGGCCTTCAAGCGTGCCGGCGCCAACGGCATCCTGACCTACTTTGCCATCGCCGCCGCGCGTCTGCTACAAAACAAGTAGCGCCTCGCACATGACCGGCAAGGGCTACACCCCTATTTGATTCAGGATTTGCGGCCATGCGCATCTTCCACATCAGCGCCGGCGGTGCCATCGAGCAGGCCGCCCTGCCGCAGCAGCTGCCGGCCAGCGGACATGTCTGGATCGCCTGCACACGGCAGGAACTGCAGGACCAGCTGAGCACGATCCAGGCCGCACTGCAGGCGCTGTGCGGTCTGCAACTGGTGGACCTGCACGTCTCCGACCTGCTCAACGCGCAGCTGCCCTCGCACTTCGACTACACCTCGCAGTACGACCTGCTGGTGTTCCGCCGCCTCGCCACCGGCAGCGGCATGAACGGGGGCAACGGCCATGACGGCGGGCCCGCCCGGCCGCACAAGCGCGGCGGCCCGCCCATCCTGAAGCGCATCGACACCAGCCCGGTGGGCTTTGCCGTGTTCGAGCGTGTGCTGCTGACGGTGCACCCGGCCGACTGTGCCGCACGCGATGCCTACGCCGTGCGGCTGCTGCAGTCTGGCGGCAGCGAC
Source organism: Hylemonella sp. (assembly GCA_032118555.1). Taxonomy (GTDB): domain Bacteria; phylum Pseudomonadota; class Gammaproteobacteria; order Burkholderiales; family Burkholderiaceae_C; genus Hylemonella. Next base: position 7,730 of record JAULXO010000037.1, on the reverse strand, counting down.
ATCCGTACCGCCAGCAGCCGGCTGCCCGCCTCGCCGGCGGACCTGATGCTGCGCCTGGTCAACCAGATGGTGGACGGCTTCCTGGAGCTGCGGCGTGAGCTGACGCGCCAGCTGGACCACTGGCAGACCGAGCTGCTGAACCCGCGCGCCCGCTTTTCCAACTGGGCCGCCCTGCTGGAGGCCCGGCTGGCGCTGCACCACCTGGACGACATCTGCGAAGACCAGCGCGCCGCCGTGCAGGACTGGATCGAGGTGGTGAAGACCTGGCCCGAAGCCGCCGACCCGACCACGCAGCGCGAGCACGACCTGCTGCTGGTGCGCAGCCGCGACCTGCTGGAACACATCGAGCGCGTGGTTCACCACGTTCGCCGACTGGAACAGAGCGCCGAGACCGCGGTGCAGATGCACTTCAGCGCGCAAAGCAACCGCACCAATGAGATCATGCGCACGCTCACGGTGCTGACGGCGATCTTCCTGCCGCTGAACCTGATTGCCGGCATCTTCGGCATGAACTTCGACTTCATCCCGCTCTTGCACCACAGCGCCGGCTTCTGGTGGGCCATGGGCTCCATGACGCTGACCGCCGTTGGGTTGACGCTCTACTTCTGGCGCAAGCGCTACCTGGAGCGCGCCTCAGGGCGTTGAATCGCCGCCGATCTGCAGTTGCGCCAGCAGATCGGCCACCAGTTCCAGCCGCAGCAGCGGGTTGTCCAGCGCCAGGTACTGCTGTTTGAGCCGATTGGGAACAGGCAACAGTTCACACCAGCGGTTCGCCAGCCAGCCGCAATCGTCCCACTGCAGTGGCGGCTGGATTGGCAAGGCGTCGGCGCTGCCGGCCTGGGCCTGCATGTGCTGCCACAGCTGCGCCAACGCGGTGCGCACGTGGGCCAAATCCGGTGGCACGGCCACGGCCGGGTCGTCCGGCAGCCACTCCACCTCGCCGACCCACAGGCCATGCTTGAGTTGCTCGCTGCTGCGCAGGCGGAAACGCTGCCCGCCGCGGCAGCGGATCAGCATCAACCCCGGCTGCGGACGTTCGAAGTGGCTGATATGGGCCAGCGTGCCCACCGCATGCAACGCTTCCGGCGCAAACGCCGCGCCGTCACCTTGGTTCGGCCGCCGCACCTCCTGCCCCTGCGCCAGCGCCACCACGCCGAAGGGCGCACCCTCCTTGTGGCAACGTCCGATCAGGTCGAGGTAGCGCACCTCGAAAATGCGCAGCGGCAGCACGCCCCCCGGAAACAGCACGGTCTGCAACGGAAACAGCGGCAGCGTGGTGACACTGCCGGTGTCGCTGCCGACGTCGCTCACGGCCGCACCCCGAGGAACAACGCCGCGCCGTTGTCCCAGGCGATGCGCCGCGCCACCGCCGGTGGCAACTCGCCCAGCCAGCGGCGATAGCCCCGCATCAGGCTGTCGTAATAGAGCCAGCGCTGGTTGATCCAGGTGTCGGAGCCGATCAGGAAGCGCGTCGGGTACTTGAGCAGCAGCGCGCGCCATTCCGGGCACAGGGCGCCGTCGCCGCAGGTCAGCCCCGGGCGGTAGGACAGTTCGCCCATCAGCTGCGGGTACTTGGCGAGCAAGGCGTCGACCCGTTCCACCGGTGTGCCGCCGATGCCGGTGTGGGCCCAGATCAGGCGGGCCTGGGGCGCATGCGCCATCAGCAGGTCGATCGCCACATCGTCCACATGGGCCAGCACCGCCAGTTGCTTGTCCTGCGCAAACTGCATCAGCTTCTTCGCCACCGGGCCGTTGGCGTTGGCGCTGTCGTAGAGATGGAACTCGCCGATGCCGCGGTAAGGCCCGGCCGCGGTGCCGCGCGCGAACTCGGCCTGCACCATGGCGTAGATGCTCTCGTCGCGGAACCAGTTGCTGTAATCGTCGCGGTTGCGGTAGAGACGGATGAAGGGCACCACCGTCACGCCGGCGGCGCGCGTCTGTTCACGCGCCTCGGCCAGGGCCTTGGTACCGTCATTGGGCCGGCTGTTGGCGATGATGGCCTGCACGCCATTGCGCTGCATGCGCGCCAGCACATCGTCCAGCGGATGCGGCCCGGCCTGCCCGTTCCAGGCCTCGTCGTTGTAATGCAGGTGGGCGTCGAACAACGGGCCGGCGTAGTCGGCGGCCTGCGCTGTCGTTCCCGCCGCTCCTGAAACCATAACTAGCCACGCATATCCAGCAAGGGCCAGAGCCCGAAAAGGCGTCAGGAATGCGTGGCGCACCATGGCTCAACCCACGTGCTTGGCGAAGAAGGCCAGCGTGCGCTGACGCGCCAAGGCAGCGGCGGTGGCGTCCCAGGCGCCGCGCTGGTCGCAGTTGAAGCCGTGATTGGCGGCGTAGATGTGGATTTCCGCCGTCGGGTGCGCCTTCTGCAGTGCCGCCACGCCGTCGAGCGGGATCCAGTGGTCTTTCTCGCCGAAGTGCGCCAGCACCGGGCACTTCGGGCTGCGGGCGATCTCGGCCTCGCTGGTCATGCCGCCGCCGTAATAAGGCACGGCCGCACTCACGCCGTTCAACTCGCACGCGCTACGCCAAGTGAGCAGGCCGCCCCAGCAGTAGCCGACCACGCCCACCTTGCCGGCCTGCGCGGCATGGTTGACGGCGGCCTGGATGTCCTGCAGCACGCCGGGCGCCGGCAGCGCCTCCACCGCGGCCTTGAGCGCCATGCCGGCGCTCATGTCGTCGGGCGAGTAGCCCAGCTCAACGCCGGCCTTGACGCGGTGGAAGGTGGACGGCGCCACCACCAGGTAACCCTCGGCGGCACAACCATCGGCCACCGCGCGGATGTGCGAGTTGACACCGAAGATCTCCTGCAGCACCACCAGGCCGCCCCGCGGCGTGCCCGCAGGTTGCGCCACGTAGGCAGGGAAAGTGAAGCCGTCAGCGGCCTTCAGATCGATGAACTGACCCATCTTGGTTCTCCTTGTTCAGCTTGTCAGGTGGTAAGGGACTTGAGCTTGCGCTCGACGAAATCGAGCCGGTCCTGGCCCCAGAAGATCTCGCCGTCGATCACATAGCTCGGCGCGCCGAACACGCCGGCGTCGATGGCCTGCTGCGTGTAGGCCTCGTAACGTTCGCGCGCCGTCTGGCTCCAGGCCTGCTCCAGTCGCTTGGCGTCCAGCCCCTGCTCGGCGAGCAGTTCGGCCAGCACCTTTTCATCGGCCATGTTGCGCTCCTGTGCCCAGCAGGCAGCCAGCACCGCGCCAGTGAGCTTCATGGCAGCCTCGCTGCCGTCATGCAGGTCGACGGCGATGATCAGGCAGGCCGCGTCGTCGCCGTTGACCGGGAAGTACTTGGGCTGCGGATTGAGCGGAATCTGCAGGAACTCGCTGTAGCGCTTGAGCTCCAGCAGGCGGTAGGCCTGGCGTTGTGGCGCGCGCTTCGGCAGTGGCAGGCCGCCCGAGATGGGGAACACCTTGCCGCCCAGATCGACCGGCAGCACGCGGATGGCAGCGCCGGCGGCGCGCGCCATGGCCGCAAAACGCGCGTGGCCGAGGTAGGTCCAGGGACTTTGCGGGGCGAAGTAGTAGTCGACCGTGAGGGCCATGCTGTCTCCAGATTCTTCTAGGGTGGCGGCAATGGTATCTTGTCGTCTGCACATCTGCAGGAGAGCGGTTTTGGACCAGGTGCTACTCATCACCGGCGGCAGTCGCGGCATCGGCGCCGCCACGGCGCTGCTGGCAGCACAGCGCGGCTACGCGGTGGCCGTCAACTACACCACCAACTCGCTGGCGGCCGACGAGGTGGTGCGGCAGATCCGCGCCGGCGGCGGCAACGCCATCACGGTGCAGGCCGATGTGGCCGATGAGGCGCAGGTGCTGGCCATGTTCGAGAAGGTGGATGCCAAGCTCGGCCGCCTCACGGCGTTGGTCAACAACGCCGGCGTGGTGGATGTGGCACAGCGGGTGGACGCGCAGAGCCTGGCACGCTGGCGCCGCATGTTCGAGATCAATGTTTTCGGCAGCCTGCTGTGCGCACGTGAGGCGGTGCGCCGCATGAGCACGCGCCACGGCGGCGCCGGGGGTGCCATCGTCAATGTCAGCAGCGTGGCCGCGGTGCACGGGGCAGCCGGCCAGTACGTGGACTACGCCGCCGCCAAGGGCGCGATCGATGTCTTCACGCTCGGCCTGGCGCGCGAAGTGGCGGCAGAGGGCATCCGCGTCAATGCCGTGCGGCCCGGCGTCATCGAAACCGAGATTCACGCCAGCGGCGGGCAACCCGACCGGGCCCAGCGGCTCGCCCCGCAGATTCCCATGCAACGCCCGGGCACAGCGCAGGAAATCGCCTGCGCCATCGTCTGGCTGCTGTCGGGCGAGGCCAGCTACGCTACGGGCAGCGTCGTGGACATCGCCGGAGGACGCTGATGGCAGACCCCAAGTACTACTGGGAGGACCTCGAAGTGGGCAGCACCCGCGAGCTCGGCAGCGTGCGCCCGACGCGCGAGCAGATCCTGGCCTTCGCACGCCAGTTCGACCCCCAGCCCTTCCACCTGGATGACGACGCTGCCGCCACCTCGGTCTTCGGCAGCCTGTGCGCCAGTGGCTGGCACACCTGCGCCATGGCCATGCGGCTGATGGTGGACAACTTCCTGTCGCAGGCGGCGTCACTGGGCTCGCCAGGCCTGGAGAGCCTCAAGTGGACCAAGCCGGTCTACCCGGGCGACACGCTGAGCCTGCGCCACCGGGTCGTGGACCGGCGACCCATGGCCAGCCGGCCGCACGTCGGCCTGGTGCGCACCGTCTGGGAGATGTACAACCAGCACGGCGAACAGGTGCTGCACATGGAGGGCTGGGGCATGTTCCGCCGCCGCACGCCCGCACCCGCGGCCACGGGAGAAAACTGAGCATGGACTTCAAGCCACTCATCACCCTGCTGGCCATCGTCAACCCGCTGGCCATCGTGCCCTTCTTCATCCACTACACCCACGGCTTCTCGCGCGAACAGCGGCGGCGCACGATCTGGATCTCCTCCTTCAGCGCCTTTGCGGTGATTGCCATCAGCGCGCTGCTGGGGCTGCAGATCCTGGCCTTCTTCAGCATTTCGCTGGCGAGCTTTCAGGTCGGCGGCGGCATGCTGCTGCTGACCTCGGCGCTGGCCATGCTCAATGCCCAGCCGGCCGAGGCCCGTTCCAACGCCGAGGAAATGCAGGACGCGGCCGAGCGCTCGGCCGCGCGCGCCAGCATCGCGGTGGTGCCATTGACCATCCCGCTGCTTACCGGCCCGGCCACCATGTCCACGGTGGTGATCTATGCCGACAAGGCGAAGAACCTGCTGCAACTCGGCACGCTGGTCGGCTACGGCGTGGTGGTGGCGCTGGCCACGGCGCTGTGCTTTGCGCTGGCCGAGCCGATTGCGCGCGTGCTGGGCAAGACCGGCATCAACGTCATGACCCGGCTCATGGGCCTGATCCTCGCCGCGCTGGCGGTGGAGGTGATGTCCGACGGCCTGGTCAAGCTGTTCCCGGCGCTGGGACGCTGAACGCCGCACCGTCCATCTGCATCAGCGCACGGTCTGCAGCCACTGCGCCAGTTCCAGCACCGCCGCGTCGGTGGCGGCACTGAGCGCGCGCACACCGCCCGCCGCGTCGGCGCTGGGCGCTGGCCGCTGCAGCGCCACATTGCGCTGGGCCAGCAACCGCTCGCCCGACGCCATGCGTTGGCGCACCGTGGCACGCAGGCGCAGCTCGCCCTGACTGCGTTCGGGCGCATCGAACACCTGACTGAACTCCTCCAGCTCCAGCTGCAACACACGCTGCGCGCCCTCACCGGGGCGCAGCACGGTGTACTGGCTGCTCAGGCCTTCGCGCAGGCGCTGCAGCACCAGCTCGGCCGGCGGCATGGCCCAACGCGCCTGGCTGTAGCTGCGCAGCTGCTGACCATCGGCATAGGCCAGGCGGTACAGCATGGCCGAGCCATCCAGCGCAGGGGTTGCCTGCACCGACAGGGCCAGCGTCGGCAAGGTGCCAGCGACCGGGGCCGCGACCGTCGTCGGACGCACACCAAAGTCGTACAACAGCGGTGCCGCGGCGCGCTGCGTCGGCACGGCGCAGGCCACCAGCCCCAGGTTGAGGCAAATCATGGCCAAACGCCTTACCACACGGGCGCGGACAGCTCCTGAAACCATAGCATTTTTCACCGTTGAACTCCCTGCGCCGCAGGCGGCGCGACAAAACCCGGCTCCCCGGGGCCGGGCAGGGGCGCTCCCGCGCCGAAGAACAATGCCTGCGGGTTGTCCTGCAGGGTGTTGGCCACCCGGCCCACCTGGCGCGCAGCTCGGCTGGTCTCGTCCACCATGCGGTTCAGGCGCGGCAAGGTGTCGGCCTGCAGGGTCTGGCCGCCGCCGGCCAGCGCGCCCACGCCCTCGGCCAGCTGGTCCAGTGTGCCGCCGCTTTGCTGCATGCGCTGCGCCACCCGCCCATAGTCGGCCGAGGTCTGCTGCACCGCGTCGGCCGCACCACGCAGGGAATGCAGGGTGGCACCGGCCTGCTGCATCACCGGCGGCAAGCTGGCGGCCGCCTCGCCGAAAGCGCGCACGCTCTGCACCAGGCTCTGCTGGTTCTCGGTAGCCAGCAGCTGGTTGAGGCGCCGGCTGGTCTCCTCCAGCTGGGTCAGGATGCGACCGCTCTGCTCCGACAGCTGACCCACCAGCCCGAGCCGCATCGGAATGCGTGCCGGCTGCGCGGCGCTGGACGGCAGGCTCTCTTTCGACTCGCCATGGTCGTCCAGCTGCACAAAGGCGATGCCGGTCACGCCCTGGAAGCCGAGCATGGCGTAGGTGGAGCGCGTCACCGGCGTCTCGGCCGCCACCGAAATGCGCACCAGCACATTGCCCGGCATCTGCGGGTCAAAGGCGATGCGCTCCACCTTGCCGACCTTGACGCCGCGAAAGCGCACCGAGGCCTGCTCCTGCAGACCGGTCACCGGGTCGTCGGTGGAAACGTCGTAATAGCGCTGGTCACCGTCCTCGCGCGTGAGCCAGACCGCCAGCGCCACCAGCAGCGCCGACATCAGCAGCACGAACACGCCGGCGGCAATGGCATGGGCTTTGTTTTCCATAGGGGTCCTTCGGTACAGCCTTTCTACACGGTCGGCGGCGGCTCTGGCAACAGAGCCACGGCGCGCTGGCCACGCTCGCCATGAAAGAAATGGTGGATGAACGGGTGCTCAAAGGCCATCACCTCGCGCGGCGTGCCGCTGACGATGACGCGCTGCTCGGCCAGCACTGCCACGCGGGTGCTGAGTTCAAACAGCGAATCCAGATCATGCGTGACCATCACCACCGTCAGGCTCAGTTCGCGGTGCAGTGAGCGCAGCAAGGCGCACAGGGCGTCGGCGCTGTCGGGGTCGAGGCCGGCGGTGGGTTCGTCGAGCAGCAGCAGGGGCGGGTCCATCACCAGCGCGCGCGCCAGCGCCACCCGCTTGATCATGCCGCCCGACAAGTCAGCCGGCATCTTGTGCGCCTGCGAGGGATCGAGCCCGACCATCTGCAGCTTGACCAGCGCCACGTCGCGCACCAAGTCTTCGGGCAGCGTCCCGAGCTCGCGCAGCGGAAAGGCAATGTTCTCCAACACACTGAAGGCCGAGAACAGGGCGCCGTGCTGGAACAGCATGCCCACACGACTGGCCGCCCCCGGCGCGCCCAGCTCGGCCGCGGGCTGGCCCATCACCGTCACGCGTCCACTGCGCGGCCGCTCCAGGCCCAATATCTGGCGCAGCAGCACCGTCTTGCCG
>JAULXO010000036.1:0-17779 GCA_032118555.1 Hylemonella sp. | reverse complement strand
CGCCAGGTCACGATTGCCGGCACCAGCTACCGCGTGCCCGAGCCCTTTGTGGTGATGGCGACGCAGAACCCGATCGAGACCGAGGGCACCTACCCGCTGCCCGAGGCGCAGGTGGACCGCTTCATGATGAAGGTGCTGGTGGACTACCCGAGCGAGGAAGAGGAGTTCGTCATCGTGCAGCGCGTCACCGGCCCGGCCGAAGCGGTGACCGCAGTGGCCGACACCACGCAACTGGCGGCACTGCAGCAGACCTGCCGCGCGGTCTACGTCGACCCGGCTCTGGTGCAGTACGCCGTCAAGCTGGTGGCGGCCACACGCGAGCCGGCGCGCGCGGGCCTGAAGGACATGGCCCGCCACCTGAGCTACGGCGCCAGCCCGCGCGCCACCATCAGCCTGGTGGAAGGCGCACGCGCCCTGGCCCTGCTGCGCGGCCGCAGTTACGCCTTGCCCGAAGACCTGAGCGACCTCGCGCCCGACGTGCTGCGCCACCGGCTGGTGCTGTCCTACGAGGCGATGGCCGAAGGGCTGGATGCCGATGCGCTGATTGCCCGGCTGATGGCCCGCATCGCCGCGCCCACCAAGGTGCTTGAGCATGAACAAGCCGCCTGAGCGCACCGAGCTGCTGCTGCGCCGCCTGGAGTGGACGGTGCTGCGCCGGCTCGACGGCCTGCTGCAGGGCGACTACCGCACCGTGCTGCGCGGCAGCGGCCTCGACCTGGCCGACCTGCGCGAGTACCAGCACCACGACGACGTGCGCCACATCGACTGGAACGTCACCGCCCGGCTGCAGACACCGCATGTGCGCGTCTACACCGAAGACCGCGAGATGAGCGCCTGGTTCCTGCTCGACCTCAGCCCCTCGATCGACTTCGGCTCAGGTGAGCAGGCCAAGCGCGACCTGCTGCAGGGCTTCGTCGCGGTGCTGGCGCGCCTGCTCACGCGCCATGGCAACCGCGTGGGCGCCGTGCTCTACCACCGCGGCGTGCAGGCGGTGCTGCCGCCGCGCGCCGGCCGCAGCCAGGTGTTGCGCCTGCTGCACGCGTTGCAGACTCCCACCGATGCGGACAGCACGCCCCCCGGCACCACCCGGCTGCACGGGCTGCTGCAAGCGGCCAACGCGCTGATGCGCCGACGCGCCAGCGTCTTCGTGCTGTCGGACTTCATCAGCGAACCCGGTTGGGAGACGCCGCTGGCCCAGCTGGCGCAGCGCCACGAGGTGCTGGCCGTGCGTCTGTGGGACCCATTGGAAAACGAACTGCCGCCGCTGGGCCTGCTGCCACTGCACGACGCCGAAACCGGCGAGCTGCTGTGGGTGGACAGCGACGACCCGGCCTTCCGCGCCCGGCTGGCGCAACTGGCCGCGCAACGCGAGGCCGCGCTGCGCCAGACGCTGGCACGCGCCGGCGTGGACGCGCTGGAACTGTGCACCGGCGACGATCTGCTGCAGGCGCTGCTGCGCTTCGTCGAGCTGCGCCGTCAGCGCAGCCGCAACCACGCCGGCGGCGCGGCACAGCGCCGTGCGCCGGCCCACCTGCGGCTGGTCACCCCCACGATGGAGGCTGCCGCATGAACTTCCTCTGGCCCCATATGCTGTGGCTGTTGGCCACGCTACCGTTGCTGGTGGCGCTGTACCTGTGGCTGCTGGCGCGCAAGAAGAAGCTGGCACTGCGCTACGCCAGCCTCGGGCTGATCAAGCAGGCCCAGGGCCGCGCCTCCTGGCGCCGCCACCTGCCTCCGGCGCTGCTGCTGCTGGCCCTGGCCGCGCTGCTGCTGGCCGCGGCGCGGCCGCTGGCCGTGATCACCCTGCCCTCGCAGCAGGAGACCATCATCCTGGCCATGGACGTCTCGGGCAGCATGCGCGCCACCGACGTCGAGCCCAACCGCCTGGTGGCGGCGCAGAACGCGGCCAAGGCCTTCCTCACCGAGCTGCCGCGCCAGGTGAAGGTGGGCATCGTTGCCTTTGCCGGTTCGGTCCAGGTGGCGCAGATTCCGACCGTGAACCGCGAAGACCTGGTGTCGGCCATCGACCGCTTCCAGCTGCAGCGTGGCACCGCCATCGGCAACGGCATCGTGCTCTCGCTGGCCACGCTGTTCCCCGATGCCGGCATCGACATCGGCAACCTGACCTACGGCCGCGAGCGCCAGCGCGGCACCGCCATCGACCAGGCGCCGCGCGAGGCGGCCAAGGAATTCGTGCCCGTGGCCCCCGGCTCCTACGGCTCGGCGGCCATCATCCTGCTCACCGACGGCCAGCGCACCACCGGCATCGACTCACTGGAAGCCGCCAAGATGGCGGCCGACCGCGGCGTGCGGGTCTACACCGTGGGCGTGGGCACCGTCGATGGCGAAACAATAGGCTTCGAAGGCTGGTCCATGCGCGTGCGACTGGACGAAGAAACGCTCAAGGCGATCGCCTTGCGCACCGGCGCCGAGTACTACTACGCTGGCACCGCCGCCGACCTGAAGAAGGTCTATGAAACGCTCAGCTCGCGGCTGACGGTGGAGAAGAAGGAGACCGAGGTCTCGGCTTTGTTGGCCTTGGTCGCAGCTGCGTTGCTGCTGGCGAGTGCGGGGTTGTCGCTGCTGTGGTTCAACAGGGTGGCGTGAGGATTCAATGTAAATATCCGACGCTAACCATTGGATTTTCGGTGGGCAATGTACTCGGCAACAGACTGCGGGGTAATGGAGTCATTCAGTTGCAGAAGAGCTCTAAGCAACCACTCCCTTATCGCTGACCGGGGCCTGTTGTCCCCCGCGTTGTCAATCGCCTGTTGAATATCGCTAATTGCGTGAACAAAACTATGGTGCCTTTTCGTGACCCCATGCTTTCTGATCACCAACTCTTCAATAACGTGATGTTTAACAGGCTTAGAGTTCGGTGTACAAGCGCATGGGCTCACTCGATCTCCTTGATAAACCTGCTCCCCCGTCCATATGTATTTTTTATCGCCCCACTCATCAATTCCATGCCACCCTCTACTAATAGGATAGCCGGCGTGATTCTTGCTGGGGCAACTGCAGTGGCGCGTAACAAGATAGATACCGAACTGTGCGCCTTGACCAAGAGAACGATCAAATAAATCCTGAAGAATGGAACGTGTGGACCAATTGGGTCGAGTGTTGTCCCAATTTAGTCTGCCATTTGAGTCCTCAACGGAACCAATTACGCCCACAACGTCTTCGCGCAGTTGAATAAGCAGATCGAGTAATTTCATATTGTTCTGCCCTGCAGGGTGTTTTGGTTCAAATCAACTCGTCGTCACAAAGACTCTGTACCGACTCTTCCCACCAACTGCCCCTGCTCTAACCGCAAGGTCCGCTGACAGCGCGCGGCCAGCGTTTCGTCATGCGTCACCAGCACAAAGGCCGTGCCCTGCTCACGCGCCAGCTTGAGCATGAGTTCAAACACGCCGTCGGCGGTGCTGCGGTCGAGGTTGCCGGTGGGCTCGTCGGCCAGCACGCAGGCGGGCTGCGTCACCAGGGCGCGCGCAATCGCCACGCGCTGACGCTCGCCGCCCGAGAGTTCGGCCGGGCGGTGCAACACGCGCTCGGCCAAGCCCACCGCAGCGAGCATGCGCTGCGCCGTGGCGCGCGCGGCGGTGCGGTCCATGCGGCGGATCCACAGCGGCATGGCCACGTTATCGAGCGCGCTGAACTCGGGCAGCAGGTGGTGGAACTGGTAGACAAAACCCAGGTGCCGGTTGCGCAGTTCGCCCTGTGCCGCCGGCGACAGGGCGGACATGGCCTGCCCCATCAGCTGCACCGCGCCGGCGCTGGGCGCATCGAGCCCGCCCAGCAGGTGCAGCAGCGTGCTCTTGCCCGAACCGGAGGCGCCGACAATGGCCAGCGTCTCGCCGCGCTGCACCTGCAGGTCCACGCCCTGCAGCACCGTGACGTCGAGCCGGCCTTCGGTGAAGCGCTTGCCCAGGCCCTGCGCCTGCAGCACCACACTTGTATTCACATCGCTCATGCAGCCCTCCACAAGACTGAGCCAGGAAACGCCGTGGAACCGGCTTCGCCGGGCCACTGGCGTTTGCCCCCTGCAAGGGGGGTGGCGTAGCGACACGAAGTGCGCGGAGCCTGGGGGTTATTCATATCTCAGAGCCTCAGCGGGATTGACGCGGCTGGCGCGCCAGCTCGGGTAGAGGGTGGCGGCGAAAGCCAGCACCAGCGAGATGACGGCTATCGGCACGATGTCGCTGCGCTGCGGGTCGCTCGGCATGCGGCTGATCAGGTAGATGTCGCGCGGCAGGAAGCTGGCACCGAGCAGCCGCTCCAGTGCCGGCACGATGACGTCGATGTTGAAGGCCACGCCCAGCCCCAGCAGCAGGCCAACCAGGGTGCCGATCACACCCACCATGGCGCCCTGCACCACGAAGATGCCCATGATGCTCTTCGGGCTGGCGCCCAGCGTGCGCAGGATGGCGATGTCGGCACGCTTGTCGGTCACCGTCATCACCAGCGTGCTCACCAGGTTGAAGGCCGCCACCGCCACGATGAGGGTGAGGATGATGAACATCATGCGTTTTTCCAGTTGCACGGCAGCGAACCAGTTGCGGTTCTGGCGCGTCCAGTCGCGGATCAGCAGGTCACCCGTCAGCGAGCGCGCCAGCTGGCCCGCCACCTCGCGCGCCTGGTGCAGGTCTTTGATCTTCAGGCGGATGCCGGTGGGCCCCTCCAGGCGGAAGATTCGGGCCGCGTCGTCGACATGCAGCATCACCAGCCCGGCGTCGTACTCGTAGTGGCCGGAATCGAAGGTGCCGACCACCGTCATCTGTTTCAGGCGCGGCACCACACCGGCCGGCGTCACCTGGCCGCTGGGCGCCACCAGCGTAACCTTGTCGCCCTCGCGCACGCCCAGATTGCGCGCCAGGTCGACACCGAGCACGATGCCGAACTCGCCTGGTACCAGTTTGCTCAAGGTACTGCCCTTGAGCGCGGCGGCCAGATCCGTCACCTCGCCCTCCAGCGCCGGGTCGATGCCGCGCACGATGGTGCCCTTCATGTCCTCGCCGCGCGCCAGCAGCGCCTGGGTACCGATGAAGGGCGCAGCGCCCACCACCTCGGGGTTGGCGCGCGCCTCGGCCAGCGTACGGGCCACGTCCGGCAGCGCAGCGCCGTAGGGCGCGAAGATCTCGATGTGCGACACCACGCCCAGCATGCGGTCGCGCACCTCCTTCTGAAAGCCGTTCATCACGCTCAGCACGATGATCAGCGCCGCCACGCCGAGCGCGATGCCCAGCATGGACACGCCCGAGATGAAGGAGATGAAGCCGTTGCGCCGCGTGGCCCGGCCGGCGCGGGTGTAGCGCCAGCCCAGGATGAGTTCGTAAGGGATTTGCATAGAGGGTCCGTTGCCCCCGATTATTCGCGATCCGGCGCCTCGCGCCGGTGACACCGCGCATTTGCCCGGACAATAGCGCCATGCATCTCGTGATCCCGTTTGCCGCCAGTGAGGACCCCGCCAGCCGCGAGGTCTGGCACGGCCTGCAGCTGCCGCAGCTGCAGCAGTTGCTGCGCCGCCTGCGCCCGCTGCCGCCGGTCGACGTGCCCGCCACGGCGCCGACCCTGCCGCACGAGCAGGTGCATGCCGCCGAACTGGGCCTGGACCCACACGCCCCCGCCTGGGCCGCGCTGCGGGCGCAGCAGCTGGGCCTGCCCGGCGCACAGGAAGACGCCTGGGCCTTTGTCACACCCTGCCACTGGCAGATCGGCCAGGCTCAGGTGACGCTGCTGGCGCCGGAAGAACTGGCGCTGGCGGAAGACGAATCGCGCGCGCTGCTGGCGGCCATGCAGCCCTTCTTTGCCGAGGACGGCATCACCCTGCTGTACGACACGCCGACGCGCTGGCTGGCGCGTGGCGAGGTGTTCCGCGGCCTGGCCAGCGCCGCGCCGGAGCGCGCCATCGGGCGCGACGTGGCGCCCTGGCTGCCGGCCGCACCGCTGCTGCGCCGGCTGCAGAACGAAATGCAGATGCTGCTTTACACCCACGCGGTCAACGAGGCGCGTACAGAGCGGCGCGCGCTGGCAGTGAACTCCTTCTGGCTCAGCGGCAGCGGCGCGCTGCCCGGCACTGTGACGCCGCCGAAGCGTCCGCTGGTGCTGGTGCCCAGCCTGCAGATGGCTGCGCTGCGCGGCGACTGGGGCACCTGGGGCCGCGCCTGGCAGGCACTGGACGCGAACGAGATCGCCGCCCTGCACAGGGCGCTGGACGCCGGCACCCCCGAGGTGCAGCTGACGCTGTGCAGCGAACGGCGCCACCTCAGTTACGCCGTGGCGCCGCTGGGCCTGCGCCAGCGGATTGCGAGCCTTTTTGGCACTTCACCCTTATCCGGATTGCCTGACAAGCTATGAAAATAGTAGCAAGAGACATCCCGCCGCGTGCCGTCTGGACGCTGGAACAGGCCGGCGTGCACCCGCTGCTGGCGCGCCTGTACGCCGCACGCGGCGTCGCCGCCAAGGACGAGCTGGACGACGGCCTGGGCCGACTGCTGCTGCCGACCCAGATGAAGGGCGCGGCCGAGGCGGCGGTGCTGCTGGCCGATGCGATGGCGCAGGACAAGACGCTGTGCATCGTGGCCGACTACGACTGTGACGGCGCCTCTGCCTGTGCCGTGGCGGTGCGCGGGCTGCGGCTGTTGGGCGCCAGGCACGTGCACTACCTGGTGCCCGACCGCGTGGTGGATGGCTACGGCCTCACGGCGCCGATTGCCCAACGCGTCAAGGCCAGCGGGGCCGACGTGCTGATCACGGTGGACAACGGCATCGCCAGCGTGGACGGGGTGCGGGTGGCACGCGAGCTGGGCCTGCAGGTGCTGGTGACCGACCACCACCTGCCCGGACCTGAGCTGCCGTCGGCCGACGTGATCGTCAACCCGAACCAACCCGGCTGCACGTTTGAGAGTAAATCGATTGCCGGCGTCGGCGTGATGTTCTACGTGTTGCTGGCGTTGCGCGCGGAGCTGCGCCAGCGCGGTGTCTTTGATGCGGCCAACCAACCGAAACTCGATGCCCTGCTGCCCTTGGTGGCGCTGGGCACGGTGGCCGACGTGGTGAAGCTGGATGCCAACAACCGCCGGCTGGTGGCGCAGGGTTTGAAGCGGGTACGGGCCGGTGCGCTGCCGCCCGGTATGGCGGCACTGTTCGAGGTCGCCGGTCGTAAAGCGGCGGCCGCCACCACCTTCGACTTCGGCTTTGCGCTCGGGCCGCGCATCAACGCCGCCGGCCGCCTGTCGGACATGACGCTGGGCATCGAATGCCTGCTGAGCGACGACCCAGCGCGCGCCGAGGAACTGGCGCGCACGCTGGACGGCATCAACCGCGAGCGGCGTGAGATCGAGGGCGAGATGCGCGAGCAAGCCTTCGACATTGCCGAGTCGCTGTTCGACGAAGGCGAGGAACCGCCACCCGCGATCTGCGTCTTCGACCCCGACTTCCACGAAGGCGTGGTCGGTATCGTCGCCTCGCGCATCAAGGACAAGCTGCACCGGCCGACCTTCGTCTTTGCCGCCAGCCAGGCGCCGGGCAAGGAGCATGAGCTCAAGGGCTCGGGCCGCTCCATCCCCGGTTTTCACCTGCGCGACGCGCTGGACCTGGTGGCCAAGCGCTACCCTGGCGTGCTGCTGCGCTTCGGCGGCCACGCCATGGCCGCCGGCTGCACCATTGCCGAGGAACACTTCGAGGTCTTCGAGCAGGGCCTCAATGAAGTCGCACAGGAGTGGCTGGACGCCGCCACGCTGACGCGCCGGCTGGAGACCGACGGCGCCTTGCCGGCCGAGTACCGCCGCGCCGACATGGTGGACACGCTGCACCGCGAGGTCTGGGGCCAGGGCTTCGCGCCGCCGACCTTCAGCGAAGAGGTGGAGGTGCTGTCGCAGCGGCTGGTGGGCGAAAAGCACCTGGCGCTGAAACTCAAGCACCAGGGCCAGCCGGTGGATGGCATCTGGTTCGGGCACACCGAGCCGCTGCCCAACCGCGTGCTGCTGGCCTTTCGGCTCGACGCCGACGAGTGGCAGGGTGTGCGCCGGGTGCGCTTCCTGGTCGAGGGGGCCGAGGTCTAGTTCAACCGCAAGGTGCGGCTGTCGGAGGTCGGCAGCGCGGTGGGGCTTCCCACGTTGAAGACCGCCACCACCTCCGCCAGACGCTGCGCTTGGTCACGCAGTGCGGCCGCGGCGGCGGCCGATTCCTCCACCAGCGCCGCATTCTGCTGCGTCATCTGGTCCAGGTTGGCCACCGACTGATTCACCAGTGAGATACCGTCGCGCTGCTCGGTCGACGAAACGGTGATTTCGCCAATCAGGTCGGTCACGCGCTTGACGCTGCTGACGATCTCGCCCATGGTCTGCCCGGCCTGCTCGACCTGACGTGAACCCGACTCGACCGTTTCGACCGACACGCTGATCAGCTCCTTGATCTCCTTCGCGGCTTCCGCCGAGCGCTGCGCCAAGCTGCGCACCTCGGCTGCCACCACGGCGAAGCCCCGTCCCTGCTCACCGGCACGAGCCGCTTCCACCGCGGCATTGAGCGCCAGGATGTTGGTCTGAAAGGCAATGCCGTCGATGGTGCCGATGATGTCGGCAATCTTGCGCGACGAGTCGGTGATGTGCTGCATGCTGTTGACCACCTCACCGACCACCTCACCGCCACGGCTGGCCACCTGGGCCGCCGTCACCGCAAGCTGATTGGCCTGGCGTGCCGTCTCGGCCGACTGGTTCACCGTTCCGGTCAGTTCCTCCATGCTCGACGCGGTCTGCTGCAGGTTGGAGGCGGTCTGCTCGGTGCGCACCGACAGGTCGTGGTTGCCGTTGGCAATCTCGGTCGAGGCGGTGGACACGGCATCGACGCCACCACGCACCTCCGACACCAGCCCGCGCAGCTTGCTCACCATGTCCGACAGGGCGCGTGTGAGCACGCCAAACTCGTCCTTGCGCTCGTCGCTGATCTGCTGGGTCAGATCGCCATCCGTGATGGCCTGGGCCACCGCCACGGCGCGCTCGAGAGGGCGCGTGATGGAACGCACCAGGATCAGCACAAGGACCACGCTCAGGCCGAAGACGATGACGGCGCTGACCAGCGCCACAATCTGGACCTGGCTGCGGACCTGCTGCGCCGCCTGCCGGGCCTCGTCTCGCTGCTTTCCCTGCAAGGCAACGTACTTGTCGATGGCATCCAGGTACTGCACCACCAGCGGCTTGAACTCCTTGTCGTGGAACTCCTGCCGTGCCGCCGGATGGCCCGAGGTCTTCAACTCGGCCACCTTGTCACCCACACCGCGGACCTTGACGCGCGTGCTCGCCACGTAAGCCAGGGCCTCCTTGTCGGCCGGTGTGCTGGCGCTCTTGTTGATGCGTTCCTGCACGGGCGTGATACGGGCGGTCAGCGCCGCCACCCGGGCGTCGAAGTCCTTCTGCAGCACCTCGTCCGTTGTGACCAGGCTCGCCATGGACATGGTCACCGCCAGCTCTGCCAGGCCACGCCAGGTGGCCGCGTTGGTGATGGACTCTTCGTACTTCTGAATCAACTGCTCGGCGCCGTCCACCGCCTCCCGCGTTCGAGCCTGCGTCCAGAACGCCACCGCAAACATGAGCAGCAGCAGACCCAGGATCACGCCCCACAATTTGTGCGCCACGCGCAGATCATTGAACTTCATTTGCGGCCCCTTTCTGTCGCCGAGTCAAGGTTGGGGCCACAACGTCGGGTTGCTGATGAAACCCGAGCGAGAGCCCTTTACTTTTATAGGATATTTTTCAAAACTATCAAAGTAAAGAGTGACCCCTGGGCGACAGCCTTTGAGCTGGATCAACGCTGGGCAGAGAGCGCTAGGCGCGCAAGAAGGGGAGATCCGTGAAGAGACGGGTCAAACCGCGGCGATGCGGTTGCGCCCGCCGGTCTTGGCCATGTAGAGCGCGCGGTCGGCGCGCGCCAGCAGCTCGTCGATGTCGGTCTCATCCGTGCGGTTGCCGGTCACGCCGATGCTGACCGTCAGCGCCGGCAAGCCGTCCGCCGTGCGGGCCACCGCGGTGCGGATGCGCTCTGCCACCAGCAGCGCCGACTCCGGGGACGTTTCGGGCAGCAGCACGAGAAACTCCTCACCGCCGAAACGGCCCAGCTGATCGAGCCGGCGCAACTGGTCGCGCACGCGGGTGACGAAGCTGACCAGCACCCGGTCACCCGTCAGGTGACCGTAGGTGTCGTTGATGGACTTGAAGTGGTCCACGTCCAGCATCAGCAGCGCCATGCGATGGCCGTGCCGGCGGCAGCGCTCCAGCTCCCGCTCGCAGGCCTCGATCAGGCTGCGGCGGTTCAGGGCATTGGTCAGCGCGTCGTGCGAGGCGGAATGTTCCAGGGTCTCGCGCAGCCGGTCGCTGACCATCAGGATCAGCCCCAGGTAGAGCGCCAGGAGCATCATGGCGTTGGATGCGATGTAAAGGGTCTGCACCCGTGTCGGCTCCAGCAGGCCCTCGTCCGGCAAGGGCAGCAACGCCGTCAGGAAGCGCAGCACGATCACGCCCGCATGCAGCAGCAGCACGACCACGGTGTAGCGGGTCGAGAACACCTCCGGCCCGCGGCGCCAGACCAGCCACGCCATGGACAGCTGCAGCGCCGCCCAGACCACAGTCACCAGCATCACACGGGCATTGAAGTCGGGCATGGCCAGCGTGAACCAGGCCAGCGCCGGCGCCAGCAGCGCCAGCGCGCCGGCCCACAACCGCCATGAGAGGGCAACGCCGAAGAAGCGCTGCAGGCCGAGATGAAGCATTGTGACGCCGGCAAGCAGCGAGACGTTGGCACCGACGACGGTCAGCAGGTCCGGCAGCAGACCGCGGCCGCTGAACAGGAAGGTCGATCCGAACGCCAGCAGCCCGGCACCGGCCCAGTAGCCCAGCCCGCGGATGGTGCGCGGATAGCTCAGGCGCAGGAACAGCATCACCACCGAGAGCATCACGCCCAGCAGGCCGCTCATGAGGATGACGGAACGCAGGTCAAGCCCCATCATGGCTGTTGCAGGTCTTTCAAGTTCGGGCGGTGGTGCATGCTTCTTGCGCGTCCCCCGGCGCGCGGCACCATGCCGGCGTGGAGGGCTGGCGCTGACTATACCAACGCGCAGCGGCATCAACGGCCGAAAGCAGCCAGAGCGCCGCCGCGGCCTGCGCCTAGAATGAAGACCGTGTCCTCCATCCTCAACGCCGACCTGCACTGCCATTCCGTCGTTTCCGACGGCACCCTCAGCCCCGAGGCACTGGCAGCCCGCGCGGCCGCCAACGGCGTCGAGCTCTGGGCCCTGACCGACCACGACGAGATCAGCGGCCAGCACCGTGCCGCCGCCGCGGCGCAGGCCCACGGCCTGAAGTACCTGACCGGCACCGAAATCTCCATCACGTTCGCTGGCCAGACGGTGCACATCGTCGGCCTGGGCTTCGACCCGGACGATGCCGCCCTGGCCGACGGACTGCGCCGCACGCGCGGCGGGCGCGGCCAGCGCGCGCAGGAGATGGCGGACGGGCTGGCGGCGGTGGGCATCCGCGGCGCCTACGAGGGCGCGCTCAAGTACGTCGGCAATCCGGAGTTGATCTCGCGCACCCACTTTGCCCGCTTCCTGGTGGAAGCCGGCGTCTGCCGCGACACCAGCGAGGTGTTTCGCAAGTACCTGACCGAAGGCAAGCCGGGTTTCGTGCCGCACCGCTGGGCCACGCTGCGTGACGCGGTGGGCTGGATCATCGATGCCGGCGGCATCGCCGTGATTGCCCACCCGGCGCGCTACAGCTTCAGCGCCAATGAGGAGTACGCGCTGTTCTCCGAGTTCAAGGCCCATGGCGGGCAGGCGGTGGAGGTGGTGACCGGCAGCCACAGCGCCGTCGAGGCGCTGCAGTACGCCGAGACGGCACGCGAATTCGGCCTGGCGGCCTCGCGCGGCAGCGACTTCCACAGCCCGGACGAGTCGCGCATCGACCTTGGCGCCCTGCCCCTGCTGCCCGGCACGCTCACCCCGGTGTGGGAGCTGCTGGAGGACCGCATCCGATGAGCTCGCGCCGCCCGCTGGCCGGCATGGCCTTGGCGCTCACGGCGCTGGCCTGCTTCGCCACGCTGGACACCACCACCAAGTACGTCACGCTCAGCGTGCCGCTGCTGCTGGCCCTGTGGTTCCGTTATGTCTTCCAGGCCGTGGTCACCACCGCCGTCATGCTGCCGCAGCGTGGGCGGGCGCTGCTGCGCACGCGGCACCTGGGCCTGCAGTGCCTGCGCGGTGCGCTGCTGTTCGTCACCAGCCTGTTCACCTTCCTGAGCGTGATGTACATGCCGGTGGGCGAGTTCACCGCCATCGCCATGATCACGCCGCTGGTGGTCACGCTGCTGGCGGCCACCTGGCTGGGCGAGCGCGTCTCGCGCCGGCGCTGGCTGCTCGTGGCCGGCGGTTTTGCCGGCACGCTGTTCATCATCCGCCCCGGCTCAGCGCTGTTCGGCTGGCACACGTTGCTGCCGTTGGTGATGGTGGTCACCTACTCGGTCTTCCAGATCCTGACCAGCCGCATGGTGAAGACCGAAGACGCCGTCACCATGCATGTCTACACCGGCTGGGTCGGCACCCTGCTGGGCTCGCTGGCGCTTCCCTTCGTCTGGCAGTTGCCGCAGACGGCCGGCCAGTGGGGCGGGCTGTTGCTCATGGGCCTGATGGGCACGGTGGGTCACTTCCTGCTGATCCTGGCCTACCGCTGCGCGCCGGCCGCCACGCTGACGCCGCTGCTCTACACCCAGATCGCCTTCGCCATGTTGGGCGGCTGGCTGGTATTTGCCCACCTGCCGGACGGCTGGGCCCTGCTTGGCATGGCCCTGATCGCGGCTTGCGGCGCTGCCAGCGCCTGGCTGGCGGTGGTGGAAAGTCGGCTCAAGCTGGCGCCGCTGGAGGTCTGACACCCATGGCACAGTATTTTGAAGTTCACCCCGACAACCCGCAGCTGCGCCTGCTCAAACAGGCTGCCGGCCTGCTGGACAAGGGCGGCGTGCTGGCGGTACCCACCGACTCCAGCTACGCCCTGGTCTGCCACCTGGATGACAAGGCCGCCGCCGACCGCCTGCGCAGCATCCGAGGGGTGGACGAGAAACACCACCTGACGCTGCTGTGCCGCGACTTGAGCGAGCTGGCCAACTATGCCCGCGTGGACAACCGCCAGTACCGCCTGCTCAAGGCCGCTACGCCCGGACCCTACACCTTCATCCTGGAAGCGACCAAGGAAGTGCCGCGGCGCGTGAGCCACCCTTCACGCAAGACCATCGGCCTGCGTGTGCCCGAGCACCCGGTGCTGCAGGCGTTGCTGGCCCTGTACAGCGGCCCCTTGCTGGCCACCACGCTGATCCCGGCCGACGAAGCCGAACCGTTGAACGACGCTCAGGAGATCCGTGAGCGCTACGAACACCAGGTGGCGGCGGTGATCGATGCCGGCGCCTGCCCGTTGGAGCCGACCACGGTGGTCGACCTCAGCGGCGGCGAGCCCGAAGTGCTGCGCCGCGGCCGTGGCGACCCGGCCACCCTGGGGCTGTGAGCCGCCTGCCGCGGCTCGCCATCCCGCTCTGAGACAATGGCGGGTGTGGATATCAACAACCTGATTCAAACTGTCCTCATCTACGCCCTGCCGGTGCTGTTTGCCATCACCGTGCACGAGGCGGCCCACGGCTATGCGGCGCGCCACTTCGGCGATAACACGGCCTGGATGCTGGGGCGCATCACGCTCAACCCGGCCAAGCACATCGATCCGGTCGGCACCATCCTGATGCCGCTGCTGCTGTACTTCGCCACCTCGGGCGCCTTCCTGTTCGGCTACGCCAAGCCGGTACCGGTGCGCTTCGACCACCTGCGCCATCCCAAGCGCGACATGGTGTGGGTGGCGCTGGCCGGCCCCGGGGCCAACCTGCTGCAGGCCCTGCTGTGGGGCGTACTGCTTTATGCCTTGCTCGGCTTTGATGCCGAAGAACGCTTCTTCCTTGAGATGTGCAAGGCCGGCGTGCTGGTGAACGTGGTGATGTTCGTCTTCAACCTGTTCCCGCTGCCGCCGCTGGACGGTGGACGCATCCTGGTCGGCCTGCTGCCGCTGCGCCCGGCCGCGCTGCTGGCACGCGTGGAGCCCTGGGGCTTCTTCATCGTCATGGCGCTGGTCATCACCGGCATCGTCAGCAACCTGTGGATGCGCCCGCTCATGGGCCTGACCTACGACCTGCTCGACCTGCTGCTCACCCCGCTGTCCCTCCTGCTTCGTTAACGTACCTCTTCGCGACATGCAACCCATCCGCGTCCTCACCGGCATCACCACCTCGGGCACGCCCCACCTGGGCAACTACGTCGGCGCCATCCGCCCGGCCATCCAGGCCAGCCTGGCCGCTGGCGTCGAGAGCTTCTACTTCCTGGCCGACTACCACGCCCTGATCAAGATCGACGAGCCGGCGCGCATCCAGCGCAGCACGCTGGAGATTGCCGCCAGCTGGATCGCCTGCGGCCTGGATCCGGAACGCGTTACCTTCTACCGCCAGTCCGACATTCCCGAGATTCCGGAACTGACCTGGTTCCTCACCTGCGTCTGCGGCAAGGGCCTGCTCAACCGCGCCCACGCCTACAAGGCGGCGGTGGACAAGAACACGCTGGCCCAGGTGGACCCGGACGCCGACGTCACCGCCGGCCTCTTCATGTACCCGGTGCTGATGGCGGCCGACATCCTGATGTTCAACGCGCACCGCGTGCCGGTGGGGCGCGACCAGATCCAGCACATCGAGATGGCACGCGACATGGCGGCCAGCTTCAACCACCGCTACGGCGAACATTTCGTGCTGCCGGAGGCGCAGATCGAGGAAAGCGTGGCCACCCTGCCCGGCCTCGACGGGCGCAAGATGAGCAAGAGCTACGACAACACCATCCCGCTCTTTGCCCCGCGCGAGCAGCTGAAGAAGCTGATCGGCGGCATCAAGACCGATTCGCGCGCGCCGGGCGAACCCAAGGAAACCGAAGGCTCGGCCCTGTTCCAGATCTACCAGGCCTTCGCCAGCCCAACGGAAACCGCCGCCTTGCGCCAGGCCTATGCCGACGGCATTGCCTGGGCCGATGCCAAGCAGGTGCTGTTCGAGCGCATCGACCATGAAATCGCGCCCATGCGCGAGAAGTACGAGGCGCTGATGCGCCACCCCGAACAACTGGAAGACATCCTGCGCGCCGGCGCGGCCAAGGCGCGCAAGATCGCCACGCCGTTCACCGTCAAGCTGCGCCATGCTGTCGGCCTGCGCGACCTGCGCAGCCAGGACACGGGCAAGAAGGAGAAGAAGGACAAGGCCGCCCTGCCCAGCTTCAAGCAGTACCGCGAGAGCGATGGCCAGTTCTATTTCAAGTTCGTGGATGCCCAGGGCAAGCTGCTGCTGCAAAGCCCCGGCTATGCCAGCCCGAAAGACGCCGCCCAGACCATCCGCACGCTGCAGCAGGAAGCCGATGCACTGGCCCGGCTGCAACTGGCCGCTGCCGACGGCGCCAGCCTGGCCGACGTGGCTGCCGCCCTGCAGCAGTTGCGCGACGCCGCCTGAGCGCGGCGACGCTGCTACAATAGCGGTCTTTCGAGACACCCCGGAGAGGTGGCAGAGTGGTCGAATGTACCTGACTCGAAATCAGGCGTAGGGGCGACCCTACCGAGGGTTCGAATCCCTCCCTCTCCGCCAGTACAAAGACCTCAAACCTGCTCAGCAGGCCTTGAGGCGGCCTTAGGCCCCGCACCAAGCGGGGCTTTTTGCTTTGGGCTCCTGACTGCCATCTCCGCCAGAGGGCCGGAAAAAGCGTCTCAAACCCCGTTTGTCTCAAAACCTCATGACCTTTTCGGACTTGGTTCTGAGCCGTGAAATTGCTGATTTCTGTAAAACGGGCTTTGAACCAAGCTGAACGAAATTTTGTTGTTCAGAGCGATTTAGCCTTCTTATGATTGTTTATCAGCCCGATTCTCACGTCCTAAAAATATCTACTTTCGTTTCTAGGCACTTTCGCAAGCTCATGTCATTTGCTCCGACTTCAAACCAACCACCTGGTTTTTGATAGAAATCTAAACCGCGACCAATTTTGATAGTCCAGCCATTGTCGATGCGGATCTCGCGGTCATGGATGTTGGGATTTAGCTTCACTTCCAACTCGACATCTAGATCCAACAAGCTTTGCTTGAGTTCTTCCATTTTTTCGGCGATTTCCGCCAACTGCGTTTTATCGTCATAACCGGTGATCAAACAAATTCTTTTGATCGTTGTGGCCCGCAAGACTGTCTCGCAAAAGCGAACAAAGTTTTGGATTTGGTGTTGCAACCGTATATATGGGTCCTCAATGACGACTGCCTTGGCTCCTTGCAGATAAGGACCCATGATCGACTCATAGCTGAAGCCAATATCGCCATACATGATCGTGAAATGACGTTCGATCAATTCAGATTGCATACCTAGAGGTAAAGCAACAGAAGGGGTTGGTTCAACGATGCTCACAGGAACAGGAACAGGACCAGGCGTTGGCACAGGTGACTCTTGTCTAGTCTCTGTTTCAACATCACGTTCAGGGGCAAGTTTTTCGTTAAGTTGCCGCCGCAACGGTTGCTGTGTAGCTGCGGCGTCCTTCGACTCAGGGCAATAGACAATGATCTCTTGCCCCTGAGCGTTGAGGAATGAAAGGTCGATTCGCGCAAATTCATCATCCGGCTTTCGCTTATTCATCTGCTCTTTAACGCGTCGACGGCACTCAACGGCATAAGCAACATATTCTTCAAATTCTTCTTCAGCCGGAGAACCAGTAGGGTGAAGAATTTTCAGAAAAGCGCAGACCGTTTTTTTGATGCCTTTTTCATCACGCCCCTCAACGCTCTTGCCAAGTCGAATTCGCTTGCTGACTTCTTCGTAACGATTGGTGTGCTTGAACTGGTAGTGAAATGCTTCCGCCAGGTAGTCGGTAATGAACCCGTAGCTACTGGTTAGAAATTCACTGCTGTTCTTAGGCATTTCCCAGCCAGGTATGTAGGCTGCGAATCGATCCATGATCGCCAGATCAAACTCAGCGGGCAATGGTTGGAAAAGATCGTGCTCAACCGAGTTGACCACCTGACTGATGGATAGGTCGAAGTTACCAACAAAGCTCAGGCTGGCGTCAGCGATAACCTCTGCGCCACGCGAAAAGCGACCATTCGCCATGAAATCTTTCATGATTTGAATGGTGTCCGGGTCTTTGACTTTGATGCCGCCAACCTCGTCGAAAGCCACGGTATCCCAAAAACCAACCAGTCCAACCTTACGGCGTGCGTTGTTGTAGAACAACGCCGACTTGGTCGCCTGTCCGCCTGAAATCAACGTGGCGTAGGGCGAAAATTCACTGAAGAAATACGACTTACCGGTGCCGCGTGGCCCAAGTTCAATGTAGTTGTAATTGGGTTCAACAAGGGCGGCCAGGCGCGCAATAAAGTGCATTTGCACGCGCTTGGACAACTTTGTTGGCTCCAGGCCAACGGTGCGCAGAATGGCCGCAATCCACTCGTCACGGGTGAATTGAGTGCGACCTTCACAGTAGCGATCAAAATCAAAGCGGCTGATCTGGATGGGACGCAGATCTTCAATGTAGAACGCGTAGTCGTCTTCTTCGATTGCGTTATGTGCCAGCGTCACCTCTGCCCAAATGCCACCTTCCAACAGGCGGTCATTGTCTCGGTAAAACTTTTCGCCGATAGCGATACGCTGTGAATTGAAGTTCTCCAGTGAGGCCCAGTGGCGCTTCTCCTTCTCGACATACCGA
>JAULXO010000035.1:0-1949 GCA_032118555.1 Hylemonella sp. | reverse complement strand
GGAAGGACCCGAGGGGTTTCAACTTCCCGCAGACGCCCACCTTCGACGCGAGCACCTGGCTGCTGCCGATCGCGCGCGGCATGCGTCTGCACTGGGGCGCGGTGGTCGCACTGGTGGCCATCGTCGTGTTCTGGATCTTCCTGTTCCGCTCCTGGCGTGGCTACCAGCTGCAGGTGGGGGGTCTGGCGCCCGCGGCGGCGCGCTATGCCGGCTTCTCTTCGCGTCATGCCTTGTGGACGGCGCTGCTGATCTCCGGCGGCATGGCCGGGCTGGCCGGCGCCATGGAAGCGGCCGGGCCGCTGCGCCAGCTCACGCCGCACGTGTCCACCGGCTATGGCTTCACCGCGATCATCGTGGCCTTCGTCGGCCGCCTGCACCCGGTGGGCATCCTGCTGGCGGGCATCCTGCTGTCGATGCTGCTGATCGGCGGTGAGCTCGCACAGTCGCGCATCGGGTTGCCCAACGCATTGACCGGCGTGTTCCAAGGACTGCTGCTGTTCCTGCTGCTGGCCTGCGACACGCTGATCGCCCATCGCGTGCGCTGGCAAGGCCGGCGCGCGCTGTCCGGGAGGGCCGTCCAGTGAACGAGTTCGCGCTGCTGCTGGCGGCCACCTTCGCAGCGGGCACCACCGTGGCCCTGGCGGGTCTGGGCCTGTTGCTCAACGAGAAGGCGGGTGTGCTCAACCTCGGCGCCGAGGGCATGATGCTGCTGGCGGCCGTGGCGGGTTTCGCGGCCGCGCTGGCCACCGGCAGCGATCTGATGGCCTTCGGCGCCGGCGCGCTCGTGGGCGGTCTGGCGGCTGCCGTCTTCGGTGTCCTGGTGATCTGGCTGAACACCAACCAGTACGCCACCGGTCTGGCGCTGTCGTTGTTCGGCGCAGGCCTGTCCGCCTTCATCGGGCAGGCCTACACCGGCAAGAAGCTCCAGGACCAGGTGATCCACGAAGTGCCCATCCTGTCGGATCTGCCCTTCGTCGGTGATGCCTTCTTCAAGCAGCATCCTATGGCCTACGTGACCGTGGTGATGGTGGTGCTGTGCGCCTGGTTCCTGTACCGCACGCGCGCCGGCCTGGTGTTGCGCTCGGTCGGCGAGTCGCCGGAGTCGGCGCACGCGCTGGGCTACCCGGTGCGTTGGATCCGTCTGGCCGCGGTGGTGGCCGGCGGCGCACTGTGCGGTGTGGCGGGGGCCTTCCTGTCGGTGGTCTATGCGCCGATGTGGGTCGAGGGCTTGGTGGCCGGCCGGGGTTGGATCGCATTGGCTTTGACGACGTTCGCCACCTGGCGTCCCGGCCGTGTGCTGCTGGGGGCCTACCTCTTCGGAGGGGTGACGATGCTGCAGTTCACATTGCAGGGCATGGGTGTGCAGATCGCCAGCCAGTTGCTGGCGATGTTGCCGTATGTGGCGACCATCGTCGTGCTGGCGCTGATCAGCCGCAATCCCTTGTGGATCCGCATCAACATGCCGGCGTCGCTCGGGCGGCCCTTCCATCCGGGTGCTTGATCGCCGCGCACGGTCTCGCGGTGGCACGCCACGCGCTTCGGTTGCGATTTCAAGACGGTCCGGCGCCGAGCGACGGTTCCTGATGTTGCGGTCTCACGACGGTACAGGCCTGATTTCTGTACATAATTTACGGTTGGTTGCTTCTTCAGAGTCCGGCGTCCGTGCCGGCATTCGTTCTTCCATCGACATATCCCCGGAGCGTTGTCCATGACTGATCTTTCCAAGCGCCGCCTCGTCAAGATGGCGGGCGTGTCTGCGCTGGCTGCCACCACTTTCCTCGTGGGCTGTGGCAAGAAGGAAGAGCCGCCGCCTCCGGCACCTGCTGCGGCACCGGCACCCAAGCCCGAGCCCTTCAAGGCCGCCTGGATCTACGTCGGGCCGGTGGGTGATGCCGGTTGGTCCTTCGCGCACGATCTCGGTCGCAAGGCTGTCGAGGAGAAATTCGGCG
>JAULXO010000034.1:0-61411 GCA_032118555.1 Hylemonella sp. | reverse complement strand
GAAGATCAGCAAGGCGAAGGAACGCGCCTTGATGAAGGAATTCGGCCTGGACGAGACCGTGCTGTCCGAAGAGGACATGCAGAAGCGCCGCCAGCGCCTGAAGCTGCTGATCAAGCTGGGCAAGACGCGCGGCTACCTGACGCACGGCGAGATCTCCGACCACCTGCCCGACAAGCTGGTGGACGCCGAGACGCTGGAGGTCGTGATCTCCATGCTCAACGACATGGGCGTGGCCGTCTACGAGCAGACCCCGGACGCCGAGACCCTGCTGCTGAACAACACCGCGCCGTCCGCGGCTACCGAAGAGGAAGCGGAAGAGGAAGCCGAAGCCGCGCTGTCCACCGTGGACAGCGAATTCGGCCGCACCACCGACCCGGTGCGCATGTACATGCGCGAAATGGGCACGGTGGAGCTGCTCACGCGCGAGGGCGAGATCGAGATCGCCAAGCGCATCGAAGGCGGCCTGATGGACATGATGGAGGCCATCTCGGCCTCGCCGGCCACCATTGCCGCCATCCTGGAGATGGCGGAGGAAATTCGTGAAGGCAAGGTGGTCATCTCCAGTGTGGTCGACGGTTTCGTCAACGCCGAAGAGAGCGACGACTACGTGGCCGAGGAAGACTTCGACGAGTACGACGAGGCTGACGACGACGACGGCAAGGGCGGCTCCAAGGCACTCACCAAGAAGCTGGAAGAGTTGAAGAACAACGCGCTGGAGCGCTTCGACCGCATCCGCGCCCTGTTCGAGAAAGTGCACAAGGCCTACGACAAGGAAGGCTACGGCACCCCCAACTACATGAAAGCGCAGAAGGCCCTGAGCGAAGAGCTCATGACCATCCGCTTCACCGCCAAGACCATCGAGAAGCTGTGCGACATGGTGCGCGCCCAGGTGGACGACGTGCGCAAGAAGGAGCGTGAACTGCGCCGCATCATTGTCGACAAGTGCGGCTACCCGCAGGAACAGTTCATCGCCGAATTCAGCGGCCGTGACAAGAACGGCAACCGCGTGGCGTCCCATCTGCTCAACCTGAAGTGGATCGAGAAACAGGCCGCTGCCGGCAAGCCCTGGAGCGCCGTCATGGGCCGCAACGTCCCGCCGGTGCAGGACCTGCAGCAGAAGCTGATCGACCTGCAGGCGCGCGTGGTGGTGCCGCTGGACGAGCTGAAGGACATCAACAAGCGCATGAACGAAGGCGAAGCCGCCTCGCGCAATGCCAAGAAGGAGATGATCGAGGCCAACCTGCGCCTGGTGATCTCGATTGCCAAGAAGTACACCAACCGCGGCCTGCAGTTCCTCGACCTGATCCAGGAAGGCAACATCGGCCTGATGAAGGCGGTCGACAAGTTCGAATACCGCCGCGGCTACAAGTTCTCGACCTACGCCACCTGGTGGATCCGCCAGGCCATCACCCGCTCCATTGCGGACCAGGCGCGCACCATCCGCATCCCGGTGCACATGATCGAGACCATCAACAAGATGAACCGCATCAGCCGCCAGCACCTGCAGGAGTTCGGCTTCGAGCCCGATGCCGGCATCCTGGCCGCCAAGATGGAGATCCCGGAAGACAAGATCCGCAAGATCATGAAGATCGCCAAGGAGCCGATCTCGATGGAAACCCCCATCGGTGACGACGACGACAGCCACCTGGGCGATTTCATCGAGGACACCGCCAACACCGCCCCGGTGGACGCCGCGATGCAGGCCGGCCTGCGCGAAGTGGTGAAGGACATCCTGGACAGCCTCACCCCGCGTGAAGCCAAGGTGCTGCGCATGCGCTTCGGCATCGAGATGACCAGCGACCACACGCTGGAAGAGGTGGGCAAGCAGTTCGACGTGACGCGTGAGCGCATTCGCCAGATCGAGGCCAAGGCGCTGCGCAAGCTCAAGCATCCGAGCCGCTCGGACAAGCTGCGTAGCTTTACTGACAGCCTCTGATCCACGCTGTCTTCGACGCAACGGATAAGCCCGCTTCTTGCGGGCTTTTTTGTGCCCTCTCGCTTACAGGGATTGCGTTGGCAGCTATTGAATTGATAGCGGTTGGCGTTGTTTTGACATACCTGAGCGGGCCAGGGTGTCGGGATGTGCGCCCGACAGCGCACTCACTTTCTTTGCTTCGCCAAAGAAAGTAAGCAAAGAAAGGCGAGCCGGATTCGTCGGCCCTGCGCTGCGCTCCGGGCACGCTGCGTTGCTCGGGTCAAGCGGGAGCCGCGCAAACTCGCCCTGCGGGCTCAAACATGCACGGCTCTTGATCCGCTTGCCCCTGCGCTACTCGCCTCCTCATAACGGCATATGAATCCGGAGACAACAAGGACGCGCCAAGGCGCGTCCTTTATGAGTTATACGTTTGTTCTTCCGAACGTCTGGACAGTCAAGCCAATTGGCGTTATGAGAACACGCGTATTGGTTCACCAAGGCGACAGTCAGCATGGATATCTGGCCATGTGGTTTTCCTCTTCTGCAATCCAAATTACATTAGAACTCATGGCTCTATTCGACGCGATCCCGACGGCAGTGGCAGAGTTAGTTGGCTACGTAGTAAGCAAAGTGACCGGTCGCGTGTTCAAGCTCAACCCGAAAGAATCTCAACGACTTGGTGAGTACGTCGTCCTCGGACTTATCGCTTTCGGTGGACTTATCATCACGTTGGTTTATTCATAGCGCGGCGATGGGATCTAACATTTGATTCCATCCGACCGCCGCCGGCGGCGGCTGAAGTTAGTCGTTAACCATTCATCAACGAAGACGTTGCTCCGCTTCATTTTCAAACCCAAGGACGCGCCGTGGCGCGTCCTTGTTGTTTCCGATATCCGGTTTTCCACGCCGTTATGAGGAGGCGAGTAGCGCAGGGGCAAGCGGATCAAGAGCCGTGCATGTTTGAGGCGTTAGCCGAGTTTGCGCGGCTCCCGCTTGGCCCGAGCAACGCAGTGTGCCCGAAGGGCCGACGAATCCGGCTCGCCTTTCTTTTGGGTACTTTTCTTTGGCGAAGCAAAGAAAAGTACCTCGCCCGCCGGGGCGAGACCCGGCACGTCGGCCTAGCCAAGCACCGCGAACAAAGATAAGAACAAAAAAGGCACTCACCCCTCACGGAATGAGCGCCTAAAGCTATCAAATCGATAGCGCGAGATAACCCTTAAGCCACCGTCTCCAGCGCCAGCACACCCGTGGCCGTGTTGGAAATCGGGATGTGGTAGTTGCTGTGCACCTTGCGCACCCCGGCGCCACCGGCGGTCAGCGCCGCACGCATGGCCAGCCACATCAGCAGTTCCACGCCCTGCGTACCGGCGAGTTCCACCAGTTCCAGGTCGCTGAACTGGGTCGCCCACTCGGGGTTGGTTTCCATGCTCTGGAGGAACTGCAAGTCGAACTTCTTGTTGATGAAGCCGGCACGCTCGCCTTCGAGCTGGTGGCTCAGGCCGCCGGTGGCCATCACGGCCACGCGCTTGTTGCTGTCCCAGGACTGGATGGCCTCGCCCACGGCCTTGCCGAGCTTGTAGACACGCTTGGCAGTGGGCAGCGGGAACTGCACGGTGTTGATGCTGATCGGCACGATCTGCACCGGCGCCACCTTGTCATTGGGCCAGAACAGCTTGAACGGCAGGGTGCAGGCATGGTCCACCAGCATTTCCTGGCAGGTGGTCATGTCGAATTCCTTGGCGATCAGCTCGCGCACCAGATGCCACGACAGGTCCGGGCAGCCCGGCAGCGGCGGCAGCGTGGGAATGCCCCAGCCTTCGTCGGCGTTGCGATACTCGGCCGCGGCGCCGATGGCGAAGGTCGGCATCTTGTCGAGGAAGAAGTTCAGGCCATGGTCGTTGTAGAACACCACCACCACGTCGGGCTTGGCCTGGCCCAGCCATTGGTGGATGGGCGGAAAACCGTCGAAGAAAGGCTTCCAGTAGGGCTCTTGCTGCAGACCCTTGGCAATGGCGCCGCCGATGGCGGGGATGTGGGAAGTGGCCAGGCCGCCGATGAGTTGTGCCATGTTCGTGTGCTCCTGTGTTTACTGGTTGTTGGCCGCGACGAGCTTGGCCCGGAATTCTTCTTTGGTCATGCCGGTCTGCTGGGCGCCGATGTCCTGCATGTCCAGCCCGAAGATGCCGGCAAACTTGGCCAGGTAGTAGGCGTTGCCGCCGGCGGCCAGCAGGGCCAGCACCTGCTTGGAGCGGATGGCCGCGGCCTGTTCCTCGTTCAGGCCATAGAGCTTCATATAGGCTTCGGGATCGGCCACGAAAGCCTCGCGGTTGGCCTTCTCATTGAACGAGAAGCACATCTTGTTGAGGGCGTAGCCTTTCTTGGCCATGTCGCCATCAAAAGGCGTGGTGCCGGGAATCTGTTTTGCGGCGCAGCAGGTGCTCACGGAAGGTCTCCTTGGTTGACAGAGGTCAAAGCTGATGCGGCGAGTATTCCGAAAACATTGACCCGGATAAAGGCGTGAAACATGATGGAACCTATGAGCAAATTCGATTATTCGGACTTGGACGGCCATCTGCTGCAGTTGCTGGTGACCGTGATGGAAGCCGGTTCCGTCACCGGTGCGGCGCAGCGCCTGGGCGTGACGCAGTCAGGCGTCAGCCACCTGCTGGAGAAGCTGCGCGCCATCACGGGCGACCCGCTGTTCGTCAAAAGCGGACGCGGCATCGTGCCCACGGCGCGGGCCGAAGAGCTGGCGGGCCAGGCGCGCGCCCTGCTGCGCCAGATGCAGCACTTTGCCCACAGCGGCGAGTTCGACCCGGCGCGCTGGCAGACCACCTTCACCATCGCCGCCAACGACTTCCAGCGTGACCTGCTGCTGCCTGCGCTGGCCGCCCGCCTGCGCGAGGCCGCGCCGGGCGTGGCGCTGCGCATCATCCCTTCCACCATCCCGCGCCTGGAGATGCTGCGCAACGACGACTGTCAGCTGGTCATCAGCCCCCGCCCGCCGGATGGCGCCGACATCGTGCAAAAGCGCCTGTTTGAAGACGAGTACCGCGTGTTCTACGACCCCGCCGTGCGCCAGGCACCGGCCAACGCCGCCGAGTACCTGGCCAGCGACCACGCCACCGTGGTGTACGAACCGCGCCGCAGCCTGGACCTGGACCAGCTGCTGGCCAGTAAGGGCCTGCAGCGGCGCTTTGCCGTGATGGTGCCCTCCTTCAGCGCATTGCCGGCCTTCGTGCGCGGCACCGCGCTGCTGACCACCGTGCCCGGGCTGCTGGCACGGCAGACCTTCACCGGCCTGGCGAGCTGCCCGCCACCCGTGGCCTGCCCCACCATGCCGATGTACATGATCTGGCACGCGCGCTACCAGCAGGACGTCGCCCACCGTTGGTTGCGCACCCAGCTCGAAGCCGTGGTGGGCCCGGCGCTGGCGCCAGCGCACAAACCCACTTCGCGCAAAGCACGCGGCGCCACGGCGTGACGCTCAGCCCTGGGCGCGGTGCTGCTGGCGGTACTGCTGAGGGCTCACGCCGGTTCGGCGCTTGAAAAAGCGCGAGAAATAGGCCGGGTCCTCGAAGCCCAGTTCCGCCGCCAGGCTGGCCGCTGGCGCGGCGATGTAGACCAGCCGGCGGCAAGCCTCGCGCGTGAGGCGCTCGTGCACCAGCTCCAGCGCGCTGCGCCCGCTCTCGGCGCGCGTCAGACGGTTGAGGCGCTGGGTGGACAGGCCCAAGCGCGAGGCGTATTTCTCCAGCGGCCAATGCTCCAGGAAGTGCTGTTCCACCAGCAGCAAAAAGCGTGTGAACAGCGCCTGGTGGCGGTGGGCACGTTCGCCGGCAGCCGCCTGCTCGCCTTGCGCGCGCGCCTGGGCGAGGCGCCACACCACGGCGCGCGCCAGCCAGCCGGGCACCGGCGTGTCACCCGCGCCAGGCTGGGCAAACTCAGCCGCCAGCTCACGCAGCAGCGCGTGCAGCCGTTCGGCCGGCGCTTCGTCCTGCGCAAAGTCCAGCACACCGGGGGCGGCAAACAGGGCGCGGAAGGCCTCGCCCACGGCCTGGAACTCGCCCTCCACCAGGAAGCGCGCACTCAAGGTAAGTACCAGACCGTCGGTACCCGGCGCAAAGCGAAAGCCATGCACCACGCCCGGCGGCACCACGATGGCCGCCGGCCCCTGCACCCGCTGCACCCACTCGTCCAGCGCCACCTGCGCCGCCCCCTGCTGCAGCCACAGCACCTGGTACAGGCCCTGGTGCACGTGCGGTGAAATCTCCCAGTGGTAGAGGCGGCTGCGCGACTGCACTTCCTCGATGTGCAGCAGCTCCTCGCCCGGAGCGGCGGTCTCGCCGTACAAGGCAAAGCTGGGAATAGTTGAGTGACGCATTCCAGCATTCTGATCGAAAAGTACAAGACCGCAAGCGCGTTTGTGCAGTGATCTTGACCCAGGTCAGCCCTAAAGTTCAACCCACATCACAACCCGTGGAGACCGATGATGTTCAGCTTCGACCCCTACTCGCCCGCCATCGACGCGGACCCGTTCCCCTACTACAAGACCCTGCGCGACGAGCACCCCTGCTTCTGGAGCCCGGAAGCGCAGATGTGGGTGCTGTCGCGCTACGCCGACATCGTCTCGGCCGGGCAGGACTGGCAGACCTATTCGTCCGCCAGCGGCAACCTGATGACCGAACTGCCCGGCCGCGCCGGCGCCACCTTGGGCAGCTCGGACCCGCCAAAGCACGACCGCCTGCGCGGCCTGATCCAGCACGCCTTCATGAAGCGCAACCTGCTGGCACTGGAAGAACCCATCCGCGCCGTGGCGCAACAGGTGTTCGGCCAATTGAAGGGCGTGAAGAGCTTCGACTTCAAGGACGTGTCCTCGCAGTTCACCGTCAAGGTGCTGATGGCCGCGCTCGGCCTGCCCATGGGCGACGAGGCCATCGTGCCCGAGCAGGAAGTGCGCGACAACGCGGTGCTGATGGTGCAAAGCGACTCGCGCACCCGCACCAAGGGGCCGGAGCACATCGCCGCCTACAACTGGATGCAGGACTACGCGAGCAAGGTCATCGCCATGCGCCGCGCCGAACCGCGCAACGACCTCATCAGCCACTTCAGCCTGGCCGAGATCGACGGCGACCGCTTGGACGAGCGCGAAGTGCTGCTGACCACCACCACCCTCATCATGGCCGGCGTGGAATCGCTCGGCGGCTTCATGATGATGTTTGCCTACAACCTGGCCACGTTTGACGAGGCGCGCCGCGCCGTCGTGGCCAACCCCGAACTGCTGCCCGACGCGATTGAAGAGAGCCTGCGCTTCAACACCTCGGCCCAGCGCTTCCGCCGCCGCCTGATGAAGGACGTGACGCTGCACGGCCAGACCATGAAGGAAGGCGACTTCGTCTGCCTGGCCTACGGCTCGGGCAACCGCGACGAGCGCCAGTACCCCAACCCCGACGTGTACGACATCACACGCAAGCCGCGCGGCCACCTGGGTTTTGGCGGCGGTGTGCATGCCTGCCTGGGCACGGCCATTGCACGCCTGGCGGTGAAGATCGCCTTCGACGAGTTCCACAAGGTGGTTCCCGAGTACTCGCGCCTGGCCGACCAGCTGCCGTGGATGCCCTCGTCCACCTTCCGCAGCCCGCTGCGGCTGGACCTGGTCACCCCCTAAACTACCTTCACTTCTACCCACCCGCCGCCTGCACGTGCAGGCGGCGTCCATTTCCGATACGGAGACTTTTCCATGGCCAACATCACCTACGTCGAAGCCAACGGTCAATCGACCACCGTCAACCTGCCCGATGGCTGGAGCCTGATGCAGGGTGCCACCACCAATGGCATCGACGGCATCATCGGCGAATGCGGCGGCTCCTGCGCCTGCGCCACCTGCCACTGCTATGTGGAAGAATCGCGCTTGGGCGACATCCCCCCGGCCAGCGAGAACGAACTCGCCATGCTGGAGAACGTGGCCGACGAACGCCGCCCCAACAGCCGCCTGGCCTGCCAGATCAAGGCCAGCCCCAAGCTCGAAGGCCTGATCATCAGCCTGCCCGCTTGCCAAGAGTAAAACCGGCCTAAGCGCTGGACCACAGGAGCATTCTTCATGAGCATCACCGGGCCTATCCTCATCGTCGGCGCCGGCCAGGCCGCCGTGCAAGCGGCCGAGGCGCTGCGCGCCGGCGGCTTTGAAGGCCCCGTCACCCTGCTGGGCGACGAGCCGCACGGCCCCTACCACCGCCCGCCACTGTCCAAGGCCTGGATGGCCGGCGAGATGGATGCCGCGCAACTGGTGATGCGCGCCCCCGAGATGCTGGCGCGCAAGAACATCGGCCTGCACACCGGCACCCGCGTCACCGCCATCGACCGCGCCGCCAAGCACGTCACGCTGAGTGACGGCAGCACCCTTCCCTACGCCGGCCTGGTGCTGGCCACCGGCGCCACCCCGCGCGCGCTGCCGCTGCCCGGTGGCGACGCGCAAGGCGTGTACGCCCTGCGCAGCCGCGACGACGCCAGCGCCATTGCCGAACGCATGGCCGTCTGCATCGAGCGACAGCTGCCGGTGGTGGTGATCGGCGGCGGCTTCATCGGCCTGGAAGTGGCCGCCACCGCCCGCAAGAAGGGCTTGGCTGCGACCGTGCTGGAAGCCGCGCCGCGCTTGCTGGGCCGCGTCTTGGCGCCCATGCTGTCGGACTGGTATGCCGAACTGCACGGCAGCCACGGCGTGCAGCTGGTGCTGGGCGCGCAGATCGCGGAGATCATCACCGACCACGACAACCAGGCCACCGGCGTGCGCCTGCAAGATGGCACGCTCTACCCCGCCGGCCTGGTGGTGGTGGGCATCGGCGTGAACGCCAATGACGAACTGGCACGCGCGGCCGGACTTGAATGCGAGCGCGGCATCGTGGTCGACGCCTGTGGCCGCACCAGCGACCCGAGCATCGTGGCCGCAGGTGACTGCACCGCGCGCCGCCTGAGTGACGGCAGCCTGCTGCGCCTGGAATCGGTGCAGAACGCCACCGAGCAAGGCAAGAGCGCCGCCGCCGCGCTGCTGGGGCAGGAGCGCCCCTTCACCGCCACGCCCTGGTTCTGGAGCGACCAGTACGACAAGAAGCTGCAGATGGCCGGCCTGTCCATGGGCGCCGAGCACTGGGCCGTGCGGGGCGACATAAGCAGCGGCAGCTTCACCGTCTACCACTACAAGGGCGACAAGCTCCTGGCCGCCGACAGCATCAACGCCAGCCGCGACCACCTGCAGGCGCGCAAACTGCTGGATGCCGGCGTCTCGCCCACGCCGCAGCAGGCGGGCGATGCGGGGTTTGATCTGAACAGCTTACTGGCGAAGTGAGCTGAATTACAAATGAAAATGGCGCTTGGCCCTCACGGGGCAAGCGCCATTAGCTATTGAAACGATAGCGAATCTATTTGCGCTGCTTGTCGTTCAGATCAGCGGTAAAGCCGATGGGGCGGTTGGCGGGCTTGGGCTGTGCCATCAGAGCGCGGATCGCGTTGATGACCTCCGCCAAAGAGTTGTCATGGTGGCTGACGCGTCGCTCCAGCTCCGCCAGCTTGTCGGCCAAGGCCTTGTGGCTGGTGAGCAGCTCGCGCAGCTGCACGAACGCCCGTACCACGTACACGCTCATCTCCACGGCGCGGTCCGAGTTCAAAACGCTGGCCGCCATGATGGCACCGTGCTCAGTGAAGGCCATGGGCAGGTAACGACGGCCACCACGGTTTGAGGTCGCAATTTGCGACCTCAAACTGTCAAACTCGTCCTGCGTCAACGTAAACATGAAGTCCGGCGGAAAGCGCTTGGCATTACGCCTGACCTGCTCATTGAAGCGCTTGGTCTCCACCTCATACAACTCCGCCAGATCCGCATCCAGCAACACCCGTTGCCCGCGTATCACCAGAATCCGCCCGGCTAGGGCCTGCGGCGACAAGGCCGCACTACTGATCGCCTTTGCGCTCGAAGATGTATTGACGCTACCCATCCGGCCTCCCCTGTTGTGGTCAGGCATGGCGAAAAAATCTCTCGCAATGCCTGATTGCATGGGGATTTTAGGGAGATGCTGTATTTTTGTACAGCATAACACTTGAGATCACAATTTGTGACCTCAAAACACACTTAGCATTGCTAGCCAACGAGTTGCACCGCAACGCTACAACTTGGCTTGGCTGCGGATGTAGCTGGTCATTGCTGAAGCCATGGCCTTCACATCTTCGAGTGCGAACCGATCCGGCCGATTGTTGATGAAGCTGCGTAAAGCCTTGGGCTCCAACACCCAAGCACCGACGACCTTCGAGTCAAAAGGCTCGACAAACCAGCCAGGAAACAGAACCACAGGCCAGACTGGTGCCGTGAACTGGTGCTCAGCCAGAAACGCCCGCATCCAGCTCGCCTGCGCTTTGGCTTGAACCAAGGGATCGCGGTCCAACGCTCGTCCGTTGGCGCGAATCACACCATCCACAACAGTGATCTTGCATTCACCGCGCTCAGGTTTGGACAGCGTCTTGGTCTCGATCGTGAAAACGCCCTTGGGGCCAATCAGCAGATGATCCACATTGGCGTCACCATTGGGCACGTCGTGGAATACGAAAAAGTTCTCTCGCCTGAGCCATTCCAGCTGCTGCGCTACGGCACGCTCACCATCACGACCTAGTTTGATTTGTCGAACCTTCTTGCGGATACGAATGATTTTGTAGGCCGCATAACCTACACAAACCAAAGCAGCAATGCTGAACACGATAGGACTCGGCTTGAAGTCTGCGTAATACCGCCACCACTCCAAGCCTGCTATCAAGACCATGAGCACTGCCAAGGCATAAGGCGCCATCACATGGTCCTGAAATACATCGTCCAACTCTTCGGTGAGTGATTGCCCAGGCACACGCAACGGCGCAAATCGGTCTAACGGCGAGCGATCTTTATTTGATTTCATCTTTATCTCCCTTCCCTCTCTACGCCGCCTTGCGCTTGCGCCCACTCTTAGCCGGCGCTGCCGGCAACAGGCTGGTGTACTTCTGGTGCAGCTCAAACAGAAAAGCCACGCGCTCGGCGTCGAGTTTATGGCCCGTCGAGAGACCGCTAGGCATCCAGCACCGCAATCAACTCGGCAACCACCTGCACCGAATCAGCTGATTCCGGACCAAAAACAATCGGTTTGAAGCCGGGGTCTGTACTGTCCGGAGACAACTCGACTCGGGTATGAAGCCAACCTCCATCGTCAGCCTGCACTTTCTCGCTGGCGTAAATCTTGACGGTGTAAGAGCCTCCCGTCTCCGGATCAGAGATCGCGCGATGCTGGGCCACAACGACTTTCCCTGCGCGTGTCCCTTGGGGATTGGCTCGAAATAGACACCAGCTGCCATTCGGAATACGTCGGTTCATTGACTCCCCGACCACCTGGGCAACAAACAAGCCTGGCTGGGGACGATAGAGATCCGGCAACTCAACCCACTCTGCATCGTTGGCATCAAACGACTGCACATCACTGAAATGACCTGCAGCAAACTTCAACTCTATCAGCGGCACCGCGTTCTTGAAGGGTTTCACACGCTTCGGGTCCACACGCCTGAAGGGCAAGATGGTCGCCTCGCTCGTGGCGATCCGGTCATCAACACGATGCACTTGTTGTTCGATCCGCACACTGGCAGCTTGCCGGACACGTGATCGGAAGTAGTCTGCCGTCTCCTGATCTGTGCAATAGACGTAGCACCCCTTCATACCCCGTGTCATCAAGGTGCGGTAGGTGTTCTTGATGATGAGATCCAGTTGATTCTTCGTCTCGACGGGGGTCGACTTCATAAGAGTCTTCCAGCCCCGAATTGATCGATCACCTTTAGATCGCATGCTAGGCTGGCAAACCACTTCGCCGTTGCGAACAACGAAGTCGTCGCCGATGATCACGCCGATGTAATCCACCTCCAGTCCCTGGCAGGTGTGGATGCAACCGACCTCATCAATTGAATCGGGAGCGACCATCCACAAGCTGCCATCCTTGGTCAAGTTCCAGCGCTTACGGTAAGCATGCTCCGGCATCACGATGTCGTAGGCATCCGCGTCTTTCTTGCTGGCCCAATCCCAGCAATAGCCCGCGACGACTCGCGCCTTGTTGTTCAGCTTGTTCTTCTCCGCGATCTGCGCATGCAACTCGGCGGGTGAATCGAAAATCCGAAACTCAAAATTGGCGTCATCCAGAAATGGATTGGCCGTCTCCCGGACTGCGAGGGTGTGATCGAGCCAGGCAAGATAACCATCTGAACCACTGCAACGGAACTGGGACGCCAGTTCCATGACCTTGACCTCGGCCCCACAGGCGTTCGCCCAAGCCCTGATGGCGTCAGTTCCTCCGATGTCCTTGAGTGTGACCCGCTGGTCTTCATCGACAAAGAAAACTGCGCACTTGGACGCGTTCAAGATTTCCTTGATCTGGTTCTCGCCCAGGTTCTCGTACAAGCCAGATTTCTCGTTCAGCCGATGCGCTTCATCTACGATCAGCGTATCGAAAGCATCGGACTGGACGTCGACGAATGCACCTGATCCGGAGAACAGATTGGAGATGTGCGTCGCCCGGAAATGCCCCGTCAGCTTGCTTTGGTAGACCGTACGAGGTGCGGCATTCTTGGAAACGTAGCGGCAGACCTGACCCTCCTTGGTGAGCGTTGCCAACAGGTTGATCGCCAGCACCGACTTTCCCGTGCCGGGACCACCCTCGACAATCAGCACCTTTTTCCTGCCTTGTCCGGCCCGCCGCGCCATGCTCAGGGCCATTTCGTTGACGACCTTCTGCTCATCAATCAGAACAAACTCCGGTTGACCCTTGAGCATCTTGACGAGGCTGTCCGCCAGCATCTTGGAGGGACGGATACGTCCATTCTCGATCTTGTAAAGCAGATCAACGTTATCGCCGTACTTGACGTGGCGTTTGATGAACTCCCGCAACTTCTGCTGCTCTGCCTCGCCCTTGAGAAAGACCGGCGCACGCTCTACGTAGGGCGCATACCAGTCATGTCGTATCACCTCATCCGGCTTGTAGTTGTGCAAGTAGGCGCAGGGCTGCAGTGCCAGTCCACCTTCATGAACGGCTTCATTGAAGCCTTCGAGCAACGCGGCATAGGACCATGCCTGGTAGGACGGATGACTGACCTCCTGCAGACCCCGCCCCAGTTGGGTGATCACTACACCATCCTTCTCGGTCAGTTGAGCCGTTTCCCATTGCTTCAGCTCGATGATGACGACGTTCGGCGACTCATCCGCCGCACGTCCTGTTAGGATGAAATCGACCCGTTTTCCGGACTGAGGGATGTTGTATTCGATGGCAACACCCGCATCGGATGGGATCTCATCGTCCTGCAGCACCCGCGCCATGGACTGCAGAGAGATCCGCCAGGATGTGAGCTCCGAGACTCCAACCTTCCTTCCAAGCCTGAGCAGCATCTGCTCTTGGAGGAGGTCTCCGATGTCGATGTGTCTGACCTGGTGCAGAAAGTCCGATTTGGTCGATTGGTAGACGATCACTTCAGAACTTGCCTCCCCGAAGGATGTGGTCAGATCTCGTTGTATTTCTTGCTGGAGCCGCGCGCGCGATCGACTGGGTACTTGTGCGCGTTGGCTTGAAGCTTCGCCCTGGCAGCGTCCAAGGGATCGATGCCGAGCTTGTCGCTCAACTGAAGCAGGTAGAGCAGCACATCCGCCACCTCCTCGGCCACCGCATTCCTCTTGTCATCAGAGAGCTGCCGGCTCTGCTCCTCAGTCAGCCACTGGAAATGTTCCAGCAACTCCGAGACTTCAACAGTAAGTGCCGCAGCTAGATTTTTCGGCGAATGGAACT
This sequence comes from Hylemonella sp., assembly GCA_032118555.1. GTDB lineage: Bacteria > Pseudomonadota > Gammaproteobacteria > Burkholderiales > Burkholderiaceae_C > Hylemonella. The sequence goes on along the minus strand of JAULXO010000034.1, from coordinate 47,671 downwards.
GCTCCCAATCGCGTGCATGGGCGAAATCACGCAGGGCCAGCACCAAGGACTCGATCTCTGAATTCATTCATCCATTCTAGGGGAACTTCCCCGTTCTCTGAACGAAATTGGCACCCAGCCCTTGCTGGACAAGCGCCACCAGCTACGAATTTGATAGCAGATAACGCTTGAGCCGACGCCGTTCAGCGCTGCAACCAGGCCGCCAACGCCTCACTCACCGCCTGCGGCTGCTCCATGGTGCACATGTGGCCGCAGTGCTCGACGATGACGAGTTGCGCGCCGGGTATGGCAGCAGCCATGACTTCGTGCTGGGCCGGGCCGCTCCAGGCGTCTTCACGGCCGGTGAGCACGAGCGTGGGGCAGGTAATGGTGGGCAGCAGCGGGCCGGCATCGGGCCGCGTGAGCAAGGCGTTGATCTGCGCGGCGTACTGCTCGGCGCTGCCGCGCTCCAGCATGTCCAGCACCTCCTTGAACAGCGGCGTGTCCAGCCGGTCGCGGTGCACCATGCCGCGTGCCCACTGCTGGCCCATGGCGCGCATGCCTTGGGTGCGGGCGATCTGCAGCAGTGCCAGGCGCCCGGCTTTCTCTTTCTCGCCAGCCTCCCCCGCCGCCAGCGGATGGGTGCCGGTGCTCAGCAGCGCCAGACGCTCGACGCGCTGCGGCGCCAGGCGCAGCACTTCCAGCGCCACCCGCCCACCCATGGAGTGGCCGGCCACGGCAAAGCGCTCGGTGGGGGCTTCGGCCAGCACCTGCTCAGCCATGGCGATAAGCGAGTCGCGCAGGCCCCAGGCAGGCACAACACAGTGAGCCTGATCTTCCAGTGCTGCCACTTGCGGCGCCCAGACGGCAGCGTCGCAGTTCAAACCCGGGAGTAGCATCAAGGTGGTGGCCATGTTCAGAAGACCTCCGTATCGACTTCGCGGTTGCTCTGCTCGCTGTAGCGGTTGCCCACCACGGTGCGCTGGTTGATGACGGCTTCCGCCTTGGCCATGAGCTCGGGGTTGAGCTTCACACTGGCTGCGGCCACGTTCTCGGCCAGGTGCTCCAGGCTGGTGGTACCGAAGAGCGGGATGACGTTGCTGTCCTTGTGCAGCAGCCACGCCAGCGCCAGCTGGGCCGGGGTACAGCCGGCCTCGGCCGCCACCGCTTCAAAGGCCGGCAGCAGTTGGAGGTTGCCGGCGTAGTTGGCCGGCTCGAAGCGCGGCATGCCGTGGCGGATGTCCTTGGCGTCCAGGGCCCCGACGTCGCGTAGCCTGCCACTGAGGAAACCGCGCGCCACCGGGCTGAAGGCGACGAAGCTGATACCCAACTCGCGGCAGGCCTGCAGCACGGCGATCTCGGGGTTGCGCGTCCAGAGCGAATACTCGGTCTGCACGGCCGCCAGCGGGTGCACGGCATGGGCCTTACGGAGGGTGGCGGCGGACACTTCACTCAAACCGATGCTGCGCACCAGGCCACGCTCCACCAGGCGCGACAGCTCGCCCACGCTCTCTTCGATCGGTACCTTCTTGTCCCAGCGGTGCAGGTAGTAGAGATCGATGACGTCGGTCCCCAGGCGGCGCAGGCTGTCTTCGCAGTTCTGGCGGATGGCCTCCGGCCGGCCGTCGATGACACGCTTGAGGCCGTCCGGGAACTGCACGCCGGCCATGCCGCCCTTGCTGGCCAGCACGATCTCGCTGCGGTAGGGCTTGAGCACGCGGCCGACCAGTTGCTCGTTGATGCCGAAGCCGTACAGGGCCGCGGTGTCGAAGTGGGTGATGCCGGCGTCGAGCGCGGCCAGCAGCACACGCTCGCCGTGCTCGGGCGCAGGCGGCACACCGTAGGCGTAGCTCAGGCTCATGCAGCCCAGGGCCAAGGCTGAAACCTGGTAAGGACCGAGTTGACGTTGTTGCATGTCTGGGACTCCGAAAACAAAACGGTTCGAGCAATCTCGAACCCAACCCCGATCATAGGCAAGTTGACCGCGTGCCCCATGATCGAGGGGGTGTCTTCAGCAGGAGATCCCCAACAGGTCCGCCTCGGCGCACATTCAGGCCGGCAATGCGGCCCTCACCACCTCGGCCAGCGGCGTGGTCGGGCGACCGATGAGTCGGCTCAGTTCACGGCCGTCGTCAAACAAGCCACCCTTGGCGGCGCCCACGTCCGATTCGGCCAGCATGGCGGCCAGGAAGCCCGGCAGCCCGGCTTGCAGCAGCGCGGCCTCGTAGGCCGCCTCGGGCAGGTCGCGGTACACCACCGGCTGGCCCGCCTGGCGGGCGATCTCGGCGGCAAGTTCGCTCAGGGTGTAGGCCTCGTCCCCGGCCAGTTCGTACACCCGGCCGGCCTGGTCGTCCAGACTCAGCACGGCGGCGGCAGCCACCGCATAGTCGGCCCGCGCGGCCGAGGAAATCTTGCCGTCGCCGGCGCTGCCCAGCACGGCTCCATACTGCAGCGCGGCAGGCACACCGGCGGTGTAGTTTTCGGTGTACCAGCCGTTGCGCAGCAGCACGTGCGGCAGGCCCGATGCGCGCAGCAAGGCCTCGGTCTCGCGGTGCTCCGTGGCGAGCCCCATGGGCGAGCGGTCGGCGTGCAGGATGCTGGTGTAGGCCACCAGCCCCACGCCCGCACGCTGGGCAGCAGTAATGACATTGCGGTGCTGCGGTACGCGCTGCCCCACTTCGCTGGAAGAGATCAGCAGCAGCTTGCCCACGCCCTGCAAGGCAGCCACCAGGGCGTCAGCGTGGTTGTAGTCGGCCAGACGCACCTGCACACCCCGCGCCTGCAGGTCGGCCACTTTGGCCGCATCACGCACCACGGCCACGATGTGGTCGGCGGGATGCCGCGTCAACAAACTTTCGATCACCAGACGACCCAATTGGCCGGAGGCCCCTGTGACTGCCATCATGCTCATACAGACTCCTTGATTTAACGAAGACACGCAGGGAGAATAGCGTTTACGCAAACTTTTCGTAAGTACTAACAAAAAGGTAAGCATGAAAGCCGAGGCCCCAACCCGACCCAAGCCCAAGCGACAACCGACCCGTGGCGACGTGCTCAGCGCCGACTGCCCGTCGCGTGTTGTGCTCAACCACGTCACCAATCGCTGGGGCGGGCTGGTGCTGCTGGTCCTCAGGGACGGTGTGCATCGCTTCAGCGAGCTGCGCCGAAGGATCGATGGCGTGAGCGAGCGCATGCTGGCGCAAACGCTGCAGGACCTGGAGGCCGACGGCTTTGTGAAACGACAGGTCCATCCCGTCATGCCGCCGCACGTGGATTACCAGCTCACCCCGCTGGGCTACGAGGTGAGCATGCATGTCTACGAACTGATTGACTGCATCGAAGGCAACCTGCCCCGCATCCTGCGCAACCGGGAAAGCGCATGACAGGCAGGTGCCTGCTGCAGTCCGCTGCCCGGACTCAGCCCTGCAGCTGCTGCTCCAGCTGGTGCAGCACCTGATAGCACGGCAGCACCTGCGCCACACTGGCGTTGGGCTCACGGCCTTCGCGGATGGCGGCAAAGAACTCACGGTCCTGCAGCTCGATGCCGTTCATCGACACATCGACCTTGCTCACGTCGATCTTCTCGTCCTTGCCGTTGAACAGGTCGTCGTAACGGGCGATGTAGGTGGCGGTGTCGCCGATGTAACGGAAGAAGGTGCCCAGCGGGCCGTCGTTGTTGAACGACAGGGAGAGCGTGCAGATGGCGCCGTTGGCGGCCTTGAGCTGGATGGACATGTCCATGGCAATGCCCAGCGTCGGATGGATCGGGCCCTGGATGGCATTGGCCTTCACGATGGGGCTGCCGGCCTGGTAGGCGAACAGGTCCACGGTGTGGGCGGCGTGGTGCCACAGCAGGTGGTCGGTCCAGCTGCGCGGCTGGCCCAGCGCGTTCATGTTGGTGCGACGGAAGAAATAGGTCTGCACGTCCATCTGCTGGATGTTGAACTCGCCGGCCTTGATCTTCTTGTGCACGAACTGGTGGCTGGGGTTGAAGCGGCGGGTGTGGCCGCACATGGCCACCAGGCCTTTTTGCTTCTGCAGGGCGACCACTTCCTCGCCCTCCTTGAGCACGTCGCACAGCGGGATTTCCACTTGCACATGCTTGCCGGCTTCCAGGCAGGCCTTGGCCTGCGCGGCGTGCATCTGCGTGGGCGTGCACAGGATGACGGCATCGACTTCCTTGAGCTTCAGGCTGTCTGCCAGGTCGGTGGTGACGTGCTTGATGCCGTACTTGTCGGCCACTTCCTTGGTTTTCTCCAGGTCGCGGCTGATGAGGGAGACGACTTCGACGTCGGAGATATTCTTGATGCCGTCGAGGTGCTTGATGCCGAAGGCACCGGCACCGGCCAGGGCTACTTTGATGGTCATGGTCAGTCCTTACTGGTTTTCGAGAATCAGGTGGCCCACTGCCGTGTTGGAGGCGGGCACATGGTAGAAGCGGTGCGCAACCTTGGGCGCCGGGCCGGTGCCGGCCACGTCGCTCATGGCGCCGCGAGCAATGAGCCACATCACGAGCTCGATGCCTTCGGAGCCGGCTTCGCGCACGTACTCGATGTGCGGTTTCTCGGCCAAGCCGGCCGGATCAGCGATGAGCTGATCGAGGAAGGCGTTGTCCCATTCCTTGTTGATCAGGCCGGCGCGCGGGCCCTGCAGCTGGTGGCTCATGCCGCCGGTGCCCCAGATCTGCACCTTGAGCGGCTGGTCGTAGCTCTCCACCGCGCGGCGGATGGCCTGACCGAGCTGGAAGCAGCGCTTGCCACTGGGCACCGGGTACTGCACCACGTTGACGGCGAACGGAATCACCGGACAGGGCCAGGCGCCCTTGACCGGGTCACGCTCGCCGAACATCACCGACAGCGGCACGGTGAGGCCGTGGTCCACGTCCATCTTGTTGACGATGGTGAGGTCGAAGTCCTGCTGGATGACGGACTGGGCAATGTGCGAGGCCAGATCGGGGTGACCGACGACCTTGGGCACCGGGCGCGGGCCCCAGCCCTCATCGGCCACGGCGAACTCGGCCGCGGTGCCGATGGCGAAGGTGGGGATCATGTCCAGGCTGAAGGCGGTGGCGTGGTCGTTGTAGACCAGAAAGATCACGTCGGGCGTGTTGTCCTTCATCCACTGCTTGGAAAAGTCGTAGCCGGCAAAGACCTTTTGCCAGTAGGGCTCCTGGGTCTTGCCCAGGTCCATGGCCGCGCCAATGGCCGGCACGTGCGAGGTGTAAACGGATGCGGTGATCTTGGCCATGTCAGGCGCTCTCTTTCTTGCCGGCTTTTCCTTGGGGTTGACGATGGGCCTGGGCATCGCCGTCTTCGCCCACGTAGCGGTTGCCCTCCGCGGAGCGGCCGCCGCTGATCATCATGTCGCGGTACTCTTCCTCGGTCATGCCGGTCATGGAGCCGGCCATCTGCTGGAAGCTCTTGCCGTCGGTGGAGCCGATCTTGGCCAGGAAATAGATGTTGCCGCCCAGGGCGATGCAACGGTTCAGGTCGCGCGCCAGCACGGCCTGCTTCTGATCTTCGGTCATGGCCCACTCGTCCAGGTAAGCACGCTCATTGGCCTTGAAGCGGGCGCGGTTCTCGGCCTTCATGAGCGACATGCAGAACTGGTTGAGCCAGTAGCCCTTGCGGCTCTGCTCGGCATCGAAGATGGTCGTGCCGGGCACGTCCAGGTAGGGTTTATCGAGCGACATAGGTTTCTCCAATCGGTTGAGGGCAGCGCACTGGCTGCCCTGCACATTACTTGGCCACTTCCTCCGGCCAGTACAGACGCATGGGATTGTCCACCAGCAACGTCTTCTGCAGCTCGGCCGTGGGCGCGATGTGCGGGATGAAGTCCACCAGCAGGCCGTCGTCGGGCATGTGGTCCTTCAGGTTCGGGTGCGGCCAGTCGGTGCCCCACAACACGCGGTCGGGGAACTCTTCCACGATGCGCTTGGCAAACGGCACCACGTCCTTGTACGCTGCCTGCTCGCCGTTCAAGGCCTTCGGGCCGCTGACGGACAGGCGCTCGGGGCAGCTCACCTTGCTCCACACATTCTTGTGCTCGCGCATGAACTTGACGAACAGCTCGAACTCCGGGCCATCAATGGGCTTGCTCACGTCCGGGCGGCCCATGTGGTCGACCACGACGGTGGTGGGCAGCGCGGTGAAGAAGTCCCACAGCTCGGGCAGGTCCACCGCCTCGAAGTAGATCACCACATGCCAACCCAGCTTGGCGATACGGCCGGCAATCTCCATCAGCTCGTCCTTGGGCGTGAAGTCCACCAGGCGCTTGACGAAGTTGAAACGCACGCCGCGCACGCCGGCAGCGTGCAGGGCCTGCAGCTCCTCGTCGGTGACGCTGCGCTTGACGGTGGCCACGCCGCGGGCCTTGCCGTTGGACGCCAGGCAGGCGTCGACCATGGCGCGGTTGTCGGCACCGTGGCAGGTGGCCTGCACGATCACGTTGCGCGCAAAACCCAGGTGGTCACGCAGGGCGAACAGCTGCGCCTTGCTGGCGTCGCACGGGGTGTACTTGCGCTCGGGGGCATAGGGGAATTCAGCGCCGGGGCCGAAGACGTGGCAGTGCGCGTCCACGCTGCCGGCGGGCAACTGGAAGCGCGGCTTGCTGGGGCCGGTGTACCAATCCAGCCAACCGGCGGTTTTCTCGAAGGGCCCAGAGGTCGGTTTGCTCATCGTGTCTCTCTTTGTTCTGTCGGTTCAGGGGAGGCGCTCAGTCGATGTACTTCAGGCCCAGCTTTTCCAGCGGCTCGCGGAACTTGTACATGTCCAGGCCCAGCACGCCGGCGGCCAGCTTGGCGCGCTTCTCGCCTTCGTTGGCTTCGCGTGCCTCGGCGGCATCCGCCACCTTCTGCGCGTCGGCGGCGTTGACGACCACCACGCCGTCGTCATCGGCCACGATGGCGTCACCCGGGTTGACGATCATGCCGGCGCACACCACGGGGACGTTGACCGAGCCCAGCGTGGCCTTGATGGTGCCCTTGGCGCTGATGGCCTTGCTCCAGACCGGGAAGTCCATGGCCTTGAGCTCGGCCACGTCGCGGCAGCCGCCGTCGATGATCAGGCCGCGGGCGCCACGGGCCTTGAAACTGGTGGCCAGCAGGTCGCCGAAGAAGCCGTCGGTGTTGGGCGCAGAGAGTGCCGCCACGACGATGTCGCCGGGCTGGATCTGCTCGGCCACGACGTGCAGCATCCAGTTGTCGCCCGGGTGCAGCAGCACGGTAACGGCGGTGCCGGAGATCTTGGCGCCGGAATAGATCGGGCGCATGTAATGCTGCATCAGGCCGACACGGCCTTGCGCCTCATGCACGGTGGCCACGCCGAATTTGCCCAGTTTCTCGACTGCGGCCTTGTCGGCGCGCACGATGTTGCGTTTGACGATGCCCAGGGGTCCGTTGATGCTCATGGTGTTTTCCTCTTGATGTCGTTTTATCGTTTACGCGATCAGGCCTTCACTTGCCCTTGGCCTTGAGCTGTGCGTCCAGGCGCGGGAACACGCGGCGCGCATTGCCTTCGTAGACCTTGTAGCGCTGCTCGTCGTTGAGGTTGGCCGTGGCCTGGATGTAGCGCTTGGTGTCGTCATAGTAGGCGCCGGTCTCGGGGTCGATGCCGCGCACGGCACCGATCATCTCGGAGGCGAACAGGATGTTGTCGACCGGGATGACCTTGGTCAGCAGGTCGATGCCGGGCTGGTGGTAGACGCAGGTGTCGAAGAAGATGTTCTTCAGCAGGTGGTCCTGCAACAGCGGCTTCTTCATCTCCTGCGCCAGGCCGCGGTAACGGCCCCAGTGGTAGGGTGCCGCGCCGCCGCCGTGCGGAATGATGAACTTCAGCGTCGGGAAGTCCTTGAACAGGTCACCCTGGATCAGCTGCATGATGGCCGTGGTGTCGGCGTTGATGTAGTGCGCGCCGGTGGTGTGGAAGCAGGCGTTGCAGCTGGTCGACACGTGGATCATGGCCGGGATGTCGTACTCGACCATCTTTTCGTAGATCGGATACCAGTGCTTGTCGTACAGCGGTGGGCTGGTCCAGTGGCCGCCGGACGGATCGGGGTTCAGGTTGATGCCGACGTTGCCGTATTCCTTGATGCACTTCTCCAGCTCGGGGATGCAGGTGGCGGGGTCGACGCCCGGGCTCTGCGGCAGCATGGCCGCCGGCACGAAGTGGTCGGGGAACAGCTGGCTGACGCGGTAGCACAGCTCGTTGCAGATCGCGGCCCAGGTGCTGGACACATTGAAGTCGCCGATGTGGTGCGCCATGAAGCTGGCGCGCGGGCTGAAGATGGTGAGGTCGGAGCCGCGCTCTTTCATCAGGCGCAGCTGGTTGGTCTCGATCGTCTCGCGCAGCTCGTCGTCGCTGATCTTCAGGTCAGCCACTTTGGGCATGACCGCCGGGTCCTTGATGCCGGCAATCTGCTGGTTGCGCCAGTTCTCCAGCGCCTTGGGCGCCGTGGTGTAGTGACCGTGGCAGTCGATGATCATGGTTTTTTTCATGAGAGGTCTCCTGGGATTCAAAATCGGTTCATGCCGGGTCCATGCCCTGGCGACGCTTGGCTTCGGCCGCTTCGGATGAGGCCATGTAGGCCAGCATGGCGCGCACGGCGTCGGCCTGCTGGCTGCAGGCACAGACGCCGGCCGAGAAGGTGGTGGTGATCTGGATGGCCGGCGGCAGCGGACCCAGCACCGTGATGCCTTCGAGGTTGATGAGTTCGCTCAGCTGCTGGAAACCCAGCTCCACCTCGCCCTTGGCCACCAGTGAACCGACCGGAATGCCCGGCGGCGGCGTGACGATGCGGTCCTTGATCTGATCGGCTATGCCCCAGCGTTCGAACAGCTTGGCCAGCGCCACGCCGCTCGGGCCGGTGGAGTAGCTCACGCTGCGCGCGGCCAGCACGGCAGCACGCACCGCGTCTTCGCTCGAAATATCGGGCTGGGCCGCGCCGGCGCGCACCGCCACCGCCACGCCCGAGTGCACCAGATCCACACGCCCCGGCAGCACCTGGCCGGAAGTGATCAGTTTGTCGATGGCGTCGGACGCCAGGATGACGACATCGAAGGCCTCGCCCGCCTGCACGCGCTTGGCGGCATCGACCCCGCCCACCGATTCGATGTGCACCGACTGCCCGGTCTGGCGCTGGAAATTCGCCACCAGGTCGGCCAGAACCTGACGCGTGGCCATGGACGAAATGCCGTTGATCTGCGTGCTCATGAGGGGTCGGAAAGGAAAGGCGGAATACTGATCTGTTTTTGTCAATTTGGATACTGATTGTCGTGAGGCCGCGCCGGGATTCCAAGGCAGCGGCTTCACTAGCAGGTATCACATTTCGGCATAATGCCAGCCAAGCTATCCCCCAAAACATGGACCTGAAACAACTCGAGTATTTCGTGCGCGTGGCCGAACTCGGCAGCTTCACCCGTGCCTCCAGCGTGCTGGACGTTGCCCAGCCGGCGCTGAGTCGCCAGGTACGCCTGCTGGAGGTGGAGCTGCGGCAGAACCTGCTGCTGCGCAACGGCCGTGGCGTGACCACGACGGATGCCGGCAAGCTGCTGCTGGAGCACGGCCGCGGTATCCTTCACCAGGTGGCGCGGGCGCGTGAAGACCTGGGCCGGGTGCGCGGCGCGCTGGCCGGACGGGTGGCCGTGGGTCTGCCGCCCAGCATCGCGAAGATGATGACGGTGCCGCTCACACGCGAGTTCCGCAAGCGCCTGCCGAATGCCGCGCTGTCCATCAGCGAGGGCCTGACGATTTCGATGCAGGAAGGCCTGCTCACGGGCCGGCTGGACATCGCCCTGCTCTACCACCCGGCCCCCAGCCCCGACCTGGACACCCTGCCGCTGATGGACGAGGAACTGTTGCTGATCGGGCCACGCCCGCCCAAAGGCAAGACGACGACCGACGCCATCAGTCTGAAGGAAGTGAGCACCCTGCCGCTGGTCATCCCCAGCCGGCCGAATGCCATCCGCATGGTGGTGGAGGCCGAGATGGCGGCCATCGGCTGCAAGCCCGAGATCAGCCTGGAAATCGACGGCGTGGCCGCCATCCTGGACCTGGTGGCCGATGGCGCCGGCTACGCCATCCTGCCCAAGTACTCGCAGGCCATGAGCAGCCGCCCCGAGGCCTACCACGCCCGCCCCATCGGCCAACCGCCGCTGGTGGGCCGGCTGGCGCTGGCCACGGCCGCCGGCCGCACCACCACGATGACACAGCAGGCGATGATCGAGCTGATCCAGCAGGTGGCTGCCGACATCTTCGGCGCCCCGCCTCCCGCGGCCTGAACCCCGCAGACCGGACGACACCCCATGGCAACCGACAAACCCTTTATCCTGGCCGGCGTGATGGGCTGGCCTGTGGCGCACTCGCGCTCGCCCGCCATCCACAACCACTGGATCCGTCAATACGGCCTGAACGGCAGCTATGTGCTGCTGCCGGTGCTGCCCGAGCGCATCACCGACGCCGTGCGCGGCCTGAGCGCGCTGGGCTTCGCCGGCTGCAACATCACCATCCCGCACAAGGTGGCGGCCATGGCGCTGATGGACCGCGTGGACCCGCTGGCGGAACGCATCGGCGCCATCAACACCGTGGTGGTGGGCGCCGACGGCACCTTGAGCGGCTACAACACCGATGCCTTTGGCTACATCCAGAGTCTGCTCGATGCCCAGCCGGACTGGCGCGCCGATGCCGGCCCCATCGCCGTGCTGGGCGCCGGTGGTGCGGCCCGTGCCATCCTGGTCGCGCTGGCCGAGCGCGGCGCCAAGGACATCCGCCTGTGCAACCGCAGCCTGGACAAGGCCGAGACCCTGGCGACCGAATTCGGCGCGCCGATCCGCGCCGTGCCGTGGGAACAACGCGCCGAGGCGCTGGACGGCTGCGCACTGCTGGTCAATACCACCAGCCTGGGCATGAAGGGCCAGGACGCGCTGGAACTGCCGCTGGACAGGCTGCCGAAGCAGGCTCTGGTGTCCGACATCATCTACGTGCCGCTGGAAACACCGCTGCTGGCTGCCGCCCGCCAGCGCGGCAACCGCACGGTGAATGGCCTGGGCATGCTGCTCAACCAGGCGCGACCGGCCTTTGAGCATTGGTTCGGCTTCATGCCGGAGCTCACGCCGGAACTGCGACGCGCCATCGAGGCCACGCTGTGAGCCGTCAAGTGGGGCGCCGCAGCGTCCTGCTGAGCGTGTGCTGGCGCACGGCGCTGCAGGCAGGGCGCATCAAGCCGGACTGAGCATCAAATCATCTTCTGCGTCACAAGCAACGGGCGCTGAAAGCTACTCTTTTGATAGCATCCGCAAGAGGCGATCGGCGTAGTCTTGCCAAGCCGCGTCCCTGGGCAGGCCGGCAAACACGCCACTGCGCGCCTGCAGCGCCACCCAGTCGTGCTTTTCGGCGATGGCAGCCGCCATGAAAGGTGTGAAGCCGGCCTCGGCCACGGTGTTGGCCGCTTCTCGCATTTCCTCGGCGCGTCGCTTGCCGTGCTGGGCCACACGGCTGAAGAAATAGGCGCCCTGGGAACTCCAGTCGATGCCGGGAAAGGTCTCGTACAGCGTGGGAATCATGTGATCCTCCACGCCGCAGGCGCGCGCAGTGGTGTAGCTCTCGATCACCAGCGCCTCCAGCCCCTTGATCATGATGCTGCGGCACAGCTTGATGGCCGAGGCCACGCCGATCTGCTCGGCCACCGCCTTGGCATCCAGGCCCCAACCTTGCAGCACGACCGCCAGCTCGGCAGCTTTGGCGCCACCGAGCAGCATGGGCACGCGGATGCCATAGGGCGGCACCGAGGTCATGACGCCGGCTTCAACGTAGTGGCCGCCAGCGGCGTCGATCAGGGCGGCGCACTGGGTCTTGGCGCCGGGTGACGCCGAATTGACATCGAGGAACAGCGTTCCGGGGCGGACGTGGCGAGCCACCTCCTGCGCTACCGGCAGCGTGTTGGCGGCCGTGACAGCAGAGATGATGAGAGAGGCGCGCTCGCAGAGTGCGGCTGCCGAGGCACAGGCTTCGATGCCGTTGGCGGCCGCATGGCTGCGCTCGGCGTCGCGCGAAGCGGCGTCATCGAACTTCAGATCCCAGGCGCCGACCCAGTCGCCAGTCTGGTCCTTCAGGCCGCGGGCGAAGATCTTGCCGACTTCGCCGTAGCCGATGAGTCCGATCCCCAATGCCATCGTGTTCCCTCTCCTAAAAGTGGCGCTGCCACAGCCTCACTGCTTCGGCAGCTTGGCACGCTCAATGACGTTGCCCCAGCGGCGGATGTCGTCGTTCAGCATGGCCGCAGCCTGCTCGGGTGCGCCGGGATGCGGATCGAGGTTGAGGTCCTCCAGCTTCTTCTTCACCACCGGATCCCTCAAGGCAGCCACCACCTCGCGGTTCAGACGTAGCACCACCTCCCTGGGCGTCTTCGCCGGCACCGCCAAGCCGTTCCAGGACGCGGCCACGAGGCCAACAACACCGGCTTCACGCGCCGTGGGCACCTCCGGCAATACCCGCGAGCGCTTGTCGCCGGTGATGGCCAGCGGATGCAACACGCCTGCCCTGATCTGCGCCAGCAACGGACCAAGAATGTCGAGGCCGGCGTCAACCTGCCCACCCCGCAAGGCATTGATCACCGCGGGCGTGCCGTTGAAGGGCACGATCTGCACGTCAATGCCTGCTGCCGACTTGAACAGCTCTGCCGCCAGGTTCTGGGTGGTACCGATGTTGGGCGTACCGATGTTGAGCTTGCCCGGGTTGGCGCGCGCGAATGCCACGAGCTCACCCAGGGTCTTGAAGCGCCCGCCCTCGGGCGCCACGATCACCAGATCGAAGGTGGCCAGCGGCGCGACCGGCGTGAAGTCCTTCACCGTGTCAAAAGGCAAGGACTTGAAGAGTGAGGCACTGACGGCAGTACCACTGGAAATCAGCAGCAGGGTATGGCCATCGGATGCGGCCTTGGCCACGGCCTCTCCGGCCGCCACGCCGCCAGCACCGGGCTTGTTGTCGATCACGACCGGCTGGCCCAGCGCCTCGCCGAGCTTCTGGCCGACGGCACGCGCTGTCAGGTCAGCCGCGCCACCCGGTGCGTTGGGAACCACCATACGAACAGGCTTCGCGGGAAAACCTTGCGCTGCGGCAGGCACCGCCAGCAGCCCTGCCAACAGCAGCCCGGCGACACTCTGGAATACGGTCGAAATCATGCCTTACCCCTTATCAAAAGGGCGCCGAAAGCTACCCTTTTGATAGCAAGCTCAGCGCGCCACGCCCAACAGACGGTCCAGCAGCTCGGGTTGCTCCAGCAGCGACGACGCCGCACTGGCATGCACGACCGTGCCGCGATCCAGCACGGCCGCCACGTCCGAGATCGCCAGGATGGCCTGCGGATGCTGTTCAACGATGATGGCGCTCAGGCCCTCTTCGCGCGTGATGCGGCGGATGGCACGCAGCAGTTCCTGCACGATGATGGGCGCCAAGCCTTCGAGCGGCTCGTCCAGCAGCAGCAGCTTGGGGTTGAGCACCAGCGCGCGACCGACCGCCAGCATCTGCTGCTCGCCCCCCGAGAGCTGGGTGCCGAGGTTGCTCTTGCGCTCGGCCAGGCGCGGGAACATCTCGTACACGCGCGCCGGCGTCCACGGACCCGGCCGAGCCACGGCGGTCAGGTTTTCGTCGACGGTGAGCGACTTGAAAATATTGCGCTCTTGCGGCACCCAGCCGATGCCGGCATCGGCGCGCAGATGCAGTGGCACCTTGTGCAGCGCCACACCATCGAGGCTGATGGTGCCGCCGTGCTGGCGCGTGGCGCCCGCCAGCGTGTTCATGAAGGTGGTCTTGCCGGTGCCGTTGCGACCCAGCAGCGCCAGCGTCTGGCCCTGCGGCAGGGCCACCGACACGTCGTGCAGCACCACGGCCTCGCCGTAGCCGGCGCTCAGGCCTTCGACTTTGAGCAGATCAGCCATGCGCGAGCTCCTCGCCGTGGCCAAGATAGACCGCCTTGACCTGCGGGTCGTTGGCAATGGTGTCGGGATCGCCCTCGGTCAGCACGGTGCCGTTGACCAGCACCGTCATGCGGTTGGCAAAACTAAATACGAGATCCATGTCATGTTCAATCAGGAGCACCGACACATCGGCCGGCAGGGCTGCCACGGTCTGCAGCAGTTCCTCGCGCTCACCGGCCGGCACGCCGGCCACCGGCTCGTCGAGCAGCAGAACGCTGGGCTCACAGGCCAGTGCAATGGCAATCTCCAGCAGGCGGCGCTTGCCGTAGGCCAGCACGTTGGTCTTCTGGTTCATCACCTCGGTCAGGTGGAACTGCTCGAGCAGTTTCTCGCAGCGCTCGGTCACGTCGCGGCGCTTGCCCAGCGGCTGCCACCAGCGCCCACCCAGCCCCATGTGCTGCGACACGGTCAGCGCCAGGGTCTCCAGCGGCGTCAGGGTGTCGAACAGCTGGTTGATCTGGAAGGTGCGCACCATGCCGCGGCGTACGCGCTGGTGCGGTGCCAGGTTGGTGATGTCCTCGCCTTGCAGCAGGATGCGGCCTTCGGTGGGCTCCAGCACACCGGTCAGCAGGTTGATCAGCGTGGTCTTGCCGGCGCCGTTCGGGCCGATCAGCGCATGGCGTGCGCCTTTGCGCAGGTCGAGGTTGACGTTGCCGGTAGCGGTGATGCCGCCGAAGCGTTTGACCAGTCCCTGAGCGGACAGAACGATTTCAGGACTGCTCATCACTTCTTACCCCCAAACCAGGTCCAGGGACGGATCAGGCGTTCGCGCCCCACCATCACCAGCACCACCAGAAACAGGCCGATCCAGAACGTCCAGTACTGCGGCGTAATGGAGGACAGCCAGTCCTGCATGACCTTGAACACGATCGCACCCGTGACGCCACCGTACAGCCAGCCGATGCCACCAATCACCAGCAACAGCTTCAGGTCCGCGGAGCGGTGGAACTCGAAGACATCGATCGAGGCGAAGCTGGTGGTCTGTGCGAGCAGCGCACCGGCGGCACCGGCGACGCCAGCAGCAATGGTGTAGATCACAGCCAGGCGCGCCGTGACGGGAATGCCGATGGCCATGGCTCGCAACCGGTTGTCGCGCACGGCCATCAGCGTGGCGCCAAAGGAGGAATTCACCAGGCGTTTGGCCAGGATGAAGAACACCAGCAGCACACAGAGGGAGTACCAGGCCGCCGTCTGCCCTTGCAGGTCAAACTCGAAACGGCCGAGCAACGGCCCCATGATCACGCCCTGCAGTCCGTCGGCACCGCCGGTGAAGTCGAGCTTGTTGGCCAGTTCCATCATGATCAGGCCGACGCCGATGGTCACCATGAGGCGGGTGAGGTCGGTGCCGCGCATGATGGTCAGCGAGCACACGGCACCAAAGAGGGTGGACAGCACGATGGCGACGCCAAGCCCGACGAGCGGGTCCGGCATGACATGTTTGGCAAACAGCGCAGCGGTGTAGGCCCCCATGCCGAAGAACGCAGCATGGCCCAGCGACACGATACCGGTGTAGCCCAGGATCAGGTCCAGCGAGACGGCGAACAGCGCCACGATGGCGATTTCGTTGATGATCAGGGCATGGCTGCCCAGCACAAAGGGCGTTGCCAAGGCCAGGAGCCAGAACACCGGCTCCCACAGTTTCCAGCGACGGCTGTCGTGCAGAGATTCTTGCGCGTTCATGATTACTTGCCCCCCTTGCGGACGAACAGGCCCTGGGGACGCCAGATCAGGATGACGATCATCAGGAAGTAGACGATGAAGGCACCGAAATTCGGAATGAAGTACTTGCCGGCCACGTCCGCAATGCCCAGCAGCAGCGCCGCCAGCAGCGGGCCGGTGATTGACGAGGTGCCGCCCACGGCGACCACGATCAGGAAATACACCATGTTCTTCAGCGGGAAAGAGGGATCCAGGCCCATCACCTCCGCCCCCAGCGCGCCGCCCAGGCCGGCGAGACCGGAGCCAACGGCAAAGGTCGCCAGGAAGACCACGTTGACATTGATGCCCAGACCAGCGGCCACGCGCTGGTCATCCACCGAGGCACGCAGGCGGCTGCCAAAACGGGTCCTCGTCAGGATGTACTGCAGCGCAATCGTCAACGCCGCGCAGACGGCAATGATGAACAGGCGGTAGTGGCCCATGCCCAGCATCAGCGAACCATCGCCCAGTTCGGTGCGACCCTTGAGCCACTCCGGCAGCTGCACGATCTGCTGGCTCGACCCCATGAAATAGTCCATCGCAGCGACGGCCATGAACGTGAGACCGATGGAAAACAGGACCTGGTCCAGGTGCGACTTCTTGTACATCGGCCGGTACAGCGTGCGCTCCAGCACCGCACCCAGCAACGCCATGGCGAGGAACGCCAGCGGCAGGCAGACCAGGAAAGGCACGTCGTAGCGCTGCATCAGCACCACCGTGATGTAGCCGCCGCCCATGGCAAAGGCACCGTGGGCCAGGTTGATGAAGTTCATCAGGCCCATGGTCACGGCCAGACCGACCGCCAGGATAAACAGCAGCATGCCGTAGGCAATACCGTCAAACAGAATCGTTAGCATGAACTCGGGTCACATCGATCAAGGCAAAAAAAAATCCATGGGCACCGCCTTGACCGGCAGCGCCCATGGACGGCTCATCACTTGGACTTGCCGGGGTCCTTGACGTCCTTGATGACGTCAAATTCCACGTTGTGCAGCTCGCCGCCCTGGCGCTCCACCTTGCGCAGGTAGATGTTGTGCACCACGTCGCGGGTCTGCGCGTCGATGAACATCGGGCCACGCGGGCTTTCGAAGGTCTGACCCTTCATGGCATTGAGCAGCGCCTCGCCGCCGCCCTGACCCTTGGTGGTCTTGAGCGCTTCGTAGATCACGCGCATGCCGTCATAGCCCCCAACTGCCATGAAGTTCGGGCGCATGCCCTTGTTGGCCTTCTTGAAGGCCTCGACGAACTTCTTGTTGGTGGCAGACGGGTGGGCTGCGGCGTAGTGGTGTGCCGTGACCACGCCCAGAGCACCGTCGCCCATGTCGTTCAGCTGGTCGTCGTCGGTGATGTCGCCGGTACCGATCAGCTTGATGCCGGCCTTGTCCATGCCGCGCTCCAGGAACTGCTTCATGACAGCCGCGCCGGCACCGGAGGGCACGAAGACGAACAGGCCATCAGGCTTGGCATCGCGCACCTTCTGCAGGAAGGGAGCGAAGTCGGGGTTGCGCATCGGCACGCGCAGCGACTCGACGATGGTGCCGCCGTTGAAGATGAAGCGGTCCTTGAAGAATTTCTCGGCGTCGATGCCCGGGCCGTAGTCGCTGACCAGGGTCACGACCTTCTTCATGCCGCCCTTGGCAGCCGCCCAGTCGGCCATGGAGACCGAGGCCTGCGGCAGCGTGAAGCTGGTGCGCACGATATACGGGGAAGCCTGGGTGATGCTGGAGGTGGCCGCGGCCATCACCACCATCGGGGTCTTGGACTGGGTGGCGATCGGCGCGGTGGCCAGGGCCGAAGGCGTGATGCCGAAGCCGGCCAGCACGTTGACCTTGTCATTCACCACCAGTTCCTGCGCCAGGCGCTTGGTGACGTCCGGCACGCTGGTGTCGTCCTTGACGATCAGCTGGACCTTCTTGCCGGCCACCATGTCGCCGTTCTGCGCCATGAAAAGTTTCGCGGCCGCCTCGATCTGGCGACCCGTCGATGCCTGCTGCCCGGTCATGGGCAGGATCAGGCCGATCTTGAAAGTGTTGTCTTGCGCCAGGACAGCCGCCGAGGACAAGGCCATGACCGCCACAGCGGAGGCACTGAGAAACACACGTTTTTTCATGGGAAGGCTCCTAAATAGAGTTATTGCCCCGACCGGAGATTCCAAGCCAGGGCCCGAATCCGCATAACGGTAGAGGCGCGTTACTTTCGCCGCAAATCAGCTCCATCGCAAGTCAAATTTCCGACTGTTAGATATAACGATTTGCGATATCCAAACCGCAGATACGGTGCTTCCATTCTAGCCAGTGCCACTGCGCATGAATACCCATGCCGGTTGCCCTTGGGATGTGGACGCTCAGGACGATTGCGCTATCGACCCGGCGGCGCCAACCAGGGCCGTGCCGGGAGCGGCCGCACTTCGTCCTGCGCCTGCAACCATGTGCACGCTGCTCGTGACCGGGCGATCCGTATCCTGAATGCCATAATGCCGTGGCTGTTTTTTATCCAAGCGACCACTGGAGACCTTGAACCATGACTTTACGCACCACCCCTCCCTTTCGCGCCGACCACGTCGGCAGTTTCCTGCGTCCCAAGTACCTGCTGGAAGCACGTGAGCAGAAGGCCAAGGGCGAAATCACGGCCGAACAGCTGCGCAAGGTCGAAGACCGGGCCATCACCGAGATCGTCAAGTTCCAGGAAGATGTCGGCCTGCAAAGCATCACTGACGGCGAGTTCCGCCGCACCTATTTCCACGTCGACTTCCTGGAGCAGCTCGGCGGCGTCAAGACCGACGTGCCGGTGACGATCGTCAAACCCGACGGCACGCAGGAGCTGGCACCGCCCGTGATGCGTGTGATCGACAAGGTACGCCATGTCAAGGACATCCAGCGTGCCGACTTCGAATACCTCAAGAGCCAGATCGCTCCGGGCCGCGGCAGCGTGGCCAAGGTCACCATTCCCTCGCCCACCATGCTGCATTTCCGCGGTGGCCGTGCCGGCATCAGCAAGGAACACTACCCCGAGCTGGAACCCACGTTCTACGACGATGTGGCCCAGGCCTACGGTGACGAGCTGCGCTCGCTGGCCGCTGCCGGCTGCACCTACGTGCAGATGGACGATACCAACCTGGCCTACCTGTGCGACGAGAAGATGCGCGAAGCCGCCCGCCAGCGCGGCGACGATCCCAATGAACTGCCGCACCGCTACGCCAAGTTCATCAACAAGGTGGTGGCGCAGAAGCCCGCCGGCATGACGCTGGCCATGCACCTGTGCCGCGGCAACTTCAAGAGCACGCACGCAGCCTCCGGCAACTACGAGCCGGTGGCCGAGGCCCTGCTGAAGGAAATGAACCTGGATGCCTATTTCCTGGAATACGACGACGAGCGCAGCGGCGACTTTCGCCCTCTTCGCTTTCTGGCGCCGGGCAAGATCGTGGTGCTGGGCCTGGTCACCACCAAGTTCGGCAAGCTCGAATCGAAGGACGACCTGAAGCGCCGCATCGACGAGGCGGCGAAGTATGTGTCGCTGGACCAGTTGTGCCTGTCGCCCCAGTGCGGTTTCTCCAGCACGGTGCACGGCAACGACATCGCGGTGGAAGACCAGCGCGCCAAGCTGCGACTGGTGGTGGAAACCGCGCAGGAAGTCTGGGGCAGCGCCTGACCTCCAGCCGGGGCCTGACGGGCCCCTAGGTCACCGCGGCGGTCCTGGCCGCCCGGTGACCGACAAAGGCAAACGCGTAGTCCAGCGCCGCCTCGACCGAGGCCGAGATGTTGTGGCGCTCCTGCTCCGTCAGGTAGAAAACCAGATCGACCTCGTGCCGCACATAACGGGCCGGCAGACGGTTCAGTGCAACACAGGCCACATCGACCAGCATGTCGTCGGTCAAGCTGGGGTACTGCGGCGCGCGCTGCAGCACCGCGTCGAACACCAGGCGCTCGTAGTAGTTGTGGACCTGCTCGAAATTGCTGACCATGCGTATCTCCCGACAATCTGCTGGAAACCTTAGCAGGTCAGGGCCGGGCTGACAAGAGCGACGGTGCGCCGATCACATTGCCCGCACCGCCCCGAGCGGCCTGCGCCGTTTATTCCAAGCCGAGCAGGCGCACCGCATTGCCCTTCAGGATGCCCGGCATCACCTCGGGCTTGAAGCCGGCTTCCTCGAAGTCCTTCATCCAGCGCTCGGGCGTGATCAGCGGATAGTCGGAACCGAACAGCACACGGTCCTTCAGCAGCGTGTTGGCGTACTGCACCAGCTGCTTCGGGAAGTACTTCGGGCTCCAGCCGGACAGGTCGATCCAGACATTGGGTTTGTGCGTGGCCACACTCAGCGCCTCGTCCTGCCACGGAAAGCTCGGGTGCGCCATGACGATCTGCATGTCGGGAAAGTCGATCGCCACATCGTCCAGGTGCATCGGGTTGCTGTACTCCAGCCGCAGGCCGCCGCCGCAGCGCATGCCGCTGCCGATACCGCTATGGCCGGTATGGAAGATGGCCGGCATCTTGTGCTCGGCAATCACCTCG
Organism: Hylemonella sp.; assembly: GCA_032118555.1. GTDB lineage: Bacteria > Pseudomonadota > Gammaproteobacteria > Burkholderiales > Burkholderiaceae_C > Hylemonella. Next base: position 27,516 of record JAULXO010000034.1, on the reverse strand, counting down.
TAGATCGGCCAGGCCATCTTGTCGTAGGGGTGGTAGCCCTGCACCGTCGGATGGAACTTGAAGCCCTTGATGCCGTGCTCCTCGATCAGGCGCCTGGCCTCGCGTGCGCCCATCTTGCCCTTGTGCGGGTCGATGCTGGCGAAGGCCATCATCATGTCGCTGTTGGCCTTGGCCGCCTCGGCGATCTCTTCGTTCGGAATGCGGCGGCGACCGAGCTTGGACTCGCTGTCCACCGTGAACATCACCAGACCGATCTTGCGTTCGCGGTAGTAGTCGATGGTTTCCTGAATGGTCGGCCGGCGGTTGGAACGAAAGTACTTGTCGGCAGCGCGGTCATACTCCTCGCCATAGTTGTCAAAGGGGTTCCAGCAACTCACTTCGGCGTGGGTGTGGATGTCGATGGCAATGAGGTTCTTGTGGTCCATGGCGGTCTCCGGTAAGGGGCGGCGCAAAAGCTAGGGAAAACACTGAGAAGAATCTGCCCCAGCCGGCTTGATATGGTTATATTCGATAACCATAATCGATTCCCGAAAGAAACGCAACCATGAATACCCCTGACATCCATTTTGAACGCCGCGGTGAGCAGCAGGAAATCGCCGTCATCCGTCTGACGCGCCCGGCCAAGCGCAACGCGCTCAACGACGGACTCATCCTGTCCCTGCGCAACATTTTCGAAAACCTGCCCGAAGGCGTGCGCGCGGCCGTCATCGACGGTGACGGCGAGCACTTCTGCGCCGGTCTCGACCTGAGCGAACTGAAGGAGCGCGATGCCGGTCAGGGCCTGCACCACTCGCGCATGTGGCACGCTGCGCTGGAGTGCGTGCAGTACGGCCCGGTGCCGGTGATCGCCGCACTGCATGGTGCGGTGGTGGGCGGCGGCCTGGAGCTGGCCAGCGCCTGCCACATCCGTGTCGCGGACGAGACCACCTTCTATGCACTGCCCGAAGGCTCGCGCGGCATCTTCGTCGGTGGCGGCGGTGCCGTGCGCATCCCGCGTCTGATCGGCGCCGCGCGCATGACCGACATGATGCTCACCGGCCGCGTCTACAACGCCGCCGACGGCGAGAAGATCGGCTTTGCGCAGTACCTGGTGCCGCAGGGCACGGCCTTCGAGAAAGCCTTCGAACTCGCCACCCGCGTAGCGCAGAACGCCCCGCTGACCAACTATGCTCTGATCCACGCCCTGCCGCGCATCGCCGAGCAGCCGGCCGACCAGGGCTTCCTGACCGAAGCCATGATGGCCGCCATCGCCCAGAGCGCGCCCGAAGCCAAGCAGCGCGTCCGCGCCTTCCTCGAAGGCAAGGCCGCCAAGGTCAGCAAGGGCTGAGTCGCCCGCAACGATGCCAGAAACAACAGCCATGAGTGAGACTTCTTCTTCCCGCGCGACGCCGCGCTACCGCCCCGTGCCCTTCGGCGTCACCCGCGTGCAGGTACGCGACGGCGCCCCCGGGGTGCGCTACCTGCAGGCCGAACTGCCCCTGGGCGCCTATGCCCGCCGCCTGAGCGACTTCCTGGTGCACTGGGCCGAGACCGAGCCCGAGCGCACCTTCCTGGCCCGCCGCGCCCCACTGGGCGACGGTCGCACCGGCGACTGGCAACGCATCAGCTACGCCCAGGCCCTGGACAGCGCGCGCCGCATCGGCCAGGCCCTGCTGGAGCGTAAGCTCTCGCCGGAACGGCCGGTGGTGATCCTGAGCGAGAACACGCTGGAGCACGCGCTGCTGGCGCTGGGCTGCATCTACGCCGGCGTGCCCTACTGCCCGGTGTCGCCGGCCTATGCCACGGTGAGCCAGGACTACGACAAACTCAAGCACGTGCTGGACACGCTGACGCCGGGTCTGGTGTTCGCCGCTGATGGCGCGCGCTATGGCCGCGCCATCACCGCGACCGTGGGTGCGGACGTGGAAGTCGTGCTGGCCCAGGGCACGGTGGAAGGCCGCGCCACCACATCCTTCGAGCAACTGCGTGCCACCGCCGCCACCGAGGCGGTCGATGTCGCCATGCACGCCGTGCGCCCCGACACCATCGCCAAGTTCCTGTTCACCTCGGGCTCGACCAAGATGCCCAAGCCGGTGATCAACACCCACCGCATGTGGTGCGCCAACCTGCAGCAGATCACCCTGTCGCTGCCGGTGCTGGCCGAGGCGCCGCCGGTCCTCGTGGACTGGCTGCCCTGGAACCACACCTTCGGCGGCAACCACAACTTCGGCCTCACGCTCAAGCACGGCGGCACGCTCTACATCGACGACGGCAAGCCGACCGCGGCGCTGATCAACGAGACGCTGCGCAACCTGCGCGAGATCGCACCGACGATCTACTTCAACGTGCCGACCGGTTTCGAAATGATCGCGCAGGCCATGAAGACGGACGAGGTGCTGCGCCGCACGCTGCTGTCGCGTGTGCGCATGTTCTTCTATTCCGGCGCCGGCCTGGCGCAGCCGGTGTGGGACAGCCTGCACGCCACGGCGGAAGCCGAGATCGGCGAACGCATCGTCATGGCCACCGGCCTGGGCATGACCGAATCGGCCCCCTCGGCCATGTTCACCAACAGCGCCGACGTGAAGGCCGGCGACATCGGCGCACCGGTGCCGGGCATGACGCTCAAGCTGGTGGAGGTCGATGGCAAGACCGAAGTGCGCTACCGCGGCCCCAATGTGACGCCCGGCTACTGGCGCTCGGAACAGGCCACGCGCGACGCCTTCGACGAAGAGGGATTCCTTTGCACTGGCGACGCCGTGCAGTGGATCGACCCCGACAACATCCACCGCGGCCTGCGCTTTGACGGCCGCATCGCGGAAGACTTCAAGCTCGCCACCGGCACCTTCGTCAGCGTGGGGCCGATGCGCGCCAAGGTCATCGTCACTGGCGCGCCGTACGTGCAGGACGTGGTGCTGACCGGCCTGAACATGAAGGAAGTCGGCGCGCTGATCTTCCCCTCGCCGGCTTGCCGCGAGGTCAGCGGCCTGGGGCCGAATGCCTCCTGGTCCGAGGTGCTGGACAGCGAGCCGGTACGCAGCCGCATGCAGGCGGTGATCGACCAACTGGCGCGCGAAGCCACCGGCAGCGCCAACCGCATCGCACGCGCCCTGCTGCTGGCTGAGCCGCCCTCCATCGACAAGGGTGAAGTCACCGACAAGGGCTCGATCAACCAGCGTGCCGTGCTCAAGCACCGCGACGCCCTGGTGCAGGCCCTGCACGACGGCAGCGCCCCCGGCATCATCCTGCCAGGATCATGAAGCAACACCCCCGATGCGCCTTCGGCGCTCCCCCTTCCAGGGGGCGCACCCAGCGGCCCGGCGAAGCCGGTTCCGCGGGTGCCTGCGGTTCATACCCTTTCTGCCTCGCATTGCAACCGAAGCACAACTTCCAGGATATCCAACATGAAGATTGAAGGACAAGCAGCACTGGTCACCGGCGGCGCCTCCGGCCTGGGCGAGGCCACGGCACGCGAACTGGCCCGTCTCGGCGCCAAGGTGGCGGTGCTGGACGTCAATGCCGCACTGGCTGAGAAGGTGGCGTCCGAGATCGGCGGCGTGGCCTGCGTCTGTGACATCACCAGCACCGAGAGCGTGCTGACCGCCCTGGCCAAGGCCAGCCATGCGCATGGTCCGGCGCGCATCCTGATGAACATTGCCGGCATCGGCACCGCCAAACGTGTGGTCGGCAAGGACGGCGCGCCGGCGCCGCTGGAAGACTTTGCCCGCGTCATCAACGTGAACCTCGTCGGCAGCTACAACATCAGCCGCCTGTTCGCGGCCGAGTGCGTCAAGCTGGCGCCGCTGGAAGACGGCGAGCGCGGCGTGATGATGTTTACCGCCTCGGTCGCCGCCTTTGACGGCCAGGTGGGCCAGCAGGCCTACAGCGCCTCCAAGGGCGGCCTGGTCGGCATGACGCTGCCGATGGCGCGCGACCTGGCCCAGCATGGCATCCGCGTCTGTACCGTGGCGCCGGGCCTGTTCGCCACGCCGCTGATGAAGGAGCTGCCGCAGGAAGTACAGGCCTCGCTGGCCGCCTCCATCCCCTTCCCCAAGCGGCTGGGCCATCCTGAGGAGTTTGCCCAGCTGGCCTGCCACGTCGTCACCAACGGCCACCTCAACGGCGAGGTGATCCGGCTGGACGGTGCCTTGCGTATGGCGCCGCGCTGATTTTTTCCCCGTTCGACAACCACTACCAAAAGGAGACCACCATGACAACACGTCGTACTTTCGTTCAAGCCGCTGCCGGTGCTGCCGCACTCGGTGCGCTGCACCCGTTCACTGCGTTCGCGCAGGCCATCGAGCAGGTGAAGATCCTCTACGGCTTCCCGCCCGGCAGTTCGGGCGACAGCGTGGCCCGCCGCGTGGGCGAAAAGCTGGCCGGCTCGGCCTACACCAAGAACGCCGCTGTGGTGGAAAACAAGCCGGGCGCCGGCGGGCGCATTGCGCTGGAGCAGCTGAAGTCCGCGCCGGCCGACGGCTCGGTTCTGGCGCTGGCCCCCGTGTCGGGCATCGCCAACTACCCCTACATCTACAGCAAGATGAACTACACCGCGCAGGACTTCGCGCCGGTGTCCATCGGCGCGGTCATGCTGCACGGCCTGGCCGTCGGCCCCCTGGTGCCTGCCAGCGTCAAGACGGTGAAGGACTTCCTCGCCTGGGCCAAGGCCAACCCGAAGGACGCGAGCTATGGCTCGCCCGGTGCCGGCTCCACGCCGCACTTCCTGGGTGCGCTGCTGGGCCTCAACAGCGGCGTCGAGCTCAAGCATGTGCCGTACCGCGGCTCGGTGCCGGGCGTGACCGATGTGGTCGGCGGCCAGATCGCAGCCATGGTCACCCCGCACGGTGACTTCATCGCCAACTACAAGGCAGGCAAGCTGCGCATCCTGGCCACCTCCGGTCCGAAGCGCTCGCCCTATGTGCCCGAGGTGCCGACCTTCGCCGAAGCGGGCTTCCCGGAGCTGACCACCGAGGAATGGTTCGGTTTCTACGCCCCGGCCAAGACGCCCAAGGCCGTGCTGCAGGCCGCCAATGCCGCCATCAATGCGGCGCTGAAGGACAAGGCCGTGATGGACGCACTGGCCGTGGTCGGCCTGATCCCGCGCGGCTCCACCATGGAAGAAATGGCCGCCTCGCAGGCTTCCGAGTCCAAGCACTGGGGACCGCTGATCAAGAAGATCGGCTTCACCGCGGAGTCCTGATCACGCATGGACTACCAACCGCGTCTTGACGACATCCAGCACATCCTCACCGGGGTGCTGGACGCCCCGGCTCAGCTGCAGGCGCTGCCGGCCTTCGCCGAGGTCGATGGCGACCTCATGCAGCAGGTGCTGGAGGAGGCCGGCAAGTTCGTTGCCAGCGCCATCGCACCGCTGCAGCGCACGGGTGATGAAGTCGGCTGTCGTTTTGACGCGGGCCAGGTGACCGCGCCCCCCGGTTTTCGGGATGCCTACCAGGCCTTCTGGCAGGCCGGCTGGCCTGCCCTGGCCTGCGCGCCCGACGACGGCGGCCAGGGCCTGCCGGCCGTGCTGGAGGCCGTGCTCTACGAGATGATGAGCGCGGCCAACCATGGCTGGACCATGGCGCCCGGCCTGCTGCACGGCGCGTACGAGTGCATCAAGCACCATGCCTCCGATGAACTGAAGGCGGCCTATCTGGAAAAGGTGGCGACCGGCGAATGGTTGGCCACCATGTGCCTGACAGAGCCCCAGGCCGGCAGCGACCTTGGCCTGGTGCGCACCAAGGCCGTCGCCCACGCCGACGGCAGCTACCGCGTGAGCGGTACCAAGATTTTCATCTCCGGCGGCGAGCACGACCTGACCGACAACATCGTGCATCTGGTGCTGGCGCGCCTGCCGGATGCCCCCGCCGGCCCCAAGGGCCTGTCGCTGTTCCTGGCGCCCAAAGTAATGCCTGAGGGCCAGCGCAACGGCATCCACTGCGAACGCATCGAGGAAAAGATGGGCCTGCACGGCAGCCCCACCTGCGTCATGCGCTTCGACGATGCCACCGGCTGGCTGGTCGGCGAACCGAACCGCGGCCTCAATGCGATGTTCGTGATGATGAACGCGGCACGCCTGCACGTCGGCCTGCAGGGCATCGGCCTGCTGGAGGCCGCCTGGCAGAAGGCCCAGGCCTACGCCCAGGAGCGACGCCAGATGCGCGCACCGGGCGCCAGCGGCACCAGCCTGATTGCAGAACACCCGGCGGTCCAGCGCCTGCTGGATGTACAACGCGCCTGGATCGATGGCGGTCGCGTTCTGGCCTACCACACGGCGGTCGAGCTCGACCAGCTCAAGCATCACCCGGACAGCGCGCGGCGCGAGAGCGCGCAACGCTGGTGCAGCCTGGTGACGCCGGTGCTCAAGGCCGCCTTTACGCACCAGGCCTTCCATGGCGCCAGCGACTGCCTGCAGGTGTTCGGCGGCCATGGATATGTACGTGAGTGGGGCATCGAGCAGATCGTGCGCGATGCGCGCGTGGCGATGATCTACGAAGGTACCAACGAGATCCAGGCCATCGACCTGCTGCTGCGCAAAGTGCTGCCCGATGGCGGCACCAGCCTGAACGCCCTGCTGGACGAACTCGCCTGCGGTCTGGATGCCTGCGTGCCGGCACAGGCCGCCACCCTGCAGCGATTCGACGCCTTGCGCGAACTGACGGAGCAGCTGACGCAAGCCGCTGCCGCGCAGGCCGAGTTGCCCTACTGGGTGGCCGACGATTTCCTGCGTGCCGTGGCGCTGGCCCTGCTGGGCTGGGCCTGGTGCCGCATCGAGCGCAGCACCGCATCCGCGCAAACGCGCTGGCAGGCGCCGCTGCGGGCCCTGCAAGGCTGGGTCCTGCCCGAGTTCGAGATGCGCCTGCAGATCATGCGCGCCCAAATGGCCTCGTCGACGCAGCCCACTGCCACCGCGCCAGCATGACGGACAAGCAGCCCACCGCCCCCGCCGTGGAGCAGGTCGACACCAGCTTCCTGGAGAGCCTGGTGGGCTACAACGCGCGCCGCGCGAGCCTGGTCATCGTCGAGTCCTTCCTCAAGCACATGGCGGTCTACAAGCTGCGACCGGTAGACTTTTCGGTCCTGTCACTGATTGCCCACAATCCCGGCATCACCTCACGCCAGCTGTGTGCAACGCTGGCCATCCTGCCGCCCAATCTGGTCGGCATGGTCAACGCCCTGGAAAAGCGTGAGCTCATCGTGCGCCGCCCGCACCCGCATGACGGCCGCGCCATGGGCTTGCAGCTCACAGCCGCCGGCAAGAAACTGGTGCGGCAAGCCGAGCAGAGCGCCACCCGGCTGGAAGACGAGGCCACCGCCCGCCTGAGCGCCAGCGAGCGCAAACAGCTGATCCAGTTGCTGCAAAAAATCTACATCTGAGCCTGTCTGGGCATAAAAACAGCCCGCTGCTGTTGCGTAATCGCCATCATCAGCTATGAAACTTGTAGCAGCGAAAAATCTGCGCTATAGTCGCCGCTCGCGTCAGCCGCAGCCCCGGTCGGCAGAACCGGGCAGGCCTCGGGGAAACCGTTCAGGCGCACCATCTACGCCTTGAGGAGTGCAGTTCAATGAGTTCCAAAGAAAACGCCGCCATCGGTCAGCTGCTTGGCCTGCTGGAGTCCCGCTACGCCATCCGCGTGCTGTGGGCCCTGCGCGACGGCCACGCCCAGACTTTCCGGCTGCTGCAGGACAGCGTGGGCGGCATCACCCCGAACACATTGAACACCCGTATCAAGGAACTGCGCGAAGCCGGCCTGCTGAGCCACGGCAGCGAAGGCTACCTGCTCACCAGCAGCGGCCTGGACCTGCTCAAGCGCCTGGGCGACCTGCAGGCCTTTGCCAGCAAGTGGGCCACCGGCCTGGCCAAGAAGGCCCGCTGACCGGCCTGCCGCGCCCGCCGGGACAGCTGGCATAATTTGCGGTTTTCTGAAGCTTGCGCCTTGTCCGGCAGGCGCCTTCAGCTATCAAATCAATAGCAAAGGACCGCTCCATGAACACCACTCCCTCCGGCCTGCAGTACGAGGACGCCGTTGTTGGCGACGGCGCCGAAGCCACCCGCGGCCAGCGTGTCACCGTGCACTACACCGGCTGGCTGTACAACGACGGCGTGCAAGGCGCCAAGTTCGACTCCAGCAAGGACCGCAATGACCCCTTCGTCTTCCAGCTCGGCGCCGGCATGGTGATCCGCGGCTGGGACGAGGGCGTGGCCGGCATGAAGATCGGCGGTACCCGCACCCTCATCATCCCGCCCGGCCTGGGCTACGGCGCCCGTGGCGCCGGCGGCGTGATTCCGCCCAACGCGACACTGAAATTCGAGGTCGAACTGCTCGGCCTGTCGGGCTGAGCCTTGCCCTTGGCGGGCCGCCGCCGGCGCGCCCGCCCCCCCCTTGAAAGGGGGCTGACTGCCCCCATTTCTGCGCCTGAACTTCGTTTTTACGATCATCCGCATGTCTGACACCCCCAATACCCCCTCCCAGGCTGCCGCCGAACCCAATGGCGAGGACATCGTCGCCGCCCATGAAGCCGACCTGCTGGCCCAGACCCAGGCCGAGCTGGCTGAACTGAAAGCCAAGAGCGCCGAGCTGGCCGACCAGTTCCTGCGCGCCAAGGCAGAGGCCGAGAATGCCCGCCGCCGTGCCGAGGACGAGGTGGCCAAGAGCCGCAAGTTCGCCGTCGAAGGTTTCGCCGAAAGCCTGCTGCCCGTGGCCGACAGCCTGGAAGCCGGCCTGGCCGTGAAGGAAGCCACGCCGGAGCAGATCCGTGAAGGTGCCGAAGCCACCCTGCGACAGCTGATCGCCGCACTGGAGCGCAACAAGGTGGTGGCCATCAACCCCGCCCCCGGCGCCAAGTTCGACCCGCACCAGCACCAGGCCATCAGCGTGGTGCCGGCCGAACAGGAAGCCAACACCGTGGTCAGCGTGCTGCAGAAGGGCTACACCATTGCCGAGCGCGTGTTGCGCCCCGCGCTGGTAACCGTGGCTGCGCCGAAATAAGGCCGCAGGTCTTGAAAGCCCCGGACTTATCCACACCTAGAACGCATCCGAATTTTCAAAAATCGCAGGAGTAACACAATGGGCAAAATCATCGGCATCGACCTCGGTACCACCAACAGCTGCGTTGCCATCATGGAAGGCAACAACACCAAGGTGATCGAGAACTCCGAGGGCGCGCGCACCACCCCGTCCATCATCGCCTACCAGGAAGACGGCGAGGTGCTGGTCGGCGCCTCGGCCAAGCGCCAGGCGGTCACCAACCCCAAGAACACGCTGTATGCGGTGAAGCGCCTGATCGGCCGCAAGTTCGAGGAGAAGGAAGTCCAGAAGGACATCGACCTCATGCCCTACACCATCACCAAGGCCGACAACGGTGACGCCTGGGTGCAGGTGCGCGACAAGAAGCTGGCCCCGCCGCAGGTCAGTGCCGAGGTGCTGCGCAAGATGAAGAAGACCGCCGAGGACTACCTCGGCGAGGAAGTGACCGAAGCCGTGATCACGGTGCCGGCCTATTTCAACGACGCCCAGCGCCAGGCCACCAAGGACGCCGGCCGCATCGCCGGCCTGGAAGTCAAGCGCATCATCAACGAGCCGACCGCCGCAGCGCTGGCCTTCGGCCTGGACAAGTCCGAAAAGGGCGACCGCAAGATCGCCGTCTATGACCTCGGTGGCGGCACCTTCGACGTCTCCATCATCGAGATCGCCGACGTCGACGGCGAGAAGCAGTTCGAAGTGCTGTCCACCAACGGCGACACCTTCCTGGGTGGCGAGGACTTCGACCAGCGCATCATCGACTACATCATCACCGAGTTCAAGAAGGAACAGGGCGTTGATCTGTCCAAGGACGTGCTGGCCCTGCAGCGCCTGAAGGAAGCTGCCGAAAAGGCCAAGATCGAGCTGTCCAGCTCGACGGCCACCGACGTCAACCTTCCCTACATCACGGCCGACGCCTCGGGCCCGAAGCACCTGAACATCAAGCTCACGCGCGCCAAGCTGGAAAGCCTGGTGGAAGAGCTGATCGAGCGCACCATCGCCCCCTGCCGCACCGCCATCAAGGATGCCGGCGTAAGCGTGGGCGACATCCATGACGTGATCCTGGTCGGCGGCATGACCCGCATGCCCAAGGTGCAGGAGAAGGTGAAGGAATTCTTCGGCGAGGAGCCCCGCAAGGACGTGAACCCGGACGAAGCCGTGGCCGTGGGCGCTGCCATCCAGGGCCAGGTTCTGTCGGGCGACCGCAAGGACGTGCTGCTGCTGGACGTGACCCCGCTGTCGCTGGGCATCGAGACCCTGGGCGGCGTGATGACCAAGATGATCGCCAAGAACACGACCATCCCGACCAAGTTCGCGCAGACCTTCTCCACCGCCGAAGACAACCAGCCGGCCGTGACCATCAAGGTGTTCCAGGGCGAGCGTGAAATCGCTGCCGGCAACAAGCTGCTGGGCGAGTTCAACCTGGAAGGCATCCCGCCGTCGCCGCGCGGCCTGCCGCAGATCGAGGTGTCGTTCGACATCGACGCCAACGGCATCCTGCACGTGGGCGCCAAGGACAAGGGCACCGGCAAGGAAAACAAGATCACCATCAAGGCCAACTCCGGCCTGAGCGAGGCCGAGATCGAGCAGATGGTGAAGGACGCCGAAGCCAACGCGGCCGAAGACAAGAAGAAGCTCGAGATCGTCCAGTCGCGCAACCAGGCTGATGCCACCGTGCACAGCGTGAAGAAGAGCCTCACCGAGTACGGCGACAAGCTCGAAGCCGGCGAGAAGGAAAAGATCGAGGCGGCCGTGAAGGAGCTGGAAGAGGCGATCAAGGGCGACGACAAGGCCGCCATCGACGCCAAGACCGAGGCCCTGATGGCCGCCAGCCAGAAGCTGGGCGAGAAGATGTACGCCGAGCAGCAGGCCGCTGCCGCGGCGGCGGGTGAGACCGAGGCCGGCCCGGCCCCGGGCGCCGAGTCGTCCAGCCGTCCGGCCGACGACAACGTGGTGGACGCCGAAGTCAAGGAAGTCAAGAAAGGCTGATGCCCCACCCGGCACGCCGCGTCCGCATGGTCCCTTGGGGATCGTCGGCGCGGCGTTTTGCGTGACAGACCCGCGAGAAATCCATGGCCACCAAACGAGACTATTACGAAATCCTCGGCGTGCCGAAGAACGCCTCCGAGGAGGACATCAAGAAGGCGTATCGCAAGCTGGCGATGAAGCACCACCCGGACCGCAACCAGGGTGATGCCGCCAAGACGGCCGAGGAAAAGTTCAAGGAGGCCAAGGAGGCCTACGAGATGCTGTCCGACGCGCAGAAGCGCGCGGCCTACGACCAGTACGGCCACGCCGGTGTCGACCCCAACATGCGCGGCGGCGCCGGCGGCGACTTTGGCGGCGGCTTTGCCGAGGCCTTCGGCGACATCTTTGGCGACATGTTCGGCCAGAGCCGCGGTCGCGGCGCCGGTGGCCGCCAGGTCTACCGCGGCAGCGACCTCTCCTACGCGATGGAGATCACGCTGGAAGAAGCTGCCAAGGGCAAGGATGCGCAGATCCGCATCCCGAGCTGGGACAGCTGCGGCACCTGCCATGGCAGCGGCGCCAAGCCCGGCACCCAGGTCAAGACCTGCAGTACCTGCCACGGCTCCGGCTCGGTGCAGATGCGCCAGGGCTTCTTCAGCGTGCAGCAGACCTGCCCGCACTGCCACGGCAGCGGCAAGATCATTCCGGAGCCCTGCACCACCTGCCACGGCCAGGGCCGCATCAAGCGCCAGAAGACGCTGGAGGTGAAGATTCCGGCCGGCATCGACGACGGCATGCGCATCCGCAGCGCCGGCAATGGCGAGCCCGGTACGAACGGCGGCCCCGCCGGTGACCTCTACATCGAGATCCGGCTGCGCAAGCACGACATCTTCGAGCGCGACGGCGACGACCTGCACTGCTCGGTGCCGATCAGCATGGTCACCGCGGCACTGGGTGGCGAGATCGAGGTGCCGACGCTGGCCGGCAAGGCCGCCATCGACATCCCCGAAGGCACGCAGACCGGCAAGCAGTTCCGCCTGCGCGGCAAGGGCATCAAGGGCGTGCGTTCCAGCTACCCCGGCGACCTGTACTGCCACATCACGGTGGAAACGCCGGTCAAGCTGACCGAGCACCAGCGCAAGCTGCTGCGCGAGCTCGACGAATCGTTGCGCAAGGGCGGCGCCAAGCACTCGCCCAGCGAAGACAGCTGGACTGACCGCCTGAAGAGCTTCTTCAGCTGAGCCGGCAACGGCGTCACCCCCCGAAAAGCCGCGAAGTGCAGAACTTCGCGGCTTTTTTCATACGGCACACGCTAACATGCCAGCTCACACCAAGAAGTCATCATGAGCGTCAACATCACCTTTCTCGGCGGCGCCGACACCGTCACCGGCTCCAAATACCTCGTCCAGCACGACAAGCATCGCCTGCTGGTGGACTGCGGCCTGTTCCAGGGCTACAAGCAGCTGCGCCTGCGCAACTGGAACCCGCTGCCGGTGGCGCCCAACCAGATCGATGCCGTGGTGCTGACCCATGCCCACCTCGACCACAGCGGCTACCTGCCGCTGCTGGCGCGCGAGGGCTTCGAAGGCCATGTCTACGCCACCCCCGGCACACGCGACCTGTGCGGCATCCTGCTGCCCGACAGCGGCCACATCCAGGAAGAGGACGCTGCCTTCGCCAACCGCCACGGCTTTTCCAAGCACACGCCGGCGCTGCCGCTGTACACGCGCAAAGATGCACTGGATTGCCTGCCCCTGATCCGGGCCACCGAGTTCGGCCACACCTTCCAGCCCATCCCCGGCTGGCGCGCCACCTTCTCGCGTGCCGGCCACATCATCGGCGCGGCCAGCCTGCTGCTTGAAGTGGCCGGGCGCCGCATCCTGTTCTCAGGCGACCTGGGACGCACCGACGACCTGCTGATGAACCCGCCGGACCGCGCGCCGGCGGCCGACACGGTGTTGATCGAGTCGACCTACGGTGACCGCGAGCACCCGAAGGAAGACGTTCTGGCCGAACTGGGCCCGGCGCTCAGCCGCGTGGCGGCACGCGGTGGCGTAGCCGTGATGCCGGTGTTCGCCGTCGGTCGGGCCCAGGAAATTCTTCACGCCATTGCCGAACTGAAACTGCGCGGCGAGATCCCGACAACCTTGCCGGTGTTTCTCGACAGTCCGATGGCCGTGCACACCACCCACCTGGCCGAACACTACCCGCAGGAGCTCCGTCTCAGCGGCAAGCAACTGCGCGCCCTGACACGCTGCGCCACCATGGTGAGCACCACCGAGGAGTCCAAGGCATTGGCGCGTCGACATGGCCCCATGGTCATCCTGGCCGCCAGCGGCATGGCTACCGGCGGGCGTGTGCTGCACCACCTGGGCCTCTACGCCGGCGACCACCGCAACATGATCATCCTCACCGGCTTCCAGGCACCCGGCACGCGGGGGGCCACGCTGGCCAGCGGCGCGCCTACGGTGCGCCTGCACGGCAAGGACGTGCCCGTGAATGCCGAAGTGGTACAGCTGCAGTCGGCCTCAGCGCACGCCGACGCCAGCCAGCTGATGGACTGGCTGCGCACCATGCCCGAACGGCCGGACCAGGTCTACATCGTGCACGGCGAACTGGGACCGGCCGACGAGCTGCGCAAGCGCATCAAGCACGAGTTGGGCTGGCGCGCCATGGTGCCGGAGCACGGTTCCACCTGGCCAACCTGAGGTCTGCCAACCGCGTTGCGAAGAAACACCAGTGGTTACACGACCGCAGCGTGATCGGTCAGAATGACAGGCCATGTCGCTGAAGCTCTTTCACATCACCGAGTTTGCCGAATCAGCCATGTTGACGCCCGAGCGGCAGCGCCAGGCCCTCCCGCCCCTCTTTGTCATGGGCCTGGCCAGTCTGTGGCTGGCCGTGGTCTGCAACTATCCGCTGTGGCATGCGCTGGCCGCGTTGCCCCACCCGGGCCCGGCGCTGGTCTGGCTGGATCTGCGCCTGGCCCTGCTGATGGTGTTTGCAACCCTGCTGCTGCTGAGCCTGCTGTGCTGGCGTCCCGTCTTCAAACCAGCGCTGGCACTGCTGTTCTTGCTGGCGGGCCTCAACAGCGGCGTCATGCTGACCCTGGGTCGTCCGCTCGACCTGACGGCTGGCCTCAGCCCGCTCACCGCCCTGGTGAGTCAGGCCTTGAGTTGGCAATCCGCGGGCCTGTTCGTGCTGCTGGGTCTGCTGCCAGCACTCTGGCTCTGGCGGCAACCGCTGCGGCGTATCCCGGTGCTGGCCAACCTGGTGGTCAATGGCCTCGTGCTGCTGCTGTCGGGCGCGCTGCTGTACGGCTGCTGGTGGCTCAGCCAGCCCGACGTGACTGAACTGCTGCGCAGCCAGCCGGCCTTGCAGCAACTGCTCAACCCCTGGGCCTCGCTGCAAGCCTGGGCGCCCGACGCCCTGCTCGCGCTGCTGCGCTGACGCGGGCTGTCAGCGCTCGCCCTTCACGGTCTTCGTGCTTCAGTCGGCGTAGTGCATCGCCAACAGGCGTTCACGCGCTGCGCGGTACTCCTGCTTGAGCTGGGCCACGAAGTCGGCCGTGCTCTGCAGCTTGGTGATGGCCCCGATGCCCTGGCCGGCACCCCAAATATCCTTCCAGGCCTTCTTCGCATCGCCGCCGAAGTTCATCTTGCTCGGATCGCTCTCGGGCAAGTGCTCCGGGTCCAGACCGGCAGCGCGGATGCTGGGCGCCAGGTAGTTGCCGTGCACGCCGGTGAACAGGTTGCTGTAGACGATGTCATCCGAGTTGCCGTCGACGATGGCCTGCTTGTAGGCCTCGACCGCGCGCGCCTCGTGCGTGGCAATGAAGGCCGAGCCCATGTAGGCGAAGTCCGCGCCCATGGCCTGCGCCGCCAGCACGGCGCCGCCGGTGGCAATGGCACCGCTGAGCGCCAGCGGGCCGTCGAACCATTGGCGGATCTCCTGCACCAGCGCAAACGGGCTCTTCACGCCCGCATGGCCGCCGGCACCGGCCGCCACGGCGATCAGGCCGTCGGCGCCCTTCTCGATCGCCTTGTGGGCGAACTTGTTGTTGATGATGTCGTGCAGCACCACGGCGCCGTAGCTGTGCGCCGCCTGGTTGATCTCCTCGCGCGCACCCAGCGAGGTGATGATCACCGGCACCTTGTATTTCACGCACAGCGCCATGTCGTGCTCCAGCCGGTCGTTCGACTTGTGCACGATCTGGTTGATGGCAAACGGCGCCGCCGGCCGCTCCGGGTGCGCCTTGTTGTGGGCGGCCAGTGCTTCCGTGATCTCGGCCAGCCATTCGTCGAGCTGCGAGGCCGGGCGCGCATTGAGCGCCGGCATCGAGCCCACCACGCCGGCAATGCATTGCGCAATCACCAGCTTGGGGTTGCTGATGATGAACAGCGGCGAGCCGATGATGGGCAGCGGCAGGTTCTGCAGGGTTGGGGGCAGCTTGGACATGGGGTCTCCTGAGGTTTTCCGTATTCTCAATAAAAAGCGGCTGCAGCCCTTGTCAATCGGGCGACAGCCGCTATTCTTTTAGTAGTAGCCTAGGCGTATCAGAACGCCTCGAGCGCCAGCGCCACGGCGCTGCCGCCACCGTCGACGATGCTGTCGCGCACACCGGGCGCCTTGCTCAGCAGGTGCTCGGCATAGAAGCGTGCGGTGGCGATCTTGGCCTGCATGAAGGCGGCATCTTCGCCGCGCGCCAGTTCGGCTTGCGCCACCAGCAGCGAGCGCGCCAGCTGCCAGCCGGCCATCAGGTTGCCGGCCAGCATCAGGTAGGGCACGCTGCCGGCATAGACGGCGTTCGGATTCTGCTCGCCAGCCAGGTAATCGACCACTGCCACAAAGGCTTGGCGAGCCGCGCTCAGGTGCTTGAGCACCGCCAGCGCGTCGGCGCTGCCGTTGCGCTTCAGCTCAGCCTCGGTGACCTCGATCTGCTTGGCGATGCCCTTGGCGGTCTGGCCGCCGTCACGCAGAGTCTTGCGCCCCACCAGGTCGTTGGCCTGGATGGCGGTAGTGCCTTCGTAGATGGTCAGGATCTTGGCGTCACGGTAGTACTGCGCCGCGCCCGTTTCCTCGATGAAGCCCATGCCGCCGTGCACCTGCACGCCGAGCGAGGTGACTTCCAGGCTCATCTCGGTGCTGTAGCCCTTGACCAGCGGCACCATGAATTCGTAGAAGGCCTGGTTGGTCTTGCGGGTCTCGACGTCCGGGTGGTGGTGGGCTGCGTCGTAGGCGGCAGCGGCCACGGAGGCCATGGCACGGCAACCCTCGGTGTAGGCGCGCATGGTCATGAGCATGCGGCGCACATCCGGGTGATGGATGATGGGCGCCGCGGCCTTGATGGAACCATCAACCGGGCGGCTCTGCACGCGGTCCTTGGCGTAGGCCACGGCCTTCTGGTAGGCGCGCTCGGCCACCGCGATACCCTGCACACCCACCGCATAGCGGGCGGCGTTCATCATGATGAACATGTATTCGAGGCCACGGTTCTCCTGGCCCACCAGGTAACCGATGGCACCGCCATGGTCGCCGTACTGCAACACGGCGGTCGGGCTGGCCTTGATGCCCATCTTGTGCTCGATGCTGACGCAGTGCACGTCGTTGCGCACGCCGAGAGAACCGTCCTTGTTGACGAGGAACTTCGGCACGACAAACAGGCTGATGCCCTTGATGCCTTCGGGCGCACCGGTCACGCGCGCCAGCACCAGGTGCACGATGTTGTCGGCCATGTCGTGCTCACCGTAGGTGATGAAGATCTTGGTGCCGAAGACCTTGTAGCTGCCATCCGGTTGCGGTTCGGCGCGGCTGCGCACCAAGGCCAGGTCGCTGCCGGCCTGCGGCTCGGTCAGGTTCATGGTGCCGGTCCATTCGCCGCTGATGAGTTTTTCCAGGTAGATGGCCTTGAGCTCGTCGGAACCCGCGGTCAGCAGGGCCTCGATGGCGCCGTCGGTCAGCAGCGGGCACAGCGCGAAGCTGAGGTTGGCGCTGTTGACCATCTCGATGCAGGCCGCACCGATGGTTTTGGGCAGGCCCTGGCCGCCAAAGTCGGTCGGGTGCTGCAGGCCCTGCCAGCCGCCCTCGGCGAACTGGCGGAAGGCGTCCTTGAAACCCGGCGTGGTCGTGACCTGGCCGTCCTTCCAGCTCGACGGATTCTTGTCGCCTTCCCAGTTCAGCGGGGCGACCACCTCGCCGTTGAACTTGGCCGCCTCTTCCAGCACCGCCTGCGCGGTGTCGAAACCGGCATCCTCGAAGCCGGGAATGCGGGCGATCTCGTCAATCTGCGCCAGGTGCTTGAGGTTGAACAGCATGTCCTTGACGGGCGCAACGTAACTCATGGTCTTACTCCGGGAAATTCAGGGGCAACAAGTCAAAAAAAAGGCATCGCACGCGATGCCTTTCGGGGCGGTGCTTACAGCGCTGCAACCAGCTCCGGCACCGCGGTGAAGAGGTCAGCCTCCAAGCCGTAGTCGGCCACCGAGAAGATCGGGGCTTCCGGGTCCTTATTGATGGCGACGATGACTTTGGAGTCCTTCATGCCGGCCAAGTGCTGGATGGCGCCGCTGATACCGCAGGCCACATACAACTGCGGCGCGACGATCTTGCCGGTCTGACCAACCTGCAGGTCGTTGGCGGCGTAGCCGGCGTCCACGGCCGCGCGGCTGGCGCCGATGGCAGCACCCAGCTTGTCGGCCAGAGGGGTCATCACTTCGTTGAACTTCTCGCTCGAACCCAGGGCACGGCCACCGGAGACGATGATCTTGGCGGCGGTCAGCTCGGGGCGCTCGCTCTTGGCCAGTTCCTCGCTCACGAAGCTGCTCTTGCCGCTGTCGGCGGCGGCCGCCACGGTCTCGACCGCAGCGCTGCCACCCGTGGCGACCGCGGCGTCAAAGCCGGTGCTGCGCACGGTGATGACTTTCACCGCATCGCTGCTCTGCACGGTGGCAATGGCGTTGCCGGCGTAGATCGGGCGCTCGAAGGTGTCGGCGCTCTCGACCTTGGTGATGTCGGAGATCTGGGCCACGTCGAGCTTGGCGGCAACGCGCGGTGCGACGTTCTTGCCGCTGGCGGTGGCCGGGAACAGGATGTGGCTGTAACTGCCGGCAATGGCCAGCACCTGGGCCGCCACGTTCTCGGCCAGACCGTGTGCCAGGCTGGCGCCGTCGGCATGGATCACCTTGGACACACCGGCGATCTGGGCCGCAGCCGCAGCGGAAGCCGCGGCGTTGTGGCCGGCCACCAGCACGTGGACGTCGCCACCGCAGGCCTTGGCGGCGGTCACGGTGTTGAGGGTCGCGCCCTTGATGGAAGCGTTGTCGTGTTCAGCAATAACGAGTGCAGTCATTTCCATCAACTCCTTAGATCACTTTCGCTTCATTTTTCAGCTTGTCGACCAGCGTGGCGACGTCGGGCACCTTGATGCCGGCGCTGCGCTTCGGGGGCTCCGAGACCTTCAGGGTCTTGATGCGCGGCGTGACGTCCACGCCCAGGTCTTCCGGCTTGACGGTGTCGAGCTGCTTCTTCTTGGCCTTCATGATGTTGGGCAGCGTCACGTAGCGCGGCTCGTTCAGGCGCAGGTCGGTGGTCACCACGGCCGGCAGGCTGACGGCGATGGTCTCCAGGCCGCCGTCCACCTCGCGGGTGACGTTGGCCTTGCCGTCGGCGATCTCCACCTTGGAAGCGAAGGTAGCCTGCGGCAGGTCAGCCAGCGCGGCCAGCATCTGGCCGGTCTGGTTGGCGTCGTCGTCAATGGCCTGCTTGCCCAGGATCACCAAGCCCGGCTGCTCCTTGTCGACCAGCGCCTTGAGCAGCTTGGCCACGGCCAGCGGCTGCAGTTCTTCGTTGGTTTCCACCAGGATGGCACGGTCGGCGCCGATGGCCATGGCGGTGCGCAGGGTTTCCTGGCACTGGGCCACGCCGCAGGACACGGCGATGACTTCAGTGACGGCGCCCTTTTCCTTCAGGCGCACGGCTTCTTCCACAGCGATCTCGTCAAACGGGTTCATGCTCATTTTGACGTTGGCGATGTCTACACCCGTGTTGTCCGACTTGACGCGGACCTTCACGTTGTAGTCCACCACGCGTTTGACGGCTACCAGGACTTTCATTTCTGCCACTCCAGCTAGTTGCAAATTCGGATGTTGTGATTGACGTGCACGTCAATCAGGTGATTCTATGCGGCACTGCGTCATCCGTCGGTGCCGATATGACTCTATGCACAAAAACGAACGGTCGTGCTTTTTTTGATTATAAACCGATCATCTTGCCCTCAGGCAAGGATTTCCTTCATGCAACAGGGGCCAAGGCGCCGCTGCGGCGCATGCCCTCACTTGGCGCGGCTCAGGCCGAGGTAGGTTTCCACCACCTTGGGGTCGCGCGCCAGCTGCTCGGCCGGGCCGTCCAGCATGACCTCACCCATCTCCAGCACATAAGCGCGGTCGGCCACCTGCAAGGCAGCGCGGGCGTTCTGCTCCACCAAAAGAATGGTCACACCGGTCTGCTTGAGCTGGGCGATGATGCGGAAGATCTCCTTCACGATCAGCGGCGCCAGCCCCAGGCTGGGCTCGTCGAGCATCAAGAGGCGCGGCTTGGCCATCAGCGCCCGGCCGATGGCCAGCATCTGCCGCTCGCCGCCCGACAGCGTGGCGGCCAGCTGGGTCTGCCGGTCGCGCAGGCGCGGGAACAACTCGAAGACATTCTGCAACTGATCGGTCGGGTTCGGCTCGCGCAGCCGATGACGGCGATAGCTGCCCAGCAGCAGGTTGTCGAGCACGCTCATGCTGCCGAACAACTCGCGCTTTTCCGGCACCAGCGACATGCCCAGCGCCACGCGCTGCTCCACCGCCATGCGGTTGAGCTCGTGGCCAAGAAAACGGATCTGGCCGCGCGCATTGCCGGTCTGCGGCAGCGTGCCGCCCAAGGCGTTGAGCAGGGTCGACTTGCCGGCGCCGTTGGGGCCGATCACGGTGACGATCTCGCCCGCCTCGGCGCGCAGGTGCACGCCATGCAGGGCCGCCACCTTGCCGTAGCCGGCATGCAGCGCCTGCACGTCCAGCACCGGCGCCAGCGCTTGCTGGGGCAAAGGTTGAGCGCTCATAGGCCTCCCAGGTACGCTTCGAGCACAGCCGGGTCCTGCTGCACCACCGAGGGCACACCCTGCGCGATCAGGGTGCCGAATTCCATCACGACCAGGCGGTCGCACAGGTTCATCACGAAATCCATGTCGTGCTCGACGATCAGCACGCTCATGCCTTCGCTGCGCAGCTTGGCAAGCAGTTCGGCCAGCGCCTGCTTCTCCTTGTAGCGCAGGCCGGCGGCCGGCTCGTCCAGCAGCAGCAGCGCCGGGTCGCAGCACAAGGCACGGGCGATTTCCAGGATGCGTTGCTGGCCCAGCGCCAGGCTGCCGGCCGGCTCGTGCATCAGTTGCGCCAGGCCGACGCGCTCCAGCTGCCGCTGGGCCTCGGCCAGCAGCCGTCCTTCTTCTTCCCGGTTCAGGCGCAGCATGCTGCGCAGCACGCCGGCCTCGCCGCGCAGGTGCGCACCCAAGGCCACGTTCTCCAGCACCGACATCTGCCCCAGCAGCTTGACGTGCTGGAAGGTGCGCGCAATGCCGCGGCTGACGATCTCGCGCGAGGGCCGGTTCTGGATCGGCTCGCCGCGGTAGCGCACCTCGCCGCGCGTGACCTCCAGCACCCCGGTGATGAGGTTGAACATGGTGGACTTGCCGGCACCGTTGGGGCCGATCAGGCCGACGATCTCACCGGCCTTGACCTCGAAGCGCATGTCGTTCACCGCCACCAGGCCGCCGAATTCCTTGCGTGCACCGTCGACCTCCAGCAGCGTTTCGCCGCTGTTCGGGCGCGGCCGCACCGGCAGCGGCGCCGCATCGGCCGGCGGCTGCAGCTGCGTCTGGCGGCGCCAGCGGCGCGGCATCAGCTCGGCCACATAGGGCCACAGGCCGTTGCGCGCGTACTGCAGCAGCACCACCAGCAGCACGCCGAGCACGATGGTCTCGAAGTTGCCCGCCTCGCCCAGCAGGTGCGGCAGGATGGACTGCAGCTGGTCCTTCAGCACCGTCACCAGGCCGGCGCCGAAGATCGCGCCCCAGACGTGACCGGCGCCGCCGATCACCGCCATGAACAGGTACTCGATGCCGGCGTTGAGGCCGAACGGCGTCGGATTGACCGAACGCTGCATGTGTGCGTACAGCCAGCCCGACAGGCTGGCCAGCACAGCGGCAAAGACGAAGCACACCAGCTTGAGCCAGGCAGTGCGCGCACCCATGGCCTCGGCCATCACCACCCCGCCCTTGAGCGCGCGGATGGCGCGGCCCGGGCGCGAGTTGAGCAGGTTCTGCGTCGCCACCACGGCCAGCACCACCACGGCCCAGATCAGGTAGAAGATGTCCTCGCCGGCGCGCAGCGGGTGGCCGAACAGTTCCAGCGGCGGAATGCCGCTGATGCCGTCGAACTTGCCCAGCATCTCCATGTTGCCGAACAGGAAGAAGAACGACAGGCCCCAGGCGATCGTGCCCAGCGGCAGGTAGTGGCCGGACAGGCGCATGGTCAGCGCCCCCAGCACAAACGCCACCGCCATGGCCACCGCCACGCCGGCCAGCAGGCCCAGCCAGGGGGACACGCCCAGCGCGGTGCTGAGGTAGGACGTGGCATAGGCACCCAGGCCGACGAAGGCCGCCTGGCCGAAGGACGTCATGCCACCCACGCCGGTGAGCAGCACCAGGCCGATGGCGACGATGGAAAACAGCCCGATGTAATTGGCCTGCGTGATCCAGAACTCCGGCGTGGGCAGCACCGGCAGCAGCGCCAGGCACGCGATGAAAAGCAGGAAGAGCCGGTTCATGCCTCTTCCTCCTCGTCATGGTGCGGCGACGCCAATGAGCGCCACAGCAGCACCGGCAGGATGAGCGTGAAGACGATGACCTCCTTGTAGGCGCTGGCCCAGAAGGAGGCATAGGACTCCAGCAGCCCCACCAGCAGTGAGCCGGCGGCGGCCACCGGGTAGCTCGCCAGGCCGCCGATGATGGCCGCGACGAAACCCTTGAGGCCGATCAGGAAACCACTGTCGTAATAGATGGTGGTGAAGGGGGCGATCAGGATGCCGCACACCGCGCCCATGGCCGCGGCCAGCAGGAAGGACGCGCGGCCGGCCTGCGTGATGCCGATGCCGACGATCTGCGCACCGACACGGTTGACCGCCGTGGCCCGCAACGCCTTGCCCGACAGCGTGCGGCCGAAGTAAAGGTACAGCGCCAGGATCAGTACCACGGCGGCTGCGATCACCGTCAGGCTCTGGCCCGAGACCGACAGCGCGCCGATCTCGAAGCGCAGGTCGGTGAAGGGCTCGGTGCGCACGCCCTCTGCACCGAAGGCCAACAGGCCGATGCCGGTGAGCGCGTAATGCACGCCGACCGATACGATGAGCAGCACCAGCGTGGACGCGCTGGCCAGCGGCTGGTAGGCCAAACGGTAGACTAGCGGCCCCATGGGAACCACCACTGCCAGGGTGAAGACGACCTGCAGCGCCATCGGCCAACCGCTTGATGGGAGCAGTTGCGACGTGCCCCACACCGCCAGTGGCAGCAGCAGGATATGGACAAAGGCCCGCCCCACCTCGGCTGCCTCACGGCGCTCGGGCTGGCGCGCAATCGCCACCAGCTCCATCACGAAGGCCGCCACGCCCAGACCCAGCAACAGCCAGACCGCGGTGGGGAACTGGCCACTCTGCAAGGCCGCCATGGTGAAGGCACCAAAGGCGACGAACTCGCCTTGCGGAATGAAGATCACGCGCGTGATCGAGAACACCAGCACCAGGGCCAGCGCCAGCAGCGCGTAGATCGCCCCGGAGGTCAGGCCATCCTGCGCCAGGATGGCCGCTATCGATAAATCCATCTCGTTCCCGTCTCTCGCAAACCGCCAGGGATAACAACAGGGGCGGTCGTGCCGCCCCTGGTTGCTCTTATCATGCCTGACGGCTTACTTGGCGTCGCCAATCAGCTTCCAGGCACCGCCCTTGATCTCGACCATCACGCGGGCGCGCTGGTCAAAACCCAGGTGGTCATTCGGCGTCATGTTCATGATGCCGTGCGTGACGGTCAGCTCGGTGGTCTTCTCCAGCGCGTCGCGCAGCGCAGCGCGGAACTGCTTGGTACCCGGTTGACCGGCCTTGAGGGCGACCGGAATCGCCTTCTCCAGCATCAGGCCGCTGTCCCAGGCGTGGCCACCGAAGGTGGAGAACGTACCGGCACCGAAGGCCTTTTCGTACTTGCCGATGTAGTCCAGGGCCACCTTGCGGATCGGGTTGTTGGCCGGCAGCTGGCTGGCCACCAGGATGGGGCCGGCCGGCAGGAAGGTGCCTTCGCAATCCTTGCCGCACACGCGCAGGAAGTCGGGGTTGGCCACGCCGTGGGTCTGGTAGATCTTGCCCTTGTAGCCGCGCTCCTTGAGCGTCTTCTGCGGCAACGCCGCCGGCGTGCCGGAGCCGGCGATCAGCACCGCATCGGGGTTGGCCGACATGATCTTCAGGATCTGGCCGGTGACCGAGGTATCGTTGCGCGCAAAGCGCTCGGTGGCGACGATCTTGATGCCGCGCAACTGCGCGAACTTGGCCATCTCGTCAGCCCAGCCGCTGCCGTAGGCATCGTTGAAGCCGATGAAGGCCATGGTCTTGACGCCGACATCGGACATGTGGCCGGTCACGGCGCTGGCCATGTGGCTGTCGTTCTGCGGCGTCTTGAAGACCCAGCGGCGCTTGGCGTCCATGGGCTCGACGATGCGGGCCGAGGCGGCCATGGCGATCATCGGCGTCTCGGCCTCCGCCACCACATCGATCATGGCCAACGAGTTCGGTGTGATGGTCGAGCCGATCACCACGTCCACCTTGTCCTCGGCAATCAGCTTACGCGTGTTCTTGACCGCGGTGGTGGTGTCGGAGGCATCGTCGAGCACGATGTACTCGACCGACTTGCCGGCAATCGTCTTAGGCATCAGGGTGAAGGTGTTCTTCTCCGGGATGCCCAGCGAGGCCGCCGGGCCGGTGGCCGAGACCGTGACGCCGACCTTGATCTGCGCCTGCGCCAGACCGGCGCAGAGCAGTGCCGCCGCCAGCAGCGAGTAGGTGCGAAGTTTCTTCATGACGATGTCTCCTGTGTATGGATGGTTATAGGGTCGCCGAAGACAATTATGAATTAACCGACCGATCGGTCGGTTTAGGGTTTTCCACGGGGCAGCGCCACCTCCGATGCCGGACCCGCGCGCAGTTCCACCACCCGTTGCGGGTAGGGAATGTCGATGCCGGCCGCGCGCAGGCCACGCAGGATGTTGAGGTTGATCTCGGAACGCAGCGCCGCCAGCCCCTTGTCCGGGTCGACGATCCAGGTCGTCAGCGTGAACTCCAGCCCGTCGGCGCCGAAGTTGCTCAGATGGGCCGCAGGCGCCGGGTCCTTCAGCACCCGCTCGCACGCTGCCGCCGCCGCGCACAGGATCTGCTGCACCTGCTCGACATTGCTGTCATAGCCCACCGAGACCGTGACCGACATCGACACCTTCGGGTCGGCCAGCGACAGGTTCTCGACCCGCTGCGTGATGATCAGTTCATTGGGCACCACCGACTCGCGGCCGTTGAGCGCACGGATCAGCGTGTAGCGCGTCTTGATGTCCGTCACCACGCCTTCGAAGCCATCGACGCGCACCATGTCGCCGATGCGCAGCGAACGCTCGATCAGGATGACGAAGCCGCTGACATAGTTGGCCGCCAGCTTCTGCAGGCCAAAACCCAGGCCCACGCCCAGGGCGCCGCCCAGCACCGACAGCGCGGTCAGGTCCACCCCCACGGCCGAGAGCGCAAACAGCAGGCCCACCAGCAGCAGCACGGCACGGATGGCGTTGGACGCCACCTTGCGCATGGACAGGTCGCCCACCGCCTCGCGCAGGATGCGCCGCTCCAGCGTGGCCGATATCCACAGCGCCAGCACCAGCACCACGCCCGAAGACAGCGTACCCTCGATCATGGTTCGCAGGCTCACGCGTGTCTTGCCAAAGGCCAGCGTGATCGAATCGAGTTCCGCCAGCACCGCCGGCAGCAAGCCGGTAATCCACAGCACCGCCACGCCCCAGGCCAGCCATGACACCAGACGCTCGGTGAGCTGCACCGCCGGCGACTTCGGGAACGAGGCGCTGAGCACCTGCACACACAGGCGGATCACCGCCAGCGACATGAAGATCGGCTGGGCCACCTTCAGCACCACCACGGGCTGGTATTGCGCCAGCACGTAGCGTGCGGCGTAGATCAGCACCACTGCCAGCGCCGGGAACAGCAGGCCGTCGAAGGTGCGGCGCCCGAACCAGACCGACTCCGCCGTCTGCCCGCGCCCTGCCAACCGCGCCACACCATAGGCCAGCACGATGCAGGCCACCAGCACCAGCCCTTCCACCCAGACCCGGGCGCCGCCCAGCTCGTGCATCAGATTGTTCAGTTCACCCATATTCACCACTCATTCCAGTGCGGCATGCACCGTGTGGGACCGATTCTCCCCGAATTGCCTTGCATGGCAGGCCCTGTTCCTGCGTAACGGCCTATGGATCGCAGGCAATGAACTTATGCGTTTTCGGCTAATCTACCCCTCAACGCCCCGATGCTCCCAGCCATGTCCAAGTCTTCCCTGCCCCGTCGCCAACTCCTGACCGCCCTGGCCGCTGCCGGCGCGGGCGCTGCCACCACCGCCCAGTCCGCCGTGCCCCGGCCGGCACCGGCCAACGACGGCCCGCCGCACAAGGTGGTCTACCAGATCAACCGCCATGAACCCGAGTACCAGGAGGCCATCCTGAACTCGATCGGTGCCATGCTGAAGAAATACGTGGACGACGTCGCCATCGTGGTGGTGGTCTGGGGCCCCGGCATCCACCTGCTGGCCAAGAGACCTAAGCGCCCGGTGCCCAAGGAACTGCAGCAGCGCGTGCGCGGCATGAGCGAGTCCTACGGCATCGAATTCATCGCCTGCGGCAACACCATGCACACCATCGGCTGGGAAAAGGAAGACATGCTCGACTTCGCCAAGGTGGAGGAAGTCGGCGCTGCCGCCATCATGGAACTGCAGGAAAAGGGCTACGCCTACATCGCCTGGTGATGAATGTGGCCCCCACGGTCGCTCACTGCGTGTAGCTCCCTGCCCCCCGAGGGGCCGCGTTTCACCTTGAGGCGGCCCGGCGGTGAAGCCGGCGCGTTGCGCCGCCGTGCTCAAACATCCGCAAGGACGCGGACGTGTGCTTCGACACTGCGCGCCAGCGCGCTCAGGTTGTAGCCGCCTTCCAGGCACGAGACGATGCGCCCCTTGCTGTAGCGGCGCGCCACGTCCTTCAGCCGTTCGGTGATCCAGGCGTAGTCGTTCTCCACCAGGCCCAGCTGCCCCATGTCGTCCTCGCGGTGGGCATCGAAACCGGCGCTGATGAAAATCATCTCCGGCTTGTGCGCTTCCAGGCGCGGCATCCACAGCATCTCGATCAGCTCGCGTACATCCATCCCCTTCGTGTAGGCCGGCACCGGCACATTGACCATGGTGTCCGTGTCCGGACGCGCGCCGCCATGCGGGTAATAGGGGTGCTGGTAGATGCTGACCATCAGGATGCGCGGGTCGTCGGCCACGATGTCCTCGGTGCCATTGCCGTGGTGCACGTCGAAGTCGGCAATCGCCACGCGCTTGAGGCCGTGACGTTCCACCGCGTACTTGGCCGCCAGTGCCACGTTGTTGACGAAACAAAAACCCATGGCCTTGTCGCGGCAGGCGTGGTGGCCGGGCGGGCGGGTGGCGCAGAAGGCGTTTTCCAGCTCGCCAGCCATCACCGCATCGGTCGCCGCCATGGCCGCCCCGGCACTGCGCAGAATGGCGGTCCAGGTGTTGGCGTTCATGGCGGTGTCCGGGTCCACATGCGAGTAGCGCGGGCCACCAGCATTGACCTCCTCCAGCAACATGTCGTGCAGGCCGCGCAGCGCGGCGATGTGCATGCGGCCGTGCGCCAGTTCAATCTCTTCCACCGAGGCCAGCGGCGCATCGAGCCGGGTGAGCGCGTCGCCCACGCCGGAAATCAGCAGACGGTCTTCAATGGCATCCAGCCGCTCGGGGCACTCGGGGTGGCCGGGCCCCATTTCATGTTTGCGGCAATCGGGGTGGGTGTAGTAGCCGGTCTTGCTCACGGTGATGTTCCGCCACGTGCGATTTCGGGTAAGGTCGTGCCATGGATGCACAGCACAAGCTCAAGTCTCTTGTCGATCAGCTTAACACGGTGATCGTAGGCAAATCCAGCCAGGTGCAGGACAGCGTGGCCTGCCTGCTGGCCGGCGGCCACCTGCTGATCGAAGACGCCCCGGGCGTCGGCAAGACCACCCTGGCGCATGCGCTGGCCCGCACCTTCGGCCTGCAGTTCTCGCGCGTGCAGTTCACCGCCGACCTGATGCCCAGCGACCTGGTGGGCGTGTCCATCTACGAGCGCGGCCGCGAGGGTTTCGTCTTCCACCCCGGCCCGGTGTTCGCCCA
>JAULXO010000033.1:27995-45952 GCA_032118555.1 Hylemonella sp. | reverse complement strand
AGCCAGATGATCGGGTCCCTTCGCCATGGCCTAGAGCGGTCCCCCCGACTTGAACAGGCGGTAGAGCAAGCCCGTATAGACGCCCAGCAACATCATGAGCGCCATGGTGAACGACACCACGGAGACGATGCGCGCGCCGGGCGACGTGACCGCGACCATGGAGATGCTGCCGGCGACCGGCAGGCCGAGATCGCGCAACTCGTCCAGCGTATGGAAGGACTGGTCGAACTGCGCGAGCAGCAGCGCCAGGCCGATCCCGAGCGCGACCGCCGCCACGAGGACGCCCGTGGTCAGCACGCCACGCTTCGGCTCCACCGCGTTCTGCGGCACCTGCGGCGGATCGACGATCTGGATCTTGATCTTGTCGGCATCCGCGTCGGCGGCCGAGGCGATGCGCATCGATTCGCGCCGCGCCAGCAGCTCCTCGTAGTTGCGGCGCAACACGTCGTAGTCGCGGTTCAGGTTCATGAACTCGGCCTGCAACCCCGGTGCGCCGCGCGCGATCTCCTCCAGCCGGTTGCGCTCGCGCGTTGCGTCCGCCAGCTGCCGCTGCAGCGACGACAACGCCGACTCCGTCTCGACCAGCCGGACCTTCAGCTGCTCATAGACCGGGTTCGGCTGCGAACGGCTGCGCGAGCCCAGGGCGGTTCCGCCGGGATCGTTCGGGTTGGACGCGCCCGCCGCCTCGCGCGCCATCTGCTCCGCCTCGCGCAGCGCGGTGGCGCGCAGCGTTTCCAGGCGGCGCTTGGCGAACACCACGTCGGGGTGATTGTCGGTGTAGCGCTGGCGCAACTCGGTCAGCGCGGTTTCGGCCTCGTCGAGCCGCGCCTTGGCCGGGCCGCTCAGGTTGCGGAGAATGCCGGTCGTGCCGGTACCCTGGGTCTCGGTTTCGGTGACCAGCAGCGGGGGGATTGCCGCAACCTCGGCGCGCAGCATGTCGCGCTTCACGGTTTCGTCCTGCAGGCTGCCTTGCAACGCGCGCACCATCTGCGTCGCCGTTTCCATCCGGGTCACGCCGTTCAGGTCGTTCGGCAGCAGGTCCATGTATTTCGAGCGGAAATCCGCACGCCGCCGTTCCGCATCGCGCAGCTGGCGCTCATAGGCGGCGATCTGCTGCTCCAGGAACAGCGTGGCGTTCTGCATCTCGGAGCGGTTGGC
This sequence comes from Hylemonella sp., assembly GCA_032118555.1. Lineage (GTDB taxonomy): Bacteria > Pseudomonadota > Gammaproteobacteria > Burkholderiales > Burkholderiaceae_C > Hylemonella. The sequence goes on along the minus strand of JAULXO010000033.1, from coordinate 44,794 downwards.
GCCGGTCTTGCTTTCGATGAAGGTCGTCAGGATGGTCTGCACCACGTCGAACGCCAGTTTCGGGCTGGTGTTGCGATAGGTGATGGTGAACAGGTTGCGCGTCTGCGGCGTGATCCTGATCTGGTTGGCCAGGCCCTGGACGAGCGATTCCAGGTCGGACGAGCCGGAGATCTGCAGGTCGAGGTCGGTGTTGGAGATCAGGCGCTCCAGGTTGGGACGGCTCAGCAGTGTCCGCTGGAGCATGTCGACCTGGCCGCTGACATGGTTCTCCACGGCCAGGCCGCGCAGCAAGGGGAGCGCGGGGTGCGCCGCCGCCGCCGCCGCGGCGGCGGCTGAGAGGCCGTGCTGCTGCTGCTGTCCGGGCTGGATGAGGAGCGGGAAGAAGCGCTGGTCCCATCGGAAGGCGTCCCGGGTCAGCTCGGAGGGCGGGCAGGTCAGGTGGAGCGGCGGCGGCGGCGGTGGCGGCTGCTGCTGCTGCTGCTGCTGCGGTCACTGCGGGTAGGCCACGATGGGCTGCCGCTGCTGCACCCATCCGGCTGCTGCTGCTGCAAGTACAAGCCCAGGCCCCCACTGCCCCAGTGCCCCAACAACAGCCCCAGCACCTGGCGTGAGTAGATCTTGGGCCACTGTGGTCTCAGCTGGGCTCCCCGTGTGGCATCCTTGAGGGCCAGCTGTGCCAGGTGGGTGGGGTCATGGCCATACAGGGCGCGCCGCTCTGACAGGGCAGCTGGGATCTGACGCAGCGCCTGGGACCAGCTGCCACTGCTGCCCCGTGTGCTGCAGCCGCTGGCCGGCGGCCACACCCGCGTGACGCTGCTGGGGCGCACCCTGGCCCACCCTATCCTGCTGGCGCCGGTGGCGTACCAGCGCATGGCCCACCCGGACGGCGAACTCGCTGCTGCCCATGCCGCTGCGGCGCTGGGCGCTGGCATGGTGCTGAGCACCCAGGCCAGCACCCCGCTGGAAGCGGTGGCGCAGGCCATGCTGTCCGACGCGGGACGCGGCCCGCTGTGGTTCCAGCTCTACCTGCAGCACGACCGCGGTTTCACGCGCGATCTGGTACGGCGCGCCGAAGTCGCCGGCTATGAGGCACTGGTGCTGACGGTGGACGCCCCCACCAGCGGCGCGCGTGACCGCGAGCGCCGCGCCAACTTCCGGCTGCCCCCTGGCATACGGGCTGTCAACCTCGAAGGCCTGCCCCCGGTAACGCCGGTCGAACTCGCCCCGGGCCAGAGCGCCTTGTTCGACGGCCTGCTGCGTCATGCGCCGACGTGGGACGACGTCGTCTGGCTGCAGGCGCAGACCCGCCTGCCCATCCTGCTCAAGGGCGTGCTGCACCCGGACGATGCGCGCCAAGCCACCCGCCTCGGGGTGGCCGGCATCGTGGTGTCCAACCACGGTGGGCGCACGCTGGACACCGTGCCGGCCACCGCGCAGATGCTGCCCCGCATCGTCGAGGCCGTTGCCGGCGCCTTGCCGGTGCTGGTCGATGGCGGCATCCGCCGCGGCACCGATGTGCTCAAGGCGATGGCCCTGGGCGCCAGCGCCGTGCTGCTGGGCCGGCCCTATGTGTACGGACTGGCCAACGCCGGCGCCATGGGCGTGGCCCACGTGCTGCGTCTACTGCGGGACGAACTGGAGATTGCCATGGCCCTGTGCGGCTGCCGTACCCTGGATCAGGCGACACCCGCCTTGCTGAACACCTGTGACGGCAAGGTCGCTTGAGAAAAGACAACGAAAAGTTGGCGCTTTGCACAAATACGAATAATTCGCATTTATAATGCAGCCATCATGCTGTTCATGACCCTCCTTGCCAGCCTGCTTCTGGTCGCGCTGTCGGCCTGCTGGATCTTCCGTAAATGAGCCCGGTTCGGCCTGACAGATGCCTCACACTATGCCCTTGTCCGAACGACACGCTCCTGCCCCTCTCATGAACCGCCGCATCGTCATCGCTGCCAGCGTCGTGCTGTTTCACATCGCCGCCCTCTGGGCCCTGCAGACCGGCCTGCTGCGCCGCGCGGTGGAAGTCATCGTACCGGCCGAGGTGCTGAGCGAGTTCATCAACCCGCCGGCGCCGCGTGCCGAAGAGCCCAAGCCTCCGACCCCGCAGGTCAAGCCGCAGCCCCGCGCAGCGCAGAAGACCGCCCCGGCACCGCAGCCGATCGCCGTGGCTACACCCGAGCCCGCCGCGGCAGCACCCACCGGTGTGACAACACCGCAACCTGCTGCCCCGGCCGCAGCCGCGCCGGCGACCGCAGGCCCACCCTCGCCACCGGCACCGCCCAGGATTGAGCTGCCCTCCAGCGATGCGGCCTACCTCAACAACCCCAAGCCGCCCTATCCGGCGTTGAGCAAGCGCCTGGGCGAGCAAGGCAAGGTGGTGGTGCGGGTACTGATCGGCGTGGATGGCACGGCCCAGCAGGCCGAAATCCGCACGTCCAGCGGCTACGACCGCCTGGACCAAGCGGCGCTGGCGACCGTGCTCAAGTGGCGCTACGTGCCGGGCAAGCGTGGCGGCGTGGCCGAGGCCATGTGGTTCAACGTGCCGATCAATTTCGTTCTCGAATAATTTTCTGTCTCTGGAGTGTTTATGGAATCGCAATTCGGTCTCTTCAATGTCTGGGCTCAGGGTGACTGGGTCACCCGCGCCGTGGCCCTGCTGCTGCTGGGCATGTCGCTGGCGTCGTGGATGGTCATCGTGATCAAGGCGCTGGACATCGTGCGCTACAAGAAGCTGGCGCGTCAGGCCGAGACCTTCTGGCACAGCGCCGACTTCGCCGAAGGCCTGACCACCCTCGGCTCGCCCGACGACAACCCCTTCCGCGATCTGGCCGAGGAAGGCCGTGAGGCCGCGGCCCACCACCGCAACACCAAGTCGCATCTGCATGACAGCCTGGACATCAGCGACTGGGTGACACGCTGCCTGCGCAACAGCATCGACCACAGCACCGCGCGCCTGCAAGGCGGCCTGGCCATCCTGGCCTCGGTCGGTTCCACCGCGCCCTTCGTCGGCCTGTTCGGCACCGTCTGGGGTATCTACCACGCGCTGCTGGGCATCGGCGCGGCCGGCCAGGCCACCATCGACAAGGTGGCCGGCCCGATCGGTGAGGCGCTGATCATGACCGCCCTGGGTCTGGCCGTGGCCATTCCGGCCGTGCTGGGCTACAACGCGCTGGTGCGAGGCAACAAGGCCATTCTGGGCAAACTCAACAGTTTTGCCCATGACCTGCACGCCTACTTCGTCACCGGCGCACGCGTCAGCAGCGGCGACGCCAAGATCGTGCCGATGAAGAAAGCCTGAGGGACCGCACCATGGCTTTCGGAACCCAGGACGACACCGACGAGGTGATGAACGAAATCAACATGACGCCGCTGGTCGACGTCATGCTGGTGCTGCTCATCATCTTCATCATCACCGTGCCGGTGATGAAACATGCGGTCAATGTAGACCTGCCGCAGGCGTCGAGCGAGCGCGAACAGATCAAGCCCGAGACGGTGCGGCTGTCGGTCGACGCCAGCGGCGCCTACTTCATCAACGAGAACCGCATCAGTGACGAGGCGCTGCCCGCGCTGCTGCAGGCCGAGGCGGCGAAGAACCCGCAGCCGGACCTGCACATCCGCGGCGATAAGTCGGTGCGCTATGAGCGTGTGGCCCAGGCCATGGCCCTGGCACAGCAGGCCGGCCTGCGCAAGATCGGCTTCATCACCGAGCCCAAGCACTGAGAGCATGGGCATGAGCTCGTCGCAGATGCAGGAGCGCCCTGCCCCGCTGCCGGCAGCGTCGCCGGCACCGCCAGCCGGGGTGAGAGCACAGCCGGCGATCGACAGTGCCGAGTTGCTGCGCGGCGGCAAGGCGATTGCGATCAGCCACAACGGCGAGGTCTACCGCCTGCAGACCACGCGCCAGGGCAAGCTGATCCTGACCAAATAGGTTTTCTTTTCGTGGGCGACCTGGAACAAGCAAGGATTTCCAGGGTCGTTTGAGGCCAGCCAGGGGCGACCCCGGCTGGCTTTTTTTATCGGCGCTTCAAAGGCCGATGGCTGCGATGCCCGCACGGGCGATCTGTGCGTCTTCCGACGACTTCACACCGCTCACCCCGACTGCGCCCAGGCACTGGCCGTCCTCCATGATCGGCACGCCGCCTTCAAGCATGCCCTCGATGGCCGGCGCACTCAGGAAGGAATAGCGGCCGCCGTTGATGACGTCTTCGTACACTTTGCTTTCGCGACGGCCCAGCGCGGCGGTATTGGCCTTGGCCGGCGCGATGTGGGCCGAGATGGCCGGGGCGCCGTCCAGGCGCTGCAGCCACAGCAGGTGGCCCCCATCGTCGACGATGGCAATGGTCACGGCCCAGTTGTTCTTCAGCGCCTCGGATTCGGCCGCAGCGGCAATGAGCTTGAGGTCGGACAGTTGCAGGACGGGTTTGGTTTGCATGGTGAAACTCGCTCAGGGAAATTGCACAAGACCCGCAAGCATAGCGGCTGTCCTCGCGTCAGCGCCTTTTGCGCAACGTAAAACTGCCCTGACCAAATACACACCAGCCGTGGTGCCTTGCGGCCCCGGTCTTGATTCACCCTAGAATGGCCCCACCTGTGGCAAACAGGTCATCCAGGAGATCGTCATCATGAGCAACCAAGTTCACACCCTCGAACAATCCGGCCGTTTTGGCCAGGCCATGTCGCAGGCCCAGCGCAACAAGGTGCTGCGCAACACCTACTGGCTACTCGCTCTGAGCCTGGTCCCCACGGTGCTGGGCGCCTGGATCGGCGTGGCCACCGGCATCACCCAGGCCCTCAGCGGCGGCTTGGGCCTGATCGTCTTCCTGGCCGGTGCCTTCGGCTTCATCTTCGCCATCCAGAAAACCAAGGATTCGGCCGCCGGCGTGCCGGTGCTACTGGGCTTTACCTTCTTCATGGGTCTGATGCTCTCGCGCCTGATCGCCATGGTGCTGGGCTTCAAGAACGGCCCCGAACTGGTGATGACCGCCTTCGGCGGTACGGCCGGCGTGTTCTTCGTCATGGCCAGCCTGGCCAGCGTCATCAAGCGCGACCTCTCGGGCATGGGCAAGTGGCTGATGGTGGGTGCCATCGTGTTGATGGTCGGCGCTGTCGTCAACGTCTTCGTCGGCTCGAGTGCCGGCATGCTGGCGATTTCGGTGGCGGCCATCGGCATCTTCAGTGCCTACATGCTGTATGACCTGAAGCAGATCATCGACGGCGGCGAGACCAACTACATCAGCGCCACGCTGGCGCTGTACCTGGACATCATCAATGTGTTCCAGAGCCTGCTGGCCCTGCTGGGCATCTTCGGCGGCGAACGCGAATAACCCCACGCGTCGACGCCACCTCCAAGGCCCTGCGGGGCCTTTTTTCATGCCCCGGCCGGCACTCAAGTCAGGCCGTAAACTGTCGATATGCTCTGTAACGACTGCCTGTACACCCCATGACACCGCGTCTGCTCATTCCCGCCTTGGCCCTGCTGCTCGCTGGTTGCGAGATTCCCGGCATGGGGCCCGACCCGCGCATTGCCCAGCGCGAGGCGGATGCACGCGCCATCGGTGCAGCCTGCCGTCACGCCCTGCGCGGCATCGAAGACTGCTACCGCCTCAACGAAAAGGCCTCCAAGACCGCCGTCTTCGAAGGCTGGAAGGAGATGGACCAGTACATGCGCGAGAACAAGATGGAGGGCCAGCCCCCCACCGTCGGCGTCAGCGTGGCCGAAAAAGAAGAGATCATCGAGGACAAGAAGAGCGAGTCCGCCAGCAAGGACAAGGTGGCCGAAGCCAAGACCGGCAAGCCGGCCACCGAGAAACGCTGAGCGGCCGACGCCGCCAGCCGTCTTCCACGGGTGGCTGGCCGTTCAGGCGACCAGCTCGAACACCGCCATGCTTTAGCTCCGGCTCACATGGCTACGCCATATGACCCTGCACTGAAGCATCGAGATCAAACATGGCGATGCTTTCCACGTGCGCCGTGTGCGGGAACATGTTGACCACCCCCGCCGCCACGCAGCGGTACCCCGCCTGGTGCACCAGCAGGCCGGCATCGCGCGCCAGCGTGGCCGGATTGCAACTCACGTAGACGATGCGCCGCGGCGGCGTCCAGCCCTGGGCGCCGGGCGTGGTGGGGTGGTTGGCCGGATCGACCTTCTGCTGATGCAGATCGGCCAGCGCCTTGGCCAGCGCAAAAGCGCCCTCGCGCGGCGGATCGACCAGCCACTTGTCCGCCACGCCATCGGCCAGCAGCAGCTCGGGCGTCATCTCAAAGAGGTTGCGCGCTACAAATTCAGTAGCTGCCAGCGTAGAACTGGAAAGGTCTTGCGCCTTGTTTTTCTCATAATTCTGGCGTGAGCGCGCCACCAGCACCTCGCTGCCTTCAATGCCCAGCACCTCGCGCGCCTGTGTCGCCAGCGGCAGCGTAAAGTTGCCCAGGCCGCAGAACCAGTCGATCACGCGCTCCGTCTTCTGCGCATCCAGCAGACGCAGCGCGCGCGACACCAGCACGCGGTTGATGTGCGGGTTGACCTGGGTGAAATCGGTCGGCTTGAACGGCATGGTGATGCCGAATTCCGGCAGCGCATAGGCCAGCTGCAGCGCATCCGGCGCCTCCTCCAGCAGGTGCACGCTGTCCGGCCCCTTGGGCTGCAGCCACCACTGCACGCCCGGATGGGCCTGGGCAAATGCACGCAGCTTGTCCAAGTCGCCAGCGCTCAAAGGCTCCAGGTGGCGCAACACCAGCGCCGTCACCTCATCGCCGCAGGCCAGTTCAATCTGCGGGCAGGTCTCGATGGCGTCCATGCTGCCGATCAGCGAGCGCAGCGGCATCAGCATGGCGCTGACGTGCGGCGGCAGCACCGCGCAGGTTTCCATGTCGGCCACGTAGCGGCTCTTGCGCTCGTGAAAGCCCACCAGCACCGTGCCCTTCTTGCGCACATGGCGCACCGACAGGCGGGCGCGGTAGCGGTAGCCCCAGGACGGGCCTTCAATTGGCCGCAGCACCGTCTCGGCCCGCACCTTGCCCAGGTGCCACAGGTTGTCTTCCAGCACGCGCTGCTTGATGGCCACTTGGGCGGCCATGTTCAGGTGCTGCATCTTGCAGCCACCGCAGGCGCCGGCATGCAGGCCGAAGTGCGGGCAGCCCGGTTGCACGCGCTGCGACGATTCGCGGTGGATGGCCGTGACGGTGGCCTGCTCCCAGTTGTTCTTCTTGCGATTTACGCTGGCGCTGACCACCTCGAACGGCAGCGCGCCTTCGACAAACACCACCTTGCCGTCGGGCCGGTGGGCAATGCCTTGCGCTTCGATGTCGAGCGACTCGATCAGCAGTGCATCAGGCGGGAAAACGGATTCTTGGGAAACGGCATCAGTCATGCCGAGATTGTCTCAGAGCCGCCGGCTCATCCCCAGGCGGCCAGGTACTCGTTCCAGTGCGGCTCGGTCGGCGCCAGGTTGCCCAGCGTCTCCTTGACCCGTTCGATCTCCTGCGCGTATTCGGTCTCCAGCAGGCCGCCACGCATCTTCTGGAAGCGGCAGTACAGCAGGTAGGTGTTCATCACGTCCGTTTCGCAGTAACGCCGGATGTCCTCCAACTTGCCGTCCAGGTAGGCCGGGTACACCGCCGAGCCGTCCATGCCCAGTTTGCCGGGGAAACCACAGAGCTTGGCCATGGCGTCCAGCGGTGCGTTGTTCTTGGGCTGGGACAGCGCCAGCAGGTCCATCAGGTCGAGGTGCCGCATGTGGTAGCGGCTGATGTAGTTGTTCCACTTGAAGTCGCGGTCGTCCTCGCCCTGGTCCCAGTACTTGTCGGCCACCACGCCGTGCTGCAGGCCACGGTAGTGCAGCACCGGCAGATCGAAGCCGCCGCCGTTCCAGCTCACCAGCTGCGGCACGTGCTTTTCCAGCGTGTTGAAGAAGGTCTGGATGATCTTGCCTTCACTGTGGCCATCACGGTCGACGAAGGAATGGATGCGCAGCCCTTCGGCGTTGCGAAACACCGCGCTGATCACCAGCACACGCTGCAGGTGCAGCGGCATGAAATCGCTCTGGCCGTGCTCCTTGCGTTCGGCCAGCCAAGCCGCGTAGACCTCTGCGTCGGTGCTGTCGGGCGGTGCACCGCGCAAGGCGCGCAAGCCCGTGATGTCGGGGATGGTTTCGATGTCAAAAACAAGGACAGGCCAGGCCATGGACCGACTGTACCAGCCGGCCCGTGGCCTGGCCTGACGGCTGTTTCAGGAGCCCCCTCCCTGCCCTCCCCCGGCGGGGAGGGTTCTGACGCATCCGCCAATCACAGCAGTGCTTCGCGCGTGATGCCGCGGCGCGCCAGATGGCGTCTGAGTTTGAGCAGGGCTTCGTTCTGCACCTGGCGCACCCGTTCGCGCGTCAGGCCCAGGCGCTGACTCAGCACGTCCAGCGTCTCAGGCTCGCGGTCGTGCAGACCATAGCGCCCCTCAAGCACCTCCTGCTCGCGTGGTGACAGGCTGTGCAGCCACTCGTGCAACAGGCGCTCGACCTCGTGCTCCTGGGTGATGCTGCCCGGGTCCAGCGCGAGTTCATCCACCACCGTGTCACCCAGCGTCTGCTCGCCTTCCGATCGCTCCAAGGTGGCATCCAGCGAGCGGGGGACCTCGGCCAGCGCCAGCAGTTCGGCCACCTCGCTGACATCGCGTCCCAGGAAATTGGCCACATCCTCGACACGCACGCCGTCCGGCCGGCTGGCGTTGAAGGCCGGGTCATTCTCCAGCGCGCGGCGTGCGCGCAGCACCTGCTGCAACTCACGCACCACATTGACCGGCAGCCGGATCACACGCCCCTGCAGCATCAGCGCCCGTTCCACCGATTGGCGGATCCACCAGGTGGCATAGGTCGAGAAACGGAAGCCGCGCTCGGGCTCGAACTTGTCGATGGCGTGCATGAGGCCGAGGTTGCCCTCCTCGATCAGATCCGACAGCGGCACGCCACGCCCAAGGTAGAACTTGGCGATGCTCACCACCAGGCGCAGGTTGTGCTCGATCATGCTTTGCCGGGCGGCAAAGTCGCCGGCGCGTGCGCGCACTGCGGTGGCGTACTCCTGTTCGGCGGTGAACAGTTCGGTGCGGCGGACGTTGCGCAGGTAGGAGGAGAGCGCGTCGCTCGCCTCCCCGGCGGCCTCCAGGCCGCTTTCAGCCAGCGGCAGCGCCTTGTCCGCTATCAAATCAGGAGCTAATGACGCACTCCCTTCGAGGACTGGAGCCTGGTTTGCATCCTCATCGGACGACAGCGCGCGCACAGCCTTGCCAGAGCCGTTGAGGGAGCGTTTGGTCATGGCTGGTCCTCAAGGCGCTGGTGGTGCCGGCCTACCTGGCCGGCAGGTATTTGGAGGGATCGACCGGCTTGCCCTGGCGGCGCACTTCGAAGTGCAGCTTCACCCGGTCGGCGTCACTGTTGCCCATCTCGGCAATCTTCTGGCCCTTGCGCACCGACTGGTCTTCCTTCACCAGCAGGGTCTGGTTGTGGGCGTAGGCGGTGAGGTAGGTGTTGTTGTGCTTGAGGATGATCAGGTTACCGTAGCCGCGCAGGCCGGCGCCCGCATAGACCACGCGGCCGTCGGCAGCGGCCAGCACCGGGTCACCCGCGTTGCCCCCGATGTCCAGCCCCTTGTTCTTGACTTCGTCGAAGCCAGCCAGCACCGGGCCGCTGTTGACCGGCCAAGCCCAGGCCACAACGTCTTCACCGTTCGCAGCCACTGCTTCGGCCGGAGCCGCAGCAGGCTGGGCCGGCTGGGATGCCGAACCGGCCGGCGGCACGCTGCCGGCCGTGGCGCTTGAACTGGCGACCGGACGGGTCACCACGCCGGTCGACGCTACCGACGTGCCAGCCGAAGGCGGCACCACACGCAGCACTTGGCCGACCTCGATCTGGTTCGGGTTGTCAAGGTTGTTCCAGCGCCGGATGTCCTTCCAGTTCTGCCCGGTCTCCAGGCCGATGCGGATCAGTGTGTCACCGGGCTTGACGGTGTAGTAACCCGGCTTGCCCGCATTCTCGAACCCGGGTGGCTGCTTGACGGCCTGGGTGTTCGGGTCCATCGCCGTCCTGGCCGGCGCGCTGCGCCGGTCTTCCACCGGCGCACGGTTCAGGCTGGTAGAGCCGCAACCGGCCAGCAGCAGACCGGCACCGGCCAGCAGGCTCCACAGAACAACGCGCTCCCGCAAACCCGACATAGATGTTCCCTTCATGCGATACCTGATTTTAGGGGGACAAAGTGGACCGCCTCAAGCATGGTCTGGCGCAGGCCCTGCGGCGTCTTGTCGATCACCATCAGCGCCTGCGGCCCGCCCGTGGTGGCCACCGGCGCCACCAGGCGCCCGCCCACGGCGAGCTGGTCGATCCAGGCCTGTGGCACGGCTTCGCCGCCGGCAGCGGCGATGATGGCCGCGTAGGGCGCGCCCTTGGCGAAACCCACCATGCCGTCGCCGAACAGCAGGTGCACATTGGGCAGGCGCAGCGGACGCAGGTTCTCGCGCGCCTTGTCGTGCAGGCCGCGCAAACGTTCGATGCTGTAGACCTCGGTGGCCAGCAGGCTCAGCACCGCCGCCTGGTAGCCACAGCCGGTGCCGATCTCCAGCACGCGGCCCAGCTTGCGCGGCTGGCCGTTGAGCAGCAGCTCGGCCATGCGCGACACCACGCCCGGCTTGGAGATGGTCTGCCCCAGACCGATGGGCAGGCTGGTGTCTTCATAGGCCTGGATCACCAGCGCGCTGTCGACGAAACGATGGCGTTCGATGGTGCCCATCGCCGCCAGCACACGCGGATCGCTGATGCCCTGCGCCGCCAACTTGTTGACCATGGCCATGCGCACCGCCTGTGAATCAAGGCCGACGCCATGTGGCGTGGGCCGTGCCACCGGCTTGGCTGCAGCTGCCGAGGGCTTGGGGCCGAAGTTCGGCTGCAGGCCCGCCGGACGTGCCGGCGCCGGACCGCTCGGGCGATCAAGCCGGGCCGGGAAGGAAGGACGCGGCTTGCCTGTCATGCGCCCCCCTGCATGGCCTGTGCGTCGTTCGTGGCGGCCGACAGCCGGGCCATCGACTGCGCCCAGTAGCCCAGGTTGGCGTGGTCGCTCAGGTCGACCTTGAGCGGCGTCACAGCGATGTGGCCCTGTGCTGTGGCATGAAAATCAGTACCTTCACCCTCGTCCTTGGCCGGGCCGGCGCCGCCGATCCAGTACATGGTGTCGCCGCGCGGGCTGGTCTGGGTGATGACCTTCTCGGCCGAATGGCGGCGCCCCAGGCGGCACACCTTGGGCAGCTTCAGGCTCTCCAGCGGCAGGCAAGGAATGTTGACATTGAGCAGCCAAGGCTGCGGGCCCACGAGGTTCTGCTGTGCCATCTGCAGCACCAGTTCACGCGCCTTCGCGGCGGCGGCGTCCAAGTGCTTCCACCCCTTTTCCGTTTGTGAGAACGCGATGGCGGGGATGCCGAACAGGTAGCCCTCCATCGCCGCACCCACGGTGCCGGAGTAGATGGTGTCGTCGCCCATGTTGGCGCCGTTGTTGATGCCCGAGACCACCAGATCGGGCCGGTAGCCGAGCAGGCCGGTGAGCGCAATGTGCACGCAGTCGGCCGGCGTGCCGTTGACGTAGCGGAAGCCGTTGGCCGCACGCTGCACGTACAGCGGCGAATGCAGCGTCAACGCGTTGGACTTGGCGCTGTTGTTGTGCTCGGGCGCGACCACCTCCACCTCGGCCACGTCCTTCAGCGCCTCGTACAGCGCGATGATGCCGGGGGCCTGGTAGCCGTCGTCGTTGGAAATCAGGATCTTCATGTTGGCAGCCTAGTGCCGTCGATTGTAGGTGGCCGGCACGAGGCACGGCAGATGGTCACGCGAGGGACAAGCCCGTTCACCCCAGCCTCGTATCATGCGGCGCTTCACCTGGATTCATCGACACGAGGAGACCCACAATGCACGCTTGGCTATGCGAGAACCCGACCGGCGTGGACGCGCTGACCTGGCAGGAACGGCCGACGCCGCAGCCTCAGGCCGGCCAGGTGCTGGTGGAGATCCACGCCGCCAGCCTGAACTTCCCCGATCTGCTGATCGTGCAGAACAAGTACCAGATCAAGCCGCCCCTGCCCTTCGTGCCCGGTGCCGAATACGCCGGCGTGGTGCAGGCCGTCGGCCCAGACGTCAGCCACCTGAAGGTGGGCCAGCGCGTCGCCTGCCTGTCAGGCACCGGCGGCTTCGGCACGCACACGCTGGCACCGGCCGCGCTGTGCCTGCCGCTGCCGGATGGTTTTCCCTTCGTCGATGCCGCCGCCTTTATCATGACCTACGCCACGTCGCACCACGCATTGCTCGACCGTGGTCAGCTGCAAGCCGGCGAGACGGTGCTGGTGATGGGCGCGGCAGGTGGTGTGGGCACGGCCGCGATCCAGATCGCCAAGGCTGGGGGCGCGCGTGTCATCGCCGCCGCGTCGACTGACGAGAAATGTGCCTTGTGCATGCAGCTCGGTGCCGACGCCACCATCAACTACACCCGCCAGGACCTGCGCGAAACGATCAAGGCGCTGACCGGCGGCAAGGGCCCGGACGTGATCTACGACCCGGTCGGCGGCGACCTGGCCGAGCCAGCCTTTCGCGCCATCGCCTGGCGTGGCCGCTACCTCGTGGTGGGCTTTGCCGCGGGCCCGATTCCGACGCTGCCGTTGAACCTGCCGCTGCTCAAGGGCGCCTCGCTAGTCGGCGTGTTCTGGGGCGAATTCGCCAAGCGCGAGCCCCAGGCCAATACGGCCATGATGAAGGCGCTGGCGCAGTGGTACGCACAGGGCAAGATCAAGCCCGTGATCGACCGCACGCTGCCGATGAGCGAACTCAAGGCCGCCTACGCCCTGATGGGCTCACGCAGCGTGATGGGCAAGCTGGTGCTGGTGAACTGAGCCGCTCCCTGCCCGCACGTTCATGGCCTGCCTCAGGGACAATGAGGCACCGCCATGAACATGAACACAAGCCCCCCTGACGAGGCCGCACCGCTGGCAGGCCGGCGTGAATGGATCGGCCTGGCACTGATCGCCCTGCCCTGCGCCGTCTACGCCATGGACCTGACGGTCCTCAACCTCGCGCTGCCAGCCATCAGCGCCGAGTTGCAGCCCACACCGTCGCAGCTGCTTTGGATCGTCGACATCTACGGCTTCCTGGTGGCCGGATTTCTCATCACCATGGGCACGCTGGGCGATCGCATCGGTCGCCGTCGCCTGCTGCTCATCGGCGCTGCGGCCTTTGCAGCGGCCAGCACCTTGGCCGCCTTTGCTCGCAGCAGTGAGGCGCTGATCGCCCTGCGCGCGCTGCTCGGCGTGGCCGGCGCGACGCTGGCGCCCTCCACGCTCTCGTTGATCCGCAACATGTTCCATCACGAACGGCAGCGGCAATTCGCCATCGGCATCTGGATCACCGCCTTCTCGGTCGGCAGCGCCATCGGCCCGCTGGCCGGCGGACTGCTGCTGCAGTGGTTCCACTGGGGCTCGGTTTTCCTCGCCGCGGTGCCGGTGATGCTGCTACTCCTGCTGCTGGGGCCCGCGCTGCTGCCGGAGTACCGCGACCCGCACGCCGGGCGGCTGGACCTCGCCAGCGTGGCGATGTCACTGTCGGCGGTGCTGGCGCTGATCTGGGGTCTGAAGCAACTGGCCGAGGCCGGGGCCAGTGGCCCGGCGCTGGCGGCCCTCGTCGGCGGTGTGCTCATGGCCGCCGCCTTCGTGCGTCGCCAGACCCGGCTCGACTACCCGTTGCTCGACCTTGGCCTGTTCCGGCGGGCCGCGTTTTCCGCCGCCCTGGCCACCTATGCACTGTCCTGCCTCGCCATGTTCGGCGTCTACATCTTCATCACGCAATACCTGCAGGGGGTGCTGGGCCTGAGCCCGCTGATGGCCGGTCTGGCCACCGTGCCCTGGGCACTGAGCTTCGTGGTGGGCTCACTGCTGGCCCCACGGCTCGCGCAGCGCTGGCCGGCGCACCAGTTGCTGGCTGCCGCGCTGCTGCTGGCCGCAGGCGGCTTTCTGTTGCTGCTGGGCAGCCATGACCTCGCCACACTGCCGGTGTTGATCGTCGCCACCGTGGCCATGAGCCTGGGCATGGCACCTGTCTTCACCATTGGCACCGAAATCGTCGTGACCTCCGCACCGCCGGAGCGCGCCGGCGCCGCCTCCGCCATGGCGGAAACCGCCTCCGAGTTCAGCGGCGCCTGCGGCATCGCGATCTTCGGCAGCTTGGGCACCTTGCTGTACCGCGAGCGACTGCTCGCCCAGTTGCCAGCCGGCCTGCCTGCCGACAGCATCGCCGCAGCCGGCGCCACGCTGGGCGGCGCCCTGTCTGCCGCAGCGGACCTGCCGGACGCTGCAGGCAAGCTGCTGCTTCAGGCGGCGCGTCTGGCCTTCACCGACGCCCTGCACGCCATGGCCGTGACCGGTGCCGCGCTGCTGCTCATCGCCGCAGTGCTGGTCCGGCGCATGTTGGCGCCACGCTGAAGGTCCAAAGAAAAACGGCGCTGTCTTTGCGACAGCGCCGTTTACTGGATTTACCTGGGGTGGCTGATGGGACTCGAACCCACGACGACCAGAATCACAATCTGGGACTCTACCAACTGAGCTACAGCCACCGTAAGCCCGCAATTATATCCTGTTTGGCACTCACTGCAGCGAACTTGGCAACATCGGCGCATCAAAACCGGCGGGGCGCGCCACCTTGATCTGGGCCTTGAAGCGCGACTGCAGCAGCTTGTAGTAGCCCTCGGCCTCGGCCTGCGTCCACCATTGAGCGTACTGCGCCCGGTCTTGCTGCTGCATCGGCGCCGCGGCAGCGGCACGCTCCACGCGTTTGGTGACCTTGGCCACGGCGTAGCCGCGCGCGCCCAGATCGACGCCGACCCAGGCCGGCAAGTTGCCAGCGTCGGCACGCAACACGGCATCCAGCAGGGCCGGTGACAGGCCCTGCGGCTGGTCGCGCGACACCACCTGGGCGCCGGAGAGTTGCGCCTGCGCAGGGCTGGCCTTCCAGGCCGCCAACTGTTTCATGCCCTCCTCGCGCGCCAGTTCGGCAGCGCGGGCGTTGAGCACGCGTTCACGCACCGTCGAGCGCACGTCGGCCAGTGGCAAGGTACGCGCCGGCGTGTAGGCCGTGATGCGTGCCGCCGCCAGCTGGTTGGGGCCGATCTCCACCGCTTCGCTGTTGCGCTTGTTGCTGATCGTCTCGGTGTTGAAGACGGCGTCGAGGAATCTGGCGTTGGCCAGCGCACCCTTGGCACCTGCTGCCGGCGTGCGCTGCACGCCGCTGGCGGTCTGGATCGTCAGCTTGAGCCTCTCGGCCACCGGCCTGAGGCTGTCCGACTGCTCATAGACGCCGTTGGCAAAGGCCTCTGCGGCCTCGGCGTACTTGGCCCGCGCCTGCTGGTTACGCAGATCGCTCTCCAGGCTGGCGCGCAGTTCTTCGAAGCTCTTTTGCTTCGGCGTCTTGATGTCCGTCAGTTTGATGATGTGGTAGCCGAAGTCGGACTCCACCACCGGGCTGATGTCGCCCTTTTTCATGGCGAACGCCGCGTCCTCGAAGGGCTTGACCATGGCGCCCCGGGCAAAGTAGTCGAGGTCACCGCCTTGAGCCGCGGAGCCGGGGTCCTGCGAGTTCTTGCGCGCCACCTCAGCAAAGCGCTCCGGCGCCTGCCGCACCTGGGCCAGCAGCTCCTCGGCCCGCGCCTTGGCTTTCTGGCGTTCGGCTTCGGGGGCGCCCTTGGCGGCCGTGATCAGGATGTGGCTGGCGCGGCGTTCTTCGGTGCCGCTCAGGCGCGCGGCATTCTGCTCGTAATAGCTGCGCAGGTCCTGCTCGTTGAGACGGATGCCCTGCTTGACCGCATCGAGGTCCAGCACCAGGTATTCGATGCTGGCCTGCTCGGGCGCCTGGAACAGCGGCTGGTTGGCTTGGTAGTAGGCCTCCAAGTCGGCATCGGTCAGGGTGACCTTGGTCGTGAAGTCCGCAGGGTTGAAGCGCGCCAACTGAACCTCGCGCCGCTCGTAGTAGGCGTTGAGTGCCAGATCGGCCACGGCCGGCGAGGCGAAACCGGTCTGCAGTACACCGGCCTCCACCTGCCGTACGGACAGGTCGCTGCGCAGACGCGCCTCGAACATCTCGGGCGTCATGCCCTGGCTGCCGACCAGCTGGCGATAGCGCTCCATGTCCAGCGAGCCATCGGCACGGCGCAGCGAAGCGATCACCGGGCTCTCCTGCAGCGCGCGGGCCAGGCGGGCGTCGCTGGCCTGCAGATGGAAGGTCTCGACCGCCTGCAGCAGCACGCGTTCGCGCACCATGCGCTCCAGCGTGCCGTAGCGGGCCTGGGGCGAGTCCAGCAGCTTGGCGTCCAGCGTGGGCATGGTCGCACGCAGGCGGTCCACTTCCATCCGGTGCGCGGCATCCCATTCACCCTGGGTGATGTTGTGACCGCCGACGCTGGCCACGGTCTGGCCCTGCTCGCGGAAACGGTTGTAGCCGTCGATGCCGAACAGCACGAACGAGGGAATGATCAGCAGGAACAGCAGTCCCATCATGATCTTCGTGTGCTTGCGGACGTAATCAAACATGCGCGGACTCTCCAACTAGGGTCTGTTCGCTCTGCCGACAGCAACGGCAGACAGACGCTCAACAACAAAAAAGGCGAACAATGTGTTCGCCTTTGCTTGGGTGGTGGGTGCTGACGGGGTCGAACCGCCGACCTACGCCTTGTAAGGGCGCCGCTCTACCAACTGAGCTAAGCACCCCACCTTGACAGGATCAGTTCAGGGCGTCTTTCAG
>JAULXO010000033.1:4191-27985 GCA_032118555.1 Hylemonella sp. | reverse complement strand
CGGACGGAACTTCGGCACCTTGGCGGCCTTGATTTTAATCGCAGCGCCGGTACGCGGGTTGCGGCCGGTGCGGGCAGCACGCTTGCCGACTGCGAAAGTACCGAAACCCACGAGGGAAACAGTGCCACCTTTCTTCAGCGTGGTCTTGACGGCGCCGATGGTGGATTCGAGTGCACGGGTAGCAGCGGCCTTGGAGATGTCGGCGTGCTTGGCAATGTGCTCAATCAGTTCGGTTTTATTCACAAAGAACCCCTTCTTGGAAACTGCGTTAATCAAATTGTCTCGTTTGTTACTCCCCGCATCGGCCCGATCGGCGCGGTGCGGGAGGAGTCGGCCATGCAGCGAGTACTGCTGCATACGATTAAAGCCACGTACCATTTGCGTGTCAACACGGCATGCAGCTTTACAACAGCGCGGGGGCGAATTCTAGACGCTTTTTCCGCGCCCTCCCTGGCAATCGCGCATGGATACAAATATTTTCAAAAAACCGGGCAAACCATAGCTACCACGGCGATTGCGAATCGGCTAAAGCAGGATCGCTGGAGGCACGCACACCGCACCTCGCCTGCGTTGCCCGGAGGTCGGCGTCACACGCAGGACAGCCACCGTCAGCGCACTGGCCGCACCACCAGGCTGACGCCCACCGCCGTCAAGGCCGTACCGATGATCGTGGTCAGCGTGATCGGCTCGGCAAACAGCGCCCACGCCATCAGCGCCGTGGTCGGTGGCACGAGGTAGAGCAGGCTGGTGACGGTGGTGGCGGCGCCGCGCTGGATCAGCAGGTACAGCAGAGAACTGCCGCCCAGCGTCAGACCCAGCACCGACCAGCCCATGGCGGCCACCAGCTCCCAGTTCACATCGCCCCCCGCGTGGCGCCAGGCCATCGGCTCGGCCTCGAACAGCGTCAGTGGCAAGGTGACCAGCAGCGCCGCGAGCAGCTGCACCGCATTGGCGCTGCGCACATCGCACGGCGCCACGTAGCGCTTCTGGTAGAGCGTGCCGATGGTGATGCTCAACAGGGCCAGCACCGCCAACGTCAGGTTGACGAGGTCGGCTTCACCACCCTGCCCGAACTTGCGCGACACCACCAACACCAGGCCGGCAAAGCCGAGCGCCAGTCCGGCCCACTGCCGCCCGGTGACCGAGGCGCCGCGCGACGACAGCCAGAACGCCGTCAACACCGGTTGCAGGCCGACGATGAGCGCCACCAGACCGGATCCCATGCCGGCCTTGACGGCGGCCCAGACCCCCCCCAGGTAGCCGCCGTGCATGAGGATGCCGGTGACGGCCAGATGACCCCATTGCGCACGGCTCGTCGGCCAGGCTACGCGCGCCAACAGGATCCAGGGCAAGAAACAGAGGATGGACAGCACATAGCGCCAGGCCAGAAACTTCATCGGCGGCGCATGCGGCATGCCATAGCGCGCGACGATGAAGCCGGTGCTCCAGATCAGCACGAACACCAGCGGCATGGCCCGCAGCAAGGCATCGCGGTCACTGCGGGACTCCATTGGCTGGCTTATTTCACCCGGGCCCGGATCTCGGGCAAGGCCTTCTGCAGGTAATAGACCATGGACCAGACCGTCAGCACCGCCGCCAGCCAGATCAGGCCATTGCCCCAGATGCGCGTATCAACCAGACCGAACAGCAGGCCATCGAACAGCAGAAAAGGAATGGCCACCATCTGCACCGTGGTCTTGACCTTGCCCAGCATGTGGACCGCCACGCTGCGCGAGGCGCCGATCTGTGCCATCCACTCGCGCAGCGCCGAGATAGCGATCTCGCGCCCGATGATGATGAGGGCCACGAACACATTCGCGCGGCTCAGATGCACCAGTACCAGCAGGCTGGCGCAGACCAGGAACTTGTCAGCCACCGGATCGAGGAAGGCACCGAAAGCGGAGGTCTGGTTCAGCTTGCGCGCCAGATAGCCGTCGAGCCAGTCGGTCAACGCGAACACGACGAACATCACGGTGGCGATGAGGTTGCGCGTGGCCGGCTCCAGCGGCAGGTAGAACACGCCCACGATCAGCGGAATCGCGACGATGCGCGTCCAAGTCATGAGGGTGGGGATGGTGAAGAACATGGCGTGATTGTGGCACGAGCCCGTGCCGCTTCAGTGCAGCGCGCGATGGATCGTCTCGGCGAGTTCATGCGAAATACCGTCCACCGTGACCAGGTCGTCCACGCTGGCCGCTGCCACGCCCCGCACACCGCCGAAGCGCTGCAGCAATTTGGCACGCCGCTTGGGGCCAACGCCGGGGATATCTTCGAGCCGGCTCCCACCCACGCGCACCTTGGCGCGCGCGGCGCGCATGCCGGTGATGGCAAAGCGATGCGCCTCGTCCCGGATTTGCGCCACCAGCATCAGTGCGGCCGAATCCTTGCCCAGGTACACCTTCTCGCGGCCGTCGGCAAACACCAGCTCCTCCAGCCCGACCTTGCGGCCCTCCCCCTTCTCCACGCCCACAATGAGTGACAGGTCCAGGCCGAGCTGCGTGAACACCTCGCGTGCCATCGCCACCTGGCCCTTGCCACCGTCAACCAGCACCAGATCGGGCAGGCGATCGGTACCCTCAGTAGCCATGCCGCCCTCGCCGGCCCCTTCACCGTCGCTCCCCTCGCGCAACGCCTGCGCCAGCCGGGCGTAGCGGCGCGTGAGCACCTGGCGCATGGCGGCGTAGTCGTCGCCCGGCGTGATGTTCTCGATCTTGTAGCGCCGGTACTCGCTGTTCTGCATCTTGTGATGGTGAAACACCACGCAGGAAGCCTGCGTGGCCTCGCCCGCCGTGTGCGAGATGTCGAAGCATTCAATGCGCAACTCGTCCAGCCGGTCCTGCGGCAGCGCCAGCGCCTCGGCCAGCGCGCGCGTGCGCGCCTGTTGCGAACCCTCTTCCGCCAGCAGACGCGCGAGCTGCAGCCCGGCATTGGTCTGCGCCATCTCCAGCCAGATGCGGCGCTGCTCGCGCGGCTGGTGGATGGCCCGGATCTTCAGGCCGGCCTGCTCGGACAGCGCCTCGATCAGCTTCTTGCTCACCGGCTCGCTGGTGATGAGCGTCGGCACCGCGGGCACTTCGACGTAGTGCTGGGCAATGAAGGCCTCGAGCACCTGCACTTCCACCGGCAGCGGCGCGTCGCCCTGTTCGTCTTCGTCGTCGCGCAGGTTGGCGGCATCGTCGACATGCACCGGGAAATAGGCCCGGTCGCCCAGATGGCGGCCGCCGCGCACCATGGCGAGGTTGACGCAGGCGCGCCCGCCCTGCACCTTGACGGCCAGGATGTCCACATCCCGATCGTCCACACTCTCCACCGCCTGCTGGTGCAGCACGTTGGAGAGCGCCGCGATCTGGTCGCGCAGCTCGGCCGCCTGCTCGAACTCCAGTTGCTCGGAATACCGCAGCATGCGCGCCTCGAGCAGCTGCAGCACCTGCTGCGTCTCGCCACGCAGGAAGCTCTCGGCATGCGCTACGTCCTGCGCATAGGCCTCAGGCGTCACCAAGCCGACACAGGGCCCGGAGCAGCGCTTGATCTGGTACAGCAGGCAAGGCCGGGTGCGATTGCTGAACACGGTGTCTTCGCAGGTGCGCAGCCGAAAGACCTTCTGCAGCAGCAGGATGGCTTCTTTCACCGCCCAGGCACTCGGATAAGGGCCGAAGTAGTGGTGCTTCTTCTCCACCGCACCGCGGTAGTAGGCCACGCGCGGCCAGGCCGTCGCGCTGCGCGAGGCCGCCTGACCGGCTGCTGCCGTGGCGGCCGTGATCTTCAGGTAGGGGTAGCTCTTGTCATCGCGGAACAGGATGTTGTAGCGCGGGTTGAGCGTCTTGATCAGGTTGTTTTCCAGCAGCAGCGCCTCGGCCTCGGAGCGCACCACCGTGGTCTCCAGGCGTGCGATCTTGCCCACCATGTGGCCGATGCGCGTGCCGCCGTGGTTCTTCTGGAAATAACTGGAAACCCGCTTCTTCAGGTTGCGTGCCTTGCCGACGTAGAGCACCGCACCCTCGGTGTCGAAGTAGCGATAGACACCCGGCAGCGCCGGCAGCGCAGCCACCTGCGCCAGCAGGGCATCGCTGTGGCGCGGACTGCCGGCGGTCGGCGGACTGGAATCGGTTTCGGAAGCCATGGAAGCGTATTGTGGTCGAGGTATTGTGGACAATCCCGGCATGACGCATGCGCTGCTCTGGGACATTTTCTGCAAAGTCATCGACAACTACGGCGACATCGGTGTGTGCTGGCGGCTGGCGCGCCAGCTGGCGGCGCGCGGGCAGCGCGTACGCCTGTGGGTGGACGACGCCAGCGCCCTGCGCTGGATGGCGCCAAGCGGCTGCCCCGGCGTCGAGGTACGTCCCTGGACGCAGCCGCTCGACCTGCAAGGTCTGCCCCCGGGCGACGTGCTGTTGGAAGCCTTCGGCTGCGAGATCGCTCCTGAATTCATAGCTTCCTACGCCCACTGGACGGGCGCCAGCGGCCAAAAACATGCCTGGATCAACCTGGAGTACCTGTCGGCCGAAGCGTATGTGGAACGCAGTCACGGCCTGCCTTCGCCGGTGCTGCACGGCCCAGGTGCTGGCCTGACCAAGCACTTTTTCTACCCCGGCTTCACGCC
The DNA here is from genome assembly GCA_032118555.1 of Hylemonella sp. Taxonomy (GTDB): domain Bacteria; phylum Pseudomonadota; class Gammaproteobacteria; order Burkholderiales; family Burkholderiaceae_C; genus Hylemonella. The sequence continues at coordinate 23,382 of JAULXO010000033.1, read as the reverse complement.
GCGTACCGGAGGACTGCTGCGCGAGCCGGACTTGCAGGCACGCCAGGCGAGCTTCGACCGCGCTGCCTGGCTACAGCAGTTCGACGTCGCCCTGCGGCCTGGCGAACAACTGGTTTCGCTGTTTTGCTATGAGCCGCCGGCCCTGCCCGCCTTGCTGACCCAACTGGCGAACGGCAGTGCACCGGTGCGGCTGCTGGTGGCCGCCGGCCGCGCCAGCGCTGCCGCGCATGCCGCCGTTGCCGACCTGGACCAGCGCGCACCGACATGGAACGGGCGCCAGACGCTTGCCCTGTCCTACCTGCCTTACCTGACGCAGGACGACTTCGACCAGCTGCTGTGGGCCTGCGACCTGAACTTCGTGCGCGGCGAGGACTCGCTGGTACGCGCCCTCTGGGCCGGCCAGCCCTTCATCTGGCACATCTACCCGCAGCACGACGACGTGCACCACCCCAAGCTGCAGGCCTGGCTGGACCTGCTGGACGCCCCGGACTCGCTGCGCGGCTTCCACCGGACCTGGAATGCCGTGGACGCCCTGCCCCTGCCGGAGCCTGACCTGGCGGCCTGGGCTCCCGCCGTGACAGCGATGCGCCAGCGCCTGCTGGCGCAGCCTGATCTGGTGAGTCAGCTGCTTGAATTTGTCGCCCGCATCCGCACCTGACGCTCAGCGCCTTGAAAAAACGTTAAAATTCAAGGCTTTGCGGAATCCGGTGCGGCTTGCCCGGCTGGAATCCCGTCACCTGCCGCACGAACACCGGTCTTCTCGGGGCATTGAGCGGCCAACTCATTGGAAACACTATGAAAATCGCTCAGGAAATTCGTGCCGGCAACGTGATCATGCACGGCAAGGACCCGATGGTCGTGCTGAAGACCGAATACAGCCGCGGCGGCCGCAACGCGGCCACCGTGCGCATGAAGCTCAAGAGCCTGATCGCCAACTTCGGTACCGAAGTCGTGTTCAAGGCCGACGACAAGATGGACCAGATCATTCTGGACAAGAAGGAGTGCACCTACTCCTACTTCGCCGACCCGATGTACGTCTGCATGGACTCCGAGTACAACCAGTACGAAGTCGAAGCCGAGAACATGGGCGACGCGCTGAACTACCTCGAAGACGGCATGCCGGTGGAAGTGGTGTTCTACGACGGCAAGGCCATCTCGGTGGAACTGCCCACCAGCGTCGTGCGTGAAATCACCTGGACCGAACCGGCCGTCAAGGGCGACACTTCGGGCAAGGTGCTCAAGCCCGCCAAGATTGCCACCGGCTTCGAAGTGGCCGTGCCGCTGTTCGTGGACCAGGGCGACAAGATCGAAATCGACACCCGCACCGGCGAATACCGCAAGCGCGTCTGATCGGACAGCTTCGCAACGGCAAGCAACAGGCTCCTGCGGGAGCCTTTTGCTTTTCCGCGGGCCACAAATCGGTGTAGGCTATCTCCATGCAAGACAACTCCCCCTCTTCCTGCGCTGCCTGCCCGGCCGCAGAAGACGCCGAAGGCCCGACCCAGCTGGCGCTGCGCCGGGTGCTGATCGACACCTACCACGAGAACGTGGCCTACATGCACCGGGACTGCGAGGTCTACCGCGCCGAGGGCTTCAAGGCCCTGTCCAAGGTCGAGATCCAGGCCAACGGTCGTAGCGTCCTGGCCACGTTGAACGTGGTGGATGACGAAGCCATCGTCGCCTGCGGCCAGCTCGGGCTGTCGAAGGCCGCCTTTGCCCAGATCGGCGTCGAGGAAGGGCATCTGGTCAGCGTCGCGCAGGCCGAGCCGCCCGAGTCGATCGGCGCCCTGCACCGCAAGCTGGCTGGTGAACGGCTCGACCTGGACGACTTCCGCGCCATCGTGCGCGATGTCACAGAACATCACTACTCCAAGATCGAGCTGACCGCCTTCGTCGTCGCCACCAACCGCGACGAGCTCGACCGCGAAGAGGTCTACTACCTGACGCAAGCCATGATCGAGGCCGGCCGTCAGCTCGATTGGCACGAGCAGCCGGTGGCCGACAAGCACTGCATCGGCGGCATCCCTGGCAACCGCACCTCGATGCTGGTGGTGCCCATCGTGGCGGCCCACGGCATGCTGTGCCCCAAGACGTCCTCGCGCGCCATCACCTCGCCGGCCGGCACGGCCGACACCATGGAGGTACTGGCGAATGTCGAACTGCCGATCGAGCAACTTCAGGACATCGTGCGCCAGCACCGCGGCTGCCTGGCCTGGGGCGGCACCGCCAACCTGTCACCGGCCGACGACGTGCTGATCTCGGTCGAGCGGCCGCTCTCACTCGACTCGCCGGCGCAGATGGTGGCCTCCATCCTGTCGAAGAAGATCGCTGCCGGCTCCACCCATCTGGTGCTCGACATCCCCATCGGCCCGACCGCCAAGGTGCGCTCCATGCCCGAGGCGCAGCGCCTGCGCCGCCTGTTCGAATACGTGGCCAAGCGCATGAAGCTCTCGCTGGACGTCGTCATCACCGACGGCCGCCAACCGGTGGGCTTCGGCATCGGCCCCATGCTGGAGGCGCGCGATGTCATGCGCGTACTGGAAAACGACCCGCGCGCCCCGATCGACCTGCGGCAGAAGGCCCTGCGTCTGGCCGGTCGCCTGATCGAATCCAGCCCCGACGTGCGAGGCGGTGACGGGTTTGCGATTGCACGCGACATCCTCGATTCGGGCCGCGCCGCCGCCAAGATGAACGACATCATCCAGGCCCAGGGCAGCAAGGCCTTCGACCACAACCACCCCGAACTGGGCCCGCTGACCTTCGAGATCCGCGCCCCGCAAGCCGGTGTGGTCTGCGGCATCGACAACCTGCAGCTGGCACGTATCGCGCGCTTCGCCGGTGCCCCCAAGGTTAAGAACGCCGGTGTCGACCTGTTGTGCAAGCTCGGGGAGGAAGTGCAGGCCGGTGAGCCGCTGTACCGCGTGCACGCCAGCTATCCCGCCGACCTCGAGTTCGCCCGCCAGGCGTGCCACAAATCCATCGGTTACAGCATCGGCCGAGCCGAGGATGTGCCGCACGTGTTCGTGGAGTTCTGATGCGCACGCCTGCCTTGCTGCTGCACTTTGACGACGAACTGCCCAGCGCCCAGCGGATAGCCGCGCACGCCGGACTGCCCCTGGGCCAGATCGACCGCCACCGCTTTCCCGATGGCGAGCTCAAGCTGCGCCTGCCGGCCGCCATGCCGGAACACGTGGTGCTGTTGCGCACGCTCGACCACCCGAACGAAAAACTGGTCGAACTGCTGCTCGCCGCCCGCACCGCGCGTGAGCTCGGTGCCCGCCACCTGACGCTGGTAGCGCCCTACCTGGCCTACATGCGGCAGGACATTGCCTTCACGCCCGGCGAAGCGGTGAGCCAACGCATCGTCGGCCGCTTCCTGGCCGAGTTGTTCGACGCCGTCATCACGGTGGACCCGCACCTGCACCGCGTCGCCACGCTGCAGGAAGCGGTGCCGGTCGCGCAGGCCGTGGTGCTCAGCGGCGCCCCGCTGCTGGCCGACCTGATTGCGCAGCAGCGGCCAAGTGCGCTGCTGGTGGGACCGGACGAAGAATCGGCGCAGTGGGTGGCACAGGCCGCGGCGCGCCACGGCTTCGACCATGCGGTGTGTCGCAAGGTGCGCCATGGTGACCGCGCTGTCAGCATCGAACTGCCAGCGGCTGATTTCCGCGGGCGCGCCGTGGTGCTGCTCGACGATGTGGCCAGCAGCGGCCACACGCTCGCACAGGCTGCGCACCTGCTGCTGGCGGCCGGTGCCGCCTCGGTGGACGTGGCGGTCACGCATGCGCTACTGGCCGGCGATGCGCTGCCGTTGCTGCACACAGCCGGTATCAGCCAGGTCTGGAGCACCGACTGCATCACACACACCAGCAATGCCGCGAGCATGGCGCCGGCCATTGCCGCGGCACTGGCATCCAAGAACTTTGACCCTATCCCATGAAGACTCCCCGCGACCTCAATGAACGTACCCTGGCCGATGCCTGGGCCGACCTGAAAGCCCATGCCGATGCCGGCCTGCCGCTGCAAGGCGATGCCTACCGCCTGGCCTTTGCCGATCCCGAATTCCTGCTGCGCCGTGAGACACGCGGCATCCGCTTCCAACTGGAGATGCTCAAGCCCGATCTCGACCAGCAAGCCCAGGGTGTGGCCAACACCATCGTGGTGTTCGGCAGTGCCCGCTTTGCGTCGCCGGAAACTGCCCAGGAGCGGCTGGCAAAGGCGCGTGCCAACGGTGACGCGCAGGCCCTGGCGCGCGCCGAACGCGACGTGCGCAACGCCGGTCACTACGAGCAGGCGCGCCGTTTCGGTCGCCTGGTGGCGGAACACAGCAGCCGCCTGCCGGAACAGGAACGCCTGTACATCTGCACCGGCGGTGGCCCCGGCATCATGGAAGCAGCCAACCGCGGCGCCCATGAGGCCGGCGCGCTCAACGTGGGACTGAACATCGCGCTGCCGCACGAACAGACCCACAACCCCTATATCTCCCCCAGCCTGTGCTTCAAGTTTCACTACTTCGCACTGCGCAAGATGCACTTCATGATGCGCGCCAAGGCCCTGGTGGCCTTCCCCGGCGGCTTCGGCACGCTGGGCGAGCTGTTCGAGATCCTGACCCTGGTGCAGACAGGCAAGTCCGAGCCGGTACCGGTGGTGCTGTTCGGCAGCAGCTTCTGGAAGCGCCTGATCAACTTCGAGCTGCTGGTCGAGGAAGGCGTGATTGCCGCGGCAGACCTCGATCTGTTCAGCTTTGTCGACACCCCGGAAGCCGCGTGGGAAGCGATCCAGTCGTTCTACCGGCTGGAGAACGGCACGACCTGAAGCGCCGTGAGACATCTGAAGGCGGCCGCCCCTCACCCCGTCGAAGCGCAGGACCCGCCCACGCCACGGCGCAGCGTCTAAGCCGCGTGAGACAACGTCGGGACCCTCAACGTCCAGGCGACACGGCTGCCGAGCCCGACCACCGCGCCCACGGCCCAGAACACCACCGACACGCCGACCACGGCGCCGATGCTGCCGAACAGCATGGGCATCAGCACGCTGGAGCCGTTAAGTGACATCAGGCGCAGGCCCAGCGCCTCGCCGTGGCGGTCGGCCGGCGTGATCTGGTGCAGGGTGCTCATGATCATGGGCTGCACCGAACCCAGCACCAGCCCCAGCAGCACCGAACACACGCCCATGCTCAAGGCATTGGGCATGAAGGGATAGACGCCGAACAGCAGCCCGGTCAACAGCATGGCACCGCTGATGACCAGCCACTCGCGCAAATGCGCCGCCAGCCACGGCATGGCCAGCCGCACCAGCGTGGCCGCTACCGCAAAGCTGCCCAGCAGCATGCCGATGACCGAGGCGCTGTAGCCGCGCTCATGCCCGAGCACCGGCAGCACGAAGGTGTGTACGTCCCAGCAGGACGACAGGAACCAGTTCACCAGCAGCAGCCTGCGCATCATGGGCTCGCGCAGCAGCTCCCAGGCGCGTCGCTTGCCCTGCGCTACCGCAGCGGCAGCCAAGGGCAGCTCCGTGGTACGCCGCACCCACCACCAGGTCAGCAGCGGCAGCAGCGCCATCAGCACAAAGGCCGTGCGGTAGCCCGACAGGTCGCCGGCCTGGCCACCCAGCCACTCGCCCGCATGGTCGATCAACAGACCGGCCGCCAGCGGGCCGAGGAAGTTCGACGTGGCCGGCCCGATGGACAACCAGCTGAACATCTGCTTGAGCTCGGTCGCATCGCGTGCGGCCCGCCCCACATGACGCTGCAGGGCAATCGCTGTAGCCCCGGTGGCACCGCCGGTCAGCAGCGCCGCCAGGCACAACACCGGAAAAACCGGCCACGCGGCGGCGAGACCGGCGCCGAAGGTAGCCGCCAGCACGCTCCAGCCCACCGGTGGCTTCAGGCCGCGCCGGTCAGCGTAGCGCCCGGCGGGCAGCGCCAGAAAAACCTGGGTCAGAGCGAACAGGGCCATCAGCACACCCACGGCCAGTGCGCTGTAACCCTGCTTGAGCGCAAGCAGCGGCGCTGCCATGCGCAGCCCGGCCATGCAGGCATGCAGACAGATGTGGCCGCCGATCAGGCGGGCCAATGCCCAACGCGGCGATGGTGCGGCTGCGGCCGTCGCACTCACCCTTCGTCAGCCTCTTTGTCCACCGGCAGCAGGGCCTGCGCCTGCGCCTCCGGCAACGCCTCGACCTGCCGCAGCACGCGGTTCATGGCGCGGCTGCGCACCTCGGCGCTGCTGAGCGTGTTGAGCACCGTTTCGGTCTGCGTCTTGACCTTGGCCAGCACGCCGCCGAACTTGTCGAACTCGGTCTTGACGGCACCCAGCACCTGCCACACCTCGCTGGAGCGTTTCTCCAGCGCCAGCGTGCGAAAGCCCATCTGCAGCGAATTGAGCATGGCCAGCAGCGTGGTCGGCCCGGCCAGCGTCACCCGGTGCTCGCGCTGCAGCGCCTCCATCAGGCCTGGGCGGCGCAGCACCTCGGCGTACAGGCCTTCGGTCGGCAGGAACAGGATGGCGAAATCGGTGGTGTGCGGCGGTTCGATGTACTTGTCGGCGATCGACTTCGCTTCCAGTCGGATGCGTGCCTCCAGCGCCTTGGCCGCCAGTTCGGCCGCCGCGCCATCGGCCCGCTGCTGCGCATCCAGCAGGCGCTCGTAATCCTCGTTCGGGAACTTGGCATCGATCGGCAGCCAGAGCGCCGCACCGTCGTCGGACCGGCCCGGCAGCTTGATGGCGAAGTCCACCACGTTCTTGCTGCCTGGACGTGTGGCCACCTGCGCCGCGTACTGGTCGGGCACGAAGACCTGCTCCAACAGCGCGGCCAGTTGCGCCTCGCCGAACATGCCGCGCGTCTTCACGTTGGTCAGCAGGTGTTTGAGGTCGCCCACGCCGGCCGCCAGCGTCTGCATCTCGCCCAGGCCCTTGTGCACCTGCTCCAGCCGCTCGGCCACCTGCTTGAAGCTCTCGCCCAGGCGCGTGTGCAAGGTGGTCTGCAGCTTCTCGTCCACGGTGGCGCGCATCTCGTCGAGCTTGGCCACATTGGTCTGCTGCAGCTGGGCCAGTTGCGCTTCCAGCGTGGCGCGGACCTCGGCCATGCGCCGCGCATTGGACTCACTGAGGTTCGACAACTGCAGGCTCAGCGTGTCGGATAGCGTCTTCTGCAGCAACGCCAACTGCTGGCCAAAGGCGTCGATCTGCGTGTTCTGCGTGCGCGTGGCTTCGGCGGCCTGCTGCACCAGGGTCTGCTGGAAGGTGGCCAGGTTCTGCGCCAGCTCCAGCCGTCCGCTGCGCGCCGATTCGGTGATCTCCTGGCGCAGCTTGCGCTCCAGCCGCTCGTTGCCGGCCTGCAGCGCCGTCACCAGCTCGGCCCGCAGCTGCTCGGCGGCCTGCGCCTCGGCACCCTCGCGCCGCCGCAGCGCCAGCCACAGCAGCAGCAACAGATTCACGGCGGCCAGCGCCAGCACAGACCAAAGCACGATGTCGTTCAAAACGGGTTCCTCCAGCACCGTATTGTTGTGCAAAACCTGCCCTACCAGCCTTGTGGCCGGCAGGGACATTGCTGGCAAAAACATTGGTACAAATATAATTAACCCATGAGCTCTGCCAGCAGCATTGCCACACCCAGGCGCAAGTACCGCACCGCGACGGCCGCCACCGGCGCGCCGTTGGTGCCCGTGGAGCCGGCGGATCCGGCCACGCAGGCGCTGCGGCGCTTCCGCGTGATCTTCGATTCGGTCCGCACGCACTTCCAGCAGGTCGAGCGGCTGACCGGCGCCGGCGCGGCCCAGTTGCGTGCGCTGAGCATCCTGCGCGAGCGGCCCGGCATCCGCCTGAGTGAGCTGGCGCAGGCGATGGACGTGCATCAGTCGACCACCAGTAACTTGGTCAAGACGCTGATCGAACGCGGCCTGATCACCACGACGCGTGACGAGTCCGACCGCCGCGTACTCCGCCTGCGGCTGCTGCCCGCCGGCACCCGCGTGCTGCAGCGCCTGCGTGCGCCCTACATCGGCGTGCTGCCCAAGGCCCTGAGCGGCCTGCCGCCGGCCACACTGCAGCGGCTCAATGCCGACCTGGACACGCTGATCGCGGCCATGCACATCGACACGACCGCGGCCATGACGCCGCTGGCCGAGCAAGTTTGAACACCGGCTCCGGTACCGCCGCGCTCCCGCGGCGGTACCGGCGTCCTTGAGGAGAGACCATGACCGATCTGATGCAGTTCTGGCCCGAATGGATCCAGCCCTCCGCCGGCCTGCCGACGGTGCAGTGGGCGGTGCTGCTGGCCCTGGCCGCCGCCGCCGGCCACCTGCTGCAGCGCCGCCTGGGCCTGCCCAAGGTGCTCGGCTATTCGATCGTCGGCGCCTTGGCAGGCTTCACAGGGTTTACCACCACCCAGTGGCCGCTGAACGGTATCGGCCTGTTCATGGTCGAACTCGGCTTGTCGGTGCTGCTGTTCGAGGCCGGCGGTCGTCTGACGCTGCGCTGGTTCCGCCATAACCCCATGCTGCTGGTGCAAAGCCTGGCTGAAGCAGCTCTCACCTATGCGGCGGTTTACTGGGCGCTGCAACTGCTCGACGTTGATCCGGCCCTGCGTGCACCGCTGGCCCTGCTGGCCATGGCCACCTCGCCGGCCGTGCTCATGCGGGTGGCGGTGGATGTCCGCGCCAGCGGCCCGGTGACCGACCGCGCCATCACGCTGGCGGCCCTCAACACGCTGTACGTGCTGGCCTTGGGCGGCGTCATGGCACGCTTCCTGGGCGGCCCGGCCTCCTCCATCACCGACGCCTTTGTTCCCGTCGTGCTGCTGCTCAGTCTGTCGGTGCTGTTCGGAGCCGTGCTCTCGCTGGCCCTGCGGGCCACCCTGCGCTTCATGAGCCCGACCAGTGAGAACACCTCGGTGGCGCTGCTGGCCTTGGTGGCAGCCTGCACCACCGTGGCGGCCAACTACGGCGGCTCGGCGCCGCTGACAGCCCTGCTGGCCGGCATCCTGCTCAAAACGCTACATCCGCGTCCGTGGTCCTGGCCGCGCCAGTTCGGCACGGCCTCGTCCATTCTGACCATCCTGATGTTCGTGCTGGTTTCCATGGCCGCGGCGCAGACCGACTGGAGCCTGCTGACGCTCAACGTCATCGCCGCCATCGTGCTGGCGCGCACGCTGGCCAAGACGCTGGCCATTGGCCTCGGCGGCGTCGGCAGCGGTGCCAGCCTGCGCCAGGCGTTCTGGACGGCGTGCGCCATGTGGCCGATGTCGGCCGTGGCCCTGCTGCTGGTGTCGCAGTTCGTGCAGTTCGCGCCGTCGCTGGGCACACAGGTGGCCGCCCTGGCCCTGCCCTTGATCCTGTTCATGGAAGTGCTGGGCGCCCTCATGAGCACTGCCGCCCTGCAGCGCTGCGGTGAGGCCTCCCGGCCCGCCTTGCCACAGCGCCCCACGCCTGGAGAGCAAGCATGACGCTGGAAACCTTTCACCATTCCGCAGCGCTGTCGCTCGGCGTCGAGCTGGAGCTGCAGCTGGTCAACACCCACGACTACGACCTCGCGCCCTATGCCGATGACATGCTGCGCCTGATGGCGCGGCGCAAGCTGCCTGGCAGCGTGGTGCCGGAGATGACCTCCAGCATGATCGAAATCTCGACCGGCGTCTGCCAGTCCTCCACCGAAGTGCTGGGCCAGCTGGGCCAGATCCGCGACGCGCTGGTGCAGTGCGCCGACAAGCTCAACATCGCCGTGGTCGGCGGCGGCACCCATCCCTTCCAGCAATGGCACGAGCGTCGCATCTACGACAAGCCGCGTTTTCGCCAGCTGTCGGAACTGTACGGCTACCTCTCCAAACAGTTCACCATCTTCGGCCAACATGTGCACGTAGGTTGCCCCGACGCCGACAGCGCGCTGCTGATGCTGCACCGCATGTCGCGCTACATCCCGCACTTCATTGCGTTGTCGGCCTCATCACCCTTCGTGCAAGGCCACGACACGGCCTTCGACTCGGCACGGCTGAACTCGGTGTTCGCCTTTCCCTTGTCCGGGCGCGCGCCCTTCGTGCTGCACTGGAACGACTTCACCGCCTACTTCGACAAGATGACACGTACTGGCGTCGTCAAGAGTATGAAGGACTTCTACTGGGACATCCGGCCCAAGCCGGAGTACGGCACGATCGAGATCCGGGTGTTCGACACGCCGCTGAGCGTGGAGCGCGCCGCCGCCCTGTCGGCCTACGTGCAGGCGCTGGCGGCCTGGTTCCTGCACGAGCAGCCCTTCATGCCGACCGAAGACGACTACCTGGTCTACACCTACAACCGCTTCCAAGCCTGCCGCTTCGGCCTCGACGCGATCTACGTGGACCCGGCCAGCGGCACCCACCTGCCGCTGAAGGAGCACATCCTGAAGACGATGGAGCAGATCGACCGGCACGCGATGTCACTGGGTGCCGGTGCCGGCATCGAACTGCTGCGCAGCAGCGCCGAACGTGGCCACAACGACGCGCGCTGGCTGCGGGAATGTCATGCACGCGAACACCTGCTGGGCGAGGTGACCCGGCAGGCGAGCGAGCAGTTTCGTCGCTGAGACCTCAGGCGCGGGCCAGCACCTGTGGGTTGAGGGGGGTCAGCGCCTGCCCGAGGGCGAAGAACTCGATCAGGTTGTCGGCCGCCAGGTTGGCCATGGCCAAGCGGGTCGGCACGCTGGAACTGGCGATGTGCGGCGTCAGCACCACATTGGGCACGGCCAGCAGGTCTGGGTGCACCTTGGGCTCGCCCTCGAACACGTCCAGGCCCGCGGCAGCAATGCGCTTGTCGCGCAACGCCTGGGCCAGTGCAGCGTCGTCCACGATGCCACCGCGCGCAATGTTGACCAGCGTGGCCGTGGGCTTCATCTGCGCCAGTTCGGCCGCACCGATGGCGTGGTGCGAAGCCGCCGAATACGGCAGCACCAGCACCAGGTGGTCGGCCGTCTTCAGCAACTCCTCTTTGCTGACGTAGCGCGCCTTGCATTCGCGTTCCGTCGCGTCGTCCAGGCGTGAACGGTTGTGGTAGATCACGTTCATGCCGAAGCCATGCGCGCCGCGCTTGGCGATGCCCTGGCCAATGCGGCCCATGCCCAGGATGCCGAGCGTGGCGCCATGAATGTCGGAACCGGCAAACATGTCGTAGCTCCACTTGGTCCAGTGGCCGGCACGCAGGTAATGCTCGCTCTCGGTGACGCGGCGCGCGGTGGCCATCAGCAAGGCAAAGCCGAAATCGGCCGTGGTTTCGGTCAGCACGTCGGGCGTGTTGGTGCCCAGCACGCCGCGCGCGGTCATGGCGTCGAGGTCAAAATTGTTGTAGCCGACCGCCATGTTGGCGCAGATCTTCAGATGCGGACAGACTGCCAGCACCTCGCCGTCAATGCGGTCGCTGCCGGTGGTGAAGGCGCCATGCTTGTCACGCAGCCGGTCTGTCAGTTCGGTTTTGCTCCAGACGGCATCGGCCTGGTTGGACTCAACGTCGAAATGCTGCGACAGCCGCTCGATGACTTCAGGAAACACGGCGCGGGCGATCAGGATGCGGGGTTTGCTCATGGAGTGCTTTCTCAACGGAACCAGATGAAGGTGATGACGATGAACAGAGGGACCAGGATGGCCAGCGACCAGGCCATGTAGCCGAAGAAACTGGGCATCTTCACGCCCCGGTCTTCCGCGATGGCCTTGACCATCAGGTTGGGGGCATTGCCGATGTAGGTGTTGGCGCCCATGAAGACGGCGCCGGCCGAAATGGCAGCCAGGGTGGGGGCCAGCGTGGTCATCAGCACCGCGGGGTCACCGCCGGCCGTGTTGAAGAACACCAGGTAGGTCGGCGCGTTGTCCAGGAAGGAGCTCAGGATGCCGGTCGCCCAGAAGTACATGGCCGGATCGGGAGCCCCGTCCGGGCGCGTCACGGCCGACACGACGGCGCCAAACGGGCCGTGAACGCCAGCCTTGAGCATGGCGATCACCGGGATGATGGTCAGGAAGATGCCAGCAAACAGCTTGGCGACTTCCTGCATCGGGGCCCAGGAGAACTGGTTGTCGACATGCACCGCTGCCGGCGTGATCTTCAGAGACACCAGCGTCACGACAATCAGGCCGATATCGCGCACCAGCCCCGGCAAGCCGACCTCGGTGCCGAAGACATCGAACACCACGCTGGACTTCCAGAAGCCGCTCAGCAGCACCAGCGCCACGATGGCGCCCAGCAGCCAGAAATTGCTTGCCCCGTTGAAGCCGATGCTGCGGCTGTCCGGTGTCGGGTCCACCGGCAGGATCTCTTCGCGCCGCCGGTAGTACCAGCTGTCCATCAGGTAGAACAGCAGCAGCAGGCTGCCAACCAGGAACAGGGTCTCGGGAAAGATGTGACTGACGGTCCAGAAGAAATCCACCCCCTTGAGGAAGCCGAGGAAGAGCGGCGGATCCCCCAGCGGCGTGAGCGAGCCGCCGGCATTGGAGACGATAAAGATAAAAAACACCACCACGTGGGCCTTGTGGCGGCGGTTGTCATTGGCGCGGATCAGCGGCCGGATCATCAGCATCGAGGCACCGGTGGTGCCCATGAAGCTGGCCAGCACGGCGCCGATGGCCAGGATCGCCGTGTTGAGCCCCGGGCTGCCGTGCAGGTTGCCCCTGATGTAGATGCCGCCGGCTACCGTAAAGAGCGCCGTCAACAGGATGATGAAGGGAATGTATTCCGCCAGCAGGGCATGCACGAAACTGACCGCCGCCACGCCGGGCCCGAAGGTCGCGGCAAAGGGGAGCAGAAAAGCCAACGCCCAGGCCGCTGCCACCTTGCCGAAATGGTGATGCCAGAACATCGGCGCCAGCAAGGGCAGCACGGCGATCGACAGCAGGATACCGGCAAATGGCACGCCCCACAGCAGCGACAACTGGCCGCCGTCGAGTTCAGCCGCCATTGCGAGCCCCGGCCAGACGGCCAGCGCCGCCAGCAGCAAGCTCCAACGAGTGATTTTCATGGTTGTCTCCTCGTGTCAATCGAGCCAGCGCGTGAACTCGGCCACCGGCACGCGGGGCGTGTGGAAGGTGTTGACGATCTGCGTTTCGTCGGCATAGCCGAGCGCCATGCCACAGACCAGCATTTCGTTGGCGCCAGCACCGATGTGCGGCAGGATGATCTTCGCGTAGCCATTCCAGGCCGCCTGCGGGCAGGTATGCAGACCACGCGCACGCGCTGCCAACATCAGGCTTTGCAAGAACATGCCGTAGTCCAGCAGCGAGCCGCGGCCCATGACACGGTCCACCGTGAACATCAGCCCCACCGGTGCATCGAAGAAGCGGAAGTTGCGCTGGTGCTGGGCGTGCATCTTGTCCTTGTCACCCTTGCCGATGCCCAGCAGGCCGTACAGCCCCCAGCCGTTCTCGCGCCGGCGGTCGATATAGGGGCTGACCCATTGCTCGGGGTAGTAGTCGTATTCCTCGCGGTAGTCGGCCGCCAGGGCCGGATCGGCACGCTGCGCATCATGCGCAGCACAGACCTTCTCCACCAGGGCATCCCGGCTTGCACCCTGCAGCACATAGACCTTCCAGGGCTGGGTATTGGTGCCGGAAGGCGCACGGCTGGCCAGCTGCAGCAGTTCAACAATCAGGGTGCGCGGCACCGCCTGCGCCGTGAAGGCGCGCGTTGACATGCGCGAGTTGATCGCGTCGTCGACAGACATCAGGGTCATGCAAGGGTCTCCAGTACGGATCTGAGTTGGGGTGGCAGCGGCACCGGCCGGCGCGTCTGCCGATCCACGTAAACATGGACGAAATGCCCCTGGGCCGCAGCCTCGTCCGCCCCCTGGGCAAACAGGCCGACTTCATAGCGCACGCTGGAAGTGCCCAGCCGCGCCACCCGGATACCGGCCTCGATCGTCTGCGGAAAGGCCAGGGGCGCAAAGTAGTTGCACTGGGTCTCGATCACCAGGCCGATCGTGGCTCCGCCATGGATGTCCAGCGCACCCCTCTCGATCAGCCAGGCATTGACGGCCGTATCGAACCAGCTGTAATAGACGACGTTGTTGACGTGGCCATAGACATCGTTGTCCATCCAGCGCGTCGTGATGCTGCGAAAGGCCGGGTAGGCGCTGCGTCTCTCGGGTCTCGCTTTTTCTGTTTTTTGGTTCATGCTGGGAGCTGATTCTGCCAGCCCGCGGAGTTCAGGCGCTGAGGGTTTGCCAGCGGCGCCAGTAGTCGATGGCCACCCGGTAGGTGTTGACCTGCACCTGCACCGTGTCTTCGATCTTCACACCATAGCCACCGGCCATGGCCAGCGCTAGGGGGATACGGCGTTGCCAGCACCAGTCAAAGACACGCCGGTCGCGTGCCTCCATGCCGTCGTAGCTCAGCCTCAGGCGCCCGAGCCGATCGCCCTCATGCGGATCGGCACCGGCCAGGTAGATCACCAGCCCCGGCTCGAATCGGTGGCTCAAGGCCTCCAGCGCGTGCTCCAGTGCCTGCAGATAGGCGACGTCGCCACAGCCGTCGGGCAAGGCCACATCCAGATCACCGGTCTCCTTGCGAAAAGGAAAGTTCTTCTCCCCGTGCAGCGACAGGGTGAAGACGCTTTCGTCGTGCCGGAAGATGTGGGCCGTGCCATTGCCTTGGTGCACATCGAGGTCGATGACGGCCACCCGCAAGGCTCGCCGGTGCTGCCGGCTCCATTCCGCCTGCATCAGCCGGGCAGCCACCGCGGCGTCGTTGAAAACGCAAAAGCCACCTCCCTTGTCACCGTAGGCGTGGTGGGTGCCACCCGCCAGATTGGCCGCCACGCCCTCGGCCAGCGCAACACGGGCCGCTGCGACCGAGGCTCCAGCCGAGCGACGGGAGCGCTCGACCATGGCCGCGCTCCAGGGGAAGCCGATCTCTCGCATGGCCTGGGGGTCGATCGTGCCCGCCTCCAGGGCGGCGATGTAGGACGGCGCGTGGGCCAGGGCCAATTCACCGTCGCTGGCTCGCGGGGCTTCGCGCAGCGCCAGATCAGGAAATTCGTCGGCCAGCCGCTGGCGCAGCAAGGTGTACTTGGCCATGGGGAAACGATGCCCCGCGGGAAGCGGCAACACAAAATGGTCGGAATAGAAAGCCTGCATGAGTTGATTCTGATGCCAAGGCCAACCCCACCTGAACACAACCCAATTAGGGTTCCGCCTCTAATTTGCTGCGACGCAGCAAATATTGCTTGCATCCCGCACGGGCCTCCCTATAATTCGAATCATGTTGCACCGCAGCATTATTTGTCAGCTCACCTTCAAGGAGATTTGTATGTTGACCGTCGAACAAGTCATGGCCTCCCACAAAGCCAACGTTGAAACGCTGTTTGGCTTGACCAGCAAAGCCTTTGAAGGCGTGGAAAAGCTGGTTGAACTGAACATGACCGCCTCGCGCGCCGCATTGGCGGATGCCGCGAACCAAGCCCAGTCGGTTCTGAGCGTCAAGGACGCCCAGGAGTTGCTGGCCCTGCAGTCCGCCCTGTTCCAGCCGCTGGCTGAGAAGACTGTGGCCTACAGCCGTCATCTGTATGACATCGCTTCCGGCACCGGCGCCGAATTCGGCAAGGCCTTCGAAAGCCAGGCTGCCGACGCCCAGAAAAAGTTTGTCGGCCTGGTCGACAACGCCGCCAAGAACGCCCCCGCCGGTTCCGAAACCGCCGTGGCCGTGATGAAGAGCGCTGTGGCCGCGGCCAACAACGCGCTGGAATCGATCCAGAAATCGGTCAAGCAAGCAACCGAACTGGCTGAATCGAACTTCAATGCCGTCGCCGCCAATGCCGTCAGCGCTGCCAAGCCGGCCGCCCGCAAACGGTAACAAAGGGTAAACCCTCAAATTTTGAAGCGAACCGCTTTACAACCCGGGAAAACCCTGACATAATTCGCTTCATTGGAAACGGATTCGTTTCTACCGGTTGTCTCCTCGGGTCCTTTCGACACCTTCGGGTTCAGGGATCCCTTCAAAGCCTCGTCTCTGACGAGGCTTTTTTTTGCCTGTTCGACGACGCCTCACCGTGTCCTGGCTTCGATCGCGGCCCGAAGCTGCGGCAGGGCTTGCTGCATGGCCACC
This sequence comes from Hylemonella sp., assembly GCA_032118555.1. GTDB lineage: Bacteria > Pseudomonadota > Gammaproteobacteria > Burkholderiales > Burkholderiaceae_C > Hylemonella. The sequence goes on along the minus strand of JAULXO010000033.1, from coordinate 7,335 downwards.
CGGCCCGCCTGGATGGCACGGCGGCGTGAATTGAAATCAGCGCCGGCCATGCCGTTGAGCGCCGGCCTGACGACAATATCGGCATCACGCAATTCCCAGTTGTTGATGCTACGGCCCATGATGGTGAAGGTCTGCAGCAGGATCTGCAGCGTGTCACCGGCCGGGTTGGCGTCCGGCACATTCGAGATGTCGACCGCAATCACGAGTTCTGCCCCCATCTGCCGCGCGTAACGTACCGGCACCGGCGACGCCAAGCCGCCGTCCACATACTCGCGCCCGGCGATGCGCACCGGCTGGAAAACGGCCGGCACGGCACTCGAGGCCCGCACCGCGGTGGCCGTGTCCCCCCTTTGGAACAGGACACCCTGACCGCTGTTGAGGTCGGTGGCCACGATGCCCAGTGGCAAGGGCATATCCTCGATCAACCGTCCGTTCACCTGCGCATGGACGTAACGTGCAAGGGCATCGCCACGCAACAGGCCACGGCTGAAGATTGGCAGCGTCCAATCGGCAAAAGTGGCTTCCTCCATGGTCTCGGCGATCTGTTGCAACTGCGCACCGGTCTTCCCGCTGGCGTACAGCGCAGCCACCAGGCTGCCGGCCGAGGTGCCGGCGATCAAAGTCGGCCGCAGCCCCGCCTCCTCCAACACCTGGATGACGCCAACATGCGCGAAGCCCCGCGCCGCGCCACCGCCAAGTGCCAAGCCGATGCGCGGTGGCCGCTTAACCGGCTCCTGCGCCGGCGCGGCCACCGGCGCCTCGACAGGCGCCACCGCCACACCGCCACATCCGGCCAGCAGGACAAGCAAGACCGCCAGCACGCCATATCGTGATGCCGTGCAGGGATTTAGCGAAATTTTATTAAGAATGATTCGTGTTTGCTCTATCATTGCAAAGCTATCTGAAAGGATCCATTGTCATGCGCAAGCGTTTTTTTCCCTTGGCAACTGCCATTTTGCTGGCTGCGACGACTGCCGGCGCCCAGGAACAGGTACTTAACGTCTATTCCGCCCGTCACTATCCGAGCGATGAAGCGCTCTACGGCGGCTTCACCAAGGCGACAGGCATCAAGATCAACCGCGTCGATGCCGACGACGCCGGCATCATCTCCCGCCTGAAAGCCGAGGGCGCGGCATCGCCGGCCGATGTCATCCTGCTGGTGGACGCCGCCCGCCTCTGGCGCGCGGAAGTCGACGGCCTTTTCCAGCCCGTCAAGTCGAAGACGTTGGAGGACGCCATCCCCACCCAGTTCCGCGGCAAGGCCACTGCCGATGGTGCGTCGGCCTGGTACGGTTTCTCGACCCGGGCGCGTGTCGTCGTCTACGACAAGATCAAGGTCAAGAAGGATGACGTCGACACCTACGAGGAGCTCGGCGATCCGAAGAACAAAGGCAGGCTCTGCATCCGATCCGGCTCCCACCCCTACAACCTCTCGCTGTTCGGCGCGGTGCTGGAACATCTGGGCGAGCAGAAGACCGAAGCCTGGCTCAAAGGCATGGTCGATAACATGGCCCGCGCCCCCAAAGGCGGTGACACTGACCAGATCAAGGCCGTCGCGGCTGGCGAGTGCGGTATTGCCGTTACCAACAGCTATTACCTCGCACGCCTGATGCGTTCGACCAAGGCGGAAGATCAGGCCGTGGTGGAGCGCGTCGGCGTGGTCTTCCCGAACCAGGGCAGCTGGGGCACGCACGTGAACATTGCCGGCGGCGCAGTGGCCAGGCACGCGAAGAACCAGGCCAATGCAGTCAAGTTCCTGGAATACCTGGCCAGTCCGGCTGCGCAAGAGCATTTTGCCAACGGCAACAACGAATGGCCCACGGCCAAGGGCGTGAAGCTCAGCAATCCGGCCCTGCAAGCCATGGGCGGCGCATCTTTCAAGAGCGAGACCATTCCGATCAGCGTGGTCGGCATGAACTCGGTCAAGGTGCAACAGATGCTGGACCGCGTCGGCTTCCGCTGATCGTTCTCTTCCGGCCACAAAAAAGCCTGCACGCGTGCAGGCTTTTTTTCTCCCGGGTGGGAGTCGCGGCGTCAGCCTGCCGTTGCTTCCTCCGGCTTGGCCTTCCCCTCCTTCTTCGGCAGCGGCTGAATGTCCAGCTTGACCTCGTCCTTCTCGTCAAGATCCACTTCCAGGCGTCCCCCCTCGGTCAGACGACCGAACAGCAACTCGTCGGCCAAGGCACGACGGATGGTGTCCTGGATCAGGCGCTGCATCGGACGTGCGCCCATCAGCGGATCGAAGCCCTTCTTAGCCAGGTGCTTGCGCAGCTTGTCGGAGAAAGTCACCTCGACCTTCTTCTCGGCCAGCTGGGTCTCCAGCTGCAGCAGGAATTTGTCCACCACGCGCAGGATGATGTTCTCGTCCAGCGCCTTGAAGCTGACGATGGCATCCAGCCGGTTGCGGAACTCAGGCGTGAACAGGCGCTTGATGTCGCCCATCTCGTCACCGGCCTGCCGCGGGTTGGTGAAACCGATGGTGGCCTTGTTCATGGTCTCGGCGCCGGCGTTCGTCGTCATGATGATGATGACGTTGCGGAAGTCGGCCTTGCGCCCGTTGTTGTCGGTCAGCGTGCCGTGGTCCATCACCTGCAGCAACACGTTGAAGATGTCCGGATGCGCCTTCTCGATCTCGTCGAGCAACAACACGGCATGCGGCTTCTTGGTGATGGCCTCGGTCAGCAGACCACCCTGGTCAAAACCAACATAGCCCGGAGGCGCGCCGATCAGGCGGCTCACCGCATGGCGTTCCATGTACTCCGACATGTCGAAGCGGATCAGGTCCACGCCCATGATGTAGGCCAGCTGCTTCGCAGCTTCGGTCTTGCCGACGCCAGTGGGACCACTGAACAGGAAGGAGCCGATCGGCTTGTCCGGCTTGCCCAGGCCCGAGCGCGCCATCTTGACGGCCGAGGCCAGCACCTCCAGCGCCTTGTCCTGGCCGAACACCACACTCTTCAGATCGCGCTCCAGCGTCTGCAGCTTGCTGCGGTCGTCGTGCGACACATTGGCCGGCGGAATGCGCGCGATCTTGGCCACGATGTCCTCGATCTCGCTCTTGCCGATGGTCTTCTTGCGCTTGGACGGCGTCAGGATGCGCTGGGCTGCACCGGCCTCATCGATCACGTCGATCGCCTTGTCCGG
>JAULXO010000033.1:0-4181 GCA_032118555.1 Hylemonella sp. | reverse complement strand
TGTACTTGGCCGACAGCTCGGCCGCCGCCTGCAGCGCCGCATTGGCGTACTTGACGTTGTGGTGCTCCTCGAAGCGCGACTTGAGTCCCTTGAGGATCTCGATGGTCTCGGGCACGCTCGGCTCCACCACGTCCACCTTCTGGAAGCGGCGTGACAGCGCGGCGTCCTTCTCGAAGATGCCGCGGTACTCGGTGAAGGTCGTGGCACCGATGCACTTGAGCTGGCCGCTGGACAGCGCCGGCTTGAGCAGATTGGATGCATCCAGCGTGCCGCCGGACGCCGCACCGGCACCGATCAGGGTGTGGATCTCGTCGATGAAGAGGATGGCGTTCGGCTTGTCTTTCAGCGACTTGAGCACCCCTTTGAGACGCTGCTCGAAGTCACCCCGGTATTTGGTACCGGCCAGCAGCGCGCCCATGTCGAGCGAGTAGACGTTGGCCTCGGCCAGGATCTCCGGCACATCCTTCTGCACGATGCGCCAAGCCAAGCCTTCGGCAATCGCCGTCTTGCCGACACCGGCCTCGCCCACCAGCAGCGGGTTGTTCTTGCGCCGACGGCACAGGATCTGGATCACGCGCTCGACCTCGTACTCGCGGCCGATCAGCGGATCGATCTTTCCGTCCTTGGCCGCCTGATTCAGATTCTGGGTGTACTGCTCCAGCGGCGAAGCCTTCTCGTTCTTCTCGCTGCCACCCTCCTCGCTCTCGGGCTGGCTTTCGTTCGATTTGGATGGCTCGGGCTGATCGCTCTTCTTGATGCCGTGGGCAATGAAGTTGACCACGTCCAGACGCGTCACACCCTGCTGGTGCAGGTAATAGACGGCATGCGAATCCTTCTCGCCAAAGATCGCTACCAGCACATTCGCGCCGGTGACTTCCTTCTTGCCGCTGCCAGTGGACTGCACATGCATGATGGCGCGCTGGATGACGCGCTGGAAGCCCAGCGTCGGCTGCGTGTCGACGTCGTCCGTGCCAGCCACCTGGGGCGTGTTGTCCTTGATGAAGTTGGAGAGCGACTTGCGCAGGTCGTCGATGTTGGCCGCACAGGCGCGCAGCACCTCGGCGGCGCTGGGGTTGTCGAGCAAGGCCAGGAGCAGATGCTCCACGGTGATGAACTCATGGCGTTGCTGGCGCGCCTCGACAAACGCCATGTGCAGACTGACTTCCAATTCCTGGGCAATCATGTGATTTCCTTTGCCTTGCTTACAAACCTACTTTAATCCGATTCGCCCAACCGTCCAACAGTTCCGGACGTGAAAGAAAAAGGACTTTTCCGCAGCTACTCCACCGGTTCGCTGATGCACTTCAGCGGATGTCCCGCCTGATGCGCGGCCTCCAGCACCTGATCGACTTTGGTGGCCGCCACGTCCTTGGTGTAGATGCCGCACACGCCTTTGCCGTCCAGGTGGATCTTGAGCATGATCTGGGTCGCCGTTTCCAGATCCTTGTTGAAATACTCCTGAATCACCACCACCACGAACTCCATCGGCGTGTAGTCGTCATTGAGCATGACAACCTGGTACATCTGCGGCGGCTTGACCTTCTGGGTGCGCCGCTCAAGCACAACGGAGCCGCCTTCATCCCGGGCCGGCTGCTGAACCGGTGGTTGGGGCGGTTTTGCGGGTGATTTCGTAGCCATGGATTCATTCTATCGAGCGCGCCTGCCACCTGCTTCCTGAAGGTGAATTGGTGTCGTTTTTCCGGCCTTCAAGCCCATGATTCGGACGGCAGCAGAAAAAAACCGTTGCGGGCAGCAGCCGGCAACGGTCTGGGCGACGTAGCCATCACCAGCGATGGCGAGATCCGCTTGGCGCTACATGTTATCGATCATCACCTGGCCAAAGCCGGAGCAACTGACCTGGGTGGCGCCCTCCATCAGACGAGCGAAGTCGTAGGTGACCTTCTTGCTCAGGATGGACTTCTCGAGCGAGCTGATGATCAGGTCAGCGGCTTCCTTCCAGCCCATATGACGCAGCATCATCTCGGCCGATAGGATCTCGGAGCCCGGATTGACGTAGTCCTTGCCGGCGTACTTGGGCGCCGTTCCGTGGGTCGCCTCGAACATCGCCACGGTGTCGCTCAGATTGGCCCCCGGGGCAATGCCGATCCCGCCGACCTGGGCCGCCAGCGCGTCGGAAATGTAGTCGCCATTCAGATTGAGCGTGGCCACCACGCTGTACTCGGCTGGACGCAAGAGGATCTGTTGCAGGAAGGCATCGGCGATGACGTCCTTGATGACAATGTCACGGCCGGTCTTAGGGTTCTTGAACTTGCACCACGGGCCGCCGTCAATCAACTCGGCGCCAAATTCTTTCTGCGCCAGCGCATAGGCCCAGTCGCGGAAACCGCCTTCAGTGAACTTCATGATGTTGCCTTTGTGCACAATGGTCACGTTCGGCTTGTCGTTGTCGATCGCGTATTGGATGGCCTTGCGCATCAGGCGCTCGGTACCCTCGATCGACACCGGCTTGATCCCGATACCCGACGTCTCGGGGAAACGGATTTTCTTCACGCCCATCTCTTCGGTGAGGAACTTGATCAGCTTCTTCGCCTTGTCGGACTGGGCTTCGTATTCGATGCCGGCGTAGATGTCCTCCGAGTTCTCGCGGAAGATCACCATATTGGTCTTCTCCGGCGCCTTCAGCGGCGAAGGGACACCCTTGAAGTACTGCACCGGGCGCAGACAGACATAAAGATCCAGTTCCTGGCGCAGTGCCACATTGAGCGAGCGGATGCCGCCACCCACCGGCGTCGTCAACGGCCCTTTGATGGAGACCACATACTCGCGCACCACGTCCAGCGTCTCCTGCGGCAGCCAGACGTCCGGGCCATAGATACGGGTCGATTTCTCACCGGCATAGACCTCCATCCAGTGGATCTGGCGCTTGCCGCCGTAGGCCTTGGCCACCGCCGCGTCCACCACCTTGAGCATCACCGGCGTGATGTCCAGGCCGGTACCGTCTCCTTCGATGTAGGGGATGATGGGCTGGTCCGGCACCGTCAGGGACATGTCGGCATTGACCGTGATTTTCTGGCCTTGGGCAGGCACCTTGATGTGCTGGTACATGGGAAGAGACTCCGTAGGGATGGGCGGATTGGGCGTCTTCGGCAAAGCCAAAGGCCGCGTCACCGTTGCCTGGGGCGCGGCGGGCCGCGCGGTAGGGATCACATAAATTCTAGTGCCAAACGCTGCGCATACCGGGGTGTGACCCCACGTCCAGCCAAGCCCGCGCCCCCGCACCCGCCACATCACGGCATGACACGACGCCAGAGGGAATGACGCACAATGCGGGCTGCTTCCGACTCTGCTTTTCCATCCCATGAACCGATTGCTTGCCCGCCTGTCCCTCCTCTTGTTCGCCCTGGCAACGCAGGCCTGGTCGCAAGAAAGCCCGCAGCTTGACCTGCCACGCGTCACGCTCACCGCCGGCATGCACCTGATCAACGCCCAGGTGGCCGCCACGCCCGAGCAGCGTGCCACCGGCCTCATGTTCCGCAAGGAGATGCCGGCGAGCGAAGGCATGCTGTTCGTTTTCGAGCAACCCGCCGGGCAATGCTTCTGGATGAAGAACACCCTGCTGCCGCTGACCGCCGCCTTCGTGGCCGACGACGGCACCATCGTCAACCTGGCGGATATGAAACCGCAAAGCCTGGACTCGCACTGCTCTGCCCGTCCGGTACGCTACGTGCTGGAAATGCACCAGGGTTGGTTTGCCAAGCGCGGTATCAAGGCCGGCAGCAGGCTCAGTGGCGCCCCATTCACCGCCCGCTGACCCCCTCCAACGCCCCCTCCAGCACCCCGGCAACAAAAACGGCACCAGAAGCTGACGCCACCGGAGCCGTTGTTCTATCTCACCTGCCGCCCGCAAAGGCGACAGGCTCACACCCTGTCGCTTACGCCTTGACCGAAGCCAGCGCCGCGTTCAGCGTCTTGCTCGGACGCATCACCGCTTCCAGCTTAGCGGTATCGGGCTTGTAGTAGCCACCGATGTCCACCGGCTTGCCCTGCACCGCAGCCAGTTCAGCCACGATGGCCTGCTCGTTGTCTGCCAGCTGCTTGGCCAGCGGCGCGAACTTGGCTGCCAACTCCTTGTCCTCGGTCTGTGCCGCCAGCTCCTGGGCCCAGTACAGGGCCAGGTAGAACTGGCTGCCGCGGTTGTCGAGCTGGCCGGTCTTGGGCGA
>JAULXO010000032.1:0-14350 GCA_032118555.1 Hylemonella sp. | reverse complement strand
GTTGAGCACGATATTGGCGCCCTGCCGGGCCAGCGCCTTGGCAATGCCGAGGCCGATGCCGCTGGTGGAGCCGGTGACGAGGGCGGTCTTGCCTTTGAGCATGGTGTTTCTCCGATCAGACGATGCGATTGAATTAGGATGACGCGACTGCTGTCATTATCTTCAGCCCTTTGATTTCACCATGACCGAGCCTACGCTGAACTACGTAACGTGCCCCGATGCCGGCGGCGGCCACCGCATGGCCTATTGGCAGTGGGGCCAGGCCGATGCCGGCCACGTGGTGCTGTGCGTGCACGGCCTGTCGCGCCAGGGGCGCGATTTTGATGTACTGGCGCAAACCCTGTGTGCGCGCCAGCCCGGCCTGCGCGTGGTCTGCCCCGACGTGGTCGGCCGCGGCAAAAGCGACTGGCTGCAGGACCCGATGGGCTACCAGCTGCCGGCCTATGCGGCCGACATGCTGGCCTTGCTGGCGCAACTGCAGCCCACCACGCTGGACTGGGTGGGCACCAGCATGGGTGGCCTGATCGGCATGGCGCTGTGCGGCCAGCCCGCGCTATCCCTGAAGGTACGCAAACTGGTGCTCAACGATGTCGGCCCGGTGATCCAGTGGCAGGCGCTGCAGCGCATCGGCAGCTACCTGGGGCAACCGGTGCGCTTTGCCTCGCTGGAGCAGGCGGCCGATGCACTGTGGACCATCTCCGCCAGCTTCGGCCCGCATACCAGGGAGCAGTGGCTGGCGCTGACGCGCCCCATGCTCAAGGCCGATGACCAGGGCGGCTTCGTGCTGCACTACGACCCGGCCATTGCCCTGCCCTTCAAGGCGGTCACGCCGGAAAGCGCGGCGCAGGGCGAAGCCACGCTCTGGCAGCTGTACGACGCCATCACGGCGCGGACGCTGCTGCTGCGCGGCGCCGACTCCGACCTGCTGTCGGTTGAGACAGCCGCAGCCATGACGCAGCGTGGCCCGCGCGCCCGCCTTGTCGAGTTTGCCGGCGTCGGCCACGCCCCCACCCTCATCGCTGCGGACCAGGTCCGAGTGGTGAGCGACTTTCTGCTGAACGAAGCATGAGCACCCGATGAAGAGCCTGGCCGCTGAGAACGCCGCGCCGGCCCACGTGCCGGAGCTGATTGCCGCCACCGCCCACAGCCTGCCGGAGCACGCGCACGCGCTGGCACGTGCGCGCGCTTTTGCTGAACCGTTGCTGGCCGGCGGCACGCTGGACACCGGAGAGAACATGCTGGCCCACGCCGACGCCGTGGCCGCCATCCTCAAGACCATCGGCGGCTCGGAAGCGATGCAGGCTGCCAGCTACCTGGTCTATGCCTGCGCCCATCTGAACAAGCCGCAGGAGATCATCGCCAAGGCCTTCGGCGACAGCTTTGCCGAGCTGGCGGTGGAGACCACCAAGCTGGTGCAGGTGCAACGCCAGGCGCGTGCCGCCCAGATCGCGGCCGAGCGCTCGGGCACGCCAGTGCCCATGGCGCAGACCGCAGCCACGCAGACCGAGAACGTGCGCAAGATGCTGCTGGCTTTCTCGCGCGACCTGCGCGTGGTCATGCTGCGCCTGGCATCGCGCCTGCAGACGCTGCGCTGGTTCGCTGCCAGCAAGCAGCCGGTGCCGGCCGGCCTGGCGGCCGAGTCGCTGCATGTGTTCGCGCCCCTGGCCAACCGGCTCGGCATCTGGGAGATCAAGTGGGAGATGGAAGACCTGTCCTTCCGCTTCCTGGAGCCCGACACCTACCGGCAGATCGCCCGCCTGCTCGATGAAAAGCGCATCGAGCGCGAAGCCTATGTCGAGCAGCTGCGCGCCCGGCTGGAACACGAGCTGCAGGCCCAGGGCATCCACGCCCGGGTGCAGGGCCGGCCGAAGCACATCTACAGCATCGTCAAGAAGATGCGCGGCAAGTCACTCGACTTCGCCCATGTGTACGACGTGCGCGCGCTGCGCATCGTCGTCAACTCGGTGCCCGACTGCTATGCCGCCCTGAGCTGGGTGCACAGCCAGTTCACACCCGTCACCGAGGAGTTTGACGACTACATCGCCAAGCCCAAGCCCAACGGCTACCAGTCGCTGCACACCATCGTGCGCGATGCCGAAGGGCGGCCGATCGAGATCCAGATCCGCACCCAGGCCATGCACGAGCATGCCGAACACGGCGTGGCCGCGCACTGGGCCTACAAGGAAGCCGGCACCAAGGGCTACGCCGGGGTGGCGGCCGACAGCGCCTACGACGCCAAGATCGCCGTGCTGCGCCAGCTGCTGGCCTGGGAGCGCGACCTCTCCGGCCCGCAACAGGGTCAGGGCGTGTTCGACGACCGCATCTACGTGCTCACGCCCGATGCCGCCATCGTCGAACTGCCGCAAGGCGCCACGCCGGTGGACTTCGCCTACAGCGTGCACACCAATCTGGGCCACCGCTGCCGCGGCGCGCGCGTCGACGGCGCCATGGTGCCGCTCAACACCCCGTTGAAGAACGGCCAGACGGTGGAGATCACCGCGGCCAAGGAAGGCGGGCCGTCGCGCGACTGGCTCAATGCCGAGCTGGGCTACCTCGTCAGCCCGCGCGCCCGCGCCAAGGTGCGATCCTGGTTCAACGCCCAGGCCATGCACGAAACCGTGGCCCGCGGCCGCGAGGCGGTAGAGAAACTGCTGCAGCGTGAAGGCAAGACCGCCATCAAGCTCGACGACCTGGCCGCGCAACTCGGGTTTTCCTCTGCCGAGGCGCTGTTCGAGGTGGTGGGCAAGGACGAGTTCTCGCTGCGCAACATCGAGACCCTGCTGCGCCCGCCCGAGCCGGCGGCGGCGCAGGACGAACAGCCCCTGCTGAAGAGGGCCCGCGGCGTCGGCACGCGCGGCGGCGTGCTGGTGGTGGGCGTCGATTCGCTGCTGACCCAGCTGGCCAAGTGCTGCAAGCCGGCGCCGCCGGACGAGATCCGCGGCTTCGTCACGCGCGGCAAGGGCGTGAGCGTGCACCGGGCCGACTGCGCCAACCTGCGCGAGATCGCCACGCGCAACGCTGAGCGCGTGATTGACGTCGAATGGGGTCGTCCCAAGAGCGGCGAGCCGCCGCTCTACCCGGTGGACGTGACGGTGGAGGCCACCGACCGCCAGGGCCTGCTGCGCGACATCATGGAAGTGTTCGCCAAGGAGAAGTTCAACGTCATCGGCGCCCAGACCCAGACCATCAAGGGCGTGGCCTGGATGACGCTGACCGTCGAGGTGGCCGACTCCAGCCGCCTGGCCAAGGTGCTGGGTTCGGTAGCGGCCGTCAGCGGCGTGCGCTCGGCGCGCCGACGCTGAAACCGAAGCCCTGCGCTCAGGGCTGCAGTTGCACCGTGCCGCTGACCGTCACCTGCACCGTGCCTTGGCCCGCTTCCACCGGCAACGCCTCGGCGGCCGCGCTGTTCACCGCCAGGGCCATCATGCGCGGGCGCGGCGGGCTCGGCTCGTTGCTACTGACCGTCACCTCACGCAAGCCATAGCCGGCGTAGCCGAAGGCGCGGGCGATCTCCCCGGCTCGCGCCTTGAAGCGCTCGATGGCCTGCGCCTGCACCTGGCTTTCCACCCGTGCCTGCTGCTCGCGGCTGAGGCTGAAGGCCGAATGCACCACGGTGAGCGTCTGAATGCGTCCGGCCGTGCTGCTGATGCGGGCCAGGTCGCGCCCCTCCAGCAGCAGTTCGGCCGTGCCCTGCCAGCCGGTGAGGCGACCGTCGCGGTCGCGCCGAGGCACGAGGCTGAAGTTGCCGGTGCGCACCTGCAGCGCGCCCGGCTCGGCCGCGGCGCGTGCCTCCTTCAGCGCGGCGTCCAGCGCGGTCTTGAGTTGCGCCTGCACCACCTGCGCGTCCGCACCGTCGCGGCTGGTGCTCAGGGTCAGTTGCAGCCAGTCCTGCGGCACTTCCAGCGCGGCCGAGGCGGACAACTGCACCACGTTGCGCGGCACCGGCTCCTGTTGACCGAATACGACCGAAGCGCCCATAAATAGAGCGCAGACAGCTACTCTTTTGATAGCAAATTGCAGACAAGGCATATAGACTCCAGGGTTGGTCAGGGTTCAGGGCGCTGGCCGCACGGTGCCCGCCGGCGCGCGTTGCTGGCGCAGCTGTTCGCGCAGGGCCTGCCGCTCCTGCGGCGACAGTTGCCGCGGCATGACCGGCGCCGCCGTGCCGGGCACCGGCGACGGCTGCAGAGCCTGCCGCAACTCGGCCCGCCGTTGTGCCCGCGCCTCTTGCGTCGCCTGGGCGGCAGCCGCCTCGCCTGCCGGCTGGGCCCAGACGCTGCTGGCCAGCCAAAGACTCAAGCCAAGAACATGCTGCATCTTCATGGTTCGCACTGTAAGGGGTCTGCTGGCGTCTGTTGGAATCTTTCGGCTTTGGCCGTCGTGGCGTGGTGCCGACAGCGCTGCCTGTACCCGCCAACCCAACGCGGCATCGGGCAATGCGTGCTGACGCGCAGCCTGCGGCTTTTTGTAACAGACTGTCAAAGTCGGCGCCAAACCGGGCCGGATCCGGTTCCCGGCCGGCAAAATCGGCTCTGTTACAAATTTGCCGAGACCGACCATGGCCACCCATTCCAGCCGTACCGACAAAATCCTGGTCGTGGATGACGACGCCCGCATCCGCGATCTGCTGCGCCGTTACCTGACGCAGGAAGGCTTCGAAGTCTTCCTGGCCGAAGACGGCAAGTCGCTCACCCGGATCCTGCTGCGCGAAACGGTGGACCTGATCGTGCTCGACCTGATGATGCCGGGCGAGGACGGCCTGTCGATCTGTCGTCGCCTGCGCGCGGCCAACGACAAGACGCCCATCATCATGCTGACCGCCAAGGTCGAAGACGTGGACCGCATCGTCGGCCTGGAAGTCGGCGCCGACGACTACCTGGGCAAGCCCTTCAACCCGCGCGAACTCTTGGCGCGCATCAACGCGGTGCTGCGCCGCCGCCCGACGCAGGAGGCGCCGGGCGCACCATCGAGCGAGAACGAGACCGTGAGCTTCGGCCCCTTCAGCTTCGACCTTGGCGCGCGTACGCTGCGCAAGGACGGCGAGGAATTGCCTCTGACCACCGGCGAATTCGCCATGCTCAAGGCGTTGGTGCGCCACCCGCGCCAGCCGATGTCGCGCGAAAAGCTGGCCCAGCTGGCGCGTGGCCGCGAGTTCGAGCCGTTTGACCGCAGCCTGGACGTGCAGGTCTCGCGTCTGCGCAAGCTGATCGAGGTCGACCCGGCCACGCCGCGCTACATCCAGACCGTCTGGGGCGTGGGCTACGTTTTTGTGCCGGACGGTGCGGGTTGAAACTGCCCTCCTTCAAGCCTCGGGCGCGCAAGGCAACCGCACCTGAGCTCAGCAGCCCGTCCCCGCTGGAAGCCGACCTGGGCGGCTCGGAAGGGGCGCAGCGCGGCCTGAGCCTGTTCTGGCGCACCTTCTTCCTGCTCACCGTGCTGCTGCTGGGCAGCATTGCCGCTTGGCTGCAGACGCTGCGCGCCTTGGAGATCGAGCCGCGCGCCATCCAGACGGCGCAGCAGATCGCCTCGCTGGTCAACCTCAGCCGCGCCGCCCTCATCCACTCGGACGCCATCGCCCGCGTCTCCCTGCTCAAGACCATGAGCGACCAGGAGGGCGTTCTGATCCTGCCGCGCGAGCCCGGCGACACCTTCGAACCCTTCGATGACGACAAGCTCGACCGGCGCATCGCCCTCGAACTCACGGCGCGCCTGGGCGATGGCACCGTGGTGGCCGACAGCGTCAACCAGCAGCCCGGGCTCTGGGTCGGCTTCATGATCGACGGCGACCACTACTGGATGCAGCTCGACCGCGCCCGCTTCAACCAGACCGGCGGCCGCACCTGGCTGATCTGGCTGCTCACCGCCGCGGCGCTGTCGCTGGCGGGCGCGGCGCTGATCGCGCGCCTGATCAACCGGCCGCTCAAGCAGCTCTCGTTCGCCGCCAGCCGCGTGCGCGAAGGCGACTTCGCCGCCAGCCGGCTGGACGAGAAGGTGGCCACCAGCGAGATTCGCCAGGTCAACATCGGCTTCAACCGCATGGCGCAGCGCCTGGCGAAGATCGAACAGGACCGGGCCGTCATGCTGGCCGGTATCTCGCACGACCTGCGTACGCCGCTGGCGCGGCTGCGGCTGGAGACCGAGATGAGCGTGGCCGACGCCAACGCCCGCGCGCACATGGTGGCCGACATCGAGCAGCTCGACGCCATCATCGACAAGTTCCTCGACTACGCCCGTCCGGACCGCGACAACTTCAGCCCGGTCAGCCTCAATGAGGTCATCCGCAATTGCGTCTTCAGCTTCAAGAACCGTTCGGACATGCGCATCCGCCTGGACCTGGAGGACAACCTGTGGGTGCTGGCCGACGATGTCGAACTGGGCCGCGTCATCTCCAACCTGCTGGAAAACGCCCGCCGCTACGGCAAGACGCCGGCCACCGGCATGACCACGGTGGACATTGCGGCCCGCGCGCGGGAGCAATGGGTGCTGCTGCGGCTGCGCGACCACGGCCCTGGTGTCGATGCCGAGCACCTGCCCAACCTGACCAAGCCCTTCTACCGCGGCGACGCTGCCCGCACCGAGGCCACCGGCGCCGGCCTGGGCCTCTCTATCGTGGAAAAAACCATCCGCCGCATGGGCGGGCGCTTTGCATTGGGCAACACCAGCTCCGGCGGCCTGGCGGCGCAGATCAAGCTGCCGCGCGCTACGCAATCACGATAAAAAGGGCCCCAGCCCTTTCCTGGCAAGCGCTGGAAGCTATCGAAACAGGAGCACCACGGCGCGCGCCTCGATGCTCAGGCCCTGCCCCACCGGCCCCAGCTTCTCCGCCGTCTTGGCCTTGACGTTGACCTGGGCCCGCTCCACCCCCACCGCAGCGGCGATGCGCTCGCACATCGGTGCGATGTACGGTGCCATCTTCGGCGCCTGCGCCACGATGGTGCTGTCCACATTGCCGATCTGCCAGCCCTGCTCGCGCACACGCCGCGCCGCTTCTGTCAGCAGCACCACCGAGTCGGCGCCGCGGAACTGCGGGTCCGTGTCCGGGAAATGGCGGCCGATGTCGCCCAGACCGGCCGCGCCCAGCAGGGCATCGGTGATGGCATGCAACAGCACGTCGGCATCCGAATGCCCGAGCAGGCCGAGGTGATACGGGATATCGATACCGCCAATGACCAGCCGGCGCCCCGGCACCAGGGCATGGACGTCCCAGCCCTCACCAACGCGGATGTTCATGTTGTGCCCCCGTCTGCGCCACGTGCCCGCAGCACGGCTTCGGCCAGGGCGAAGTCGTCCGGGTACGTGACCTTGAAGTTCTGCGCGCTGCCGTTTACCAGCCGCGGCGCCAGGCCCAGCGCCTCCACTGCGCTCGACTCGTCGGTGACGGCATCGCCGGTGTGCAGCAGCGCGCGGCGCAGCAGGCCAAGTCGAAACATCTGCGGCGTCTGCGCCAGCCATTTGTCGCTGCGCTCCAGCGTGGCGGCGACGCGGCCATCCTGCTCCTGCTTGAGCGTGTCGGGCAGCTGGTGCGCCAGCAGTCCACCCACGGCATCTTGCTCACAAGCGGCCATGAGCTGCTCTATCTGCACCGGTGTCACCAGGCAGCGTGCAGCGTCGTGCACCAGCACCCAGTCCTGTTCCGCGGCGCCCAGCGCCACCAGGGCCGACAAGCCGTTGAGCACGCTCTGCGCCCGGGTGGCGCCACCGCAGTCCGCCAGCGCAAACGCGCCGGCGTGCGGGCGCAGGAATTCGTCGCGCGGCGCCACCACCACCAGCGTGCGGTGCAGGCGCGGCACGGCGGCAAAGGCGGCCAGGGTGTGCAGCACCAGCGGCCGGCCCGCCAACGGCTGATACTGCTTCGGCCCGGCGGTGCCGGCACGTGAGCCGGTGCCGGCGCAGGGAATCAGGCCCCAGAAACGGGGGGCGGAAGTGGCCACGGGGGCCGCAGGTGAGAAAGCAGACGTGTCCATCGGAAGACCGCCATTCTAAGAGCCGGCCCGCGCCGGTCTGGCCTCGCCGCCTTACTGCGGCAGCTTGTAGCCTTTTTCCCGCAGCAAGCGGCCAAAGGCGTCGATCGCCGCGCTGTCGTAGGTGGTGCCGCGTCCCTTCTCCAGCTCGTCCAGCGCCACATCCAGACCGCGTGCCGGGCGGTACGGGCGGTGTGAGGCGATGGACTCAATCACGTCGGCCACCGCCAGCACGCGCGCTTCAGGCAGGATCTCGTCGCCCTTGAGGCCGCGCGGATAACCACTGCCGTCCAGGCGTTCGTGGTGCTGGTAGATGATCTCGGCCACCGGGAACGGGAACGGCACGTCCTTCAGGATGTCGTAGCCGGCCTGGGCGTGGCCACGGATGAGCTGCATCTCCACTGGCGTCAGGCGCCCGGGCTTGGACAGGATCTCCGCCGGTACGGCAATCTTGCCGATGTCGTGCACCAGGCCGATCAGCTCCAGCCGGTCGCAGCGCGTCTCGTCCCAGCCCAACTCGCGCCCGATGGCGCCAGCGATCAGCCCGACGCGGCGCTCGTGGCCAGCGGTGTAGGGGTCGCGCTGGTCGATCATGTTAGACACCGCCTGCAGCGTGCCTCGCATCGAGGCCTCCAGCTGCTTCACATAGCTGGCGATCTGCTCCTCGGCCAGCTTGCGCTCGGTGATGTCCTCCGCCACCACAATGGTGGCCGGCGCGTCGTCCCACTGGATCACGCTGGCGTGCAGCGCCAGCTCGCGCACCTCGCCGCCCTTGCACAGCAGTGGCACGTTGTAGTGCACGCTGTGCTCACCGGCGGCGAGACGGCCCCAGGCGTCGCGGATATGGTGCACGCTGTCCGGGTCCGCCGTGGTGAACTTCCAGACCTCCTGCCCCAGCAGGTCTTCGCGCGCCCAGCCGGTCATCTCGCAGTAGCGCGGGTTGACGTAAACAAACCTGCCATCGCGCCGCACATAGATGCCCAGCACCGTGTTCTCGATCATGGTGCGGAAATGCTGCTCGCTTTCGCGCAGCGCCTGCTCGCTGCGGCGGATCTCGGTCAGGTCGGTCCAGGCGATGATGGCCTCGTCGCCCAGCAGCGTCATGGTGCCGGTGGCCAGCCGCTCGCTGCCATCCTTGCGGCACAGCCGCAATTCGGGCGACTGCACCACCCCACCCGAGGTGCGTGCCGCCTTGATCGACTGCTGCCAGTTGGCCATCACCGTGGCCCGCAGTGCCGGATCGGCATAGACGCGCTCCAGCCAGTTCTGCTGGGACCGGATATCGTCCAGCGCATAGCCCAGGAACAGCTCATGGGCGTGGTTGATCGCCCGGTTCTCACCCGTGGCCAGCGCCATGATCTGCATCGGCGTCGGAGAGTTCTGGAACACCTCGCTGAAACGCGTCTCCGACACGGCAGCCCGCCGCTCGGCAGCCTCACGCCGCGCCTGCGTGGCGATCGCATTGAGCGCGAACGACAGGTCCTCGGCCATCTCGTTGAGCAGCTTCAGCTCGGCCGCGTCGAACGTCGCAGGGCCCGCCGCATAGAGCCCGATCACGCCATACAGCCGGCCATCGCGCAGCATCGGCAGCACGGCCCGCTCGGTGATGCCGTGCCGGACCAGCTCGGCATTCCATGCGTCCGCGGCGGCATCCTGCGGCACAGGGACTGCAACGACCCGCCCGTGACGGAACTGGTCGTAGGCGCGGCCGAAGGGGCTGTCGCGGTCGGCCAGGATGGTAGCCAGCAAGGGCAGGCTGTGCGCGTCGATCCCGTAGCTGTTGTGGATCTTCAGCGGCATCTCGCCGTCGTCGCTCAAGGCGATGACCAGGCGGGGGAAGGTGCCGTGCTGGATCAGCGCCTCGAAGACCTGCGCCAGCAGCTGTTCGTCGGTACTGCAACGCACGATGGCGCGGTTGGTCGCGCTCAGCATCTCGTACAGGTAGGTCAGGCGGCGCACCTGCCGGTCGGCCAACATGCGCTCGACCGACTCGCCGACGCGCTGTGCCACCGTACCCAGCAGGGCATGCTCCTCGGCCAGGAACACCTCGCCCACGATACGCAGGTCATCCGGGTACCACACGTGCAACTGGCCGACCTGCCGGCCCGCCACCAGCAGCGGCTCGGACAGACGGCGCGCCGCGCCGCCGACCGGTGAGGGGCCGAAACGCCCCCAGTCGCTCTCGACGCAGGCCTGCGCGTGCGCCGCGTGGGCAAAGCCGGACGGCAGCGCCTGCGCCACGCCGTGCATCAGCTGCGGGATATCCAGATTCGGCTGGTCGATCAGCTGTGTGACGGCATAGAGCGCACGCAGCTCCTTGACGCGCTCACCCAAGCTCCATACCAGTTGCTCGCGCTCGGCCGCCAGGCGTTTGCGTTCGGTGATGTCGCGCACCACCTGCACCAGACCATGACCGCCCGGCAGGAAAGGCGCCACGGCGCACTCCACTGTCCCCTCGCCCGCGCCGCGGTCGATCTCGACCGTGAAGCGGGTTTCGCCGCGGGCCATGCGTGCGCAGACCGGGCACTCGGTCGGATGCACCGCCGAGGCATGGAACAGGCTGTGCACGTCATGCCCGACCAGCCCTTCGACCGGCAACCCTGCATAGCGGACCGCCGCGTGATTTGCCTGGCGAATCAGGCCGTCGTCGCCCAGCAGCACCACCGGGTCCGGCACGGCGTCATAGGTGCTGGCGGTGCGCGTGAGCATGCCGAAGGGCTCGCGCAGCGTGCTCTGCACCAGCCCGACATAGACGAACCAGTAGGCCGCCACCTTGAACAGGTGCCCCACCAGGTTGGCGTTGCCATAGACGCTCACATAGCGCGTGAAGGCGAACTCCGCGGCGACCATCGCCGCCAGGGCCAACTGCATCGACAGGTGCAAACGCGGCGACATCAGCTGCCGACGCTGCCACAGCAAGCCGCCGCTGAGCAGCAAGACGGCAATGATGACGTACTCGGCGTAGACCTTGAAGGGCGTCAACCCCTGCCCTTCAATGAAAACCTCAGGGAATGTGCCGCTGAAAATCCACAGCGCCGCCACCAGCGTGACCAAACCCATGACCGCGTGCAGGCGCCAGATGTGCACCGAACGCCGCAGGAACCAGGCCGCCCCCAGCAAAGCAACGGCCTGGATGCTGCGTGCTGCAACCCAGAACTGTGTCGCAATGTAGGAGTTGTCCTGCGCCAGCAGGTTCATCCCCCGGTAGGTGAGCGTGTGAATCAGGTCCAGCGCGCCGCACCAGCCGATCACCACCGCCACATAGACGGTGAAGTGGTTGCCCGTGAAGCGCCGCGAGGTGGTGGCCACCACCATGGCGGTCAGCGCAATGATGATGGAGATGAGTTCGGCGACCGTGTGGAACAGCAGGAAGTGCGCCTGCGCCGCCAGCACACACAGGGCGGAGACGATCAGCGGCGGCACGAACAGGTGGCCCAGCGTGGCCCACGAGGGGCGGGCCGCATCGGGCGACAGAAGTTCCAGACTTTCGAAGTTCTTGTTGCTCACGCGACGTCCCAGTTGCTCATCCCCGACAGGCATGGCCTTGCGCCATTCAAGGCCGAAGTTTCATAATTATCAATTTTAGCCATCATAGTCAAAAGCGCTCCGCCTTTCCATCGGTAAAATCACAGCCTGACCGATGACACACCCCCCGTCCCTGTGGCGGGGGGGTGTTTTGTATTTGTACTTTCGATGGATCTGCCCAAGCTAAACCCCGGCAAGCGCTACACCCTGCCCCGGCCGCCCGGCTCGGCCGACGCCCTGCTTCTCAGCACGCTGGGCCAGCGCGAGAAGGCGGCCGGCAAGCTGCTGGCCGTGGTCACGGCCGACGCTACCGACGCTCAGCGCCTGATCGACGAGATCGCCTTCTTCGCCCCTGAGCTGCGTTGCGCCCTGTTTCCCGACTGGGAAACCCTGCCTTACGACACCTTCTCGCCACACCAGGACCTGATCAGCGAACGACTGGCCACGCTCTGGCGCCTGTACAACCACGGCAAGCGCAGCAGCGAAGAAACCGCCGACCTGGTGCTGGTGCCGGCCACCACGGCCCTCTACCGGCTGGCGCCGCCGAGCTTTCTGGCCGCCTACACCTTCGAGTTCAAGGTCAAGCAAAAGCTCGACGAGGCGCAACTCAAGTCGCAACTGACGCTGGCCGGCTACAACCACGTGACCCAGGTGGTCAGCCCGGGCGAGTACGCGGTGCGCGGCGGTCTGATCGACCTCTTCCCCATGGGCTCGGCCGTGCCCTACCGCGTCGACCTGTTCGACGACGAGGTCGATTCCATCCGCACCTTCGACCCCGACAGCCAGCGCAGCCTGTACCCGGTGCCCGAAGTGCGCCTGCTGCCCGGGCGCGAATTCCCGATGGACGACGCCGCGCGCAAGCTGTTCCGCCAGCGCTGGCGCGAGCTGCTGGAAGGCGACCCGACCAAGAGCCGCATCTACAAGGACATCGGCAACGGCGTGGCGACCGCTGGCATCGAGTACTACCTGCCGCTGTTCTTTGAACAGACTGCCACCGTGTTCGACTACCTCGGCGCGCAAGCCACCCTGGTGCTGCACGGTGATCTGGAACCGACCTTCCAGCGCTTCTGGCAGGACACGCGCGAGCGCCACCGCTTGGCCCAGGGCGACCCGGAGCGCCCGGCCCTGCCGCCCGAGACGCTGTTCCTGAGCGCCGAGCAGTTCTACGGCCAGGCCAACGCCCATGCCCAACTGGCGTTGCGTACCGCTGAGCCGACCGATGGCCTGGATGCCGCCTGGGGCACCGCCTTCCAGAAGCTGGACGAACTGGCCGTGGTGCGCGGTGCCGACGATCCGCTGGCGCGCCTGAAGGCGCACGTGCGCAACACCCAGCACCGCGTGCTGCTGCTGGCAGAGAGCGACGGCCGGCGCGAGAGCCTGCTCGACTTCCTGCGCGCCAGCAGCCTCGTGCCGCCCGCCTTCGACTCGCTGGCCGAGTTCCAGGCCAGCGAGGAGAGGATCGGCATCGCCACCGCCGCGCTCAATGTCGGCTTCGGCTGGCTGGAGCCCGGCATCGACCTCGTTACCGAAACCGAGCTGTTCGCCGCCGGCCCGACCACGCGCCGACGCAAGAAGCAAGAGCAGGTCAGTGACGTCGAGGCGCTGATCAAGGACCTGTCCGAGCTCAATGTCGGCGACCCGGTGGTGCACGCCCAGCACGGCATTGGCCGCTACCGGGGCCTGGTCAACATGAACGTTGGCGGCGGCACCAACCCCGACGGCAGCCCAGAACTGCAGGAATTCCTGCACCTCGAATACGCCGACAAGGCGGTGCTCTACGTGCCGGTGAGCCAGTTGCAACTGATCAGCCGCTACACCGGCGTGAGCGCCGACGAGGCCCCGCTGCACAAGCTCGGTTCCGGCCAGTGGGAAAAGGCCAAGCGGCGTGCGGCCGAGCAGATCCGCGATGCTGCGGCCGAGCTGCTCAACATCTACGCCCGCCGCGCCGCACGCGAAGGCCACGCCTTCCGCTTCTCGGCCAAGGACTACGAGATCTTCGCCAACGATTTCGGTTTCGAGGAGACCGCCGACCAGCGTGCCGCCATCCACGCCGTCATCCAGGACATGATCAGTCCGCAACCCATGGACCGGCTGGTCTGTGGCGACGTCGGCTTTGGCAAGACCGAGGTGGCCCTGCGCGCGGCCTTTGTCGCCGTCACCGGCGGTCGCCAGGTGGCCTTCCTCGCGCCCACCACGCTCTTGGCCGAGCAGCACTACCAGACGCTGGTGGACCGTTTTTCCAAATGGCCGGTGAAGATCGCCGAGATGAGCCGCTTCCGCTCCGGCAAGGAGATCACGGCGGCCATGAAGGGCATTGCCGACGGCTCGGTGGACATCGTGGTCGGCACCCACAAGCTGCTGAGCCCCGACACCAAGTTCAAGAACCTGGGCCTGCTCATCATCGACGAGGAACACCGCTTTGGCGTGCGACACAAGGAAGCCATGAAGGCGCTGCGCGCCGAAGTCGATGTGCTGACCCTCACCGCCACCCCCATTCCCCGTACCCTGGGCATGGCACTCGAAGGCCTGCGCGACCTGAGCGTGATCGCCACCGCGCCGCAGCGCCGCCTGGCCATCAAGACCTTCGTGCGCAACGAGGACAAGGGCGTGATCCGTGAGGCCGTGCTGCGTGAGCTCAAGCGCGGCGGCCAGGTTTATTTCCTGCACAACGAGGTCGAGACCATCGAAAACCGGCGCGCACGGCTGGAGGAGCTGCTGCCGGAAGCGCGCATTGCCGTCGCCCACGGTCAGATGCCCGAGCGCCAGCTGGAAGCCGTGATGCGCGACTTCGTGGCCCAGCGCTTCAACCTGCTGCTCTGCTCGACCATCATCGAGACCGGCATCGATGTGCCCTCGGCCAACAC
>JAULXO010000031.1:0-49945 GCA_032118555.1 Hylemonella sp. | reverse complement strand
GACGCCTACCCGCAGTCAGCCCACCTGCTGCACGAGGAACTGCTGGCCTGGCAGAAGACCCCCTGGACGCTGAGCTTCAGCGAACGCTGAAGCCCGGCGGCCACTCAGGCCTCCATCAGATCGCGGTCGCCGCGCACATACAGGCCGCCGCCCTTCATCTTGGCCTCGTGCTTGGCCAGTGCGGCCTGGGTGGCCACTTCCTCGGCATCGCGCAAGGCCGGCGGGCCGACCTGCACCGCGCCGATGGACAGGGTGGTACAGGGATAGAAACGCATCACGCCATGGCGGTCTTCCGCATGAATGCCGCCGCACAGGCGCCCGGCCTCGTCGAACAGATCGCAGGCCTTGTGGGCGAACTCGCTGACGATCAGCTCGCAGCGCTGCCGCCAGTCCTCGCTCTGGAACAGGATCAGGAAATCATCTCCGCCGACATGGCCGACGAAGTCGCGCTGCGGGTCGGCATGTGCCACCGCCAGCCGTGCCAGCAGACGGATCATCTCGTCGCCGCGCCAGTAGCCGTAGTGGTCGTTGAAGGGCTTGAAGTTGTTCATGTCCAGGTAGCAGGCCACGAACGGCGCCTTCCCGTCGAGCAGACGCTTGATGTGCAGGCTGATCGGAATGTTGCCCGGCAGGAACGTCAGCGGGTTGGCATGGCGCGCCGCCTCCAGCCGCAGCTCGGTGACCGAGCGCACCAGCTGGTCGCCGGTGCCCAGGCCGATGTAGCGACCGTTCTCCGTCACGATGAAACCGTCACTCAGGTAGCGCTGATCCTGCGAGGTCAGGATGCCGATCAGCTCGTCGATGTCATGGTTGCGCTCGATCAGCCGCGGCTGCGGGTTGGCGTACTGCAGGCAGGACTTCTTGCCGAAGATCTCGCGGAAGTACATCGTCGCGTAGTGGTCCATGAAGTGCTGCCGGTTGATGATGGCCACCGGCCGCCCGCCGTCGACCACCGCCAGCGCATGCAGCTCGGGACGCGCCAGCAACAGAGTGGCCACCTCGTCATTGCTCGTCGTCGGGCTGACGCAGGGCGCATGGATCAGCGACAGGTGGCGCAGGTGGCCCACACGCGAAATGTGCCGCTGCTCCGGCATCACCGCCACGCGCGAGTCCTGCAGCACTTCCACCGCTTCATGGCGGATGGTCGGCAGCACCGCCTGGGCCGGCCGCCCGATGAAATAACCCTGGCCGTAGGCCAGGCCCAGATCGCGCAGCACGCGCAGGTCGTCGGCGTTCTCGATGCCCTCGGCCACCAGGGCGGTGCCGAAGATCTCGGCGATCTGCATCAGCGCCTGCAGCGTCTTGAGGTTGTCGGCGTGGCCGGCGATGCTGCGGCTGAAATACTTGTCGATCTTCACCAGGTCCGGCTTGATCTGCGACCAAAGCCGCAAGCTGGAACGGCCGTCGCCGAAGTCGTCCAGCGCCAACGCCAGGCCGGCGTTGCGCAACTGCTGCACCACGTCGACCAGGGCCTGCATGTCGTTCACGCGTTCATGCTCGGTGATCTCCAGCACCACCATGCGCGGCGACACACCCAGGTCGCGCACGCACTTGCTGAAGCAGGCGCAGCCGCCCAGTTGCACCAGTTGCACCAACGCGTTGGCACTGATGTTCAGGAACAAACGCCCGGGTTGCCGAAGTTGCCCCCACTGCCGCAGCGCCGTGTAGATGCAGAAGAACTCCAGCTCGTACAACAGGCCCTCCGCCTGCGCCGCCAGCAGCAGGGACTCGGCGCCGTGCAAGGCGCTGTCGACCGGGCCGCGGATCAGCGCCTCGTGCGCATGGATGGCGCCGTCCTTGAGGTCCGCAATGGGCTGGAACACGGCGTGCAAGCCCTGCGTGCGCATCAGCCGCGCCAGCGGGCCACTGCCTTGAACCACCTCCGGCAACAACTCCCCGCGCAGCAGGCAGATCGGATCGCTCATCTCGTTCAGCTCCATGGCCGTCGCCGGCCAGACCGTCCCCAGCTCTTGCAAGTCATTTTTCCGGCGCGCGCCGGCCTCCCACGTCGATCACACCCCGACTGTGCCGGCGCGCCATGTCAACCACATGACATCGTCATGACATTCACATGACACCCATCCGCGCGTCACACGGGCGTGATTGTGGGCGACTGCTTAACTGTATAAACTGTTTATTCCATTTCAGTGAGGCTTACCCCATGGCAACCAGCAAGAAGACCGCTCCCGCAAAGACCGCGAAAACCGTCAAGACCGCGGCACGGAAAGCACCCGCCGGCAAGAAGGCCACGCCGGTGCGCAAGGCCGCGCCAGCCGCCCCCGTCAAGCCCGCGACCGTCGTCGCCGAAGCCAAGCCGAGCAAGACCAAGAAGCCCAAGCTGGTGCGCGACAGCTTCACCATCCCGAAGACCGAGTACGCGGTGCTCGACGAACTGAAGCAGCGGGCCGTCAAGCTGGCCCACCCGGTCAAGAAGAGCGAGTTGCTGCGCGCGGGCATCAAGGCCCTGAGCGGCATGTCCGATGCAACCCTCCTTGCTGCGCTCAAGGCGGTGCCTTCGATCAAGACCGGCCGCCCGAGCAAGACTTGAGCGCCGGCGTGTACGCCAGCCTTACAGCACCTCGGGCGACTGCACGGTAAGCAGCACCGTCTGCGGCACGCCATCGCGCACGCGATGGCGCAGCCACCACACCGCCCCCTTGCGCACCGCGCAGTCGCTGGCCTGCATGCCCAGCAGACGGGCCACCACCTCGCCCAGCACCGGCTGATGCCCCACCACCAACGTGGTGGTGCGGCCGTTGGGCCATTGCACGACGTCAAGCAGCTGCTGCGCACTGCCGTCCGGTGCCAGTTCGTTGCGGATCTTGTACTTGCGCCCCAGGGCCAATGCGGTCTGTTCGGTGCGGCGCGCCGGGCTGACCAGAATGCGCGCCCCTTCCGGCAACTGCCGGTCGAGCCAGGCCGCCATGCGAGCGGCCTGTTTCTCGCCGCGCGGCGTCAGCGAGCGCTCCAGATCGTTGCAGCCCTCGACCCAGTCCTGGGCTTCCGCGTGGCGCCACAAGACCAGGTCCATGCTCAGATCCGGCGCGACTCGCGCGCGGCGTAGCGCGCCATCAAGGCATCCTGTACGCCGTGCCCACGGCCACCCGTTGCCCGCGCCGACGCGTAGCGGCCGTCGGGCTGCAGGTCCCAGGCGTCCAGGCTGTCGTGCAGGCCGGCCACCAGGCATTCGTCCACGAGGCGCTGGCGCAGCAAGGGATCGAGCACCGGCCAGGCCAGTTCGACGCGGCGCAGCATGTTGCGGTTCATCCAGTCGGCGCTGGACAGGTAGAGCTCTTCACTCTCACCCTCGCGGAAGTAGAACACCCGCGCGTGTTCCAGGAAGCGCCCGATGATGGAGCGCACCCGGATGTTGTCGGTCTGGCCGGGCACCTGGGCCGGCAGCATGCAGGCGCCGCGCACGATGAGGTCGATCTTCACGCCCTGCTGGCCGGCCTTGATCAGCGCGCGGATCAGGGCCTCGTCGGTCAGCGCGTTCATCTTGGCCACGATCCGCGTCGGCCGGCCTGCGGCGGCCGCCTGCGTCAGCGCATCGATCTTTTCCAGCAGCTTGCGGTGCAGATGGAAGGGCGCCATCCACAGCCGGTTCAGGCGCGGCAGCTTGCTCTGCCCGGCCAGGTGCACGAACACGTGCTCAATGTCGGCGGTGAGTGCGGTATCGGTCGTCAGGTGGCTGATGTCGGTGTAGAAGCGCGCCGTCACCGGGTTGTAATTGCCGGTCGACAGGTGCGCGTAGCGCCGGTAGTGCCGGCCTTCGCGCCGGGTGATGAGCATCATCTTGGCGTGGGTCTTGAGCCCGACCACGCCATACACCACCTGTACACCGATCGACTCCAGCTTGTCGGCCCAGTTGATGTTGACTTCCTCGTCGAAGCGCGCCTTAAGCTCCAGCACCACCATCACTTCCTTGCCGCGACGCACGCCCTCGCGCAGCAACTCCATCAGTTCGGAGTTGGAGCCGGTGCGGTAGATGGTCTGCTTGATGGCCACCACCTGCGGGTCGTTGACCGCCTCGCGCAGGAAGGCCAGCACACCCTCGAAGCTCTCATAGGGCTGGTGGATCAGCACGTCGCCACGCTTGAGCTGGTCGAAGATCGACTGGTCACGCACCAGTTGACCGGGATACGAAGCCTTGTAGGGCGGAAAGCGCAGACGCGGCTCGTCGACCAGATCCGCCAGCTGGCTCAGGCGCACCAGGTTGACCGGCCCCTGCACGCGAAAGAGCGCGCCTTCAGGCAGATCGAACTGCTTGAGCAGGAAGTTGGCCAGGTAATCGGAACAACCGGCCGACACCTCCAGCCGCACCGCCTGCCCGTAGTGGCGGTGCTGCAGGCCCTGGCGCAAGGCGGTGCGCAGGTTCTTGGCGTCTTCCTCGTCCACCGCCAGATCGGAGTGCCGCGTGACGCGGAACTGCGAGAACTGGCCGACGTCACGGCCGGGGAACAGTTCGTCCAGATGGGCGCGGATCACGCTGGAAAGCGACACGAACAGGCGCCGCTTGCCGCACAGTTTCTCGGGCAGGCGGATCAGGCGCGGCAAGGCGCGCGGCACCTTGACGATGGAAATGTCGTTCTCACGGCCAAAGGCATCGTGACCAGCCAGGCGCACGATGAAGTTGAGTGACTTGTTGGCCACCTGGGGAAAGGGGTGCGACGGATCCAGGCCGACCGGGATCAGCAGCGGCTTGACCTCTGCCTCGAAGTACTGCTTGACCCAGCGCCGCTGCGCCGCATTGCGCTCGCCGTGCGACACGATCTTGATGCCCTGCTTTTCGAACGCAGGGATGAGCGCATCGTTGTACAGCGCGTACTGCTGGTCCACCAGTTCGTGGATGGCCTTCGACAGGCGGTCGAAAGATGCTTCGGTGTAGGTGCCCTCCTGGTCGTGCACCTGCTTGGCGCTCAGGTGCGGCTCGGCCCGCACCTCAAAGAACTCGTCCAGGTTGGAGGAGACGATGCACAGGTAGCGCAGGCGCTCCATCAGCGGCACATCGTCGCGACGGGCCCATTCGAACACACGCCAGTTGAAGGCCAGGATGCTGTGGTCCCGGTCCAGCAGGGTCAAGGTGTTCGGGTCGGCTTTCGGTGGGGTATCAGTCATCTGCAGTCACGTAGGTCTGATCACGCCTGTTACAGCATGATGGCAGATTCTTTACACGTTTGATGACAGCCGTGTGACATCGTCACACACCGGCATCAGGTCATTGGTCACGCTCCCCGGCCGCGCCGGCACCAAGTGCTCGAGGAACAGCCGGCTGGCATGGGCCCAGCTGAAGACCTCAGCCCGCGTCCGCGCCTCGTGGCGCGGCACCGTGAGCGCCCGGTACCACGCCTGGTGCAGGTCGTGGTCGAGCGCGCCGCCGGCCACCTGGCCCTCGCTGTGGCCCAGCACCTCGAGCGGACCGTCCACCGGATAGGCCGCCACCGGTGTGCCGCTGGCCATGGCCTCCAGCATCACCAGGCCGAAGGTTTCCGACTTGCTGGGCATGACGAAGATGTCGGCCGCCGCATAGACACGCGCCAGCTCGTCGCGCGGCAGGATGCCCAGCCAGCGCACCTGGGGGTAGCGCGCCTTGAGCGACGCTTCCAGCGGGCCGACACCGCAGACGATCTTGGTGCCGGGCACATCGAGCTGCAGGAAGGCTTCGATGTTCTTCTCGTAAGACACCCGGCCGACGAACAGCGACACCGGCCGCGCCAGCACGCCCAGCCCCGGGTGCAGCTGGACCTCTTTGTGGAACGGGAACAGCTGCATGTCCACGCCGTGGGTCCAACCGCGCAGACGACTGAAGCCGCGCTGCGCCAGCATGCGCTGCACACCCTGGGTGGGCACCATCACGCCCGACGACGGTTTGTGGAAATGCCGGAACAGCGCGTAGCCCCAGGCATGCGGCACCTTGAGCGCGGCATTCAGAATCTCCGGAAACTTGGTGTGGAAGGCGGTGGTGAACGCCAGGCCGCGCTTGCGACAGTACGCGCGCGCCGCCCAACCCAGCGGGCCTTCGGTCGCGATGTGGATGGCCTGCGGTGCCAGTGCATCCAGCCGTTCGCGCAAGGGCTTGGCCGGGCGGACCACCAGATCGATGCCGGGATAGCCCGGGCAGGGCCGGGTGCGGAACAGGCCGGGGTGAATCACCTCGACCTCATGCCCGGTGCGCTC
Source organism: Hylemonella sp. (assembly GCA_032118555.1). Lineage (GTDB taxonomy): Bacteria > Pseudomonadota > Gammaproteobacteria > Burkholderiales > Burkholderiaceae_C > Hylemonella. Next base: position 43,768 of record JAULXO010000031.1, on the reverse strand, counting down.
GACCTCGCGAACCAGTTCCACCAGCGTGGTGACCACGCCATTGACCTGGGGCTGCCAGGCATCCGTGACGAGAGCGATCTTCATGCCGATACCGTCCTTGCTGTGGGGGATGGAACTGCCTCGACCTGCGCCGGCCGCCAGTGCAGCACTTCGAGCCGGCCGTCGTGGTGCTCCACCAGCGCGGTGCGGCTCTCGACCCAGTCGCCGTCGTTGCAGTACAGGATGCCGTCGATCTCACGCATTTCGGCGTGGTGGATATGGCCGCACACCACGCCGTGGTGACCCAGGCGGCGCGCCTCGTTGGCCACCGCCACCTCAAAATCGCTGATGAAGTTGACCGCCTTCTTGACCTTGAGCTTGAGGTAGGCCGAGAGCGACCAGTAGGGCAAGCCGAGCCGGGCGCGCAGGTGGTTCAGGTAGCGGTTGAGCTTGAGCGTGAACTCGTACAGGCTGTCGCCCACGTAGGCCAGCCACTTGGCGCACTGGATCACGCCATCGAAGTAGTCGCCGTGCATGACCCACAAGCGGCGACCGTCCACGGTGACATGCACGGCCTCCTCCACCACCTCGATGCCGCCGAACTGGTGGCCGATGAAGCCACGTGCGAATTCGTCGTGGTTGCCCGGCACGTAGATGATGCGGCAGCCCTTGCGCGCGCGGCGCAGCAGCTTCTGCACCACGTCGTTGTGTGCCTGCGGCCAGTACCAGCGCCGGCGCAGCTGCCAGCCATCGACGATGTCACCCACCAGGTACAGGTAGTCGCTCGGGTGCGCCTTCAGGAAGGCCAACAGCTCCTGGGCCTGGCAGCCGGGCGTGCCCAGGTGCAGGTCGGAGATGAAGATGGCACGTAAGCGCTGCTGCCCCTCCTGCTCGTCGTCGCCCTCGTCCGGCGGCGCCAGGCCGTCGAGCCAGGGGTTCAGCGGATCGAAGGTCTTCTTCATCAGACGCCCAGGAAGTGCTTGCGATAGCGTGCCGGCAGGTCCTGCAGGCGCATCAGCATCGGCAGGTCGGCGCTGTTGAAGTCCGGATCCCAGGCCGGGGCGCCCAGCACCTTGGTGCCCAAGCGCAGGTAGCCCTTGATCAGCGCCGGCGGCTCCACCTCCAGGTGGCCGTCCAGTTCCTCCACCGGCAGTGGCAGGCGCGGCCGCACCTGGTACTCGATCGGGGCCAGGTGCGTGTCCTTGAGCTGGTTCCAGATGCTGGCCGCCACGTCGCCGCTGACCACACCGTTGTGCAGCATCGGGATGCTGGCGCAGCCGATCATGTAGTCAAGCTGGTTGCGCACCATGAACTCGCCCAGCGCGCCCCACAGCGCCATGATGACGCCGCCGTGGCGGTGCTCCGGGTGCACGCAGCTGCGCCCCAGTTCCACCATGCGCTCGCGCAGCTGGCGCAGGCGCGTGAGGTCGAATTCCAGGTCGCTGTAGGTGCTGCCCACGCGCTGCGCCTGCGCCGGCGTCAACACACGGTAGGTGCCAATCACCTCCTGCGTCGCCTGGTCGCGCACCAGCAAGTGCTCGCAGTAGTCGTCGAACAGGTCGATGTCGTGCTCCGGCAGCGGCGTGTTCAGGCGCGCGCCCATCTCACCGGCAAAGATCTGGTAGCGCAGGCGCTGCGCGGCCCTCACTTCATCCTGGTGCTGGGCCCAGGCCACTTCAATGCCGCCACGCAGCGCAGCGTTCGGCGCGCCGCCTGTGCCAACGGCCGGCTGATCAGGGCGGTGAAGCGACCCCCGGGGCAAGCTCACGGGCGAGAGCGGGAAGGTCGGGTTGGGCAGTTCTTTCATGTGGTTCTCCTTGTGTTCAGTTCAATTCATGGACTTGCAGATACGAAAAAGCCCCGGGGGACGGGGCCTTTGCTGTGTCATCAGGTGCCGACGATGCCTCCGTCCTTGCGGCGGATCACCACGGTGGCCGAGCGCGGCCGGCCACCGGCCGGGCCGTCCGGCCAGTTGCTCACCGCCTGCGGCGCCGCGGGGTCGCTGCGCTCGCTGGCGGTTTCGCCCGGGTGCTGCACATTGACAAACATGAAGCGGCGGTCGGGTGTGAAGGCAATGCCGGTGATCTCGCAGCCCGCCGGGCCGGTGAGGAAACGCTTGGTCTCGCCGGTGGCCGGGTCGGCGCACAGCATCATGTTGTTGCCCACCGGCTTGTACGGTCCCTTGTTCATGACCGAGGTCGAAATATCGGTCTGGATCCACAGCAGGCCGCTGTCGTCGAAGGCCAGGCCGTCCGGGCTGCCGTAGATGTCGCCCTTGATGTTGCCGCGGTGCTCCGGCTTGCCGGCATTCGGGTCACCGGCCAGCGCGAAGTGCATCCAGCGGAATTCCTCGGCGGCCGCGTCGTGCACGGCGCTGCCGCCTTCGCGCCAGCGGACGATGTGGCCCATGATGTTGTCGGGGCGCGGGTTGGCCTCGTCCACCTCGCGGCCGGGCTGGCCGCGCAGGCTGTTGTTGGTCAGCGTGACGAACACCTCAGCGGTGTGCGGGTGCACCGCAATCCACTCCGGCCGGTCCATCTTGGTCGCGCCCACGGCGTCGGCCGCCTGACGCGTCTTGACCAGCACTTCGCCCTGGTCGGCAAAGCCCTGGTCGGCCGTCAGGCCGTTCTGGCCGTGCACCAGCGCAATCCAGCGGCCGTAGCCGCGGGCATCGAAGCGCGCCACATAAAGCGTGCCATGGTCCAGCAGCGTCTTGTTGGCCGCGTAGCCGCCCGGGCGCACCTTGTCGCGCGAGACGAACTTGTAGATGTACTCAAAGCGCTCGTCGTCGCCCATGTAGACCACGGCACGGCCGTCCTTGGACAGCGTGGCGGTAGCACCCTCGTGCTTGATGCGGCCCAGCGCCGTGCGCTTGATGGGCGTCTGCTTCGGGTCCATCGGATCGATCTCCACCACCCAACCAAAACGGTGCGGCTCGTTCGGGTGCTTCGCGGCGTCGAAGCGCTCGTCATACTCGTGCCAGCGGTAACCCCAGCCCTTGTGGCGCAGGCCGTAGCGCTGCTCGTCGGCATTGGGCTTCTCCTGCGAGGAGAAGTAGCCGTTCCAGTTCTCTTCGCAGGTCAGGTAGGTGCCCCAGGGCGTCTTGCCCGAAGCGCAGTTGTTCAACGTGCCCAGCACACGGGTGCCTGCCGGATCGGCCGCGGTCTGCAGCAGGGCATGACCGCGGGCCGGACCGCTGACGTCCATCGGTGTGTTGCCAGTGATGCGGCGCGCGTAACGCGAACCGGGCATCACGCGCCATTGGCCCTGGCGCTCAATCACCTCGATCACGCTGACACCATGCGCCGCCTGCGACTTGCGCACCTTGTCGGCGTTCCAGGTCTTCATGCCATCGGTGTGCAGCAGCCCGTCGTCGGTGTACTCGTGGTTGATGGCCAGCAGGCCGTGACGCGGGTTGCCGTCGACCGGAAAGAAGGCCATGCCGTCGTGGTGCATACCCGCCTGCAGCGCCTGTTCTTCCCAGCTGTTGGAGGCGTCGGGCTTGAAGGCGGGCGAGCCGGCCTTGGCACCCACCGCATCACCCCAGCGGTACAGCACCTGCGCCTCGTACTCCAGCGGCACGGCCAGCGCATCGGCTGACGACACCGGCACGCTGGTAAAGCCCAGCGGCTTGCCGCGCGCCACCGTGGCGCCCAGGGCGTGCGAACCCACCAGCATGGCCACGGCGGCGGCGGTGCACTTCAGCACCTCGCGCCGGCTGGCCTCCACGCCCTCGAAATGCAGATTGGCGCTGCCATTCACGCCCTCGCCCTGCTCGTACTTCTCACCAAAACCTTGACCCATGATCGGCTCCCATTTCTGCATCAGTCATGGCGGCAGTGTGGTTTCGGCGCGTGACGCGCCTGTGGCAGTTGCGTGACGGATTCATGACACCGCCCGCACACCTGCACCTGCATGCCGGCTACGTTTGCAACGCTTCAATATTTCAACTATCATTGAAATATGAAAGCCACGCCGTACACCGAAACCGACGCCCTCAAGTCACTGGCTGCCTTGGCGCAGGCTCAGCGCCTGCGCGCCTTCCGGGCATTGGTGGGTGCCGGCCCCGAGGGCCTGACGGCCGGCGCGTTGGCCGAAGCGCTGGCGATCAGCCCGAGCGCGCTGTCCTTCCACCTCAAGGAGCTGGCGCATGCCCAGCTGGTCAGCAGCGAACCGCAAGGGCGCTTTCTGGTCTACCGCGCCAACTTCGGGCAAATGGACGCCCTGCTGGCCTACCTGACCGAACATTGCTGCCAGGGTGCCGCCTGCGAGGTCAGCCCCAAGCGCAGGAAAAAGGCCGTCTGCGCCAGTGCGTGCTGAAGTCTCGCCCCCTCAGTCTCAAAAGGAGTTCCCATGAAGCGCTTCCACGTCCACCTGCACGTTGACGACCTGGCGAAGAACATCGCCTTCTATTCCGCCATGTTCAACCAGGCCCCGGCCCGCACCGAAGCCGACTACGCCAAGTGGATGTTGCAGGACCCGCCGGTGAACTTCGCCATCTCCACCCGCGGCGACCAGCCGGGCCTGGATCACCTGGGCATCCAGGTCGAGTCCGCTGACGAATTGCAGGCCCTCAAGGCCCAGGCCGCGCAGGCCGACATGGCCCTGCTCGACGAAGGCGAAACCACCTGCTGCTATGCCCGCAGCAACAAATACTGGGTGACCGACCCGCAGGGCATTGCCTGGGAGCAGTTCCACACGCTCGACAGCATTCCGGTCTTCAGCCAGAAAAGTTCAGCATCAAATCAGGCCTCAGCCCCCGTCTGCTGTGCGCCGACAGCTCCTAAAACCGTAGCAATCGAGAAGGCCAGCAGCGGCTGCTGCGCTCCCACCTCAGCCCAGGCAGCCAACGGCGCCAAGGCCTGCTGCTGACCCCCTACACCTTGCCTGCCCCATCGACATGAACACGACCCAGCCCCTCAACGTCCTCTTCCTCTGCACGCACAACTCTGCGCGCAGCATCCTGGCCGAGGCCATCCTCAACCACATCGGCGGCGGCCGCTTCAAGGCGTTCTCCGCCGGCAGCAGCCCGCGTGACAACCAGCAACCCAACCCGCTCGGCCTGCAGGTGTTGCAGTCGGCTGGCATCGCCACCAGCGGCCTACGCAGCAAGAACTGGGACGAATTCGCCGCGCCCGGTGCGCCGCCGATGGACCTGATCATCACCGTCTGCGACAACGCCGCCGGCGAGGTCTGCCCCATCTGGCCCGGCCACCCGGCCACCGCGCACTGGGGTTATGCCGACCCGTCCGAGGTACAGGGCACGGACGCACAGCGGCTGGAAGCCTTCCGCCAGACCCTGCTGGCGATCAAGCGCCGCATCGATCTGCTGGTGCACCTGCCACAGGAGAAGCTGGCGCAGCAGCGACTGCAGACCTCCGCGCGCGATCTGGCCCAGGGAGACTGAGCATGAGCGTGCAATGTGAAGTGACCGCCAAGCAGGCGGCCGGCGCGCCCATGAGCGTGTTCGAGCGCTACCTGACACTGTGGGTTTTCCTCTGCATCGTGGCCGGCATCGTGCTCGGGCAATTGCTGCCCGGCGTGGCGCAGGTCATCGGCCGCTTGGAAGTGGCACAGGTCAACCTGCCGGTCGGGCTGCTGATCTGGGTGATGATCATCCCGATGCTGGTGAAGGTGGATTTCGGTGCCCTGCACGAGGTGCGCCAGCATGTGAAAGGCATCGGTGTCACGCTGTTTGTCAACTGGCTGGTCAAGCCCTTCTCCATGGCCCTGCTCGGCTGGCTGTTCCTCCGCCACCTGTTCGCGCCCTGGCTGCCGGCGGATCAGCTCGACAGCTACATCGCCGGCCTGATCCTGCTGGCTGCGGCGCCCTGCACCGCCATGGTGTTCGTCTGGAGCCGACTGACCGGCGGCAACCCGCTGTTCACACTGACGCAGGTGGCGCTGAACGACAGCATCATGGTGGTGGCCTTTGCGCCGCTGGTGGCCTTGCTGCTCGGCATTTCCGCCATCACCGTGCCATGGGACACGCTGCTGACCTCGGTCGTGCTCTACATCGTGGTGCCGGTTTTCCTGGCACAACTGTGGCGCCGCGCCCTGCTGGCGCGCGGCCAGTCCGCCTTCGATGCCGCCATGGCGCGCGTCGGCCCCTGGTCCATCACCGCCCTGCTGGCCACGCTGGTGCTGCTGTTCGCCTTCCAGGGTGAGGCCATCCTGCGGCAGCCGCTGGTCATTGCCTTGCTGGCCGTGCCGATCCTGATTCAGGTCTTCTTCAACTCTGCGCTGGCCTACTGGCTCAACCGCGCCGTGGGCGAAAAGCACGAGATCGCCTGCCCTTCGGCCCTGATCGGTGCCTCCAACTTCTTCGAACTGGCGGTGGCCGCCGCCATCAGCCTGTTCGGCTTCAACTCGGGCGCGGCACTGGCCACCGTGGTCGGCGTGCTGATCGAAGTGCCCGTCATGCTGCTGGTGGTACGCCTCGTCAACAACTCCAAAGCTTGGTACGAGCGCCGTTGATTCCTTGCCAAAATTTCGCCATGACTGACATCACGATCTACCACAACCCCAAGTGCGGCACCTCGCGCAACACCCTGGCCATGATCCGCAACAGCGGCGTGGAACCCACCGTCATCGAGTACCTGAAGACGCCGCCGACGCGCGAGCAACTGCTGGCCTTGATTGCCGCCAGCGGCCTCGCCGTGCGAGAAGTCATGCGCAGCAAGGAAGCCCTGTTCACCGAACTCGGGCTGGCCGACCCGGCACGCACTGACGAGGAACTGGTCGACGCCATGCTGGCGCACCCGATCCTGATCAACCGCCCGATCGTCGTCACGCCGTTGGGCACGCGGCTATGCCGGCCGTCTGAGCTGGTGCTGGACCTCCTGCCGCAGCCGCAGCAAGGGGCGTTCAGCAAGGAAGATGGGGAAGCGGTGGTGGATGCGCAGGGGCGGCGCGTCTGATAGCACAGTGCATGGACGTGACTGTGCAGCACACGGGCCATCCGATTGCAGGATTCCTTAAATGAACGAGGAAGAGCATCCTCTCAGACGATTCATCCAGCCACCTACACACCATGAAACGGTTAGCCAACCGTCCGCATATACGTTGCTCAGGTCAGGATTTGATTTACGCTTAGATAGATGCTTCCAGTCTGCGCCGCATGCCTCTTCTTTCGGAGAACAAGAGATACGAAATCAATACGCTCCTCAAGTACTGCCATGAGATCAGCTCCGTCGATGAGCAGCATGACCGAGCCGGTAGCCGAATGCAGTTGTACTCCATCGGGGGAATAACCGTTTATTGACAGGTAGGCCCCCAGCGTGTTTTCTAGCTTGCGTCGGACTTTTCCGGCAAATGCATCCAGATCAGCCGCATTGATTAACCCTTTTTGCCACTTTGCCTCAAACAGGTACTCAGTACCTTCTAAGGAAAAAGCTCCATCAATCTGCTCACCCGTATTGCGGAAAGATGCCTTTGGATCGAGATCAAAGAGCTCAAAGATGTCATACATGATTTTCTCCAACTCAAAGCCGCGGCTCTGAGCGTTTGGAGAAGAAACAAGAGTCATGTAGCGACCTTTGATGTCTTCAAGCTTTTGGCGAACTGCTGCGCTCGCTTTGAGCTTTGCTTGCGCCTGCTGCTGCCTTTGCTTTAGTTCTTCTTGCTCCTTCTTGGTGTCCTGATGTGGCTCGACTAACGTTTTCAGTTGCGCAATTGCGGCTCGGGCACGCTGCGCCTTCTGCGAACCACCTTCAAGCTGCTCAAGGTGAGAGAACGTGGTAAGGCTGCATGCTTCGAAGCAAAGTTTTGTCAAATCACCAATATGCTTCTCTTGGCCTCGAACGAGGTAGTCGACTAAATCGGAAACGATCTGTCGTTTGTATCCATCCCAGTTCAGGGTGGCAAGTACGGCTGGATTGGAGAGGCACTGTTGCAGGAACCCTCTCAAATCACCCTTGTACCAATAGGCTGCACAAAGGGCCTCCTTAAGAGCAACGACTGCGGCAGGAGACAGACGTTTCATAGGAATGGATGGCTAATGTTCGACGTAACCAGCCGGCGGAAGTCCATGGTTGGAGAAAATACTCAAGCGCAGCTTGCAAGCGGTCCAATTGACAGAGGGATTGAACATCAACGTATCCGCACTTTCTCAAATGGTCGGCCAGCACAATAGACGTAAAGGTTGCTCATACGTCGTTCAACATCATCAATCACGTGCAGCGCATAGGATGAAAAGCCATCAAGATGGTTTTCATCGGGATCTTCCTCGGCAAGATTTGCTATCAAACTTGTCCGCACATGCTCCAACTCGCTGAGTTTCTCGTAGCCCTTTCGGGCCTCCTCGAAAAGTCGTTTGTCGACCTCGGCCAATTCTGGAAGGAATTTGTCAAAGTGCTTTCTGTGGATATCTGGAATAGCCGAACCACCCATGTCACCGTCCGATTCGCGGCGCCTGAAATGAAGTTTTCCAGATGCATCGATCCTGACAAAAAATTTGACACCAGGATCAATCTCGGGCCAGGACTCAATAATCGTCAAAATGTGCCGAAGCGTCTTAATCGACCAGTTGTTTAGCTCCATTTCTTCTATGAGTAGCGTTCGAATCGCTTGTGCCTTTCTAGCACGGCCCTTGTAGCGTCGAATTGCTTCGGTGATTTCCTTAGCCACAAACAGGAGGATTGCCGTAACGACGGTAAGTGGCGCAATTTGTTGCAGAGTCTCCAGCCAAGTCATGTTAACGCCCAACTGGAGATAGACCGCAAAAGTACGAAATAACATGACCGGATATTCATGGCATACGCCTCCTCTCTTGCACCCAAAAGCCTGATTTATAAAGGCATTCTGTCAGATGAGGGACCTAGTCAGGTCTATTAACAAACCGTGAAACCCCGCAAGCCCGCGTATTAACGTCGGCCCGACAGGTCACAAGTCTCGCCTCGGGGCTTGGCCTCAGCGGCGTTCTCACCCTGCGGTCAGAGCGAACGCTCAACCCCTCAGTGTCGCCGCCAGCCGCTCCGCACAAGCCTGCGCCTGCGCCGCATCTCGCGCCTCCACCATCACCCGCACCAGCGGTTCGGTCCCGCTGGCCCGGATCAGCACGCGCCCAGCGTCGCCCAGCTCGGCTTCCACCGCCTTGGTTTCCTCGGCAAGTCGCGTATTGGCCGTCCAGTCCTGGCCTGGCTGCAGGCGCACGTTGATCAGGGTCTGCGGGAACAGCGTCACGTCGGCCAGCAGCTGCGCCATGCTGCGCTCACTGCGCACGCAGGTCTGCAGCACCTGCAGCGCCGACACCAGACCGTCGCCGGTGGTGTGCTTGTCCAGCGCCAGCAGGTGGCCAGAGCCCTCGCCGCCGAGCAGCCATTTGTGCTTGTGCAGCTCTTCCAGCACATAACGGTCGCCCACCTTGGCGCGCACAAACTGCACGCCGCGCCGCTTGAACGCCACTTCCACCGCCATGTTGGTCATGAGCGTGCCCACTACGCCCGGCACATGCTCGTCGCGGCCCAGGCGGTCGTCCGCCATCAGGTACAGCAGCTCATCTCCGTTGTAGAGGCGGCCGGAGGCATCGACCATCATCAGCCGGTCGGCATCGCCATCGAGCGCCACACCGTAGTCGGCCTTGTGCGCCTGGACGGCTGTCACCAGCGCCTCGGTGTGCGTGGCGCCCACGTCGTGGTTGATGTTCAGGCCGTCCGGCGCGCAGCCGATGGCCACCACCTCGGCGCCCAGCTCGTGGAACACCTTGGGGGCAATCTGGTAGGCAGCACCGTGTGCCGCGTCGACCACGATCTTCAGGCCCTTGAGCGTGAGATCGTTGGCAAAGGTGCTCTTGCAGAACTCGATGTAACGACCGGCTGCATCGTCAAGCCGGCGCGCGCGGCCGAGGTTGGCCGAATCGGCCCACACCGGTGGCTCGTCCATGGCCGCCTCCACTGCCAGCTCCCACTCGTCCGGCAGCTTGGTGCCCTGGGCGCTGAAGAACTTGATGCCGTTGTCGGCATAGGGGTTGTGGCTGGCGCTGATGACCACGCCGAGCGAGGCGCGCTGGGCGCGTGTGAGGTAGGCCACGCCGGGCGTGGGCAAGGGGCCGAGCAGCATCACATCCACCCCGGCCGAGTTGAAACCGGATTCCAGCGCGCTCTCCAGCATGTAGCCGGAGATGCGGGTGTCCTTGCCGATCAGCACCAGCGGGCGTGCCTCGCTGCGCTTGAGCACGCGGCCCACCGCGTGCGCCAGCTTGAGCACGAAGTCGGGCGTGATGGGTGACTGGCCCACGGTGCCGCGGATGCCGTCGGTACCGAAATATTTTCTGCTCATTTCTTGTTCCTGTTCTTGAGTGACGTAAGCCAATTGCTACTTATTTTATAGCGCCCAGTACCTGCAGCGCCTGTACCGTGGGCAGCACGTCGTGCACCCGCACGATGGCCGCGCCGCGCTCCACCGCCAGCAGCGCCGCCGCCACGCTGGGCACCATGCGCTCGTGCATGCCGGCCGGCAGCGCCGTGCCCGGCGGCGGGCTGGCGACAGCGCCAATCGACGACTTGCGCGACCAGCCGGCCAGCAGCGGGTAGCCGGCGGCCAGCAACTCGGCTTGCCGCGCCAGCAGCGCAAAGTTCTGTGCCACCGTCTTGCCGAAGCCGATGCCGGGGTCCAGCACGATGCGGGCCTTGTCGACCCCCAGCCCTTGCAGACCGAACGCTGCCTGCTGCAGAAATGAGAGCACCTGCGGCACCACATCGCCGTCCATGGGCGCGGCCTGCATGGTCTGCGGCTCGCGGTGCATGTGCATCAGGCAGACGCCGCAGGCCTGGTGCTGCGCCACCACCTGGCGGCCATCCAGGCCGTCCGGCGTGTCGCGCCAACGCAGGGCCCAGATGTCGTTGACGATGTCGGCGCCCAGGTCCAGCACCGCCTGCATGACCTGCGGCTTGTAGGTATCGACCGACACCGGCACGCCGAGCTTCACCGCCTCGCGCACCACCGGCAGCACGCGTGCCAGTTCTTCCGCCAACGGCACCGGCGGTGCGCCGGGGCGGGTGGATTCACCGCCAATGTCAAGAATGTCGGCGCCCTCCTTAAGCAGCTGCTCGCAATGGACCAGCGCAGCGGCGGTGCTGGCGTGCTCGCCGCCGTCGGAAAACGAATCGGGCGTGACATTGACGATGCCCATCACCCGCGGGCGGGAGAGGTCCAGGCGAAAGCGGTTGGTCTGCCAGATCATGGGGTTGAGCGGAAAAACAAAACGGGGCACCGGGCCCCGTTTGTGATTATCGCGCCAGACCTCAGGCCGCCGTTGGCGATGGATCGGTCTTCACCGCCGGAGGGCCGCCGGCATCACCACCGCCGGAACTCGGGGTGCGCGGCGTCCAGTCCTTGGGCGGACGCGGCTCCTTGCCGGCCATGATGTCGTCGAGCTGCTCGGTGTCGATGGTTTCCCACTCGAGCAGGGCCTTGGCCATGGCGTGCATCTTGTCCGAGTTGTCCTCGATGAGCTTGCGGGCCAGGCTGTACTGCTCGTCGATGATGCGGCGCACCTCGGCGTCGACCTTCTGCATGGTCTGCTCGGAGATGTTGGTGGTCTTGGTGACCGAGCGGCCGAGGAAGACCTCGCCCTCGTTCTCGGCGTAGACCATCGGGCCCAGCGCGTCGGTCATGCCGTAACGCATCACCATGTCGCGGGCAATGTGGGTGGCACGCTCGAAGTCGTTGGAGGCGCCGGTGGTCATCTGGTGCATGAACACTTCTTCGGCGATGCGGCCGCCGAACAGCATGCTGATCTGGTTCAGCATGTACTCGCGGTCGTAGCTGTAGCGATCCTTCTCGGGCAGGCTCATGGTCACACCCAGCGCACGGCCGCGCGGGATGATGGTGACCTTGTGCACCGGGTCGCACTTCGGTAAAAGCTTGCCGATCAGCGCGTGGCCCGCCTCGTGGTAGGCCGTGTTGCGGCGCTCCTCTTCCGGCATGACCATGCTCTTGCGCTCGGGGCCCATGAGGATCTTGTCCTTGGCCTTCTCGAAGTCCTGCATCTCGACCACGCGCGCATTGCGGCGTGCTGCCATCAGCGCGGCCTCGTTGCACAGATTGGCCAGGTCGGCACCGCTCATGCCGGGCGTGCCGCGCGCGATGATGGCGGCGTTGACGTCCTGGCCGATCGGGATCTTGCGCATGTGCACGTTGAGGATCTGCTCGCGGCCGCGGATGTCGGGCAGCGTGACGTAGACCTGGCGGTCGAAACGGCCCGGGCGCAGCAGCGCGGCGTCCAGGATGTCGGGGCGGTTGGTGGCGGCCACCACGATCACGCCCAGGTTGGTTTCGAAGCCGTCCATCTCGACCAGCATCTGGTTCAGCGTCTGCTCGCGTTCGTCGTTGCCACCGCCCAGGCCGGCGCCACGCTGGCGGCCGACGGCGTCGATTTCGTCGATGAAGATGATGCAGGGCGCGTTCTTCTTGGCGTTCTCGAACATGTCGCGCACGCGCGCGGCACCGACGCCAACGAACATCTCGACGAAGTCCGAACCGGAGATGCTGAAGAACGGCACCTTGGCTTCACCCGCGATGCCCTTGGCCAGCAGGGTCTTGCCGGTGCCCGGGGGGCCAACCAGCAGCAGGCCGCGCGGGATGCGGCCGCCGAGCTTCTGGAACTTCTGCGGGTCCTTCAGGAAGTCGACGACCTCCTTCACCTCTTCCTTGGCCTCGTCGCAACCGGCGACGTCGGCAAAGGTAACCTGGTTGTTGTTCTCGTCGAGCATGCGCGCCTTGCTCTTGCCGAAGCTGAAGGCACCGCCCTTGCCACCACCCTGCATCTGGCGCATGAAGTAGATCCAGACGCCGATGAGCAGCAGCATCGGGCCCCAACTGACCAGCAGGGTCATGAGCAGGGAACCCTCTTCACGCGGCTTGACGTCGAACTTGACGCCGTTGTTGATCAGGTCGCCGACGAGGCCGCGATCCAGGTAGGTGGCGGTGGTGCGCACCTTGCGGTCGTCGGTGGTGATCGCCAGGATTTCAGTGCCGCCCTGGCCTTCCTGGATGACGGCGCTCTTGATGCGGTTGTTGCGCACCTCTTCCAGGAAGTCGGAATAAGCGAGCGAACCTGCGCCGGCTGTGCCGCGGCCGTCAAACTGCTTGAAGACGGTGAACAGCACCAAGGCGATGACGAGCCAGACGGCAACTTTCGAGAACCACTGATTATTCAAGTGCAGCTCCAATAGACAGGCCACACGGGTCGGGCCTGGGGAAACTCATAGCTGAGAGCCATTTTAGGCCTTTCAAGCCTGAGACCGATTGATTTTGTCTGTTTCGGCCATTGACCGAACAAGGGATTTCGGGCAGGCAGGCCGCGCTGATCCGGCCTTAAGCGGCCTGGGCCGTGGCCTTGAGCCCGATGCCGATCAAAAAGGTCTCCGACGAACGGTCGCGCGAGGCCTTGGGTTTGATCGGTTTCACGATCCGGAAGGTGTTCTTGAACAGGCCGAGCACCTCGTTGTAGCCGCGGCCGTGAAATACCTTAGCCACCAGCGCGCCTTCCGGCTTGAGGTGCTGCCGACAGAAGTCGATCGCCAACTCGATCAGGTGCTCGACACCGGCGGCGTCCACCGAGGTGACGCCCGACAGGTTGGGCGCCATGTCCGACACCACCACATCGGCCTGCCGGCCCTGCAACAGTGCTTCCAGTTGTGCCAGGACTTCCTCCTCGCGGAAGTCGCCCTGCAGGTACTGCACGCCTTCGATGGGCTCCATAGGCAACAGGTCCAGCGCGATGATGGCGCCCTTGAGCTCGCCCACCGCCGCCCCACCGGGCGCCAGCCGGCGCCGCACATACTGGCTCCAGGCACCAGGCGCACAGCCCAGGTCCACCACCACCTGGCCGGGTTTGATCAGGTGCAGCGTCTCATCAATCTCCTTGAGCTTGTAGGCTGCGCGGGCGCGGTAGCCCTCTTTCTGCGCGAGCTTGACCCAGGGGTCGTTGACATGGTCGTTCAGCCACGCCTTGTTGACCTTCTTGCTCTTGGTTTTGACTTTCATGTTCACTTTCAAACGGACAACCGACAACCGCCGGTTGCGTCGCAGGCTAACTTTGCATCGCAAAGTTAAGGCGCCATGCGCCGGCCGGAGACATAATACTGACATGCCCGCGATTCAACTCACTCCCGCCCAGCGCAAGGAATTCCGCGCTGAGGCCCACCACCTCGACCCGGTCGTCATGATCGGCGGCGACGGCCTGACGGCCGCCGTCAAGAAGGAGACCGACGCCGCCCTCAAGGCCCACGGCCTGATCAAGGTGCGTGTGTTCAACGACGACCGCGCCGAGCGCGAAACCATGTTCCAGACTCTGGCCGACGAGCTCAATGCCGCGCCGATCCAGCACATCGGCAAGCTGCTGGTGCTGTGGCGCCCGAAGCCGGCCAAGGAACGCGCCGAAGACGAGGACCGCATGCCCGGCCCGCGCGACGTCAAGATCCTCAAATTCAGCAAGAAGGGCGGCCAACGCCCGGAAGTGAAAATCCTGCGCGTGCTGGGCAATCAGCGCCTGACCGCCGGTGGCAAGGTGAAACGCGCCAAGCCCAAGCAGACCAGCGTCAAGAAACGCAGTCAGACCTGAGTCCGCAGCCGCGAGGCTGCCAGCCGCCAGAAGGCGGCCGCGGCGCACAGCCACTGCAGCAGGTACAGGCCACTGCCGACGCGATGCCACAGCGCCAGGTTCTCGCGCGCCACGATGCGCGGCGCCACGGCAAACTCCTGCAACAAGGCCATCAGCATGCCGGCCACTACAAAAATAATAGCTGTTCGCGCACGGCTGGTGAGGCCGGAGGCCTGATTTGGCCGCAGGAACAGCAGCAGCAACAGACCGCAGTTGAGTGACACCCAGACCTGGGCCGTGAACAGCTTGGCCGCCATGGCGCCCGCCATGGCCGGTGTCGGCAGGTAGAGGAAGAGCAGCGGCACCACCAGGAAGCCGGTGGTACTCAGGCTGCCCCACCACAGCGCCGCCAGCCAGGCCGGCGCCAGTTCACGCAGCAGATGCAGGCGTTCGCGCAAGGTCATGGATCAAATGTAGCTGACGGCTACGATCTCGTAGCGCTTGATGCCGCCCGGTGCCTGCACCTCCGCGGTGTCGCCCTCTTCCTTGCCGATCAGGGCGCGGGCAATCGGGCTGCTGATGTTGATCAGGCCAAGCTTGAGGTCCGCCTCATCCTCGCCCACGATCTGGTATTTGACGGTGTCACCAGAGGTTTCGTCTTCCAGTTCGACGGTGGCGCCGAACACCACCTTGCCGCCGGCATCCACCGACGCCGGGTTGATCACCTGGGCCGCCGACAGCTTGCCTTCGATCTCCTGAATGCGGCCTTCGATGAAGCCCTGGCGCTCCTTGGCGGCGTCGTAGTCGGCGTTCTCGCTCAGGTCACCCTGGGCACGGGCCTCGGCGATGGCATTGATGACGGCAGGACGCTCGACCGTCTTCAGACGGTGCAGCTCGGCCTTGAGCATCTCGGCGCCGCGGGTCGTGATGGGAAAAGTGGCCATGGGTCTGTGTTTATGTGGGTTCAAAGTGACAAGGGCAGACCGGCGCTGTGCGCGGGCCTGCCCCTGGGGGTCGGGAAGATTATGCCAGTTGCGCGTGCAGTTCCTGCACCGAATACACGTCCAGCTTGTCCAGGTACTTCATGCCCTGGACCGCCGCCTCGGCACCCGCGATCGTGGTGAAGGTGGTCACCCGGCCCAGCAGGGCCGAGGTGCGGATGTGGCGCGAATCGGCGATGGCGTTGCGGCGCTCCTCCACCGTGTTGATGACCAGTGCGATCTCCTCGTTCTTGATCATGTCGACGACGTTGGGACGGCCTTCGGTCACCTTGTTGATGACCGCACACGTCAGGCCGGCAGCCTGGATCGCGGCCGCCGTGCCCTTGGTCGCGACGACCTCAAAGCCCAGGCCGATCAGGCCGCGCGCCACCTCGACGGCACGCGGCTTGTCGCTCTGCTTGACCGAGATGAAGGCCTTGCCACCCAGCGGCAGCTTGGTGCCGGCGCCAAGCTGTGATTTGACGAAGGCTTCGCCGAAGGTCTTGCCCACGCCCATCACCTCGCCGGTGGACTTCATCTCAGGGCCGAGGATGGTGTCCACGCCCGGGAACTTGACGAAGGGGAACACCGCTTCCTTGACGCTGAAGTACGGCGGCGTCACCTCCTCGGTGATGCCTTGCTGCTTGAGCGTCTGGCCCGCCATACAGCGTGCTGCCACCTTGGCCAACTGGATGCCGGTGGCCTTGGACACGAAGGGCACGGTGCGCGAGGCACGCGGGTTCACCTCCAGCACGTAGATCACATCCTTGCCGTCCACATGCTGAATGGCGAACTGCACGTTCATCAGACCCACCACGTTCAGCGACGTGGCCATGGCCGCCGTCTGGCGCTTGATCTCGGCCACGGTCTCAGCCTTCAGGCTGTAGGGCGGCAGCGAGCAGGCGGAGTCGCCGCTGTGCACACCGGCCTGTTCGATGTGTTCCATCACGCCGCCGATGAAGGTCTTGCCTTCCGGGTCGCGCAGGCAGTCCACATCGCACTCGATGGCGTCGTTCAGGAAGCGGTCCAGCAGCACCGGCGAGTCATTGCTGACCTTGACCGCTTCGCGCATGTAACGCTCCAGGTCACGCTGCTCATGGACGATCTCCATGGCACGGCCGCCCAGCACGTAGCTCGGGCGCACCACCAGCGGGTAGCCCAGTGCGGCCGCCTTCTCCAGCGCCTCGGCTTCGGTGCGGGCGGTGGCGTTGGGCGGCTGGCGCAAGCCTAGGTCGTGCAGCAGCTTCTGGAAGCGCTCGCGGTCCTCGGCGGCGTCGATCATGTCCGGACTGGTGCCGATGATCGGCACGCCTTCGGCTTCGAGACCGAGCGCCAGTTTCAGCGGCGTCTGGCCGCCGTACTGCACGATCACGCCGGTCGGCTTTTCCTTGTCGACGATCTCCAGCACGTCTTCCAGCGTCAGCGGCTCGAAGTACAGGCGGTCCGAGGTGTCGTAGTCGGTCGACACCGTCTCGGGGTTGCAGTTGACCATGATGGTTTCAAAACCATCCTCGCGCATGGCCAGTGCGGCGTGCACGCAGCAGTAGTCGAACTCGATACCCTGGCCGATGCGATTCGGGCCGCCGCCGAGCACCATGATCTTTTTCTTGGTCGTCGGCTCGGCTTCGCACTCGTCCTCGTAGGAAGAGTACATGTACGCGGTGTTGGTGGCGAACTCGGCGGCACAGGTGTCGACGCGCTTGTAGACCGGGCGCACGTTCAGCTTGCGGCGAGCGTCACGCACCGACTTCTCGGTCGTCTTCAGCAGCTTGGCCAGGCGACGGTCGGAGAAGCCTTTCTTCTTCAGGGTGCGCAGCGTGGCCGCATCCAATGCAGCCAGCGCTTGGTCACCCTTGTCGGCGGCCAGCTGGTCCAGCTCGAGTTCGATCTTCACGATCTCTTCGATCTGCACCAGGAACCAGGGGTCGATCTTGGTCAGCGCATGCACCTCGTCCAGCGTCATGCCCTGTGCGAAAGCGTCGCCCACGTACCAGATGCGCTCTGGACCGGGCTCGCCCAGTTCCTTCTCCAGCACCTCGCGGTCCTGGGTCTTCTCGTTCATGCCGTCGACGCCGACTTCCAGGCCGCGCAAGGCTTTCTGGAACGATTCCTGGAAGGTGCGGCCCATGGCCATCACCTCACCCACCGACTTCATCTGGGTGGTCAGGCGGCTGTCGGCGGTGGGGAACTTCTCGAAGGCGAAACGCGGGATCTTGGTCACCACGTAGTCGATCGACGGCTCGAAAGACGCCGGGGTGGCACCGCCGGTGATCTCGTTGCGCAGCTCGTCCAGCGTGTAGCCGACAGCCAGCTTGGCCGCCACCTTGGCGATCGGGAAACCCGTGGCCTTGGAAGCCAGTGCCGAGGAACGGCTGACGCGCGGGTTCATCTCGATCACGATCATGCGCCCGTCCTTCGGGTTGATCGAGAACTGCACGTTGGAGCCGCCGGTGTCGACGCCGATTTCACGCAGTACCGCCAGCGAGGCGTTGCGCATGATCTGGTATTCCTTGTCGGTCAGCGTCTGCGCCGGTGCCACGGTGATGGAGTCACCGGTGTGCACGCCCATGGGATCGAGGTTTTCGATCGAGCAGACGATGATGCAGTTGTCCGCCTTGTCGCGCACCACTTCCATCTCGTACTCTTTCCAGCCGACGAGCGACTCTTCAATCAGCAGCTCGTTGGTGGGCGAGGCTTCCAGGCCGCGCTTGCAGATGATCTCGAACTCTTCGGCGTTGTAGGCAATGCCGCCACCGGTGCCGCCGAGCGTGAAGCTGGGGCGGATGACGGTGGGAAAGCCGACGTTCTTCTGCACCGCCCAGGCTTCTTCCATGCTGTGGGCAATGCCGGAGCGCGCGGAGCCCAGACCGATCTTGGTCATGGCGTCCTTGAACTTCAGTCGGTCTTCGGCCTTGTCGATGGCCTCGGGCGTGGCGCCGATGAGCTCGACCTTGTACTTCTCCAGCACGCCGTTGCGCCACAGATCGAGCGCGCAGTTGAGCGCGGTCTGGCCGCCCATGGTGGGCAGGATGGCGTCCGGACGCTCCTTGGCAATGATCTTCTCGACCGTCTGCCAGGTGATGGGCTCGATGTAGGTGACGTCGGCCGTGGCCGGGTCGGTCATGATCGTGGCCGGGTTGCTGTTGATCAGGATGACCTTGTAGCCTTCTTCGCGCAAGGCCTTGCAGGCCTGCACGCCGGAGTAGTCGAACTCGCAGGCCTGGCCGATGATGATCGGGCCGGCGCCGATGATCAGGATCGATTTGATATCTGAACGCTTGGGCATTTACTTTTTCTCCATCAGCGCCGTGAAGCGGTCAAACAGGTAGGCGATATCGTGCGGGCCGGGCGAGGCTTCCGGGTGGCCCTGGAAGCAGAACGCCGGCTTGTCGGTGCGGGCCAGGCCTTGCAGCGTGCCGTCGAACAGGCTCACATGCGTGGCGCGCAGCTTGGCCGGCAGCGATTTCTCGTCCACGGCAAAACCGTGGTTCTGGCTGGTGATGCTGACGCGGCCGGTGTCGAGGTCCTTCACCGGGTGATTGGCACCGTGGTGGCCGAACTTCATCTTGAAGGTCTTGGCACCGCTGGCCAGCGCCATGATCTGGTGCCCCAGGCAGATGCCGAAGGTCGGGATGCCGGTCTCGATCAGCTCGCGCGCAGCGGCAATGGCGTAGTCGCACGGCTCCGGATCGCCCGGGCCGTTGGAGAGGAAGATGCCGTCCGGCTGGTGCTTGAGCACTTCGGCCGCCGGCGTCTGCGCAGGCACCACGGTGACTTTGCAGCCCCGCTCGGCCAACATGCGCAGGATGTTCTTCTTGACGCCGAAGTCGTAGGCGACGACGTGGAACTTCGGGCTCTTCTGCTCGCCGTAGCCCGCGCCCAGTTGCCACTCGGTCTGGGTCCAGTCGTAGGACTTGGATACCGACACCACCTTGGCCAGGTCCAGACCGGCCATGCTGGGCGCGGCCTTGGCGGCGGCAATCGCCTGGTCGATGGCGGCTTGCGTCACCTGCTGGCCAGCGGCCAGGGCGACGATGGCGCCGTTCTGCGCACCCTTGGTGCGCAGCAGGCGCGTCAGCTTGCGGGTGTCGAGGTTGGCAATCGCCACCGTCTTCTCGCGCACCAGGTATTGCGACAGCGTCTCGGTGCTGCGGAAGTTGGACGCCAGCAGGGGCAGGTCTTTGATGATGAGACCGGCAGCGTGGACCTTGTCGGCTTCGATGTCCTCAGCGTTGATGCCGTAGTTGCCGATGTGCGGATACGTGAGCGTCACGATCTGCCGGCAGTAGCTCGGGTCGGTGAGGATTTCCTGGTAGCCGGTGATGGCGGTGTTAAACACCACTTCGCCGACGGTGGTGCCGGTGGCACCGATGGAATTGCCGAAAAAGACCGTGCCGTCTGCGAGCGCCAGGATGGCGGGAGGGGTGGTTCCCTGGAGAGACAAAAGCACTGGGTACTCCGTTGGTTACGGGCGCGCCCACGCATTCACAAGAAACGAGTCCTGGCTGCTGCTTTTGAGAGGGGTGTTCGGCGTGAAATGCGCTGGGGCGGCTGGATTTCTGAACAGTCCGAGATTATAGCCGAGAGGGGGATGCCCCTCGCCCCTTCTCTGGCTTGTCGTTCGCCGTTCTGTGTACTTCTTGCCAGCACCCGGGCTGCCGATCCGGGCATGCCGGGCGCCTCATGGTGCCAGCACAAATCGTTGCCCGGCATACCCGGACCGGCTGCGGGGCGTCTCTGCTGGCTGAGGCAGAAAGCGCGAACAGCGGGCTGACAGGGGTGGGGCTGGCAACGATTTGTGGCACACCATGAGGCGCCAGCCCCACCCCTGTCAGCCTACCACCATGCTGGTGCGAGAAGAATGGCTACTAGGCTCCAGCGAAAACTGCACTCGCGTGCAGGCAGATCGCCGCCGCGGCCGCCACGTTGAGCGACTCTTCGCCACCGGGCTGGCCGATGCGCACAGACAGAGCCGCACGCACCATCAACTCATCCCGCACCCCCTGCCCCTCGTGTCCCAGCGCCCAGGCACAGGGCCAGGGCAGGCGCTGGTGCTGGATCAGCTCACCTTGGTGCGAGCTGGTCACCAACAGCGGCAGGCCAAGGGCATCCAGATCGGTCAGTTCGGCACCTTCCACCAGCTGCAGCGCGAAATGCGCGCCCATGCCGGCACGCAGCACCTTCGGACTCCACAGCGCCGCCGTGCCTTTGAGCGCGACCACCTGGCGGAAGCCGAAAGCCGAGGCACTGCGCAGGATGGAGCCGACGTTGCCGGCGTCCTGCACCCGGTCGAGGATGACCGCGGCCACGCCTGACTGGACAGCGGCCTCGTGGGGCAAGTCGAACACATAACCCATGCCGGCCGGCGACTCCAGGCCGCTGATGCCGACATACAGCGCATCCGGGGTCACTACAGTTTTGATAGCGGCCTGCGCAAGCTGCTCGGGCGCGGAAGCCCAAAATGACTCCGAAAATACGGCCACCGCCGGCCGCCAGCCGCGCGCCAGCGCGGCCCGGCACAGGTGATCACCCTCGACCCAGAATCGGCCCGCCTTGCGATAGGCCGTGCTGTCCTGCGCCAGTTTGCGCAACTCCTTGAGCAGCGGGTTGTCACGGGAGCTGATGACGGTGATCTGGCCCGCACTCATCGCAACACTCCGGAAACGGGTGCAAAGGACTTGCGGTGCTGCGGGCAGGCGCCGTGCTCACGCAGCGCAGCAATGTGTTCGGCCGTGCCATAGCCTTTGTGGGCGGCAAAGCCATATTGCGGGAACTCGCGATCGTACTCGGCACACCAGCGGTCACGGTGCACCTTGGCAAGGATGGACGCCGCCGAGATGGCCGGCACCTTGGCATCGCCCTTGACGATGGCCTCGGCCAGCACGTCCAGCACCGGCAGGCGATTGCCGTCCACCAGCACCTTGGTAGGCTTCAGACGCAACCCCTCCACCGCCCGGCGCATGGCCAGCAGGGTGGCCTGCAGGATGTTGAGGCTGTCGATCTCCTCCACGCTGGCCTCGGCAATCGAGCAGCACAGCGCCTTGGCACGGATCTCGTCGTAGAGTTTTTCACGCCGCGCGGCTGTGAGCTTCTTCGAATCGGCCAAGCCCTGGATCGGATGCAGGTCATCGAGAATGACCGCCGCGGCCACCACCGGCCCGGCCAGCGGTCCGCGGCCGGCCTCGTCCACGCCGGCCACCAGGCCCGGCGTATCCCACATGAAGGAGGCCTGCTCAGCCTGCAAGAACTTGCGCGATCGCATCGGCTGCCAGTCGGGAGGTGTCGCGCCGCAGTTCGTCATGCAGCACGGTGAAACGTTGTTGCAGGGCCTGCACCTGCTCCGGTGCGTCCAGCCACTGCAGTACAGCCTGGGCCAGATGCTGCGGCGTCGCCTCGTGCTGAACCAGCTCGGGCACCACGAAGTCCTGACACAGGATATTGGGCAGGCCGATCCAGGGCTGCAGCTTTTTGCGCCGCATCAGCTGGTAGCTCAGCCAGTGCATGGCATAGGCGATCACCATCGGGCGCTTGAACAGCGCGGCCTCCAGCGTGGCGGTACCGCTGGCGATCAACGTTACATCGCAGGCGGCCAACACGGTGTGCGATTGGCCAGCCACGATCTGCAGGTGGGACGCTATCCCAGTGCGTTGTGCCACCTCGGCGATCTGCGCCTGCAGGCTGGGGATGGCCGGCACGACGAACTTGATGCCGGAACGCGCCTGCCGCAGCAAGGCCGCAGCCCGGAAGAAGCGCTCAGCCAGATACTGCACCTCCGAGCGCCGGCTGCCAGGGAGAATGGCCACCACACTGTCGTCCGCGGCGAGGCCGAGGGCCGCACGTGCCGCAACCTTGTCCGGCTCGGCCGGGATCACGTTGGCCAGCGGATGGCCTACGTAGGTGGCCGCGATGCCATGCTGCGCCAGCAGCTCCACCTCGAACGGAAAGATACACAGCACATGGTCGACGCTGCGCTTGATCTGCTCGATACGCTCCGGCCGCCAGGCCCAGATCGACGGGCAGACGAAGTGCACGGTACGGACACCTGCCTCACGCAGGTCCTGCTCCAGATCGAGGTTGAAATCGGGGGCATCGACGCCGATGAAGACGTCCGGTCGCTCACGCTGAAGGCGCTCCTTGAGCTGCGTACGAATGCCGACGATCTCTCGGTAGTGGCGCAACACCTCGACATAGCCGCGCACGGCCAGCTTGTCGCTCGGCCACCAGGCCTGGAAGCCCCGTCGCGCCATCTGGGGTCCGCCGATGCCGCCCGCCTGCACCGCCGGCCAACGCGCCTTCACGCCGTCGAGCAGCAAGCCTGCCAGCAGGTCACCCGAGGTTTCGCCAGCCACCATGGCCAGGCGCAACGCGGCAGCGGCGGGCACAGCCGCCGCGGGGTTGGCTGCTGTGATCGGCGCTGCAGCCATGGGAGTTAACGAACGATGCCGCGCTGCGGCGTGGTCTGCGCCAGGAAGTCCTGCATCAACGCCACGTCCGGTTCGGCCTCCGGATAGCGCTCAACCAGGGCGGCAATCTGCGCCTGCGCCTGCTCCAGTGTCAGGCCATCGCGGTACAGCGCCTTGTGCATAGCCTTGACGGCGCTGATGCGCTCCGGCGTGAAGCCGCGCCGGCGCAGGCCCTCGAAGTTCATCGAGCGCGCCTCAGCCGGCTGCCCCAGGCACATCACGAAGGGCGGCAGGTCGCCGAACAGCAGCGAACACATGCCCGTCATGCTGTGCGCCCCGATACGCACAAACTGATGCACCACCGTGAAGCCCCCCAGGATCACCCAATCGCCGACCACCACGTGGCCAGCCAACTGGGTGTTGTTGGCGAAGATGCAGTGGTCACCCACCAGGCAGTCATGCGCCAGATGGGTGTAGGCCATCATCCAGTTGTCGTTGCCCAGCCGGGTGATGCCACCGCCTTGCACCGTGCCGATATGGTAGGTGCTGTACTCGCGGATGTTGTTGCGGTCGCCGATGATGAGTTCGCACGGCTCGCCCTGGTACTTCTTGTCCTGGTTGTCCGAGCCGAGCGAAACGAACTGGTAGATGCGGTTGTCACGGCCGATCGTCGTGTGACCTTCGATCACGCAGTGCGAGGCGATGCTCGTGCCCGCACCGATCTTCACATTCGGGCCAATGAGCGAGTAGGGGCCAACGCTGACCGTGCTGTCGAGTTCGGCTTTCGGATCGACGATCGCCGTCGGATGGATCTGCGCCACGCCTTACCCTCAGGCAATCTTGCGCATGGTGCACATGAGCTCGGCCTCCACGGCACGCTCCTCATCCACGCTGGCCCAGGCCTTGAACTTGAAGATGCCGGCTTTCATGCGCTCGAGCTCGACTTCCAGAATCAGCTGATCACCCGGCTCCACCGGGCGCTTGAAGCGCGCGCCGTCGATGCCGGCGAAGTAGTAGACCGTGTTGTCGTCAGGCGCCTCGCCCAGCGTCTCGAAGGACAGCAGCGCCGCCGCCTGCGCCAGCGCTTCGAGCATCAGCACGCCCGGCATCACCGGGCGGTGCGGAAAATGACCGTTGAAGAAGTCTTCGTTGATGGTGACGTTCTTGATCGCCTTGATGCGCTTGCCCTTCTCTACTTCCAGCACGCGGTCCACCAGCAGGATGGGGTAGCGGTGCGGCAGCTTCTTGAGGATCTGGTGAATGTCCATCGTCGTCATGTCTTTGTTTCCTTCAATTCCTTTTCCAGCGCGCGCACGCGTTCGCGCAGCGTCGAGAGCTGCTTGAGCGTCGCCGCATTCTTCTCCCACGAGGCGTTGTCCTCCAGCGGAAAGAAACCGGTGTAATGGCCGGGCTTGTTGATTGAGCGCGTGACGAGCGAGAACGACGACACATGCACGTTGTCAGCAATCGTGAGATGTCCCAGCACGCCAGCGCTGCCGCCGATGGTGCAGTTGGCACCGATGGTGGCGCTGCCGGCCACACCGACACAGCCGGCCATGGCGGTGTTTCGTCCCACCCGGACGTTGTGGCCGATCTGGATCAGGTTGTCGAGCTTGACGCCATCTTCGATCACCGTGTCCTGCAAGGCGCCCCTGTCGATACAGGTGTTGGCGCCGATCTCGACGTCATTGCCGATGCGCACCGCGCCCAGCTGTTCGATCTTTTCCCAGCGCTCGCCGTCCTTGGCGAAGCCGAAGCCATCGGCCCCGATCACCACGCCCGGGTGCAGGATGCAACGCTCACCGATCACGCAATCTTCGCTGACGGTCACCCGCGACTTGAGGACCGTGCCAGCGCCGATACGCGCGCCGCGCTCGACCACGCAAAGCGGTCCGATCTGCACCGATGAATCGATATGGGCATCCGGATCGACCACCGCGCTGGGATGAACTCGCGGCCCGACAGACTGCGGCCGCGAGCGCTTCCAGAGCTGAGTCACCCTGGCGAAATAGAGGTAAGGGTTCTCCGCGACGATGCAGGCGCCGCGGTTTTGCGCCGCAGCTTGCATCTGGGGGCTGACGATTACGCAACCGGCCCGCGTGGTGGCCAATTGCTGCTGGTACTTGGGGTGACTGAGGAAACTCAGATCCTGCGGCTCAGCCGAATCCAGGGGCGCCAGCGCCTGTATCCGCAGTTCGGGGTCGCCATGCAGTACTCCCCCGAGTGCTTCAACGATAGTGCCTAGACGTAATGCCACACGCGCCGTACCCGCAAAAGCTTATTTGGCGCCGTTCAGGGCCTTGATCACCTTGTCGGTGATGTCGTGCTTGGGGTTGATGTAGACCGCTTCCTGCAGGATGAGGTCGTACTTTTCGGTCTCGGCCAACTGCTTGACCACGCGGTTGGCGCGATCGAACACCTGCTGCAGCTCCTCGTTGCGGCGCGCGTTCAGGTCCTCCTGGAACTCGCGGCGCTTGCGTTGAAAGTCGCGGTCCTGCTCAACCAGTTGCTTCTGGCGGGCTGCACGCTGGCTCTCCGACAGCGTCGGCGCCTCACGCTCCAGCTTCTCCGCCGAGCTCTTGATGCTGGCCCCCAGTTCGTTCAACTCCTTCTCACGCCGGGAAAACTCCTGCTCCAGCTTGGATTGGGCATTCTTGGCCGGCGTCGCTTCGCGAATGATGCGG
This sequence comes from Hylemonella sp., assembly GCA_032118555.1. Classification (GTDB taxonomy): domain Bacteria; phylum Pseudomonadota; class Gammaproteobacteria; order Burkholderiales; family Burkholderiaceae_C; genus Hylemonella. The sequence goes on along the minus strand of JAULXO010000031.1, from coordinate 18,177 downwards.
TCCAGACTTACGAAACCCAGCTTGAACTCTTGCGCCTGGGCCGGCAGTGTCAGAGTCGCGACGCCCAGCAGCAGCGCCGTCGAGGTAGACAGGAGGGTGTTTCTCATTAGAAGGTAGTTCCGATCTGAAATTGCAAGTTCTGGATTCTATCGCTATCGAACTTGCGCAGGGGGGTCGCAAAAGCCAGACGCAGGGGTCCCATCGGCGAGATCCAGCTGATACCTACGCCGACAGATGAGCGGAATTGATCAAACTGGATGGTCTCATCGGCGCCAAACACATTGCCCATGTCGACAAAGCCATACATACGCAGTGTCCGATCATTGCCGGTACCCGGGAAAGGCGCCTGGATCTCAAAGTTCAAGTTGACCCGCTTCGGCCCCCCCAAAACCAGGCCGCTGGCTGCATCACGAGGCCCCAGACTGCCGGCTTCAAAGCCGCGTACTGAACCCAGGCCACCGCCATAGAAATTCTTGAACAACGGATAGGCCTTGCCCTCCGTGCCCTGCCCGAGCGCCACATCGCCATTCAGTGCGAAGGTGTACTGCTTCGTCAACGGGAAGTACTGTTGATACTGGTAGGTTCCCCGCACATACCGGACATCACCTGCCACACTCCACTCGGCGGTCGCACGCTGAAATACACCCGACGTGGGAACCAGCGCACTGTCGCGGCCATCCCGCGCCCAGCCGATGGTCACGGGAATGCCGGTGCTGGCATAACCGAATTCATTGGCATAGTTCGCATACGCCGTGGGCAGATACGTCCCGGTGTTGATGGTCGTGCGCTCCACACCTGCGCCGAGGTAAACGGTATCCAGCTCTGTCAGCGGTACCCCGAAGCGCAAGCTGCCACCCGTGGTCTCCAGGGAGTAGCTGTCCTGGTCGAAGTAAGGCCGGGAAACCCGATGGTACAGATCAAACGTTCTTGACACGCCATCTTGGGTGAAATAAGGATTGGTCGAGCTGATCACCAGCATCCGGTTGATCCGGCTGGTATTAATCTGCATCCCGAGCGAGTTGCCGGAACCAAGGAAGTTCTGCTGGTTGATGCCGAACACCAATCCCAGACCATCGTTGCTGGAGAAGCCAGCACCCAGCGTCAGACTCCCCGTCGGCTTTTCCTCAACCTTCATGGTCAGATCAACCTGGTCGGGCGAGCCCGCCACCTCATTGGTTTCGACGTTGACTTGTCTGAAATAACCCAGGCGATCCACGCGGTTACGTGACAGACGTATCTTCTCACTGTCGTACCAGGACGCCTCCAACTGGCGGAACTCTCGTCGCACGACCTCGTCCCGGGTCCGGGTGTTGCCCTCGACATTGATGCGTCGCACATACGCGCGGCGAGACGGATCGGCCTGCAGCACCAGCGACACCTGGTTGGTGCTGCGATCAACGTCCGGACGCGACTGCACGCGGGCAAAGGCAAAGCCGAACTTACCGAAATACTCAGTGAAAGCCTTGGTGGTTTCGGCCACCTGATCGGCGTTGTAGGGCTGGCCGGGGCGGATCGTGACCAGGGCCTTGAACTCGTCTTCACGACCGAGGTAGTTGCCCTCCAGCTTGACGCCCGACACCACATAGCGTTCACCCTCGGTCACATTGATCGTGATCGAGATATCCTGCTTGTTGGGCGAGATGGCCACCTGGGTGGAGTCGATACGGAACTCCAAGTAGCCGCGCGTCAGGTAATAGGAGCGCAGCGTCTCCAGGTCGGCGTTCAGTTTGGTACGCGAGTAGCGATTGGACTTGGTGTACCAACTCATCCAGTTGCCAGTATTCAGGTCGAACTGGTCGCGCAGCGTACCCTCCGAAAATGCCATGTTGCCAACGATACGGATCTCGCTGATCTTGGCCGGCTCACCCTCCATCACATTGAACGTCAGGTTGACCCGGTTACGCTCGATCGGGGTGACGGTGGTGACCACCTCCGCCGCGTAAAGGCTGCGGTTGATGTACTGGCGCTTGAGCTCCTGCTCGGCGCGGTCCAGCAGGGCCTTGTCGTAGGGACGCCCCTCCGTGAGGCCGACTTCCCGCATGGCCTTCTTGAGAACATCCTTGTCGAACTCCTTGGTACCGACGAACTCGACGTCCGCCACCGTCGGACGCTCCTCGACGATGACTACCAGCACGTCGCCGCTGACCTCCAGACGCACGTCCTTGAACAGACCGAGGCCGAACAGGGCGCGGATCGCCGCGGCGGCCTTGTCGTCACTGTAAGTGTCGCCCACCCGCAGTGGCAGCGAGGCAAACACCGTCCCCGGCTCGACCCGCTGCAAACCCTCGACGCGGATGTCGCGCACCTGGAATGGCTCCACTGCCCACGCCGCGTGGATCATGAAAAACAGAGCTACGAGTGCGGCCGTCGTACGCAGGCAAAAGCGCTTGATATGCATGTTCTTGTTCAGAAGTGGTCCGGTCCTGGCTGAGGCGGCGCGGCCGTCAACCCCATAAGCGGGCAAGGTCATTGAACAGGGCGACAGCCATCATGGCCGCCAGAATCGCGATGCCGCCACGCTGCAGGCGCTCCAGCCATGCCTCGGAGACAGCTCTCCCTGTCAAACCCTCCCAAAGATAATACATCAGGTGCCCGCCATCGAGGACTGGCAAAGGCAGAAGATTCAGTACGCCAAGACTGACGCTGATCAGCGCCAGAAAGGTCAGGTACTGGGTCAGCCCCAGACTGGCCGAACGCCCCGCATAGTCGGCAATCGTCAGCGGTCCGCTGAGGTTCTTCAGCGACGCCTCGCCGACCAACATGCGCCCCATCATGCGTAAGGACAACGCCGACACCTCCCAGGTTCGCACCCCCCCCTGCCACAGGCCTTCCAGAGGGCCGTGGCGCACCGTCACAAACTCAGGCGCCGCCCCCACCATGGCGCCGATACGGCCAATCGCACGTTCGCCCTCCTGCACCCAATCGGGCTGCACCTGCAATTCAAGTTCCTGCCCATCGCGCACGATCCGCCAAGTGGCGGCGACCGTGGCTGCCCCCTGCACGGAGGCCCGGATGAGGTCGCGCAACTGCGCACCGTCCTGCACCGCCTGCCCTCCCATGCGCAGCACCACGTCGCCCTGACGCAGGCCGTCACGTTCCGCGGCACCGCCTGCCATCACCTCGCCGATCACCGCCCGACCGTAGGGCGCCACGACGCCCACGCGCCGGAACAGGGCGGCATCGGCCTCCTGCGCCTCCACCTGGGCCAAGGGCAACACCAGTTCACGTTCGCGCCCCGCGTCACCCAGCACTAGCCGGACATCGCGACGCTCCAGCGCCCCGCGCGTCAGCCACCAGCGGACATCCTCGAAGGACGCCACCGGCCGCAGCGTATCGCCTTCAAACCCGGCTCGCAGGACCCGCTCGCCGGCCTGGACGCCGGCCCGCTCGGCAATGGAGCCGGCCACGGGACTGCCCAGGACCGCGGCCGGCAACTGCACGCCGCTCCAGTTGACCAGGGCGTACAACAGCACCGCCAACAGCAGATTCGCCGCTGGCCCGGCGGCCACGATCAGGGCACGCGAGCGCAACGGCTGGACGTTGAAGGCCCGGTGCCGGTCTTGCGGCGCCACGGGCGCTTCCCGCTCATCCAGCATGCGCACGTAGCCACCGAGCGGAAAGGCGCACAGCACGAACTCGGTGTCCGAGCCGTGCGGCTGCCAGCGCAGCAGCGTGCGCCCGAAACCGATGGAAAACCGCAGCACCTTGACACCACAAGCCACCGCCATCCGGTAGTGGCCGTACTCATGCACCGCGATCAACAGTCCCAGTGCAACGACGAAGGCGACCAGGGTCAGCATGGGGGCCCCTTCAGGTTCCAAGCTGGTCGGCGGCCTGCTGCGCCACAGCGCGTGCCTGGGTGTCGAGCGCTAGCAGGTCTGCCAGCGAACTCGGCTTTGCTGCCGCGACCTTGGCCAGCGTCTCGACATTGACGGCATGGATCTGGTCGAAACGGATGCGCCGCGCCAGGAATGCCTCCACCGCCACTTCGTTGGCTGCATTCAGCACCGCAGTGGTACCAGCCGGGCCGCTTAACGCATCCCAGGCCAGACGGATGCCCGGAAAACGCTCGGCATGGCCGCGCGTCCGCAACGACTCGAAACTCATGTCGGCCAGGGTGCTGAAATCCAGTGCGGCCGCACCCGACTCCATTCGCTCGGGCCAAGACAGGCCATAGGCAATCGGCACGCGCATGTCCGGCGTGCCCAGCTGGGCCACCACCGAGTGGTCCTTGTACTGCACCATGGAATGAATCACGCTCTGCGGATGGATCACCACCTCCAGCTGCTGCAGCGCCAGCCCGAACAGATAGCGCGCCTCGATCACCTCCAGCGCCTTGTTCATCATGGTGGCCGAATCGACCGAGATCTTGCGCCCCATGATCCAGTTCGGATGGGCACAGGCCTGCTCCGGCGTCACCTCACGCAACGTGGCCGGATCGCGGGTGCGAAACGGCCCGCCGGACGCCGTGAGGATGATCTTGTCGACACGCGTCGCCCAGGTGGCCGGGTCTTCCGGCAAGGACTGGAAAATGGCCGAGTGCTCGCTGTCGATCGGCAGCAAGGTCGCGCCACCTTCGCGCACAGCCGCCATGAAGACCTCGCCGCCGACCACCAGCGCCTCCTTGTTGGCGAGCAAGAGGCGCTTGCCGGCGCGCGCCGCCGCGAGACAGGGCGCCAGCCCCGCCGCTCCCACGATGGCGGCCATTACAGTATCGACGTCTGCATGGGCGGCCACCTCGGCAATGGCGGCCTCGCCCTGGAGGACGCGCGTGGCGGAGTTCAGCGCCTTGAGCTGTCGCGCCAGCTCGACACCATGCGCATCACTGGCCATGACCGCAAACTGGGGCCGGAACGCGATGCACTGCTGCACCATCAAATCCACCTGCGTCGCCGCCGTAAGCGCAACGACCTCAAACCGGTCAGGATGACGCGCCACCACATCCAGGGTATTGGTGCCTATGGAGCCCGTCGACCCCAGGATCGCCAGACGCTGCTTCATGGGGCCGAAAGTGACATCAGCATCATGGCCAACGGCAGGGTGGGCAACAGGGCATCGACGCGGTCGAGCACGCCACCATGACCAGGCAACAAGCCGCTGCTGTCCTTGACGCCGGCGCTGCGTTTGATCAGCGACTCCACCAGATCACCCACAACGCTCATCGCAGCCAGGAACAACACCGACAGCACGAGAAACCACATGCCATGCGCGCCCAGCCGGGTGTAAAGGCTCGGCGGCAACTGCCAGGCCTGGTCGACCCAACGCCAGGCCAGCGCGAGCAGCACCACACCAAGCATGCCACCCCACACGCCCTCCCAGCTCTTGCCCGGACTGATGGAAGGCGCCAGCTTGGCCGCACTGAAACGGCCGCCGAAGGCCTTGCCAGCAAAGAACGCCGCAATGTCGGCCACCCAGACCAACACCAGCATGGACAGCAGCAGGTTGATGCCGATGACGCGCGCCTGCGCCACCGCCAGCCAGGTCACCCACAGCGCCCCCAAACCCGCGGCCCAGCGCAGCCCGGGGGGAATCGAAGGCCAGAAGGGAACGCCCTTGCGCAGCAGGCCGGCACCGAGCAGCACCCACAGGCCGCCTGCCACTGACCAGACCACCGGCACAGGACGATGCAAGAGCCCGAGATTCCAACTCAGGCCACACACCAAGACACTGATCAAGGCCCCAAAAAAGGCAACAGTCTGGCTGCAGCTGTTCAGGCGCCCCCACTCCCAGGCACCCGCTGCGATCAACAGCAGCACGACCACGCTGAACGGCTCCGGTGCCGGATAGAACATCGCCGGCAGCAAGATCAGCAGCAAGACGATGGCAGTGATGACGCGCTGCTTCAACATGGCATTCTCAGGCGGCCTTCTGGCTGTCGTTGCCAGCCGCCACCTGGGCCGAGGTCTGACCGAAACGACGCTCGCGTCGGCCAAATGCGGCAATGGCAAGGTCCAGTTCAGCCTCGTCGAACTCGGGCCACAGCTTGTCGCTGAAGTAAAGCTCGGCGTAGGCTGCCTGCCAGAGCAGGAAGTTGCTCAGACGCAGCTCCCCGCCGGTACGGATGATGAGATCAGGATCCGGCACGTGGGCCAGTGCCATGGTGCCGTTCAAAGCCGTCTCGGTGATGGCTTGCCCCTGAGCAGCCAGCTTGGCAGCGGCCTGGGCGATGTCCCAGCGACCGCCGTAGTTGAAGCACACGTTGAGGATGAGTCTGCCGTTGGCTGCGGTGGCGGCCTCGGCCTGCTCCAAGCCCGCACGCACCTTGTCCGACAGACCAGCGCGCTCGCCGACGAAATGCAGCCGCACCCCATCCTTGAGCAGTTGCGACACTTCCTTGGCCAGCGCGTTGGCCAGCAGTTCCATCAGGCCAGAGACCTCATCGGCCGGCCGGTTCCAGTTCTCGGAGGAAAAGGCAAAAACCGTCAGCACCGCCACGCCGCGGTCGGCGCAGGCACGGATGCATCGGCGCAGACTCTCCATGCCCTGACGGTGACCCGCCAGGCGCGGCAAAAAGCGCTTAGACGCCCAGCGGCCATTGCCGTCCATGACGATGGCAATGTGGTACGGCACTGCGCCGGACGTGGTCATGAAAGCAGCCAGGATGTAACGACCTCAGACGGCCATCACTTCCTGTTCTTTGGCCGCCACCAGCTGGTCGATGCTGGCCACGTGCTTGTCGGTCAGCTTCTGGATGTCGGCTTCGGAGCGCTTCTGGTCGTCTTCGGACGCCTGCTTGTCCTTGACCAGCTTCTTGACCGCCTCGTTGGCGTCGCGGCGCAGGTTGCGCACGGCGATCTTGGCATTCTCGCCCTCGGTACGCACCAGCTTGGTCATTTCCTTGCGGCGTTCTTCGCTCATCGGCGGCATCGGCACGCGGATCAGGTCGCCCATGGAGGCAGGGTTGAGGCCGAGGTCGCTCTCGCGGATGGCCTTTTCAATCTTGGCGCCCATGCCCTTTTCCCACGGCTGCACGCTGATAGTGCGGGCGTCGAGCAGCGACACGTTGGCCACCTGGCTCAGCGGCACCATGGAGCCGTAGTACTCGACGTGGATGGCATCGAGCAGCGCCGGATTGGCACGGCCGGTGCGGATCTTGGACAGGTTGTTTTTCAAGGCCTCGATGGACTGGTCCATCTTGGCTTCCATGGTTTTCTTGATGTCGGCAATCGTCATTGTTCTCTCCTCAGCTGCAACGGAACCGGTCAGGCGTAGACCAGCGTCCCCTCGTCCTCACCCATCACCACGCGCTTGAGCGCGCCGTGCTTGAAAATGGAGAACACCTTGATGGGCAGTTTCTGGTCGCGGCACAGCGCAAAGGCCGTGGCATCCATGATGCCCAGATTCTTCACCATGGCCTCGTCGAACGTCAGCTTGCTGTAGCGCGTCGCACCCGGATCCTTCTTCGGGTCAGCGGTGTAGACACCGTCCACCTTGGTGGCCTTGAGCACCACCTCGGCACCGATCTCGGCACCACGCAGCGCGGCGGCGGTATCGGTGGTGAAGAACGGGTTGCCCGTCCCGGCGGCGAAGATCACCACCTTGCCCTCTTCCAGGTACTGCAGGGCCTTAGGCCGCACATAGGGTTCGACCACCTGCTCGATGCCGATGGCCGACATGACACGCGCCGTCAGGCCCGCCTTGTTCATGGTGTCGGCCAGTGCCAGCGCATTCATCACGGTGGCCAGCATGCCCATGTAGTCGGCGGTCGCGCGGTCCATGCCGACCGAGCCACCGGCCACGCCGCGGAAGATGTTGCCGCCGCCAATGACGACGGCCACCTCCACACCAAGGCGGGTCACCTCGGCCACCTCCTGCACCATGCGCTGGATGGTCGCGTGGTTGATACCGAAGGCATCGTCCCCCATCAGGGCTTCACCGGACAACTTCAGCAGGATGCGCTTGTGGGCCGGCTGGGCGTCTGACATGGGGAACTCTCCTTCTAACGGTATCGATCAGGCTGGATGGACGGAATGGAATTTACAGGATCGCCGATCAGCCTGCCTGCTGGGCAGCCGCCACCTGGGCAGCCACCTCGGCAGCGAAGTCGTCGACCTTCTTCTCGATGCCCTCGCCCACCACGAACAGGGTGAAACCCTTGACGGTGGTGCCGGCAGCCTTGAGCATCTGCTCGACGGTCTGCTTGTCGTTCTTCACGAAGGGTTGGTTGAACAGCGAGACTTCCTTCAGGTACTTCTGCACCGAACCTTCGATCATCTTGGCGGCGATGTCGGCCGGCTTGCCGGATTCGGCAGCCTTGGCGGTGGCAACCGAGCGCTCCTTCTCGATCAGGTCGGCCGGCACGTCGGCGCTGGTCAGCGCAACCGGCTTCATGGCGGCCACGTGCATGGCGACGTCCTTGGCAGCGGTTTCGTCGCCGTCGAACTCGACCACCACGCCGATACGGGTACCGTGCAGGTAGGCGGCCAGCTTGGCGCCGGAGGCAAAGCGCTTGAAGCGACGGAAGCTCATGTTCTCGCCGATCTTGCCGATCAGGCCCTTGCGCACGTCTTCCAGGGTGGGGCCGAAACCGTCCTGGCTGTAGGGCAGCGCGCCCAGGGCAGCCACGTCGGCCGGGTTGTGCTTGACGATCAGCTCGGCGGCGGCCTTGGCCAGCCCCAGGAAGCTGTCATTCTTGGTCACGAAGTCGGTCTCGCAGTTCACTTCGATCAGGGCGCCGGTGGTGCCCTCGATGCAGCTGGCGACCACGCCTTCAGCGGTCACGCGCGAGGCGGCCTTGCCGGCCTTGGTGCCCAGCTTGACGCGCAGCACCTCTTCCGCCTTGGCCATGTCGCCGTCGGCTTCCGTCAGGGCCTTCTTGCATTCCATCATCGGGGCGTCGGTCTTGGCGCGCAGTTCAGCGACCATGCTTGCGGTAATTGCAGCCATCTTGTTTCTCCGTGTGCAGTTCAGTTCAATTCAAACAGGGGCTAAAAAAAAGGGGCACCCAGCGCCCCTTTCTTCGGGTCGTGACCGGCTCAGGCAGCCTCGTTCACTTCCACAAATTCGTCACCGCTCTCGGCCGACACCGCCTTGACCACGTCATCCACGGCGTTGGCACGGCCTTCCAGGATGGCGTCGGCAATGCCGCGTGCGTACAGCGTCACGGCCTTGGACGAGTCGTCGTTGCCCGGGATCACGTAGTCGATGCCCTCGGGCGAGTGGTTGGTATCGACCACGCCGATCAGCGGAATGCCCAGCTTCTTGGCTTCGGCCACGGCGATCTTGTGGTAGCCGACGTCGATCACGAAGATGGCATCCGGCAGGGTGTTCATGTCCTGGATGCCGCCGATGTCCTTCTCCAGCTTCTCCAGCTCACGGGCGAACATCAGCTGCTCTTTCTTGCTCATGTTGTCCAGACCAGCTTCCTGCTGGGCCTTCATGTCCTTCAGGCGCTTGATGGAAGTCTTGACGGTCTTGAAGTTGGTCAACATGCCGCCCAGCCAACGCTGGTCGACGAAGGGCACGCCGGCGCGCTGGGCTTCAGCAGCGACGATCTCACGGGCCTGGCGCTTGGTGCCGACCATCAGGATGGTGCCGCGCTTGGCAGCCAGCTGCTTGGCGAACTTGGCTGCCTCCTGGAACATCGGCAGCGACTTTTCCAGGTTGATGATGTGGATCTTGTTGCGATGGCCGAAGATGAACGGGGCCATCTTGGGATTCCAGAAGCGGGTCTGGTGGCCGAAATGGACACCGGCTTCCAGCATTTGACGCATGGTTGCGGACATAGTGAAACTCCGAAGGTTGGGTCTAAAATCCGGCCCTCTTTGCAGCAGGCGCTTCAAGCGCCCGATGCAACACCTGGATGGACCGGTTTGCGATTTGTCCGCCAGCAGGCCGGGACGGCCCGCCAGCAAAACCCAAAGAGTATAGCACAGAGCCCCCCTTTCCCATGCTTGCCGACCTCCACACCACCCGCCGTCGCTTGCTGGACGGCCAGACCAGCGCAAGCACCGAAATGGAGCGCGCCATCGACGCCGCCCAGTCGACGCGCTGCCAGTACGCCTTCACCCAGACCTGCTTCGAACCGGCGCGCCAGGCTGCGGCCGCGGCGGACCCCGCCAGCCAGCCGCTGGCCGGGCTGGCCATCTCGGTCAAGGACTTGTTCGACGTCCAGGGCCAGGTCAGCCGCGCCGGCTCCCTGGTACTGGCCGACGCCGCGCCGGCGCCCCGCGACGCCGTGGCCGTAGCCCGGCTGCGCGCCGCCGGCGGCACCGTGCTTGGCCGCACCAACATGACCGAGTTCGCCTACTCGGGGGTGGGCGTCAACCCGCACTACGGCACTCCGGCCAACGCAACGGCCACCGATGTGCCGCGCATCCCCGGCGGGTCGTCCAGTGGCGCGGCCGTGTCGGTGGCCACCGGCGCGGCCTTCGTCGGCCTGGGCTCGGACACCGGCGGGTCGATCCGCATCCCGGCCGCACTGCACGGCCTGGTTGGCTTCAAGAACACCCAGCGCCTGGTGCCGCTGGACGGCACGGTGCCACTGTCCACCACGCTGGACACCGCCTGCGCCATGACCCGCTCGGTGCGTGACGCCGTCGTGGTACACGAGATCCTGGCCGCGCGCCGCGTCACACGCAGCAACGCCCCGCTGTCGGCCTGGCGCCTGGCGGTGGTCCCGCAGCTGATGTTCGACGGCGTGGACGCCACGGTGGCGCGCGCCTTCGAGCGCACGCTACAGACGCTGCGACGTGCCGGTGCCCGCATCGAGGAGCTGCCGCTGCCCCTGCTGGGCGAACTCGCTGGCCTGCAGGCCAGCGGTGGCTTTGCCGCGGCCGAGAGCTACGCCTGGCACCGCCGCCTGCTGCAGGACCGGGCGGCGCAATACGACCCGCGCGTGCGCTCGCGCATCGAACGCGGTGCGACCATCAGCGCAGCCGACTACATCGACCTGATCCAGGCGCGACGCGACTGGATTGCCCGCGCAGAAGCGGCCCTGCAGGGGATCGATGCCGTGCTGTCGCCGACCGTGCCGATCATTGCCCCGCCACTCGCCGAGGTAACGCCACGTCAGGGCAAGGATGCAGCGCTGGACGCCGCGCGCGACGAGGCCTTCTTCCGCATCAACGGCCTGCTGCTGCGCAACCCGAGCGTGGTGAACATGCTGGATGGATGCGCCATTTCCTTGCCCTGCCACGCACCGGACGAGCTGCCGGTGGGCCTGATGGTCTGGCACGGCGCGCTGCGCGATGATGCGATACTCAACATTGCCCTGCAGATCGAGAACTTGCTACAAAAATAATAGCTGCTTGCGCTTACCCGACAAGCACCGAGGCCCGAAAACACTACAAATACATGAAAATTGCAGTCATTGGCGCCGGCATCATCGGCGTCACCACCGCCTACGAGTTGGCGCAGGACGGACATGAGGTCACGGTCTTCGAGCGCCGGCTGGCCGCCGCCGAAGAAGGCAGCTTTGCCATTGCCGGCATGGTGGCACCGGCCTACACCACGCCGTGGTCAGCCCCGGGCATGCCCTCCAAGATCATCAGCCACCTGCTCAGTCGCCATGCGCCGGTGCGCCTGCGCTGGCCGCTGTCGCGCAGCGAACTGGGCTGGATGTGGAAGAGCTGGCGCGCCTGCCAACCCGAGGCCTACGCCGCCAACCGCGCGCGCATGCAACGCCTGGCCGGCTACAGCCGAGAACGCCTGCACCAGATCAGCAGCGACCTGCAACTGGAATTCGACCGCAGCGAAGGCCATCTGGTGCTGCTGCGCTCGGCCAAGGACCAGGCCCAGATCCAGCCCAGCCTGCAGGTCCTGCGCGACGCCGGCGTGCCGTTCAAGGAAATCACGCCGGACGAGGCGCGCAAGATCGAACCGGCGCTCAATCCCGACACGACGTTTCACGGTGCCATCCACCTGCCGCAGGACGAGGTCGGCAACTGCCGCCAGTTCGCGCTGCTGCTCAAGAACGAAGCCCAGCGCCAGGGCGTGCACTTTGCCTTCAGCACCACGGTGGAATCGATCGAGGGCGGCGCTGGCGCCACCCTGCACCTGGCCGGCGAGCCCGAACCGCAGCGCTTCGACGCCGCCGTGCTGTGTGCCGGCGTCGACTCGGCCCGCCTGCTGCGTCCACTCGGCCTGAAGCTGCCGCTGGCCGCCGTGCACGGCTACTCGGTCAGCGCCGCGGTGCGCGAGCCGCTCAACGCGCCGCGCAGCGCCGTGATGGACGAGCGCTACAAGGTCAACATCACCCGCCTCGGCCACCGTGTGCGCGCTGCCGGCACGGCCGAACTCGGCGGCGACCCGGCGCGCCAGCGTGACGGCACCATCCAGACCCTGTTCAAGGTGCTGCACGACTGGTTTCCCGGTGCCGCGCAGCTCAGCAACGGCGTGCAGATCTGGAAAGGCGCGCGCCCCATGCTGCCCGACGGCCCGCCGCTGCTGGGTGCCAGCGGCATCCCCGGCCTGTGGCTCAACCTGGGTCACGGCGCCAGCGGCTGGTCGCTGAGCTGCGGCTCGGCACGGGCCCTGGCCGACCTGATCGGCGGGCGCACACCCGAGGTCGACCTCGAAGGTCTGGACCGCAGCCGACTCGGGCTCTGAGCGGCGCTCCAAACGGCATCCTGGCGCCTCCGGACGGCGCCTGAATGGCCGTTTGATTGGGGTACAGTCGACCTAACCTTTGCTGTCCCCCTTCATGAGTCCTGAACTGTCCCAGCGCCTGGCTGCCGCCGTCGACGACATGCCGGCCTTCCCCAAGAGCGTGCAAAAGATCCTGGAGCTAACCCGGGACGTGGACTGCACGCCCAAGGACCTGGTGCAGGTGATCGACAAGGACCCGGTGCTGACGGTCAAGATCCTCAAGGTCGTCAACTCGGCGTATTACAGCCTGCCCAAGCAGGTGACGTCGATCAGCCACGCCGTTGTCTTCATGGGCTTCAACACCATCAAGAACCTGGCGCTGGGCATCGCCGCCATCGGCATGCTGCCCAAGAGCAATGCGGCCGGTTTCGATGTGCAGCAGTACCTGCTGCATTCCCTGGCCACCGCCGGCATTGCCCGCCAGCTGGCAACTGACCTCGACAGCGCCGACCCGATGGACTGTTTCATCGCCGGCCTGCTGCACGACTTCGGCAAGGTGGTGTTCGCCCAGTTCATGCCCGACGAGTTCCGACAGGCACTGGAGCTCAGCCAGCGTGATGGTAGTTCGCTGCACCAGGCCCTGCAGCAGGCCATTGGCGCCGACCACGCGCTGGTAGGCGCCATGCTGGTGGAAAAATGGCGCTTTGCGCCGCCGCTGGTGGAGACCATCCGCAACCAGCACGGCAGCGAGCTGAAGGACACCGACATGATCGCCTGCGTCTTTGCCGCCAACCAGATCAGCAAGAAGCTGCAGTTCGGCTTTGGCGGCAATGCCTGCATCGAGGCGCTGCCGCCCGCCATGGCCCGGCGCCTGGGTGGCGACCTCGACGCCATCATCGCCCGGCTCGGCGACCTGAGCGCCCTGTTTGAAGAGGCGCAGATCTTTTCCCGACTCGAGGGCTGAACATGAAAGTCAAGTTCTGGGGCGTGCGCGGCTCCATCGCTTCCCCGGGACCGCACACCGTGCGCTACGGCGGCAACACCACCTGCATCGAGGTGCGCACCGACGCCAACGAACTGATCATCCTGGACGCCGGCACCGGCATCTTCCCACTGTCGCAGACGCTGCTGGCCGAGCTGCCGGTGCAGGCCAATGTGCTCATCACCCACTCGCACTGGGACCACATCCAAGGTCTGCCCTTCTTCATTCCGAACTTCATTCCCGGCAACCTGCTGCGCCTGCACGGTGCCTTCGATCCGGTGTCTGGCAAGGGGGTGGAACAGGTCATGTCGGTGCAGCTGCAGTACAGCTACTTCCCGGTGCGCGAAGCCGAGATGAAGGCGCGCATCGAGTACGTGACACTGGCACCGGAGCAGACCATCCAGATCGGCAGTGCCACCATCACGCCCTACCTGCTCAACCACCCGGTGATCAACTTCGGCTACCGCATCGAGGCGAATGGCAAGTCGGTGTTCTTCACCGGCGACCATGAACCGCCTTACAACATCTACGAGCCGGGTGACGCCGAGTACGCCGAGTACCAGGCCTTCGTCGACGAGAAGGAAGCTGCCATCCAGGCCGCCATCCGCAGCGTCGACGTGCTGATTGCCGACACCTCCTACACCGCCGAGGAGTACCCGACCAAGAAAGGCTGGGGCCACGGCACCTTCGACAGCAGCATTCGCGCCGCGCGCCAGGCCGGCGCCAAGGTGCTGTATTGCACGCACCACGAACCCACGCGCAGCGACGACGCCCTGGAAGCCGCCTTCGCCCAGGCCCTGGCCGACAACCCGGCACCAGCCGGCAACCGTCTCGATATCCGCCTGGCGCGCGAAGGCGACAGCTACGAGTTCTGAACGTGCGCCCCATGCAGCCCATCACCCCGAACCTGCCCCACCCGCTGCATGACGTCGCCACCACGCGCGCGCTGGAGCAGGCACTGGCTGCCACGCTGCCACCGCACACCCTGATGCAGCGCGCCGGCCTGGCCACCGCGCGGTTGGCGCTGGCACTCGCCCCCCATGCCCGTACGTTCTGGATCGCGTGCGGCCCCGGCAACAACGGCGGCGACGGCCTCGAAGCCGCCCGGCACTTGCAGCAATGGGGCAAACAGCCACTGGTCACTTGGCTGGGCTTGGCGCAGACCGCACCGGCGGATGCCCAGGCCTCGTATGCCAGCGCCCAGGCCGCCGGCGTGCAATTCCTGGACGCACCACCACCGTCGTGCGATGCCTGCATCGACGCCCTACTGGGCATCGGCGTCACGCGCGCCGCCGAAGGTCGGCTGGCGGACTGGATCCATCGCATCAACGCACTGGATGTGCCGGTGCTGGCGGTGGACCTGCCCTCGGGCCTGAACGCCGACACCGGCCACGCCAGCGGCCCCGCGGTGCGCGCAACGCACACGCTGAGCCTGCTCACGCTCAAGCCAGGCTTGTACACCGCGGCAGGGCGTGACTTGGCCGGCCAGGTATGGCTCGACGAACTGGGCGCAGACAGCCACGCAGCCCCCGTACAAGCCACGCTCGGCGGCGAACCGCGGCCATTGATGCGCCGGCATGCGTCGCACAAGGGCAGCTACGGCGACGTGGCCGTCTTCGGCGGCGCACCGGGCATGGGCGGTGCAGCCCTGCTGGCCGCCTCGGCCGCGCTGCACAGCGGAGCTGGCCGCGTCTTTGTGGCCTTGCTCGACGGAAGCGGCCTGTCGGTGGACACCAGCCAGCCGGAACTGATGTTCCGCACCCCGGACGCCCTGGAGCCCGCACAGCTCACGGTGGTCGTCGGCTGCGGCGGCGGCTCGGCGGTGGCCACGCAGTTGCCACGCATCCTGTCCAGCGCACACCGTGTCGTCATCGACGCCGACGCGCTCAATGCCATCGCCAACGACAGCCAGCTCGCGCAGTTGCTGCACGCCCGCGCCGCGCGCGGACGGCAGACCGTGCTGACGCCACACCCGCTGGAAGCAGCACGCCTGCTCGCCAACTCGGCTGCCGAAGTGCAGCACGACCGGCTGGCCGCGGCCCGCACATTGGCGCAGCGCTTCGGCTGCACGGTGGTACTGAAGGGCTCCGGTACGGTGATCGCCGCGCCGGACCGCACGCCGCTCATCAACCCGACGGGCAATGCCCGACTGGCCACCGCCGGCACCGGGGACGTGCTGGCCGGTATGGTCGGGGCACGGCTGGCCCAGGGTGAGACGGCCTTCGAAGCCGCGTGCGCCGCCGTCTGGCTGCATGGCCATATGGCTGACATCTGGCCAGCTACCCGGCCGTTAACCGCCGACGCACTGGCCTGCACACCCGGCTGACGCGCTGGCGGCGCGTTCCTCAGCCGCGTCCCACAAAAGGCATCTTGGTGGCCATCACCGTGTGGAACAGCACGTTGGCCTCCAGCGGCAGGTTGGCCATATAGAGCACCGACCGGCCGACGATGGCGACGTCCATCAGCGGCTCTACCGCGATCTCGCCGTTGGCCTGCGGCACGCCGCGCGCCATGCGCTCGGCCATCTCGGTCGCGGCATTGCCGATATCGATCTGCCCCACTGCGATGTCGTACTTGCGACCATCCAGCGAAGCCGTCTTGGTCAGCCCCATCACGCCATGCTTGGTGGCCGTATAGGCAATCGAGTTGGGCCGCGGCGCATGGGCCGAGATCGATCCGTTGTTGATGATGCGCCCGCCGCGCGGCGTCTGCGCTTTCATGACGCGGAAGGCCTGCTGGATGCACAGGAACATGCCCGTGAGGTTGATGTCCACCACGCTCTTCCACTGCGCCACGTCCAGCTCTTCCAGCGGGACGCCCGGTGCGCTGACGCCGGCATTGTTGAACAGCACGTCCACCCGGCCCCAGGCCTGCACGACGGCGTCAAACAGGGCGCGCACCGATTCCGGTTGCGACACATCGGTGGGCACCGCCAGCACCCGAGCCCCGGCACCGGACGCCGCGGCTACGTCGTCGAGCGGCTCGCGCCGCCGCCCGGCCAAGGCGACGCGATAGCCATCGGCCAACAGGGCCAGTGCGGCCGCCTTGCCGATGCCGGTGCCGGCGCCGGTCACGATGGCCACCTTGTTGTTGCCCGCCATATTTCTGTCTCCGAACTTTCTGAGGGTGGATTTACTTGCGCCGTCCCTTGCGGCCCTTGCTGCTCTTGGCCGCAGCCTTTTTGGACGCCGCCTTGACCGAGGCCTTGAGCGCCTGGATCGGTGACGGCAGGGCACGCTGGCTGGTGTCACTGGTCTTCCGCGCCGCACGCCGGGTCGACGCCTTGACCGGCACGCCGCCCGCAGCGCGGCCTTCTGCCAAACCCTTGTCCTTCAGGGCGCGCGCCATGAACTCCTCACCCTCGCGCACCAGGCGGACGTCGATGCGCCGACCGTCCAGATCCACGCGGCTGACCTGCACGCGCACCCGTGTGCCGATGGCGTAGCGGATGCCGGTGCGTTCGCCGCGCAGTTCCTGGCGCGCCTCGTCAAAACGAAAGTACTCACCGCCGAGTTCGGTGATGTGCACCAGGCCTTCGACGTACATGGCGTCGAGCGTGACGAAGATGCCGAAGCTGGTGGCTGCCGTCACCACGCCGCTGAATTCCTCACCCAGGTGCTCGCGCATGTACTTGCACTTGAGCCAGGCTTCCACGTCGCGGCTGGCCTCGTCGGCGCGCCGCTCGTTGGCGCTGCAGTGCAGGCCGGCTGCCTGCCAGGCCATCAGCTCGGCGCTCTGCTTCTTCGGCTTCTCGCCGCCCTCGCCGCGCTGACGTTTGGCCGCTTCGCTCTTCTCGATACGGCGTGACAGCTTGGCATGCGCCTCGCCCGGCGTGGGCACGGCCGGCAGGTGGTAGCGCGTCTTGCCCAGGATGGCCTTGATGACGCGGTGCACCAGCAGGTCCGGGTAACGCCGGATCGGGCTGGTGAAGTGGGTGTAGGACTCGAAGGCCAGGCCGAAGTGGCCGCTGTTGTGCGGCGTGTAGATCGCCTGCTGCATCGAACGCAGCAGCATGGCGTGGATCTGCTGCGCGTCCGGTCGTTCCTTGGTGGCCACCGCAATGGCCTGGAATTCCGCCGGCGAAGGGTTCTCGCTGATCGTCATACCCACGCCCGTGGCCTTGAGGTAGTTGCGCAGCAGCTCGTTCTTCTCCGGCGTCGGCCCCTCGTGCACGCGGAACAGGCCGGCGTGCTTGCTCTGGCCGATGAAGTCGGCGCTGCAGACGTTGGCCGCCAGCATGGCCTCCTCGATCAGACGGTGCGCCTCGTTGCGCACCCGCGGCACGATCTTCTCGATGCGGCCACTGTCGTCGCAGATGATCTGGGTCTCGGTGGTCTCGAAGTCCACCGCACCGCGCTTGGCACGTGCAGCCAGCAGGGCGCGGTAGACATCGTGCAGGTTCAGCAGGTCCTGAACGCGCTCCTTGCGCTTGGCGGCCTCGGGGCCACGCGTGTTGGCCAGGATGGCCGCCACCTCGGTGTAGGTGAAGCGCGCATGGCTGTGCATCACCGCCGGGTAGAACTGGTAGGCGGCAATCTCGCCTTCGCCGGTGATGAACATGTCGCACACCATGCACAGGCGGTCCACGTCCGGGTTCAGCGAACACAGGCCGTTGGAGAGCTTCTCCGGCAACATGGGGATCACGCGGCGCGGAAAGTACACGCTGG
>JAULXO010000030.1:0-52239 GCA_032118555.1 Hylemonella sp. | reverse complement strand
CCCAAACAGGGTGCCCGACCGAGCTGCAAGCCGCTTCGGGCTACGCCCTTCGCGCCTTGCAGCTCGGCCAATAACTTACACCACGCACTGGGACATTAACCTGCGTTGCTCGCGTCAAGCGGGAGCCGCGCAAACTCGCTGCGCTCAAACATGCACGGCTCTTGATCCGCTTGCCCCTGCGCTACTCGCCTCCTCATATCGGCGAGGGATTCCAGAACTCCCCTTGACTTGAAGCTCTGCGTAGTTTTACGTCTTGATATTTTCTCCAGACAAGTGGACGACCATGTGGATCGTTGTTATAAAAAACATAAACGCGCCAAGAAAGATGCCCAGCATGAATAGCTCGCCATGTTTTTCATGTTTTCCTGACACATTTCAATTTAGGCCGCAGAGACACGCAACATGACCCATCGCCTGAATTTTGACGAAATCCACGAAAACATCTTTCTCGTGCTAAACATGTGCTACGCAGCAGAAAGGTTCGCCAAATCTCACGACTTAACTACTTACGAAGAATCAGATTTAGTCAATGGCCCTTACTACGTAGGCTGGCTTCGAAACCAGCTAAGTGAGCGCCTGATAGCGATATCTATCAAGGCAAGAATCATCCTGGACTTAATCGGAAAAGAAGAAGCGCGTTACAAAGCGAACGGCGAGTCTTACTTGGTAGACACCAAAGCGATTGATGACCGCATTACAGGCGAACTCAACATCGGCTATCTCACTCCAGCCAAAACTTCCCTAACCATTAGAGAGGCCGCAAACAAGATAATTCACGCGCTAGATGTCATCCTCGTCACTGAGTTGGGAGAAGGCGATCACGAACTTGATGAGGAGTCCACTACGAAGCGAGAGTGGCACTACTGGAGCGGAACGCTTGAACTAATGGGGGCAAAGTGGGCTGATGAATGGTCTCTCACCCTTCATGTCCCTGAGTTTTGTCGAGCAGTACACGAGTTCATTTCAGAACTTGAAGGCAACGTCGACTGGGACTCCATCCACTACGACATTGACTGCTTCTAATAATTGCCTGGCCGTAGTGCACCAGTCGAGCCCGACTCCGGGTAGATAACTCAGCCCCGAGACGAAATACATTGCATCTCTCTCAGGACGCGCCACGGCGCGTCCTTGTGGTTTTTGGTATCCGATTCCCCCCGCCGTTATGAGGAGGCGAGTAGCGCAGGGGCAAGCGGATCAAGAGCCGTGCATGTTTGAGGCGTTAGCCGAGTTTGCGCGGCTCCCGCTTGACCCGAGCAACGCAGCGTGCCCGCAGCGTCAGCGTAGGGCCGACGAATCCGGCTCGCCTTTCTTTTGGGTACTTTTCTTTGGCGAAGCAAAGAAAAGTGCCTCGCCCGCCGGGGCGAGACCCGGCACCGCTGCCCCGCTAAGACACAAGCCGACACAAACCCATCCCCACGAACCACCCTCAACCAGCCAAGCCGCCGGTTAGCATCCCCCGCATGCCAGCTGCGCACCACCACCCCGCCCATCTGATGCCCCCCGCCCTCGCGGCCTGGCTCACCGGCGTGGCCCTGCAACTGCAACAAGCCGAACTCTGGCCGCTAACGGTTTACGGGATTTTTCTGGCCCTGGCGCTCATCCTGATTGCGTCAGCAGCTATCAAATCAGTAGCATTCTGGCAAAAGGCCGTAGCCCTCACCCTGGCCTTCGCCCTGCTCGGTTTTGCCAGCACCGGCCTGCGCGCCCATGTCTTCAGCAGCCACGCGCTCGACCCGGCGCTGGAAGGCAAGGACATCACCGTCACCGGACTCGTGGCCGCCATGCCGCAGTACAGCGAGGCCGGCACGCGCTTTCGCTTTGAGGTGGAGCAGGCTGAACTCGACGGTCGGCCGGTCACGCTGCCGCCCAGGCTCTACCTGGGCTGGTACGGCGGTGCCTGGGCCGGCGGTGAGCTGCTGGACCTGCAGCGCGCACCGCAGCCGCTGCAGGCCGGTGAGCGCTGGCGCATGGCGGTGCGACTGAAGGCGCCGCACGGCGGTAGCAACCCGCATGGCTTTGACTTTGAGTTGTGGCTGTGGGAGCAAGGGCTGCAGGCCACCGGCTATGTCCGCGCCGGCCTGCGCGACGCGGCGCCACAGCGGCTGGCGCAGACGGCGTGGCACCCCATCGAATGGGCGCGCCAGCAGGTACGCGATGCCATCTTCCAGCGCCTGCAGGCCGAGGAACGCTCGCCCGAGCGCGCGCGCGTGGCCGGCGTGGTGGCGGCCCTGGTGACGGGCGACCAGCAGGCCATCGACCGCGCCGACTGGGACGTGTTCCGCGCCACCGGGGTGGCCCACCTGATGAGCATCTCGGGCCTGCACGTGACGCTGTTTGCCTGGCTGGCTGGCCTGGCCATCGGCTGGGCGTGGCGCCGCTCATCGCGGCTGTGCCTGGCGGTGCCGGCACCCACCGCCGGACTGCTGGGCGGCCTGGTGCTCGCGCTGGCCTATGCGCTCTTCAGCGGCTGGGGGGTGCCGGCGCAACGCACGGTGTGGATGCTGGCTACCGTTTCGCTCTTGCGCCTGTCGGCGCGGCGCTGGCCCTGGCCGCAGGTCTGGCTGCTGGTGTGCGCGGTGGTGATGGCGGCCGACCCGTGGGCGCTGCTGCAGCCGGGTTTCTGGCTCAGCTTCGTGGCCGTGGGGGTGCTGTTTGCCAGCGACAACCCGACGCTCAAACTCGGCCGGTCCAGCTGGCACCGTCGTCTGTTGGCGCTGCTGCGCGAGCAATGGGTGTTGACGCTGGCGCTGACGCCGCTGACGCTGCTGCTGTTCGGCCAGGTGTCATTGGTAAGCCTGGTAGCGAATGCGCTGGCCATTCCGTGGGTGACGCTGGTAGTGACGCCCTTGGCGTTATTGGGAGTACTGCTGCCGCCGCTGTGGGAGCTGGCCGCACAGGCGGTGCAGTGGCTGAACCTCTACCTCGGCCTGCTGGCACGCCTGCCGCTGGCCACGCTGGCGGTGGCGCAGGCGCCGCTGTGGGCCGGTGTGGCGGGCTTGCTGGGCGGCGTGCTGCTGGTGCTGCACCTGCCCTGGCGCCTGCGTGCGCTCGGCGTGCCGCTGCTGCTGCCGGTGCTGCTGTGGCAGGCGCCGCGCCCGCCGGCAGGCGAGTTCGAATTGCTGGCGGCCGACATCGGCCAAGGCAACGCGGTGCTGGTGCAGACGGCCACCCATGCGCTGCTGTACGACGCCGGGCCACGCTACTCGCGCGAGAGCGATGCCGGCCACCGTGTGCTGGTGCCGCTGCTGCGCGCACTGGACGTGCAGCTGGACCGGCTGGTGCTGAGCCACCGCGACAGCGACCACACCGGCGGTGCCGCCGCTGTGCTGGCCATGCAAGCGCAGGCCGATCTCCTGAGTTCCATCGAGGAGTCGCACGAACTGCACGGCCTGCGCCCGGGCCAGCGCTGCGAAGCAGGTCAGGCCTGGAACTGGGATGGCGTGCACTTCGAAGTGCTGCACCCCACGGCCGACGACTACGCGTTGGCACGGCGCAGCAACGCCTTGTCGTGCGTGCTGCGCATCAGCAATGGCAGACAGAGCGTACTGCTGGCCGGCGACATTGAGGCCGGCCAGGAGAACCAGCTGCTCATGCGGGGCGCGCCACTGCAGGCCGACGTATTGCTGGTGCCGCACCACGGCAGCAAGACCTCCAGCAGCGCGGCCTTTCTGGACGCGGTGGCGCCGCAGCTCGCGCTGGTGCAGGCCGGCTACCGCAACCGCTTCGGCCACCCGGCGCCGGCCGTGCTGGCGCTTTATGCCGAGCGCGGCATCCGTGTGGTAGACAGTGCGCGTTGCGGCGCGGCACACTGGCAATCGCAGGCGCCGCGGCAGCTGTCTTGCCAGCGCCAGACGGAGCGGCGATACTGGCAGCACACGGTACCCTGACGATGCTCCTCCGGTGCAAGCCCGAGCGAATCGAGGTGGTGTTTTGTTTTCTCAAGTGACCCGGTTGGAGACAGGCAGATGACGGTTGCGGACATCGATCGCGAGTTGGATCAGGCGCGCAGTGCAGGCCCGGTGCGCGACATCGTCATCCCGCCCTGCCCCGAGCTGCTGGCCGCGCTGCAGGCCGAAACCCGCAAGGCCGACCCCGACCCCGCGGAGATCGCCCGCATTGCCGGCAGCGACGTGGCCATGGCCGCCGCCCTGCTGCGCACCGCCAACAGCCCGCTGTACGCCCGTGCCCGCCCGGCCAACACCGTGGGCGAAGCCGTGGCCATGCTGGGCATGGGGCAGGCCGTGGCCATCCTCACCGGCTTCCTGACGCGCTACGCCATCCCCGTCAAGTCACCGCTGGTGGAGCATTTCTGGGAGACCTCCACGCGCCGCTCGCTGGCCATGGGCTATATCGCGCGCCAGCTCTACGGCATGAACCCGGAAGTGGCGCAGACCTGCGGCCTCTTCATGCACGTGGGCATTCCCGTCATGCTGCAGGGCGTGCGCGGCTACGCCGGCACGCTGGCCGAGGCCATGGCGCGCCAGGACCGCAGCTTCACCGACACCGAAAACGCGGTGCACCGCACCGACCACGCGGTGGTGGGCGCGATCGTCGCCAAGACCTGGCACCTGCCGCCGGTGGTGTCATTCGCGGTGCGGCTGCACCATGACTTCACCATCCTCACCGACCCCAAGGTGCCGCCCGAGATCCGTAGCCTGGTGGCGATTGCCGCGTTGGCCGAGCACCTGGTGGCCGACTTCGAAGGCGTGCAGCCGCAGCGCGAGTGGGAACAGCATGGCGCGGCCTGCCTGGCCTGCCTGCAGATCGGCGAAGCCGAAGTCGATCACTGGGTCGACGCGCTGCACCCGGTGTTCGAGGGCGTGCTGCTGGCCTGAGCCACGGTCGTGCAATCGGCACGCAGGGACGCGGCCACGGCCTGCCCCAGCTCGATCACGGCCAGCGCGTAGTAGCTGCTCCAGTTGTAGCGTGTGATGACGTAGAAGTTCTCGGTGCCGGCCAGGTAGCTCGGCGGCGCGTCGCCGTTCTGCAGCTCCACCAGCGCCAGCGGGCCGGTGTGCTGCAGGCCGGCAGCATCGAGCACCGCGCCCTTGGCCGTGAAGCTGGCCACCGAGAAGGTGGGCAGGATGTCGGGTGCCAGCAAGGCGTCCTTGTCCAGCCGCTCGGCATCGAAGCCCACCGGGTAGTGCGTCGGCATGCCGGGCTGCCAGTTGAACAGCTTGAAGTAGTTGGCCACGGAGCCGATGACATCGGCCGGGCTGTTGAAGAGGTCGATGCGGCCATCGCCGTCGAAGTCCACCGCAAAGCGCGCCCAGCTGGAAGGCATGAACTGCGGCAGGCCCATGGCGCCGGCGTAGCTGCCGCGCACGCTCAGCGCGTCCAGCCCGGCGCGACCGTGCAGGCTGAGCAGCTGCTCCAGCTCGCCACGGAAGAAGCGGCTGCGCTCGGCCGCGCGCGGGTGCTCGGCCGGGAAGTCGAAGGCCAGCGTGGCCAGGGCATCCAGCACCCGGAAGCTGCCGGTCTGCTGGCCGTAGATGGTTTCCACCCCGATGATGCCGACGATGATCTCGGCCGGCACGCCATAGGTGGCCTCGGCCCGCGCCAGCAGCGGCTGGTAGGCCTGCCAGAAGCGCACCCCGGCGGCAATGCGCCGCGGCTCGATGAAACGGCTGCGGTACACGGCCCAGTTCTTCGGCGTGCCCCTGGGCGCGGGCGTCATGAGCTTGACCACCTGAGGCAGCTGCCGCGCCTGGGCAAGGGTCTCGCGCACCCAGCGTCGGTCCAGCCCACGGCGCTCTGCAATCTCGTCGGCCAGCGCCAGCGCCTCGGCACGGCTGGCGTACAACGGGCCGGCCGGCGTCTTCTTGGATTGGGATTGTTTTGCGGCCTGGGCGACCGTGGACAGGGCGCAGGCAGCTATCAGAACAATAGCAGACAGAGAACGGAAACGCAGCATGATCACAGGGGCCAGTGTAATTGCTGGAACTCGCGCCGCAAAGCGCGCAGGCCCATCGACACGCTGCCGGCCGGCGCATAACGCAGCGCCTCCAACCGCAGCAGCCAGTCGCGCACAGCCTGCACCTGGGGGGTGTGGGCGTCGGGGCGGGCCTGCAGTTGCTGCGCCAGTGCACGTGGCGTCACGCCAAGCGGCAGCACGCCGCGCGGATGCAGGCGACGCTGCGCCGCATCAAAGAGGCGCCGCCAGGGGTCGTGGCGCCGTTGCCCCCACAGGGCCCAGCCGCTGCCCGCCAGGCTCAGCAGCACCAGGCTGGCGGCCATCAGGTACCCAAGGTCTTCCCAGCTCGGCGATGCAAAGCCGAGTTCGCGCAGCAGGTTGAGCTGGCGGCTCTGGCTGTAGTTCAGCACCCACTGGTTCCAGCGGTTGTTGACGGCCTCCCAGAGCGTGCGCAGGTTCAGCGCCATGGTCGGGCTGACGGTGTTGATGGCGGCCGCCACGGCCCCTTGTGGTATCTGCAGGCGTTGCAGTTCACCAATGCGCGCCGGTGCCACGGCGGCGGTCGGGTCCACGCGCACCCAGCCCTGGCCGGCCAGCCAGACCTCGGCCCAGGCATGCGCATCGCTCTGGCGCACCACCCAGTAGCCGTCCACGGCATTGCGCTCGCCACCCTGGTAGCCGGTGACGATGCGCGCCGGCACGCCGGCGGCGCGCATCAGGATGACAAAGGACGCGGCAATGTGCTCGCAAAAGCCCTGCTTGCGGTCGAACCAGAATTCGTCGGCACTGTGCGGGCCGAAGACACCGGGCTCCAGCGTGTAGCGGTAGCCGCCGCTGCGCAGGCGCTCCAGTGCGGCGGCCACCAAGGCGGCCGCGCTGTTGTTGCGCGCATCGCGGCTGAGTTGGCCGGCCAGCTGCAACGTGCGCGGGTTGTAGCCGGTGGGCAGGTCGAGGTAGTCCTGCAGGCCAGGCACGGGGCGCAGCGGCCCGTGGCTGAACTGCGGATAGCTCTCGGCGCGGTAGCGCACCAGGTCGTGGATCGGTGTGCTGGCCAGCCATTGCAGCTCCGGCGTCATGCGCGCCGACTTGCCCGGCAGCGCCGGCGGCTGCGGCGTGGCGTCGAGCAGCGGCAGCCAGGGGCGGTTGCTCGGCTCCAGCGTCACCTCGTAGCGCAAGGGCGCGCCGCTGACCTGCAGGTTGGCCGGCGGCAGCAGTGCGGCGGGCAGGCTCGGGCGCAGGGCCTGCCATTCCACGCCGTCAAACGTAGACAGCACCGGCCCGCGGAAATAGAGCACGGACGCATCGGGCTGGGCACTCTCAAAACGCACGCGCATGGCCACGCTGTTGTCCAGCGCCAGCCGCGCCACCTGCCCCACCTGCATGCGCCCCGACAGGCCGCTGCGCCCGGCCATGGCGTCGCCGGGCAGACCCCACAGCGGCGCCAGACGCGGAAACAGCAGGAACAGCAGCAGCATGATGGGCGCGCCCAGCAGTGCCAGCCGGCCTGCCAGCCGGGCCGACTGGCCCAGGGTGGGCCGGCCCACTGGCAGATGGCTGTTGACCAGAGCGGTGAGCAACCCCAGCAAGCCCCCCAGCATGGCCAGTGCGGTCAGCAGCGACTGCGAGAAAAAGAACAGTGTCAGCAGCGTGAAGAAACCGAGGAAAAACACCACAAATGCGTCGCGCCGCGCGCGCAGCTCCAGCGTCTTGAGTGCCAGCAGCACCACGATGAGCGTGACGCCGGCATCGCGCCCGAGCAGGGTGCGGTAGGTCGCCAGCGTGGCGGCCAGTGTCACCAGCAACAGGCCCAGCAGCCACCACTTGCCCGGCAGCGGCCGCAGCATCACGGCCAGCCAGCCACGCCACAACAGCATGGCCAGCGCCAGCGCGCTGCACCACCAGGGCAAGTGCGCTACCAGCGGCAGCAGGATCCAGCCGATCACGGCCAGCAGGAACAGCGTGTCACGGCTGTCGCGCGGCAAGGTAGTGAACTTCTTCAGCATGATCGGCTTGGGGTTTCCGGCTGCAACAATAGCCGACAATCGAACGGTTTGAAGCGCGAAAAGAAAGGTCTTTCCATGAACGTCTACGACAAGCTGCAGGAACTCGACATCACCCTGCCCCCGGTGGCCGTGCCGGCCGCCGCCTACGTGCCTTTTGTGCAGACCGGCAAGCTGGTGTTCCTGAGCGGCCACATTGCCAAGAAGAACGGCCAGCCCTGGGTCGGCCAGTTCGGCAAGAACCTGACCACGGCTGATGGCCAGGCGGCCGCACGTGCCGTGGCCATCGACCTGCTGGGCACGCTGCATGCCGCGACCGGCGACCTGAATCGCGTCAAGCGCATCGTGAAGGTGATGTCACTGGTCAACTCCAGTGCCGACTTCACCGAGCACCACCTGGTGACCAACGGCGCCAGCGAGCTGCTGGGCCAGGTGTTCGGCGAGCGCGGTGCGCATGCGCGCAGCGCCTTCGGTGTGGCGCAGATTCCGCTCGGCGCCTGCGTGGAGATCGAGCTGATCGCCGAGCTGGACTGAAATCCCCCCAAAGACAAACGGGCCTGCAATGCAGGCCCGTTTGTCTTTTCAGCGCAAGGTCAGAAGGTTTCCCACTCGTCCGAATCGGCGGTGGCGGTCTTGGTGGCCGGGGCCGGTTTGTCAGCCGGTTTCCCGGTGGGTTTGTCCGCAGGCTTGGCAGGCGCCAAAGCCGGTGCCGGTGTGGCGGCACTGGCCAACGGCTTGACCGGCTCGGTACGCGGCGTGACGTCCATCACCGGGCGCTGCGGCATGGCGGCCATGCCGTTGACCTTGAACACCGCCACAGCCTGCGCCAGCTGCTCGGCCTGCTCACGCATGCTTTGCGCCGCCGCCGCGCTCTGCTCCACCAGCGCTGCGTTCTGCTGCGTCATCTGATCGAGGTTGGCAATCGAGCTGTTGACCTGCGAGATGCCGGCGCTCTGCTCGGCCGAGGCGGCAGTGATCTCACCGATCACATCGGCCACACGACGCACCGACTGCACGATCTCGCCCATGGTGGCGCCGGCATTCGTCACCAGCTCGGTGCCGGACTCGACCTTCTCCACCGAGGTATTGATCAGGCCCTTGATCTCCTTGGCGGCCTCGGCGCTGCGCCCGGCCAGGCTGCGCACCTCGCCCGCCACCACGGCAAAGCCGCGGCCCTGCTCGCCGGCGCGCGCGGCTTCCACCGCGGCATTCAAGGCCAGGATGTTGGTCTGGAAGGCAATGCCGTCGATCACGCCGATGATGTCGGAAATCTTCTTGCTGCTGGCATTGATCTCGTCCATGGTCGAGACCACCTGCTGCACCACCTCGCCACCCTTTTGTGCCACGGTGGAAGCACTGGCCGCCAGCTGCGAGGCCTGGCGCGCGTTGTCGGCGCTGTGCTGCACGGTGGTCGTCAGCTCGTCCATGGCCGAGGCAGTGGACTGCAGGTTGCTGGAGGTCTGTTCGGTGCGCACCGACAGGTCGTGGTTGCCGGTGGCGATCTCGGCGCTGGCAGTGGCGATGCTGTCGGTGCTCTGGCGCACCTGCTGCACCATACGCGCCAGCGACTCGTTCATGCGCGCCAGCGACTTCATCAGGGCACCGAATTCATCACCGCGCGTGGTGTCGATGCGTGCGGTCAAGTCACCCTGCGCGATGCGGGCGGCCAGTTCGTTGGCTTGGTCCAGCGGGCGGCGGATGGAGCGGATCAGCACCGCCGCACCGATCAGGATGCCAGCGAGAATGAAGATCATGGCGAAGCCGGCGATGCGCACCGTCATGTTGCGCGCCTGCCCCATCGCCTGCGAGTAGTCGAGCGTGGCCTGCTCTTCCTGCTGCACCAGCTCGCGCAGCAAGGCCAGGTAGGCGTTGACGGCCGGGTTGTACTGCTCGTTGATCAGCTTCTGCGCCTCTTCGCTGTTACCGTCCGACTTGAGCTGGTTGGCCTTGGCCTGGATGTCCAGCATGACCTTCTGGGCGGCCGTGACCTTCTTCATCTGGGCCTGCTCCTGCGGGCTCAGCGTCATGGACTCGATGCTCTTTTGCACCTCGTCAATCTTCTTGTTGGTGGCCACCATGGCATCGGTGAAGGCGGCCTCGATGCTGGGGTCGAAGGTGGTGATCACGGCGCGGGTACGCACCGCATTGGCCTCGGCCAGGCCGGCCCAGGTGTTGGCGGCCTTGACCCGCTGGCTCAAGGCCTGCAGGGTGACCTCGGTCTCCGCCTGGATGCGCGAGGAGCGCAGCGCCGCAAACCCGATCAGGACCACGAGGGCGATGACGATGGCACTGACGGCAAGCCACAACTTGGTGGCGACACTCACATTGTTGAACTTCATGGATTCCTGCAGCACACAAACAAGGTCAGATCATTCTATCGGCAGCCACCGCGGGCTTTTGAGCTGCCGCCGCGGGAAACTCAGCCCGCCGTGCCGGGCAGGCGCTCGATGCCCTGCCCCTGTACGGCGGCCAGCGCCGCAGTCGCCACCCGGTGCGGCGCGATCTCCGCCAGGGGTTGCAGCACGAAGGCGCGCGCCAGCATGCGGGGGTGCGGAATCGTCAGTGCCGCGCTGTCGAGCGTGATGTCACCGTAGAGCAGGATGTCCAGATCAAGCGTGCGTGGCGCGTTGCGGTAAGGGCGCTCGCGCCCGGCGGCCAGCTCCAGCGCCTGCAGCGCGGCCAGCAATGCCTGCGGGCTCAGCGCGGTGCTGATCTCGGCCACAGCGTTGATGTAGTCCGGCCCGCTGGAGTCGATCGGCGCCGTGCGGTACAGCGAAGAAGCGCGCAGCAGCCGGGTCTGCGGCAGTGTGGCCAGCGCGCGCGCCGTCTGCTGCACGGTGGCCGCCGCGTCCCCAAGGTTGGCCCCGAGCGCGATGTAGGCCGTCACCGGCGCCACGGCCTGCAGACTCACTCGCTCGCTTCCGGGGCGCTGGCACCGCCGTTGCGGCTGCCGCTGGGGCGGCGACGGCGGCGACGCTTCTTCGGCGCGGCTTCGCCGGACTCCTGATCCGGCGCAGCCTCAGCGCCTTGCGGCCGTTCGGTGCGTTCGGACTTTTCCGCCCGTTCGGCGGCCGGCTTGCTGTGCACGCGCGGGCTGCGAGCGCGTTGACGGGCCTGCTCCTCGCGCACCTGGTCCACCAGGTCCTGACGCTCGGCATCGTCCGCGATGCTGAACTCCTGCCACCAGTCGGCCAGCGCCTCGTCCACTTCACCGACATCGGCACGCAGGCGCATGAAGTCGAAGCCGGCGCGGAAGCGCGGCTGCTCCACCAGACCGAAGGGCGTACTGCCGACACGCTTGTCGAAGCGCGGCTGCATCATCCAGATCTCGCGCATGTCGGCGGCCAGCTTGCCGCGGCCAGAGACGTCACCGATGCGGGCGTCGAACACCTCGTCGATCGCTTCCTGCAGCGCCGGGTGCGCATGCTGGCGCTGCGCCACGCGGCGCGCCCAGCCGTCGCGCACATCGGCCCACAGCACACAGGCGAGCAGGAAGCTCGGCGCCACCGGCTTGTCCTCGCCGACGCGGCGGTCGGTGTCCTGCAAGGCAGCCTTGACGAATGGCTGTTCGGCCCGCTCCACCACTAGGTCCAGCAGCGGGTAGATGCCGCGCGCCAGGCCCAGTTTCTTCAGCTGTTCGATCGTGGCCAGCGCATGGCCGGTCTGCAGCAGCTTGAGCATCTCGTCGAACAGGCGGCTTTGCGGCACGTCGGCGAGCAGCGCCTTCATCTCGACCAAGGGCTTGGCCGTCTTGGACTCCAGCTTGAAGCCCAGCGGGCTGAGCTTGGCGGCAAAGCGCACGGCGCGGATGATGCGCACCGGGTCTTCACGGTAGCGCGCCGCCGGGTCGCCGATCATGCGCAGCACGCGTTTCTTGGCATCCTTCAGACCGCCGTGGTAGTCCACCACAGTCTGGGAAGCCGGGTCGTAGTACATGGCGTTGACACTGAAGTCGCGCCGTGTGGCGTCCTCGTCCTGCGGGCCCCAGACGTTGTCGCGCAGCACGCGGCCGCTGGAGTCCACAGCGTGTTTCATGCCCGCCAGCTCACTCTTGCTGGTGCGTTCGTTGCCGGCCACCTGTTCGGCAGCAGCGTTGTCCATGTAGGCGCGGAAGGTCGAGACCTCGATCACCTCGTGCTCGCGCCCGCGGCCATAGACCACGTGCACGATGCGAAAGCGCCGCCCGATGATGAAGGCGCGGCGGAACAGGCCCTTGACCTGCTCCGGTGTGGCGTTGGTCGCCACGTCGAAGTCCTTGGGCCGCAGGCCAAGCGACAGGTCACGCACCGCGCCGCCGACGATGTAGGCTTCGAAGCCGGCCTGCTGCAGGGTCTCCACCACGTCGATGGCGCGCTTGTCCACCAGGGCCGGGTCGATGCCGTGCACGGACGGGCCGAACGCTTCGCGCTTGCCGAAGCGCGATTTCTGGCTGCGGCTGTTACCCAGCAGCTTGTCGATGATTTTCTTGATCATTTTTCCTTGCGGGACAGGCCTACAGCGCTGCCCCTGGCTTATCAGTGGAAAAGGTCCAGTATGCGCCAGCCACGTTGCGTGGCCAACTGGCGCAAGCGGTCGTCGGGGTTGGTCGCCACCGGATGGTCGGCATTGTCCATCAGCGGCAGATCGTTGATGGAATCGGAATAGAAGGTCACCTCGGCATGCTCACGGCTCAACTGGCGTGCGGCCAGCCAGTCATGGAAGCGCTGCACTTTGCCTTCGCGGAAGGACGGCACGCCCCGGATCTCGCCCGTGATCCAGCCGTTGGCATCACGCACCAGCTCGACCGCAATCAACTGCTGCACGCCAAAGGCGTCAGCAATCGGGCGCGTGACGAACTCGTTGGTGGCGGTGATGATCAGCACCTCGTCACCCGCCTCCTGATGCTGGCGCACCAGCGCCCGCGCCTGCGGCTGGATGGCAGGCTCGATCACCTCGCGCATGAAGCGCTCGCGTGCCGCCAGCGCCTGCTCGGCCCCGCGCAGGCGCGCCGCCTCGGTAGCAAAGCGCACGTAATCGTGCACGTCGAGCGTGCCAGCCTGGTAATGCGCATAGAACTCGTCGTTGCGCCGCGCAAACTCCACTGCGTCCGTCCAGCCGATGGTGGTGGTGAAAGTGCCCCAGGAGTAGTCGGAGTCGATCGGCAACAGCGTGTGATCGAGGTCGAACAAGGCCAGTTTTTTCTTTTGGGTCATGGAATTCACTAACAAAAACGGCGCGAAGGGTTTGAAGCGGGAAACGCCGTGGAACCGGCTTAGCCGGACCACTGGCGTTGTCCCCCCGTGGGGGGAAGCGGCGTCAGCCGCTCAGGGGGGCTACGCATCCTCCAGCATGGCTTTGATCAGCGGAATGGTGATGGCGCGCTGGGTCTGCAAGGCATAACCGTCCAGATGCTCCAGCAACTGCATCAGGCTGCCCAGGTCGCGTGAAAAGCGCGTCAGCATGAAATCCATCACCTCGTCACCGAGAAACACGCCGCGCTCGTCGGCCGCCTGCCGCAGCACGGCGCGGCGCTCCGGCTCGCTCAGCACCTGCAGTGCGTACACATGGCCCCAGCCCAGCCGGGTGCGCAGGTCTTCGCGCAGCTTGAGGTCGGCCGGCGGCAATTCCCCTGCGGCCAGCACACCCTGGTGGCTGGTCTGGGCATTGACGAACCAGTTGAAGGCCGCATGCTGCTGCACCGCGGTGTACAGGTGCACATCGTCCAGCAGCACGGCGGCCCAGCGCTCATCAAACGGCGGCGGTTCGTGCACCGAGGCATCGAGCCAGCCCACCGTGGCGCCCTGCTCCCGCAGCGCCTCGCGCACGGCCTTGAGCAGGTGGGACTTGCCGCTGCCGCTGGCGCCCCAGAGGTAGGTGGGTACCGGCGAACGCGTCGCGGCGGTCGACTTGTCGCCCAGCCACAGCTGCAGATGCCGCAAGGCTGCCTCGTTGGGGCCGGGAAAGAAGTTGCGCAGCGTAGGCCCGGGGGCCAGACCGATGTCGAGTGCGATCTGCTTCATCGCTGGCCGTCCCCGCGGTACAGGCCGCTGCCCAGGTAGTGCAGGCGCAAGCGCCGTACCGCCACCAGCAGCACGGCACTGGCCGGTAGCGCCACCAGCACGCCGACAAAACCGAACAGCTGGCCGAAGGCCAGCAGGGCGAAGATCACGACCAGGGGATGCAGGCCGATGCGCTCGCCCACCAGTCGCGGCGTGAGGTAGAAGCTCTCGACCAGCTGCCCCAGCCCGTAGACCACGGCCAGCATGATGAGCACCCGGCCCGGCCCGTCGCTGACGGCAAATTCCAGCAGCCCGGCCAGCGCCGCCAGCGCCAGCCCCAGACCGAAACCGACATAGGGCACGAAGATCGCCAGCCCGGTGAACAGGCCGACCGGCAGCGCCACATCGAGACCGAACAGCGCCAGCGCCGCGCTGTAATAGACCGCCAGGATCAGCATCACCAGCAACTGGCCCCGCAGGTACTGCCCCAGCACCTCGTCGGCTTCCGCCATGAAGCTGTCGTAGCTGCCACGCAGGCGCGGCGGCACCAGTTCTACCAGCCGCGTCACGAAACGTTTCCAGTCCATCAGCAGGTAGAACAGCGCCACCGGAATCAGGATGGCGTTGCCGAACACGGTCAGCGCCACGCTGCCGCCAATCTTGAGCGAGGCCAGCAGCGGCCCCATCAGCTCTTCAACATTGGCATTCAGGTACTTCAGAACGGCTGGCCTGAGGCTGGCCAAGTCCAGTGACACCGTGATGCCGAACTGCGCCAGCCAAGGGCCGAGCCAGCCGTCCAGCCACTCCAGCAGCAGCGGCACCTGGGCGCGCAGCTGCGGCAGCTCCTGAGCCAGGATGGGCACCATCAGCAGCAGCACCCCCAGCAGCGCGACGATGAACAGCAACTCGACGATCAGCACCGCCAGCAGGCGCGGCATGCGGCCGCCAGCCAGGGCGTCGAGCCGGTCCACCAGCGGCGTGAGCACATAGGCCAGCACCGCCGCCACCACAAAGGGGGTCAGCACCGGCGCCAGCAGCCACAGCGCCAGGGCCAGCACGGCGGCCATGGCACTCCAGGCGAGGGCACTTTTTTGGGTGTGGGTCAGGGACATGCAGAGGCGGGCAGAACGGGGGGAACGATGGCTGCCCTTAAAATCAGGGCAAATTCTATCGGGGTCTGCCTGTGCGCCGGCCTCTCCCACCCTCCATGAGCACTTCCAACACCACTCCCCTGTCCTACAAAGACGCCGGCGTCGACATCGATGCCGGTGACGCCCTGGTTGACCGCATCAAGCCGCTGGCCAAGAAAACCATGCGCGAAGGCGTGCTGGCCGGCATCGGCGGCTTCGGCGCCCTGTTCGAGGTGCCCAAGCGCTACCAGGAGCCGGTGCTGGTCTCGGGCACCGACGGCGTCGGCACCAAGCTCAAGCTGGCTTTTGAATGGAATATGCACGACACCGTGGGCATCGACCTCGTGGCCATGAGCGTGAACGACGTGCTGGTGCAGGGCGCCGAGCCGCTGTTCTTCCTCGACTACTTTGCCTGCGGCAAGCTTGACGTGGATACCGCCGCGGCCGTGGTGGGTGGCATTGCCAAAGGCTGCGAACTCTCCGGCTGCGCCCTGATCGGCGGCGAAACCGCCGAGATGCCCGGCATGTACCCGGCCGGTGAGTACGACCTGGCAGGTTTCTGTGTCGGCGCGGTCGAAAAATCGAAGATCCTGACCGGCCAGAACGTCAAGCCCGGTGACGTGGTGCTGGGCCTGGCCTCCAGCGGTGTGCATTCCAATGGTTTTTCGCTGGTGCGCAAGTGTATCGAGCGTGCTGGCGCCAACACCCCGGCCATGCTGGACGGCAAGCCCTTCAAGCAGGCCATCATGGAACCCACCCGCCTGTACGTGAAGAACGTTCTGGCCGCGCTGGCTAAGCACCCGATCAAGGCGCTGGCCCACATCACCGGCGGCGGCCTGTTGGAGAACATCCCGCGCGTGCTGCCTGAAGGCACGGCCGCCCACCTGAAAAAAGGCAGCTGGCCGCAGACCGAGCTCTTTGCCTGGCTGCAGAAAACCGCCGGCATTGATGACTTCGAGATGAACCGCACCTTCAACAACGGCATCGGCATGGTGGTGGTGATCGACGCCGCGAATTCCGCCGCCACCGCCCAGACCCTGCGTAGTCTGGGCGAGCAGGTGTACGAGATCGGCATCATCGCCACGCGCGGCGAAGGCGCTCCCGTCGTCGTCGCCTGAGGTTTCCCCCGCGCTGGTTGACCATGACGGCCCACCAGCTGCCCCGCATGCCCGCCAGCATCTGGGCGCTGGGCTTCGTCAGCCTGCTGATGGACATCTCGTCCGAGTTGATCCACAGCCTGCTGCCCGTCTTCCTCGTCACCGGCCTGGGCGCCAGCATGCTGGTGGTGGGCCTGCTCGAAGGCGCCGCCGAGGCCACGGCACTGATCGTCAAAGTTTTCTCCGGTGCCTTGAGCGACTGGTGGGGCCGGCGCAAGCCGCTGGCCGTGCTGGGCTATAGCTTGGGCGCCTTCACCAAACCCCTGTTCGCGCTGGCTACCTCGGTGGAGCCGGTGATCGCCGCGCGCCTGCTGGACCGGGTGGGCAAAGGCATCCGTGGCGCGCCACGAGACGCCTTGGTGGCCGACATCGCGCCGCCCGAGTTGCGCGGTGCCGCCTTCGGCCTGCGCCAGTCGCTCGACACCGTCGGCGCCTTCCTCGGCCCGCTGCTGGCCATGGGCCTGATGCTGCTGTGGGCCAACGACTTCCATGCCGTGTTCTGGGTGGCGGTGATCCCGGCTTTCCTCTGCGTAGCCTTGCTGGTGCTGGGGGTGCAGGAGCCCGAACGGCCGGCAGGCACTCCGCGCACTAACCCGATCCAGCGCGACAACCTGCGCCGACTCTCACCTGCCTACTGGTGGGTAGTGGGCATCGGTGCCGTCTTCACGCTGGCACGCTTCTCCGAAGCCTTTCTGGTGCTGCGGGCCCAGCAGGGCGGCCTGCCGCTGGCCTGGGTGCCGCTGGTGCTGATCGTCATGAACGCGGTCTACGCCCTGGGTGCCTACCCGTTCGGCAAGCTGGCCGACCGCATGAGCCACCGCACGCTGCTGGCCTGGGGCCTGGGACTGCTGATCGCGGCCGATGTGCTGCTGGCCTGGAGCGACCGCGGCCTGTTCGTCTGGGGCGGTGTCGTGCTCTGGGGCCTGCACATGGCCATGACACAAGGGCTGCTGGCCACCATGGTGGCCGACACCGCCCCGGCCGATCTGCGCGGCACGGCGTTTGGCATGTTCAACCTGCTCAGCGGTCTGGCCATGCTGTTGGCCAGCGTGCTGGCCGGCCTGCTGTGGGATCAGTTCGGCGCCGGCGTCACCTTTGCCGCCGGGGCCGGCTTCAGCCTGCTGGCGATGGCGCTGCTGGCCGGGCGCCGCCCGGCAGCGACCTGACTCTGACCCGGCTTCATCCCGGCCGGGGTATTCCCGCCACGTTGTTTCGCTACAAAAAACATAGTCATCGGCGTGCGAGTGCGGTAGACGGAACGGACTTTTTGTATCAGACTGTTACTTTCGGCTGTTTCTGGAGTTCTCATGCCGGTGGTGGCAGTGGTCAATCGCAAAGGCGGCAGCGGCAAAAGCACGTTGGCGGCGCATCTGGCAGCCTGGTTGGCACACCAGGGCTGTGCCGTGATGCTGGGCGACGTGGACCGCCAGCAGTCGACCCGCGCCTGGCTGCGTCGTCGCAATGCAGCCCTGCCGGCCATTGCGCCCTGGACCGTGGATCAGAACATGTTGCGCGTACCCACCGGCATCACGCACGTGGTGCTGGACACACCAGGCGGCATGCACGGCTTTGAACTGGCGCGCATGGTGATGTTTGCCGATGCCATCCTGATGCCGGTCTGCAATTCCGCCTTCGACCGTGAAGCCGCGGCCGCCTGTCACGCCGAGTTGATGGCACTGCCGCGCGTGGCCAGCGGCCGCTGCAAGCTGGCGGCGGTCGGTATGCGCATCGATGCCCGTACCCATGCCTCGCAGGTGCTGGGCGACTGGGCCGCGCAGTTGAAGCTGCCCTTCCTCAGCGTGCTGCGCGAGACCCAGTTGTACGTGCAGTGCCTGGAACGCGGCATGACGATCTTCGACCTGTCGGGCCAGCGCACCGCGACCGACCTGACGCAGTGGCAGCCGATCCTGGACTGGCTGACGCCGATCCTCATGCCCGCTGCGGCCACGCAGCCCGTGGCCAAGGCTGCGGCGGAGCCGGTGGTCAAACGTGTCGGCAGTTCGCTGCCCGACAGCCTGATGCCGGCGCAGGAGTCGATGATCCCTGGCGGTCGCTTCACGGGCGCCCAGGTCGAGCGCCGGGTGGCGCAGCAGGAGCCCGCCAACGGGACCTTTGTCGCGGCCCGCCCAGGCGTGCTGCAGCCGCGCCAGCAGATTCCGGCCTTTCTGCGACAGGCGGGCTGAACACCGCCACGGCCTACCTGCTGCGCGCCTCCAGGTTGGCCTGCAAATCGAGATAACGCGGCAACCTCGTGCCCCCCAAGGCCACCGCCTTGGCCGCGGCCACCTTCGCCTCCTGGCGCGCTCCCTGTTCCACCAGCACCTGGGCCAGGTTGTGCCATGCGTCAGCGAAATCCGGATGGGCATGCACCGCATGACGGAAAGCGGCGACAGCCTCCGCCAACTGCCCCGCAGCGTAAGCGGCATTGCCTGCACCCAGCAGGCTCGGCCTGTGCGTGGGCCAGCGCTGCAACGCCCGGACGTAGGCTGCTCGCGCCGCCTGCGGTTGCACACGCTCGAGTACGGCAAGGGCAGCCGCCAGCCGATCCGGCTCCGCAGTAGCCGGCAATTGCCGCGGCGCCAGCGCCACCATGGCCCAGTACCCGCCCCGGGCCCAGGTCCGCTCGAAGGTATCGAGCGTCATCTCCAGACGCTCGCTGCGCCCCGAATGCAGCAGCACGGTGCCTTGCTCCCGGTCGTAACCGATCACCACGGCGTAGTGCCAGATCGGATAGATCGGCAGCGCAAGGTTCTGGAACACGATCACCGGATGGCCGGCCGCCACCTCCTGCAGCACCGCCTCGAGCTGCGGCGCCAGGGCATAGCTCAGCAGGCCCTGGCGACGGGCCGCGGCCAGCATCTCCTGCTGCAACGCCCCTTTTCGGGCTGGCACATAAACCTGCTCCACCAGCTGCTCCGGGCGCACACTGACACCCGCCGCCGAAGCCACCATGGCCAATGTGGCCGGGCCGCACTCATAGTCCTCCTGGGGATAGAACGGCACCGAGCGGATCTCGGCCTGCGCCGGGATGGCCTCGGGCCAGGCCGCCTGCAGGCGGGCCAGCTGAGGGGGTGCGGCGCAGCCCGCGAGCAGCAGGGCGGCGCAAAGCAAAACCCCCGCCAAGGCGGGGGTGCGGCGCCAAACGGCCAGCCCATTCATCGGACGGAGCGCGTGAAGGGGAAGACCTTGGTCAAGCCCATGATGTCGGTCACCAGCAGCACGATGAACACGGTGAACAGGACCCCCACCACATCGCCCCCCGCCGGCGCCTGGTCGACGCGGCCAGCGAGCTGTTCCACCTCCTCATCCGACATGGCACGCACGCGTTCGGCCGCGTCCTGCGGGCGCACGCCATGGGCCTGCAAGGCCTGGCGCACGTCGTCACGTGCGAGGAAACGATCGACCCGTTCGCGCGAGGTGGAAGCGGTGGTTATGGTCGCGCGCTCCGGAAGGACCTCGTCAGTGGTCACGAGGCCAGCCTGCGCGGTGACAGGAACACCGGCCAAGGCGGTGGAGACGATCAGAAGGGAAACGAGACGGCGTTTGAAGTGATTCATGCCGCCACTCTAGCGAGGCGCACCAAGCAGCGTCAACGCGTCTTACAGACGATCGACGCACCTTACACTTGTTCACATCAGGGTGCGACGCAACACGTTCAGGCGCTCGCTCACCAGTTCAGCATCGTCGGCTTGGTGAGCATGGGCCAGGTAGGTCTCGAAATCCTGCGCTGCTTCATGCATCCGGCCCAGCGCGGCCATCGCCAGCCCGCGATCACGGTACTCCTCCCAAGCCTGCGGCAGCAGCACCAGCAGGCGGTCGAGCACCGCCACCTGGCGCACCCAGTCCTCGTGCGAGGCATGGATTTCCTTCAGATTGCGCAACATGCGCGCGATGATGTCGCGCGCCGGCGTCACCTGCAGGTACAGGCCCAGCGGCGTTTCCAGTTCGTTGAGCAGACCGTGGCGGCGGCGGTAGGGCTCCAGCAGCTCCGCCAGCGCCTCGCGGCTGAGCGACTGCCCGGTGAAGGGATCGATGACGACCTGGCCATGCGGCAGGTTCACCTTGACCATGAAGTGCCCCGGAAATCCCACGCCGCGCGCGGCCAGCCCCAAGCCTTGTGCGAGTTCCAGCCACAGCACGGCCAGCGAGATCGGGATGCCACGCCGGCTGTGCAGCACCACGTTGAGGTAGCTGTTGCCGGGGTCGTAGTAGTCGTTCACGTTGCCGCGAAAATGCAGCTCGCGGAAGAAATAGTGATTGAGCATGCGCAGCCGGTGGCTGGCTGGCGCATCGGACGGGATGCGGCGCTTGAGCCGGTCCAGCAGCTGGTCGACCTCCGCCAGCACCTGCTGCACGTCCAGCTGCGGGTACTCGTCCTGCGCCAGACTGACCGCCGCTTCCAGCAAGGGAAACTGCGCGTCGCTCTGCACCAGCGTACGGAAGTACTCCAGCGGCGAGGGGGCGTCCAGGGACAGGTTCATGGGAAAGCTCATGTCGTCACGAACCCAGCCATTGTGCTCCGGTTGCGCGGCGCTGACCAGCCGGCATCAACGCCGGATGAACTGGCGCAACTTGAGGCCGGCAGCCCAGGCGGCCCCGAAGTAGACCGCGGCAGCACCGACCAGCACCAGCGCCAGCAGGCCGATGCGCGCCCAGGCCTGCGCCTGCAGTTGCGTCCAGTGAAATGCCGAGGCGGCCCACATCAGGAACACCGCCAGCAAGGCACTGGCCGCCAGCACCTGCAGCACGAAGACGCCCCAGCCCGGCGCTGGACAGTAGCTGCCGCGCCGCAGCAAGCCCAGCAGCAGCCACAGGGCGTTGATCAGCGCGCCCAGCCCGATGGACAACGACAGCGCCGCGTGCTGGTACAGCGGTACCAGGCCGATGTTGAGCAACTGGGTGATGACCAGCACCACGATGGCGATGCGCACCGGGGTACGGATGTCCTGGCTGGCGTAGTAGCCCGGCGCCAGCACCTTGACGGCGATCACGCCGACGAGCCCGACGCCCCACCCCATCAGCGCCACGGCCGTCTGCTGCACGTCGCGCTCGCTGAAAGCCCCATAGTGGTAGAGCACCGCCACCAGCGGTTTGGCAAAGGTCAGCAGGGCCAGCGCACACGGCACCGCCAGCAGGACCACCAGGCGCAGGCCCCAGTCGAGCATGCCGGAATAACGCACCACGTCGTTCGACGCCTTGGCGGCCGCCAGTTGCGGCATCAGCACCACGCCCAGCGCCACGCCCAGCAAGGCGGTCGGGAATTCCATCAGACGGTCGGCATAACTCAGCCAGCTCACGCTGCCGGGTGCCAGGTGCGAGGCGATCTGCGTGTTGATCAGCAACGAAATCTGCGCCACGCTCACGCCCAGCAGCGCCGGCACCATCAGCTTGGCGACACGCTGGGTATGCGGGTCGCGCCAGGCCGTGCGTACGGCGGCCGGGCTCAGTCCGATGCTCGGCCACAACCTGAGACGGCGCAGCGCCAGCAACTGCACGGCCAGTTGCAGCACGCCGCCCACCATTACGCCCATGGCCAGGGCATAGATCGGCTCGACGCCCAGCTGCTTGAACCAGGGCGCCCCGAACCAGGCGGCGGCAATCATGGCCAGGTTCAGCAGCACCGGCGTGGCGGCCGGTACGGCAAAGCGCTTCCAGGTGTTGAGCACACCGGCGGCCAGTGCCACCAGCGACATGAAGGCGATGTAGGGGAACATCCAGCGTGTCATGACGACCGCCGCGTCGAAGGCATTGCCGGCGTCCATCTGCCGCAAGCCGCTGGCCATGGCCCAGACCAGCAGTGGCGCCACTAGCACGCCCAGCACGCTGACTGCCAGCAGCACCCAGGCCAGCACCGTGGCCACGCGATCGATCAGCAGGCGGGTGGCCGCCTCGCCTTCCTGCGCCTTGCTGGCTGCCAGCACCGGCACAAAAGCCTGGCTGAAGGCGCCCTCGGCAAACAGGCGGCGAAACAGGTTGGGGATGCGGAAGGCGACGTTGAAGGCGTCGGTCAGGGCACTGGCGCCAAAGGTGGCGGCAATCAGCAGCTCGCGCGCCAAGCCCGTGATGCGGGACACCAGGGTCAGGAGGGAAACCGTCGAGGCGGCTTTGAAGAGGCTCACGGCAACAGCATCCTGTTCTCACTCAATAACTGCCCCGAGTGTAGCCCGGCCGACCGGCGGCTGAGTGCCCGCTCACCTGCCTTGCAACAAACTGGTACAATGGTCGGCTTTGCTGACATCATCCACAGACACAAGGAACTACTGATATGGCATCTGGAAAGCCGAAGAAAAAGAACCCGCGCCTGGCGTCGGGCCGTAAACGCGCACGTCAGGACGTGAAGCTGAATGCAGCCAACACCTCCCTGCGCTCCAAATACCGCACTGCCGTGAAGAACGTCGAGAAGGCTGTTCTGACCGGTGACAAGGCCAAGGCCACCGAACTGTTTGCCAAGATGCAAGCCGTGGTGGACACCGTGGCCGACAAGGGCATCTTCCACAAGAACAAGGCCGCTCGCGACAAGAGCCGCCTGTCTGCCAAGGTCAAGGCCTTGGCCGCCGCCTGATCACCAGGCACATCGCACGGAAGGGTTCGCCCTTCTGCCGTTTGTAACGGGTGCGCTGTCAGCAAAGCAAAAAGCCGCTCACTGAGCGGCTTTTTTGTTGCCTGGAAAGAAAACGCTGGTCAGGCGATGGGTTGGCCTTTGCCGTCACCCTCGCGCACCTGCA
The DNA here is from genome assembly GCA_032118555.1 of Hylemonella sp. Lineage (GTDB taxonomy): Bacteria > Pseudomonadota > Gammaproteobacteria > Burkholderiales > Burkholderiaceae_C > Hylemonella. The sequence goes on along the minus strand of JAULXO010000030.1, from coordinate 29,335 downwards.
GCTCATTGTCGCGGGCGAAGTTCATGCAGAAGTCCCAGGCCATGGGCTCGGCGTCGCGCAGGTCGCGGTGCACCACGACGCACTTCACGCCGTCGAGCGTGGTCGGAATGCACCAGGGGGAATAACCGAGATGGCTGCCAGGTTGCGGCCCGCCCGGGCGGAACTGGCTCATGACGCCCGCCAAGCGCTCGGCCCAGTCGCTGGGACGGAAAGTCTTACCCGTGCGGGAGAGTCCCAGGATGAAGACTTCTTTGGCGGCGTTGGAAACCATCAGACAGATACTAATTGCGGCGGTTCAGATGGGGAAGATGCGCGGACATGCCGTCTTGCGCACCCGGCCCATCAGGGCACAGCCGACCGGACGCGGGCTGGGTACAGCGGCTGGACCGGTCTTGGTGGGGTTGGAAGTATTGTATCTTATATAAGACCAAACCACGATCTGAAATGCCGTCATCCTGGCCGCAGCGCCGCCCTCCCCTGGATCCGGCCGCCACCGCCGCACTCTGGGTCTAAAATCACGGCTCAACGGCCCAACCTGCGTTGGGCCGCCTTGTTTTGTGCCACAACGGAGTGTGAAGACCATGAACGCCGCCGCCCCGCAAACCATCGAAGCCGCGTCGCCGCACGTGATGAACACCTACGGCCGCGTGCCGATCGCGCTGTCGCACGGCCAGGGTTGCCGCGTCTGGGACATCAACGGCAAGCAGTACCTCGACGCGCTGGGCGGCATTGCAGTCAACACCCTGGGTCACAACCACCCCAAGCTGGTGCCGGCGCTGCAGGACCAGATTGCCAAGCTCATCCACACCTCCAACTACTACCACGTGCCCGGCCAGGAACAGCTGGCCCGCATGTTGGTGGAACGTTCCGGCATGAGCAACGTCTTCTTCTGCTCCACCGGCCTGGAGGCCAACGAGGCCGCCCTCAAGCTGGCCCGCAAGTTCGGCCACGACAAGGGCATCGAGAAGCCGGAGATCGTGGTCTACGAACGCGCTTTCCATGGCCGCTCCATCGCCACCCTCAGCGCCACCGGCAACCCCAAGGTGCAGGCGGGATTCGGCCCGCTGGTCGAAGGTTTCATCCGTGTGCCGCTCAATGACATCGAAGCGCTGAAGAAGGCCACCGCGGGCAACCCGAACGTGGTGGCGGTGTTCTTCGAGACCATTCAGGGTGAAGGCGGCATCAACCCGATGCGCGCCGAGTACCTGCGTGCGGTGCGTCAGCTCTGCGACGAGCGCGACTGGCTGATGATGATCGACGAGGTGCAGTGCGGCATGGGCCGCACCGGCAAATGGTTTGCCCATCAGTGGGCGGGCATCCAGCCCGACGTCATGCCGTTGGCCAAGGGCCTGGGCTCGGGCGTGCCGGTGGGGGCGGTGGTGGCGGGCCCCAAGGCAGCCAACATCTTCCAGCCGGGCAACCACGGCACCACCTTTGGCGGCAACCCGCTGGCCATGCGCGCCGGCATCGAGACCATCCGCATCATGGAAGAGGACGGCCTGCTGGAGAATGCAGCCCGGGTCGGCGCCCACCTCAAGGGCGCGCTGGAGCGCGCTTTTGCCGGCAACCCTGGCGTCACGGACATCCGCGGCCAGGGCCTGATGATCGGCGTACAGCTGAGCAAGCCGTGCGGCGTGCTGGTCAACCGTGCGGTCGAGGCTGGCCTGCTGATCAGCGTCACCGCCGACAGTGTGGTGCGTCTGGTACCGCCGCTCATCATGACCGAGGCGGAAGCCGACGAAGTGGTCGGCCTGCTGGTGCCGCTGATTCAGCAAGTCCTGGCCGAAGCCTGAAGTTCCCGCAAGACTACGACATGAACCTCAAGCATTACCTGCAATTCACTGATCTCACGGCCGACGAGTACGCCTACCTGTTTGAGCGTGCCGCGCTGATCAAGAAGAAGTTCAAGGCCTACGAAAAGCACCAGCCGCTGGTGGACCGTACCTTGGCGATGATCTTCGAGAAGGCCTCCACCCGCACACGCGTGAGCTTCGAGGCCGGCATGTACCAGCTCGGCGGCAGCGTGGTGCACCTGACCACCGGCGACAGCCAGCTCGGCCGCGCCGAGCCGATCGAGGACAGTGCGCGTGTCATCAGCCGCATGGTCGATCTGGTGATGATCCGCACCTACGGCCAGGACAAGATCGAGCGTTTTGCCGAGTACTCGCGCGTGCCGGTCATCAACGGCCTGACCAACGAGTACCACCCGTGCCAGATCATGGCCGACATCTTCACCTACATCGAGCACCGCGGCAGCATCCGCGGCAAGACGGTGGCCTGGGTCGGCGACGGCAACAACATGGCCAACACCTGGCTGCAGGCGGCGGAGCTGCTGGGCTTCACGGTGCACGTCAGCACCCCGAGTGGCTACGAGGTCAACCCGGCGGTGGCCGGTGTCAAGAGCGAGTGCTACAAGGTATTCCGGGACCCGATGCAGGCATGCGCCGGCGCCGACCTGGTGACTACCGACGTCTGGACCAGCATGGGCTATGAAGCCGAGAACGAAGCCCGTAAAAAGGCCTTCGCCGACTGGTGCGTCGATGCCGACATGATGCGCGCGGCCAAGTCCGATGCGCTGTTCATGCACTGCCTGCCGGCGCACCGCGGCGAGGAAGTCGAGGCCGAGGTCATCGACGGCCCCCAATCGGTGGTGTGGGACGAGGCCGAAAATCGCCTGCACGTGCAGAAAGCCCTTATGGAGTATCTGCTCCTGGGCGCCCTGAAATGATCTGCAGGCGATTTCGGCGCAGGCTAACTTCGTTCAGCGAAGTTAAGCGCAGCGGCCTTAGCCAAAACCGGGTCCACGTGCAAAAGGCACTCATGGAGTACCTGCTGCTCGGGAAGCTCTGATGACGGCCTGTACCAGCTGCGGCGCCTGCTGTTCCTGGTGCCGCGTCGACTTCTCGATCTATGAACTGGAAGGCAATGGCGGCCGGGTGCCGGTGGGGCTGACGGTCGAGGTCAACGGCAACACCGCCCGCATGCGCGGTACCGACCACTGGCCGCCGCGCTGCGCCGCGCTCACCGGCAAGCTCGGCGAGTCGGTCGCCTGCGGCATCTACGAGTGGCGCCCCTCGCCCTGCCGCGAGTTCGAGGAAGGCAGCGACGGCTGCCACCGGGCCCGCGCCAAAGTCGGTTTGCCGCCGCTGCCGGCCTGAGCGGCATCGCCGGCACAGCCGCCACACGCGCTGCAACTGCCGCAGCCGCCCGCTGATTCCGGCGTGCGCGCACCCAACCTTCGCCGCCAACGGGCCGGCAGCCAGCGCCAGACCAGGTACAGCGCCGCGACCGCCACGATCAGCCCGGCCCAGAACTCCTGACTCATGCGACGCCTCCTGCGCCCAGCCACAGCGCCAGCCGGTAGGTGATGAAGCTGGCCAGGTAGGCCAGCGCGAAGAGGTAGCCCGCCAGCAGCGCGGGATAGCGCCAGCTGTTGGTCTCGCGCCGCACGGTCACGAGGGTGGAAATGCACTGGGGCGCGAACACATACCAGACCAGCAGCGACAGCGCCGTGGCCAGCGACCAGGTCTGGGCGATCAGCGGGCCGAGCTGGGTCGCCACGTCATCACCGGTGGCGGACAGGGCATAGACCGTGCCCAATGCCCCCACCGCCACTTCGCGTGCCGCCATGCCGGGCACCAGCGCGATCGCGATCTGCCAGTTGAAACCGATGGGTGCGAAGACCGGTTCGATGAAACGCCCGATCCGGCCCGCCCAGCTGTGCTCGATCGCTGCGCCCACAGCCCCCTCGGGTGGTGCAGGGTAAGACGACAGAAACCAGAGCAGGACCGTGAGCGCCAAGATGATGCCACCCACGCGCTCGATGAAAATCCTGCCGCGGTTGTACAACTCGCGCCCCAGACTGCGCAGGCTCGGCAGTCGGTAGGCAGGCAGCTCCATGACCAGCGGCGTCGCCCGTGCTCCACCTTGCCAGAGGCGGGCCATACCGGCCACGGCCATGGCCGAGGCGATGCCCCCCACATAGAGCGCGAACAGCACCAGTCCCTGCAGGTTGAAAAGCCCCGCTACCGTGCGCTCGGGGATGAAGGCGCCGATGAGCAGGGCATAGACCGGCAACCGCGCCGAACAGGTCATGAGCGGCGCGATCATGATGGTCACGAGACGGTCACGCCAGTGCGTGATGGTGCGGGTGGACATGATGCCCGGGATCGCGCAGGCAAAGCTGGACAGCAGCGGGATGAAGGAGCGCCCGGAGAGACCGACTGTCCCCATCACCCGGTCCAGCAGAAAGGCAGCACGCGGCAGGTAGCCTGAATCCTCCAGCACGAGGATGAACGCGAAAAGTATGAGGATCTGGGGCAGGAAAACCAGCACCCCCCCGGCGCCGGCGATGATGCCGTCGGCGATCAGGCTCCGCAGGACGCCTTCAGGCAACGCGGCATGCACCCAACCGGCCAAGGCGTCCATGCCCGCCGTGATCCAGTCCATGGGCGCCTCCGCCCACGTGAACACGGCCTGGAACATCAGGAACAGAACGACCAGCAGCAACACCATGCCCCAGAGCGGGTGCATGAGAACCTGATCGATTGCATCGTCACGCCGCAGGCTCTGCGCCGGTTCGCGCACGGCCAGCGCCAGGATGCGGCGCACTTCCATCTGATCGGCCATGACCTGGTCCGCCCCGGGTTCGTGCCAGCCGTGCGACGGCGGTACGGTGTCGGCAGGCGACAGCGTGTCCAGCAGCGTCAACAGGTCGTGCGCGCCATCGGACTGGATGCCGACCGTCTCCACCACTGGCATTCCCAGCGCCCGCATGAGGGCCTGACGATCAATCTGGATGCCCTCGCGTTGCGCGCGGTCGCGCATGTTGAGCACCAGCACCATGGGCAATCCCAGCGCGCGGGCCTCGAGCACGAGACGCAGGTGCAGCCGCAGATTGGTCGCGTCGACCACGCACAGCAAGAGCTGCGGCACCGGCTCGTCGGCTCTCTGGCCGGTAACGACATCGCGCGTGATGGCCTCATCGGCGCTGAAGGCATGCAGGCTGTAGGCTCCAGGCAGGTCCAGCAGTTGCACCTGCCGCCCGGACACCGTGCGGAACCAGCCCGCCTTGCGCTCCACGGTCACACCGGCGTAGTTGGCCACTTTCTGGTGGCTGCCGGTCAGCAGGTTGAAAAGTGCTGTCTTGCCACAGTTGGGGTTGCCCAGCAGCGCCGCGCGCAACGGCGGCAGGGAGGTCGGACCGGCGGTCATGCTCTCCGCCCCGGACGCACCCGCACCAGACTGGCTTCGTGACGGCGCAGCGCGAATGTGCTGTGGCCAACCCGTACCGCCAGGGGATCGGCCCCCGGCCACCCGCGCGCGACCACCCGCACCGCCTCACCCGGCAGAAAACCAACCTCCAGCAGACGCAGCGGCAGCCCCGGTTCCTCAGCATCCTCCCGCAACTCGACCACCTCAGCCTCGACGTTGCGCGGCAGCTCATGCAAGCCGACGACGCGGGCATCGGTCGGCACGGGTTTCTCGATCACAGACATGGCAGCAAATGAAAATAATTCTCATTTTATGCCGAGAGCCTGACTGCGCGCATGAACTCAGACCCCGCGATACAACCAGGGTTGGTCCAGCAAACGGTCGCCCAGCAGCCGCATGGCCAGATCGCGACACTTCGCCGGCAGACCATCGAGGTGAAAGATCTCGCCATTGCGGATAGAGCGCGCCTGCACGCGGGCATTGCGCTGCCAGCGGTTGAGCGCATAGCGGCTCAGCATCGTGGCGACGTCCAGCACCTCGTCCACCTGCGCCAGGCAGCGCCCGAGCTCGGCGGCGTCCTCGATCGCCATGCCGGCGCCCTGCGCCATATAGGGCCGCATTGGATGCGCGGCATCACCCAGCAGGGCCACCCGCCCCCGCGCCATCTCGGCCGCGCTCGCCATCGGCACCCGGTCGCACAGCACCCACAGGCGCCAGTCAGGAATGGCCTCGATCAGCGCACGCAAGGGTTGGCACACCGGGGCCAGGTGAACTTGAAGGTCGGCGCCGTTGGCACTGTGGTCCCAATCCTCCAGCCCGCCATGCACATGGCCGTGCACGATGGCCACCACGTTCAGCCATTCGCCGCCGCGCACGGGGTACTGCACCACGTGCAGGCGCGGCCCGAGCCAGGCGGTGATCTGCTGGCTGCGCAGGGCCGCCGGCAGGCTGGCTTGCGGCAGCATGGCGCGGTAGGCCAGATGACCGGCCACGCGCGGCGGGCCATCGTGCAGCAGTTGCGTGCGCACCCGGCTCCACAGGCCGTCGGCGCCCACCAAGGCATCGCCTTCCACCGCCAAGCCGTCAGCGGTATGCAGTGTCACCCCTTCGGGCGTCTCAGAAAAGTGGCTCAGAGGCTGGTCCAACTGAAGCCAGACATCGTCGCGCTCACGCACGGCGACCAGCAGCAACTGGTGCAGATCGGCCCGATGGATGGTGGCATAGGGTGCGCCGTAACGCTGTGCCATCGTCTGGCCCATGCGCAGCACACCAAGCTCCGCGCCTGAGACCGCGTGGCGCACCTGCAGGCGTTCGGGATAGGCTGCAACGGCCTGCAGCGCGGCGGACAGGTCCCAGCCCTGCAGGAGACGCACGACGTTCGGACCGATCTGGATCCCGGCGCCGACTTCGCCGAACTGCACCGCCTGCTCGTACAGGCGCACCTGCCAGCCGGCGTGCGATGCCGCCAGCGCAGCGGCCAGGCCGCCGATGCCACCGCCGGCGATCAAAACCTGTTTCGCGACCTGTGAACTCATGAGCGGCAATTCTGCCCCACCTGAGCCTTGATTCCGGTCAGGTCCTACTCAACGCGCGTGATGGCCGTCGGCTTGAAGCCCAGGTCGGCCGCCTTGCCCTTGCGGCCCCGGGCGGCACGGGCGTTGTTGAGGCTGCGGATCTCCAGCGTCTCCTCGCGTGCCTTGCCGCCACGGCCGATACCCTCGATCTTCACGCTGCGCGTGTAGGCCGCTGCACCAGCCAGCGTGTCCTTGGCCTCCAGATCCAGCAGCATCAGGCCGCGGCCGCCGTTGGCCATGGGCTTGAGTTCGGTGATCTCGAAGGTCAGGATGCGGCCGCCGGTGGAGGCACAGACCACATGGGTGGCCGGCGTGTACAGCGCGGACGCCGCAGCACCGGCCGGCGCCGGCACGTTGGCCGGGGAAGGACGGCACACGGTATCGCCCTCGTTGCAGGTGATGAAGGCCTTGCCGCCCTTCTGGCGCGACACCATGTTCTCCACCGTGGCCAGGAAACCGTAGCCAGCCGAGGTGGACAGCAGCAGCCAGGCGTTGGCCGGGCCCGCGTAGTAATGCGCCAGCTGCGTGCCGGCTTCCAGTTCGATCAGCGTGGTGACCGGTTGGCCGTCGCCGCGCGCGCCCGGCAGGCTGGCCACCGGCACCGAGTAGACGCGCCCGTTGGAGCCGAACACCAGCAGCGTATCGACGGTGCGGCATTCGAAGGTGCCGTACAGGCCGTCGCCGGCCTTGAAGGCGAAGCTGGCCGCCTCGTGGCCGTGGCCTTGGCGCGCGCGCACCCAGCCTTTTTCAGACACCACCACCGTCACCGGTTCGTCCACCACCTTGACCTCGGCCACAGCCTTCTTCTCGGCCTGGATCAGCGTACGGCGCGCGTCGGCAAACACCTTGGCATCGGCCTCGATCTCCTTCACCATCAGGCGGCGCAGCGCCGCCGGGCTGCCCAGGATTTCTTCCAGCTTGCCCTGCTCCTCGCGCAGCTCTTTCAGCTCCTGCTCGATCTTGATGGCTTCCAACCGCGCCAGTTGGCGCAGGCGGATTTCCAGAATGTCCTCGGCCTGCCGCTCGGACAGACGGAAGCGTTCGATCAGCGCCGCCTTGGGCTCGTCCGAGTTGCGGATGATGGCGATGACCTCGTCGATGTTGAGCAGCACCAGCTGCCGGCCTTCGAGGATGTGGATGCGGTCCAGCACCTTGTCCAAGCGGTGGCGTGAGCGGCGCTCGATGGTGCTCTGGCGGAAGGCGATCCATTCCTCCAGCATCTGGCGCAGCGACTTCTGCGTCGGCCGCCCGTCCAGCCCGACCATCGTCAGGTTGATCGGGGCCGAGGTTTCCAGGCTGGTGTGCGCCAGCAGCGTGGTGATGAGCTCCTGCTGCTCGATGCGGCTGGTCTTGGGCTCGCACACCAGGCGCACCGGCGCGTCCTTGCTCGACTCGTCGCGCACCCCGTCCAGCACCGCCAGCACCGTGGCCTTGATCTGGTTCTGCTCCTGCGTCAGCGCCTTCTTGCCGGCCTTGACCTTGGGGTTGGTCAGCTCCTCGATCTCTTCCAGCACCTTCTGCGTGCTGACACCCGGCGGCAGCTCGGTCACCACCAGCTGCCACTGGCTGCGCGCCAACTCCTCGATCTTCCAGCGCGCCCGCACTTTGAGCGAGCCGCGGCCGGTACGGTAGGCCTCGGCGATGTCACTGGCCGGGCTGATGATCTGGCCACCGCCCGGATAGTCGGGGCCGGGCAGCAAGGTCAGCAGCTCATCGTCGGCCAGCTTCGGGTTCTTGATCAGCGCCACGCAGGCCTGCGCCACCTCGCCCAGGTTGTGGCTCGGGATCTCGGTGGCGAGGCCGACGGCGATGCCGGAGGCACCGTTGAGCAGCGTGAACGGCAGGCGTGCCGGCAACTGCTTGGGCTCCTCGGTGGAGCCGTCGTAGTTGGGCTGGAAGTCCACCGTGCCCTCGTCGATCTCGTCGAGCAGCAGGTTGGAGATCTTCGCCAGCCGGGCTTCGGTGTAGCGCATGGCAGCGGCACCGTCGCCGTCGCGGCTGCCGAAGTTGCCTTGACCGTCGATCAGCGGGTAGCGCTGGGCGAAGTCCTGTGCCATGCGCACCAGCGCGTCGTAGGCGGCCTGGTCGCCGTGCGGGTGGAAACGGCCCAGCACGTCACCGACCACACGCGCGCTCTTGACCGGTTTGGCCGCGGTGTTGCCGCTGGGGCCGCTGTAGCCCAGGCCCATGCGCGACATGGCATAGAGTATGCGGCGCTGCACCGGCTTCTGGCCGTCGGACACGTCGGGCAGCGCGCGGCCCTTGACCACGGACAGCGCGTATTCAAGGTAGGCCCGCTGGGCATAGCTGGCCAGGGCCAGGGCGTCACCGCCACCGGCGTCGGCAGCGAAATCGAGGGTCGGCTGATCACTCATGGGAAAACTAGTCGGTCTCGGTCAGGGAAGGATTCGGCATCGCCGCCACCTGCAGGGCGGGCATGTTGCCGCGGCCGGCGGCTCCGCCGGCCAGGTTCAGGGCAGGACGCCCGGGCGCCGGGCGCAGCGTGGGCGGCTTGAGCACCGCGTACAGCTGCAGCACGGTGCGCACGTAGTTCTGCGTCTCGCGATAAGGCGGGATGCGGTTGCCGGCACGCTGCACGGCCCCCTCACCGGCGTTGTAGGCCGCCAGCGCCAGCTCGGGTTGGCCAGGGAACAGCGTCAGCAGGTCACGCAGGTAGCGCGCGCCAACACGGATGTTGGTGCGCGGGTCGGCCAGCTTCTGCTCCACGGGCGTGCGGGCGTCGCCCGCCACACCGTAGCGCTGGGCGGTGGCCGGCATGATCTGCATCAGCCCGACCGCCCCCTTGGGCGACACCGCCCGGGCATCAAAGCCCGATTCGGCCGCAATCAGCGCCTGCAGCAACTCGTAGTCGATGCCGTGCTGGCGCGCCGCTTCGCGCAACAGGTGCTTGACCTGCTTGTAGTTCGGCGAGACTTCGAAAAAGGCAATCAGCTTGGGCGGCACGGTGGGTACCGCCACCGGACGCAGGCCGCCAGGGGCCGTCGCGTCGGCCGAACGCGAGAACAGCTCGTAGCGCGCGTCCAGCCGCTCGGCGGCGAAGCGCGCCACACCCTGGTCGTCGATGTAGCCCCAGATGTCGGCATGTGCCGCTTGCTGCAAAAACAATAGCGCACCACACAGAACCAGCAAGGGCCAGATCCGAAAAACACCCGTACTCCGGGAGCGATCAAGCAGGCGCAGGCGCATCAGATGTCCACCTCGACCGAATCGCCGTGCAGCTCCATCAGCTCGCGCCGCGCTGCGGCCTCGCCCTTGCCCATGAGCTGGGTGATCAGGCCCTCGGTCTGCAGGAAATCGAACTGGCCCAGCTGCACGCGCAGCAGACGGCGCGTGTCTGGGTTGAGCGTGGTTTCCCACAGTTGCTCGGCATTCATCTCGCCCAGGCCCTTGAAGCGGCTGATCTGGCAGCGCTCCCTGGGCACGCCGTCCTTGGCGCACTTGTCGAGGATGGCGGTGAGCTCGCCTTCGTCCAGCGCGTAGGCCTTGGTGGCCGGCTTCTTGCCGCGTGCCGGCACGTCGACACGGAACAGCGGCGGGCGCGCCACGTAGACATGGCCGGCCTCGATCAGCTTGGGGAAGTGGCGGAAGAACAGGGTGAGCAGCAGCACCTGGATGTGCGAGCCGTCGACGTCGGCATCGGACAGGATGCAGACCTTGCCGTAGCGCAGGCCGCTCAAATCCGGCGTGTCATTGGGCCCGTGCGGATCGACGCCGATGGCCACCGCAATGTCGTGGATCTCGGTGTTGGCGAACAGGCGGTCGCGCTCGACCTCCCAGGTATTGAGCACCTTGCCGCGCAGCGGCAGGATGGCCTGGCATTCCTTGTCGCGCCCCATCTTGGCACTGCCGCCGGCCGAATCACCCTCAACGAGGAAGACCTCGTTGTGGCCGGTGTCGCGGCTTTCGCAGTCGGTCAGCTTGCCCGGCAGCACGGCCACGCCCGAGCCCTTGCGTTTCTCGACCTTCTGGCCGGCGCGCTGGCGCGTCTGCGCCGCCTTGATGGCCAGCTCGGCCAGCTTTTTGCCGTACTCGACATGCTGGTTGAGCCACAGCTCCAGCGCCGGGCGCACAAAGCTCGACACCAGACGCACCGCGTCACGCGAGTTCAGGCGTTCCTTGATCTGGCCCTGGAACTGCGGGTCGAGCACCTTGGCGCTCAGCACATAGCTGGCACGCGCAAACACGTCTTCCGGCAGCAACTTGACGCCCTTGGGCAGCAGGCTGTGCAGTTCGATGAAGCTCTTGACGGCGTTGAACAGGCCGTCGCGCAGGCCACTGTCGTGCGTGCCGCCGGCGCTGGTGGGAATCAGGTTGACGTAGCTCTCGCGCACGGGCGCGCCGTCTTCGGTGAAGGCCACGGCCCAGGCCGCGCCCTCGCCTTCGGCAAAGCTGTCGTTGCCGCCATCGGCATAGCCCTCGCCAGCAAAAAGCGGAATCACCGGATCGGCGTTCAGGGTCTGAAGCAGGTAATCGCCCAGGCCGCCTTTGTATTGCCAGCTCTGCGTCTCTTTCGTCTTCTCATTGATGAGCGAAACGCTGACGCCGGGCATCAGCACCGCCTTGCTGCGCAACAGGTGGGTGAGCTCACCCATGGGCAGGGCAGCCGATTCGAAGTACTTGGCATCAGGCCAGACGCGCACCGTGGTGCCCTGTTTCCGATCGCCCTCGCCGGCCGGCCGCGCCTGCAGCGGCTGCGTTACATCGCCGCCCTCGAACACCAGGTGCGCCACCTGCCCTTCGCGGTAGCTGGTGGCCTCCAGCCGCTTGGCCAGCGCGTTGGTCACGGACACACCGACACCGTGCAGGCCGCCCGAAAAGCTGTAGGCACCGCCCTTGCCCTTGTCGAACTTGCCGCCGGCATGCAGCCGGGTGAACACCAGCTCGATCACCGGTGCCTTCTCTTCCGGGTGCAGGCCGAAGGGGATGCCACGACCGTCGTCCTCGACGCTGACCGAACCGTCGGCATGCAGCGTGACCTTGATCTTCTTGCCAAAGCCGGCCAGCGCCTCGTCAGCCGCGTTGTCCAGCACTTCCTGGATGATGTGCAGCGGGTTGTCGGTGCGGGTGTACATGCCCGGGCGCTGCTTGACCGGCTCCAGTCCCTTGAGGACGCGGATGGAGCCTTCGGAGTAATCGGTGGTAGGTTTCAGAGCCATGGCGGGCAATTGTAGTCGTTCGCCACAAAAACAACTGGATACACGTACAGCCCACACCACGACCGGCAGCACGCACCAGGCAGATTGGCTACAGTGCAGGGATGAGCACACACAACAAGAAACTCCCCATGGCCCAGGTGCTGATCTGCGGCGCGCTGATCGTCACCCTGTCCATGGGCATCCGCCACGGCTTCGGCCTGTGGCTGCAACCCGTGACCCAGACCCAGGGCTGGACGCGCGAGACCTTCGCGCTGGCGATGGCGATCCAGAACCTGACCTGGGGCTTCGCCGGCATCTTTGCCGGTATGCTGGCCGACAAGTTCGGCGCCTTCAAGGTCATCCTCGGCGGCGCCATCCTCTACGCCCTGGGCCTGATTGGCATGGCCCACGCGCCGACCCCGCTGATGTTCGCCCTGACCTGCGGCGTGCTGATCGGCATGGCGCAGGCCGGCACCACCTATGCCGTGATCTACGGCGTGATCGGCCGCAACGTCAGCCTGGAGAAACGCTCCTGGGCCATGGGCGTGGCGGCGGCCGCCGGCTCCTTCGGCCAGTTCCTCATGGTGCCGACCGAAGGCTGGCTCATCAGCAGCCTGGGCTGGCAACAGGCACTGGTGGCGCTGGGCATGGCGGCCTTGCTCATCATTCCGCTGGCCTGGGGCCTGCACGAACCGGGCTTTGCCGGTGGCGCTACGCCACCCAAGCGGGAACAGACCATCATGCAGGCGCTGCGCGAGGCCTTTGCCTACCCCAGCTTCCAGTTGCTGATGGCGGGCTACTTCGTCTGCGGCTTCCAGGTGGTGTTCATCGGTGTGCACATGCCGAGCTACCTGAAGGACCACGGCCTGTCGCCCCAGGTGGCCAGCTATTCGCTGGCGCTGATCGGCCTCTTCAATGTTTTCGGCACCTACGCAGCCGGCGCGCTGGGCCAGCGCCTGGCCAAGAAGAAGATCCTGGCCTTCATCTACTTCGCCCGCTCCATCGCCATCACCCTGTTCCTGCTCGCGCCGCTCACCCCCGCCAGCGTCTACATCTTTTCGGCCGTGATGGGCCTGCTGTGGCTGTCCACGGTGCCGCCGACCAACGCCGTGGTGGCGCAGATCTTCGGTGTGGCGCACCTGTCGATGCTGGGCGGCTTCGTCTTCTTCAGCCACCAGATTGGCTCCTTCATGGGCGTCTGGCTGGGTGGCTACCTGTACGACAAGACCGGCAGCTACGACATCGTCTGGTACATCGCCATTGCCCTGGGGGTGCTGGCCGCGCTGGTCAACCTGCCGGTGCGCGAGGTCGCCATCGCCCGCCACAAGGCCCACGCGGCGGCGCAGGCATGAACACCGGACCCAAGCTGTGGCGCAAAGGGCTGGCGTATGCCGGTGCGCTGCTGGCCTTGCTGGCGGTCTTTGCGCTCTACACGCGGCCGGACTTCCTGGTCACCCTGGCCGACCAGCTTTGGGCCTGTTTCTGAATCTTTTCGACCTCCCGCCGTTACCCAACGGGCGCAATACGCTATGAAAACGATAGTAATCACGGGCGCCTCGGACGGCATCGGCGCCGAGCTGGCGCGCCAGCTGGCCCAACGACACGGCACCGACGCCGCCCTGGTGCTGGCCGCACGCAATGAAGCCGGGCTGCAGGAGGTGGCCACCCAATGCCGCGCCCAGGGCAGCAAGGTGCTGGTGGCACCGACCGACGTCAGCGAACAGGCCCAATGCAGCGCCCTGGTGGCACGCAGCGTGGCTGAGTTCGGCCGCCTCGACACCCTGATCAACAACGCCGGTGTCTCGGCCCAGGCATTGTTTGAAGATGTCGAGGATCTGAGCTGGTACGAGCAGCTGATGCGCGTCAACTTGTGGGGCAGCGTCTGGTGCACCCACGCCGCGCTGCCGCATCTGAAAGCCAGCCGCGGCCAGGTGGTGGCGGTGTCGTCCCTGGCCGGTCTGGTGGGCGTGCCCGGCCGCACGGCCTACAGCGCCAGCAAATTCGCCGTGACCGGCTTCTTCGAGGCCTTGCGCGCCGAGCTCAAGGGTGCCGGCGTTGGCGTCACCACCGCCTACCCGGGCGTGGTGGCGACGCAGATCCGTTACCGCGGCTACCGGGCCGATGGCCAGCCGGCCGGCCAAAGTGGCCTGAAGGAAGACAAGGCCATGCCGGTGGAGGTCTGCGCCCGCCTGATCCTGGACGGCATGGCGCGCCGCCAGCGCGAGATCGTGATGGAGCCGCGCGCCAAGCTGGGCCGCTACCTGAAACTGCTGGCGCCGGGCGTGGTGGAGAACATGGCGCTGGCCGCGCTCAAGGACGAGGTGAAGCCGCGATGAGCCACTCGCCGCGGCACGGCAGCGAGGCGCCTTCGGCCTGGGTGCAACGCTGGGCGCACCTGGTGCGTCCCGGCGGCACGGTGCTCGACGTGGCCTGCGGCCACGGCCGGCACATGCGCTGGTTTGCCGCGCGCGGCCACCCGGTCACGGGCGTGGACCGTTCGCCTGAAGCCGTTGCCGCCGTGGCCGCCCTGGGCGAGGCGCTGCAGGCCGACATCGAAAACGGCCCCTGGCCGCTGCGGCAGGACGGCGCGCTGCGAACCTTCGATGCCGTGGTGGTGACCAACTACCTCTGGCGCCCGCTGCTGCCGCAGATCCGCGACAGCCTGGCCCCCGGTGGCGTGCTGATTTACGAAACCTTTGCCGCCGGCAATGAGACGGTGGGAAAACCCTCACGTCCGGATTTCCTGCTGCAGCCGGGCGAGCTCTTGCAGGCTTGTACCGGCCTGCGGATCGTGGCGTTTGAAGACGGCTACCTGGCCTCGCCCGAGCGCTTCGTGCAACGCGTCGCCGCCGTGCGCCCGGCATCCATCTTGTCCACCGGCGGCGCGCCGCCGCGTTACCCACTTTAGGGGGCGTTAGCCCTCGTTAGAATGCTTCTTTCGCCAGAACTTATTTCATTGCGGACATGACTTCCTCCTTCAGCCCAATCACCGGCAGCATCGTGGCCCTCGTCACCCCCCTGCACAAGGACGGTAGCGTCGACTACCCCACGCTGCGCAAACTGATTGACTGGCATATCGCCGAGGGCACCGATTGCATCGGTGTCGTCGGCACCACCGGCGAGTCGCCCACCGTCAACGTGGACGAGCACTGCGAAATCATCCGCGTCTCGGTGGAGCAAGCCAAAGGCCGCGTGCCTATCATGGCCGGCTGCGGCGCCAATTCCACCGCCGAGGCCATCGAGCTGGCCCGCTTCGCCAAAAGGGTCGGCGCCGACTGTCAACTGCAGGTCGTGCCCTACTACAACAAGCCCACGCAAGAGGGCCAGTACCTTCACTTCAAAGCCATCGCAGAAGCCGTAGGCGATCTGCCCATGGTGCTGTACAACGTGCCCGGCCGCAGCGTGGCCGATATGGCACACGACACCGTGCTGCGCCTGGCGCAGGTGCCGGGCGTGGTCGGCATCAAGGAAGCCACCGGCAACATCGAGCGCGCGCAGTGGCTCATCCGCGAGGCGCCGAAGGGCTTCTCGATCTACTCCGGTGACGACCCGACCGCGGTCGCCTTGATGCTGTGCGGCGGCCAGGGCAACATCAGCGTCACCGCCAACGTGGCGCCGCGTCTGATGCACGAGTTGTGCGTGGCCGCCATGGCGGGCGATGTCAAGCGCGCCATGGAAATCCAGTTCAAACTGATGCCGGTGCACAAGCAGCTGTTCGTCGAGCCGAATCCGATTCCCGTCAAATGGGCCATGCAGCGCCTGGGCCTGTGCGGTGCCACCCTGCGCCTGCCCATGACGCCGCTGACCGAATCCAACCAGCCGGTGGTCGAAGGCGCTCTGCGCGTCAGCGGCCTGCTCTGAATCTCACTTCCCCCGAGGACTACCTGGTGAATCACTCTCCCAAACTGGCTCTGCTTGGCTTGACACTGGCGCTGTCCGCCTGCTCCGTGCTGCAAAGCGACAAGGTCGACTACAAAAGCGCCGGCAAGGCGGCCCCCACGCTCGAGGTACCGCCGGACCTGAGCCAACTCAGCCGCGACAACCGCTACACGGTGCCCGGTGGCGCCGTGACGGCCTCCGGCTTCCAGGCCGGAAACACCGCACGGGCCGTTGCCCCCATGGCCCAGACCGCCATTGCCGACGTTCGCATCGAGCGCGCCGGCAACCAACGGTGGCTGGTGGTGGACCGGCCGCCAGAAAAGCTGTGGGACGATATCAAGGACTTCTGGCAGGACAGCGGCTTCCTGCTCCTGATCGACCAGAAGGATCTGGGCATCATGGAAACCGACTGGGCGGAAAACCGCGCCAAGATTCCGGATGACTTCCTTCGCAACACGCTGGGCAAGTTCCTCGGCTCCCTTTATTCAACTGGCGAGCGGGACAAGTTCCGCACGCGCCTGGAGCGCAATGCGGCGGGCGGCACGGAGATATTCATCAGCCACCGCGGCATGGTGGAAACCTTTGTGCAGGAGCGCAGCGATGACACCCGTTGGCAACCTCGACCGGCCGACCCGGAGCTCGAAGCCGAGTTCCTGCGCAGGCTGATGGTCAAGCTCGGCGTAACCCAGGAGCAGTCCAAGGTGCTGGTGGCGACGAGCGTGCCCCAAGCCATCTCCCGTGTTGCCAATGTCAATGGCCAGCCGGTGGTGCAGATTGACGAAGGGTTCGATCGCGCTTGGCGCCGTGTCGGCCTGACTCTGGACCGCACCGGCTTCACGGTGGAAGATCGCGATCGTGCCCAGGGCCTCTACTTCGTCCGTTACGTCGAGCCCTCGGCCGACAAAGGCAAGGAGCCGGGCTTCTTCGGCAAGCTGTTCGGCCAGACCGCCAAGACCAGCACGCTGCAGAAGTACCGCATCGCGGTGCGCAGCGAAGGCAACAGCACCACGGTCTCGGTGCTCAGCGCCAGCGGCACGCCCGAGAGTTCGGAGATCGCCCAGCGTATCGTCAAGGTGATTGCCGACGACCTCAAGTAGCCCGTGCCCTGGTACGCTGCAACGGCACGCCCGTTGCAGCGGGCATGAAAAAAGCCACCCCGAAGGGTGGCTTTTTTTGCTTGCGCAGCAGAAGAATTACTTCTTCTCGCCTTCGGCAGCAGCGGGAGCAGCCGGGGCGGCAGCGGGAGCAGCAGCCGGGGCAGAAGCATCAGCAGCCGGAGCGGCAGCCGGAGCAGCGGCGGGAGCCGGGGCGGCAGCGGGAGCCGGGGCGGCAGCGGGAGCGGCAGCCTCTTCCTTCTTACCGCAAGCAGCCAGAGCAGCAGCAGCGATCACAGCTGCCAGAACGAGAGTTTTGTTCATTTTGATTTACCTGATGAGTTGAAGAACAATTTCCGGAAATTGCCAATGCGACGCAAGCCGCATTGACTGGCTGGAACAGCTCGAGCCCGTTCCATCCAGCTTTAAATTATAGGGAAAAAATTACCATCCAGACTATCCCTTAGTTGGAATTCCGGCGTCACAAGCCCAGGGTGGTCGCCGGGAATCCCGGCGCGCCGTTGCGGCGCCATTCATCCAGAACCTGGCGCAATGCCAGTCGGCGCGACGCATCGGTGTCACAGACGAACACGCTGCGCGCCACATCATGCCGCTGCAGCACCCAGGCCGGACTCCAGATCGCGCTCGGGAAGTCCTTCGGATCGGCGGCGCGACACTGGCGGCATTCGATGATGTGGTCCCAGGTCTGCCGCCAGCGCACGAAACGCGGCTGATGGCGCTGAACCGTGTCGAAACGGGTGGCCAGCATCAGCAGACGGCGTCCGCCACGCGCCCAGGCCTGCAGCGCATCGACCACCGCGCGTTCGGGCAGCGGCCAGTCGTGAAAATCGGCATCGCTGAGGATGATCTCCCGCCAGCCGTCGCGCGCAGCACAGGTCAGCGCGGTACGCACGCTTTGCGCAAAGGCCTCGCGGCCGGCGAAGCGGCCCACCGGCAGCCCCGCCGCGCCGGGGTCAACTTCAGCCGACGCGGCCATGCAGCCACCCCGCCTCGCCCCAAGACTGCAGCAGTTCAAGCGCCGCTGCGCTGGCGCGCGCCAGATCGCGTGCCTCCAGCTGGCGCTGGTCGGCCAACCGGCGCATCAGCGTCGCATCGCGGCCCGAGGCCCGGTAGCCCTCGCCATTGATGAAGACGTGATGGGCGTCGTACATCATGCGCGTGCGCCGGTCCAGCACCACGCCGGCGCGCTCATCCTCGGTCGCACCGGACTCGAACCAGACGCTGGATTTCGGCTCGGTCAGGTACTCGCCGAGCACCCGGGCCAGGGCCCGCGGGTCCGCCAACGCCTCCTGCACTGCCTGCTGCGCAAAATCCTGCAATGCTGCGGGAATGGCGGCCGGCGTGTTGATTGCCGCCTGCCCTGGGTCACGGTAACGCTGGTCGTCGCCAGCCTCCACCACCTCATCGGCCAGGCGCTGCAGCAGTTCCTGCGCCAGCTCGTTGCGCGCGGGAGAGCGGAAGCCGATGGAATAGGTCATGCACTCGCCCCCCTCAGCCACACCGTCATGGGCGTAGCGGTGCGGCAGGTAAAGCATGTCGCCGGGCTCCAGCACGAACTCCTCTTCCGGCACGAAATTGGCGAGGATCTTCACCGGCACATCGTCGCGCAGCGTCGGGTCATAGCGCCGGCCGATGCGCCAGCGCCGACGCCCCTGCGCCTGCAGCAGAAAAACGTCGTAACTGTCGTAATGCGGCCCCACGCCACCGCCTTCGCTGGCGTAGCTGATCATCAGGTCATCCAGCCGCGCATCGGGCACAAAACGGAACCGGTTCATCAAGGCATGCACGGCATCGTTGTGCAGGTCCACGCCTTGCACCAGCAAGGTCCACAGCGGCGTCTTGAGTGCCGGCAGCGCGCGGCGCACAAACGGGCCGCGCTGCAGCCGCCAATGCTCCTTGCCGCGCGAGCGCTGCAGCGTCACCAGCCGTGACTCGACATCCTCCCGCGCCGCCAGCTCGAACAGTGCGGGACGCGCCAGCAAGGGCTGGAAACCCGGGATGGCCTGGCGCACCAGCAAGGGCTTCTTGTGCCAGTGGCGTTTCATGAAGGCAGCCGGGCTCAGGCCGCCCAGCAATTGCAGAGCTTGAGTAATGTCCATGGAGGAAACTGTAATGGATGCGCCGCCTGGGGCAAGCTATAGTTCCCTGATGGAAATCAATCAGCAATGCGTGGTCGCCCTGACCTGGACACTCCAGGACACCCTGGGCGAGACACTGGACGTGCTCGACGAACCGGTCGAGTTCCTGATCGGCGGCAACGACCTGTTCAAGAAAATCGAAGAAGCTCTGCAAGGCCATGGCATCGGAGCCACCGTCGCCCTGCAGCTGGAACCGGAAGAAGCCTTCGGCGACTACAAGGACCAGCTCGTCTTCCTTGAAGACCGCAAGTTGTTCCCCCCCGAACTGGAAGAAGGCATGACGATCGAGGGCTCCGCCCTGCCCGTCGGCTGCAACCCGCAAGCACCCAAGGACATGCTCTACACCGTGACCGAGCTCTACCCGGAGCACGTGGTGTTGGACGGCAACCACCCCTTGGCCGGCATCGCCCTGCGCCTGACGCTCAAGGTCGAGGGCGTGCGCGAAGCCACGGCAGAAGAAGTTGGCCGCGGCTCCGCCGGCACCGGCTTTTTCCGCATTGCCCCGCCGCATGAACACGGCCCGGGCAGTTCCTCGCTGCACTAGGAGCTGATAACACTCATTTCTCAAGTGCGAACGGCGTGAAAACAGCGCCAATCCAGGCGCGCGATGACGCCCAAGCAGGCAGCCTGTGCTAAGAGCGCAGCAACGAGTGGCGCTGTTTTACCCCCCAAAAGGCCATGCGCGGCTTTGCGCGGACTTTGCTGGCAGACCCCCGGCGGTGTCTACGCGCCTACCGCATGACTTTTTTGATCCGCAACGCATCCTGAGGAATGGGTGTGAACCGACGCTAATCGCTGGATCAAGCAAAAGTCGGCCTGACAGAGTGTCAGCCTGTCGGCCCCTTGGGATTACGGCGTCCTCCCCATCTTCAACGTGATTGATCGTGTCATGCCCACCATTTTTGTTGAAAGCGAATTCGCGCCACTGCGCACAGTGGTTGTAACCCAGAGTGAGGTAGCGTTGCCCGCACTGTGCGGGCATTGGGCTCCTGCGGCTGAGTCACCCTTCACCGCAGAGTCGGACCAGTGGCAGACGAACTGGGAGCAAGAACGCGAGGCCCTGGTGGCCGTTCTTGCTTCGCACGGAGTGGAAGTCTTGCGTCCTCGCTTGCTCACTGCCCAGGAACGCGCTGCTGGCACGGCTCAGGGTTTTAGCAATTTTTTCGTGCGCGATCCTTTTTTTACCGTTGGACATGTAGTGATCGAAGGCTCGCTGCGGTTTTGGCATCGACGTAACGAAATCTTGCCCGTTCGCGATCTCTTACAGGCTCAGGTGTACGCCAGCGACTGTGTATACGTCGCGGTACCCCGCCCTGCTTGGGCAGACGTGGCAGACCCTAGCGGTGGGGAGGGACCTTTTCTCGAAGGCGGAGACGTGCTCGTATGGGGACGGCATGTTTTTGTGGGTGTATCGGGCTTGGCTTCCAACCTGCTGGGTGTCCAGTGGCTAAGCAAGTTTTTGACCCCGTTTGGCTACGTTGTAGAAGCGGTTCGCCTGAGCCCTGGCGTTTTGCATCTGGACTGTGCTTTGAGTCTTGTTCGAGAGGGTTTGCTGGTGGTGAGTGACCACGATTTGTTGGACGGTCTGCCGCACGCTCTTTCGCGCTGGGATGCGATCAAAGTTTCGCGAACAGATGCAGCAAAGTTGGCGACCAACGGTCTGCCCATCAGACCGGAAAACTACATATTGGACAGCCAATTCCGTGAATTGGGTCGAGCACTGGAGCAGCGGGGCGTCCAAGTGGAATACATCGACTACCAGATCAGTCGTTCCTTGGGGGGAGCGTTTCGTTGCTCGACCCAAGCATTGCACAGAAGTTTTTAGACCATCGTTGGCTTCCCGCCGACAGGGAGTCAGCTCTTTCCTGTAGAACCGTAGCCGCCCGCGCCGCGCGCAGTGGCGGCAGCGAACTCGTTCACCACGTTGAACTGCGCCTGCACCACCGGCACGATGACCAGCTGCGCGATACGCTCCATCGGCTGGATGGTGAAGGCGATGTCGCTGCGGTTCCAGGCGCTGACCATGAGCTGCCCCTGGTAGTCGCTGTCGATCAGGCCGACCAGGTTGCCCAGCACGATGCCGTGCTTGTGGCCCAGGCCGGAGCGCGGCAGGATCAGCGCCGCATAACCGGGGTCGGCCAGATGGATGGCGATGCCGGTAGGCACCAGCTGCCAAGCATTGGGCAGCAGCATCAGCGGCTCGTCGATGCAGGCGCGCAGGTCGAGGCCGGCGCTGCCGGGTGTGGCATAGGCAGGGAGCTGATCCGCCATGCGCGGATCGAGGATCTTGACGTCGAGTTTCATTGAGTCAGGGCGAAACGGGATAAAGGAATCAGGCCGATTGGCCAAGGCGTTGAGCAATCTCGGCCACCAGCTGGCGCGCCAGCGTCAGCTTGTCGGCGCGCGGCAGCTCCACCGCCCGGTGTTCGTCGACCAGCAGCAGCGCATTGTCGTCTTGGCCGAAAGTGGCCGGGCCGATATTGCCCACCAAGAGCGGCACGCCCTTGCGCACGCGCTTGGCCTGGGCATTGGCCAGCAGGTCGTGGCTTTCGGCGGCAAAGCCGACGCAGTAGAGTGCGCCACTCTTGGCACGTTCACCCTGCGCCACGCCAGCCAGGATGTCCGGGTTCTCAATAAACTGGAGCGTCGGCGGCTGGCCAGAGCCATCCTTCTTGATCTTCTGCTCAGCCGTGCTGGCCGGCCGCCAGTCCGCCACCGCCGCCGTCGCTATGAAAACAGTAGCGCTTGACGCTTGATCCATAACGGCTAACTGCATGTTTTGTGCCGATTTCACGTCGATGCGGCGCACGCCGCGCGGCGTGGCCAGATGCACCGGACCGGCCACCAGCGTGACCTCGGCGCCGGCCTCACGCGCGGCGCGGGCGATGGCAAAGCCCATCTTGCCGCTGGAGAGGTTGGTGATGCCGCGTACCGGGTCGATGGCCTCATACGTCGGGCCGGCCGTCACCAGCACGCGCTGACCCAGCAGCGCCTTGGGCTGGAAGAAGGCGATCACCTCCTCCAGTAGTTCCTCAGCTTCCAGCATGCGGCCGTCACCCACCTCGCCGCAGGCCTGCTCACCGCTGCCGACGTCGAACACCACCGCGCCGTCGGCCTGGATCTGGGCCACGTTGCGCTGCGTGGCCGGGTGAGCCCACATTTCGCGGTTCATGGCCGGGGCGATCAGCAGCGGTACCTTGTCGATGGGGCGTGCCAGGCACATCAGGCTCAGCAACTCGTCGGCGCGGCCGTGCAGCAGCTTGGCCATGAAGTCGGCACTGCAGGGCGCAATCAGGATGGCGTCGGCCTCGCGGCTGAGGTTGATGTGCGCCATGTTGTTGGCCTCGCGTGCGTCCCACTGCGAGCCGTAGACGGGCCGGTTGGACAACGCCTGCATCGTCACCGGGGTGATGAAGTGCTCGGCCGCCTCGGTCATCACCACCTGCACGGTGGCGCCCGCCTTCACCAGGGCGCGGCACAGCTCGGCCGCCTTGTAGCAGGCAATGCCGCCCGTCAGCCCGAGGACGATATGTTTTCCGGCAAGGTCGTTCATGGGATCGGAATGTAGCAGAGGCCCCGCCGGCGATGCCCCGCGGAATAGTCCCCTGCAAGCGGGCCGTCATGGCCACGCGCCTATAATCTCGCTTTACCACCTCCCCGAGCCGACCAGGCTCCCCAGACATGACCAAATTTGTCTTCGTCACTGGCGGTGTGGTGTCCTCCCTGGGCAAGGGAATCGCCTCAGCCTCCCTCGCTGCGATCCTGGAATCGCGGGGCCTCAAAGTCACCCTGATCAAGCTCGACCCCTACCTGAACGTCGATCCAGGCACCATGTCGCCCTTCCAGCACGGCGAGGTGTTCGTCACCGACGACGGCGCGGAAACCGACCTCGACCTGGGCCACTACGAGCGTTTCATCGAAACGCGCATGAAGAAGTCCAACAACTTCACCACCGGCCAGATCTACAAGAGCGTGCTGGAAAAGGAGCGCCGCGGCGACTACCTCGGCAAGACGGTGCAGGTCATTCCGCACGTCACCAACGAGATCCAGGAATACGTCAAGCGCGGCGCAGGTTACGAGACCGCGGACGCGGTGGACGTGGCCATCGTCGAGATTGGCGGCACCGTGGGCGACATCGAGTCCCTGCCCTTCCTCGAAGCCGTGCGCCAGTTGAGCCTGCGCCTGGGGCCGAACAACGCCGCCTTCGTGCACCTGACCTATGTGCCGTGGATCGCTGCCGCCGGCGAGCTCAAGACCAAGCCCACACAGCACACGGTGCAGAAGCTGCGCGAGATCGGCATCCAGCCCGACGCGCTGCTGTGCCGTGCCGACCGCCCGATCCCGGACGACGAGCGCGAGAAGATCAGCCTCTTCACCAACGTGGCGCAATGGGGCGTGATCTCCATGCCCGATGTCGACACCATCTACAAGGTGCCCCGCGTGCTGCACGAGCAGGGCCTGGACGGCCTGATCTGCGACAAGCTGCGCCTCAACACCCCGCCGGCCAACCTCAAGCGCTGGGACGACCTGGTCTACGAGGTGGAGAACCCGCAGGGCGAAGTCACCATCGCCATGGTCGGCAAATACGTCGAGCTGACCGACAGCTACAAGTCCGTCAACGAAGCGCTGCGCCACGCCGGCATGAAGAACCACGTGCGCGTGAAGATCGAGCACGTCGATTCCGAGACCATCTCCGACGACGCCGTCTCGCGCCTAGCCAAGTACGACGCCATCCTGGTGCCCGGCGGCTTCGGCAAGCGCGGCATCGAGGGCAAGATCAACACCGCCCGCTTCGCGCGCGAGCACAAGGTACCCTACCTGGGCATCTGCCTTGGCATGCAGGTGGCCACCATCGAATTCGCGCGCCACGTGGCCGGCCTGAAGGACGCCAACAGCACCGAGTTCGAACCGAACAGCCCCAACCCCGTGATCGCGCTGATCACCGAGTGGAAGGACGCCGACGGCACCATCAAGACGCGCGACGCCAATTCGGATCTGGGCGGCACCATGCGCCTGGGCGCGCAGAGCTCCGACGTCGCCAAGGGCACGCTGGCGCACCAGATCTACGGCGACGTGGTCACCGAGCGCCACCGCCATCGCTACGAGGCCAACGTCAACTACCTCGACACACTGCGCAAGTCCGGCCTCGTGATCTCTGCGCTGACGCAGCGCGAGCACCTGACCGAGATCGTGGAGTTGCCGCAGACCGTGCACCCCTGGTTCGTCGGCGTGCAGTTCCACCCCGAGTTCAAGTCCACGCCCTGGAACGGCCACCCGCTGTTCAACGCCTTCATCAAGGCCGCGTTGGACCACCAGGCCGCCGGCAAGAAGAATCTGAAGGCCGTGGCCTGAGAAAGCACGCATGAAACTCTGCGGTTTTGACGTCGGCCTGGATCAGCGCTTCTTCCTGATCGCCGGCACCTGCTCCATCGAAGGGCTGCAGATCTCCCTCGACGTGGCCGGTCAGCTGAAAGAAGCCTGTACGTCCTTGGGCATCCCCCTGATCTACAAGGGCTCCTTCGACAAGGCCAACCGCTCGTCTGGCTCGACCAAGCGTGGCGTGGGGCTGGAGGCCGGCCTGAAAATCCTGGACGAGGTGCGCCGCCAGACCGGCCTGCCCGTGCTCACCGACGTGCACGACGAGTCGCAGGTGGCCGAGGTCGCCAGCGTGGTCGACGTGCTGCAGACCCCGGCCTTCCTGTGCCGCCAGACCGACTTCATCCACGCGGTGGCCAAGTCCGGCAAGCCGGTGAACATCAAGAAGGGCCAGTTCCTCGCACCCTGGGACATGAAGAACGTGATCGACAAGGCCCGGGCCGCCGCCATGGAAGCCGGTCTGGACCCCGATCGCTTTCTGGCCTGCGAGCGCGGCGTGAGCTTTGGCTACAACAACCTCGTGGCCGACATGACCAGCCTGGCCGAGATGCGCAAGTCCGGCGCACCGGTGGTGTTCGACGTGACCCACTCGGTGCAGAAACCCGGTGGCTTGGGGCAAGCGAGCGGCGGCGCGCGTGAGATGGTGCCCGTGCTGGCCCGCGCCGGCGCCGCCGTGGGCGTGGCGGGCTTCTTCATGGAAACCCACCCCAACCCGGCCGACGCCTGGTCTGACGGCCCGAACGCCGTGCCGCTCAAGCACATGAAGGCGCTGCTGGAAACGCTGGTGGCGCTGGATGACGTCACCAAGAAACACGGCTTCCTCGAAAACCACTTCAACGCCTGAGCCCACAGACCCCGCAAGACCCCATGACTGCCGCCTACATCATCGTCGACATGAAAGTCTCCGACCCGGAACAGTACAAACAGTACATGGCCGAGGCGCCGGCGGCGGTCCAGGCCTTCGGCGGCGAGTACCTGGTACGCGGCGGCAAGTTCGAGGTGATGGAAGGCAACTGGCAGCCGGCGCGCATCGCCATGCTGCGCTTTCCCAGTTTTGAGCAGGCCAAGGCCTTCTACGACGACCAGATGTACCGTGCCGCCCGCGCCAAGCGCGCCGGCGCCACCGAGTTCTTCAACATGATTCTGGTGGAGGGCGTGGCCGCCCCCGTCATCTGAACCCGATTCATCCAGTTATTCAAATCGAAAGGAAACCATGAGCGCTATTGTTGATATCGTCGGTCGCGAAGTCCTGGACTCGCGCGGCAACCCCACCGTGGAATGCGACGTCCTGCTGGAATCCGGCGTGATGGGCCGCGCCGCCGTGCCGTCCGGTGCCTCCACCGGTTCACGCGAAGCCATTGAGCTGCGCGACGGCGACAAGAGCCGCTACCTGGGCAAGGGCGTGCTCAAGGCCGTGGAATACATCAACACCGAAATCAGCGAAGCCGTGTTGGGCCTGGACGCCTCCGAGCAGGCCTTCCTGGACAAGACCCTGATCGACCTCGACGGCACCGACAACAAGGGCCGCCTGGGCGCCAACGCCACGCTGGCCGTCAGCATGGCGGTGGCCCGCGCCGCCGCCGAGGAATCGGGTCTGCCCCTGTACCGCTACTTCGGCGGCATGGGCGCTGTGCAGATGCCAGTGCCGATGATGAACGTCATCAACGGCGGCGCGCACGCCAACAACAACCTCGACCTGCAGGAGTTCATGATCCTGCCGGTGGGTGCCCCCAACTTCCGCGAAGCCCTGCGCTGGGGCGCCGAAGTCTTCCATGCGCTGAAGAAGATCGTGCACGACAAGGGCATGAGCGTGGCCGTGGGTGACGAAGGTGGTTTCGCGCCCAGCGTGGCCAGCCACGAGGCCGCGATCCAGATGATTCTCGAGGCCATCGACAAGGCCGGCTACACCGCCGGCGAGCAGATCGCCCTGGGCCTGGACTGCGCCGCCAGCGAGTTCTACAAGGACGGCAAGTACCACCTCGAAGGCGAAGGCCTGGTGCTGTCCGCCACCGAGTGGACCGACATCCTGGCCACCTGGTGCGACAAGTACCCCATCATCAGCATCGAAGACGGCATGCACGAAGGCGACTGGGAAGGCTGGAAGATCCTGACCGAGCGCCTGGGCCAGAAGGTACAGCTGGTGGGCGACGACCTGTTCGTCACCAACACCAAGATCCTGAAGGAAGGCATTGACAAGAACATTGCCAACTCCATCCTGATCAAGATCAACCAGATCGGCACCCTGACCGAGACCTTTGCCGCCATCGAGATGGCCAAGCGCGCCGGCTACACCGCCGTCATCAGCCACCGCTCGGGTGAGACCGAGGACAGCACCATTGCCGACATCGCCGTAGGCACCAATGCCGGCCAGATCAAGACCGGCTCCATGAGCCGCAGTGACCGCATGGCCAAGTACAACCAGCTGCTGCGCATCGAGGAAGATTTGGGCGAGATCGCCGTCTACCCCGGCCGCTCTGCCTTCTACAACTTGAAGTAAACACTTCATGGGTTCACGCCTCGTCCCGGCCATCCTCATCGCGCTGCTCGTGATCCTTCACGCGCAGCTGTGGTTTGGCCGGGGCAGCGTGCCCAGCGTGGCAGGCATGGCGACCGAGCTGGAAGCTCAGAAACGGAAAAACGCCCAGGCCCAGCTGGCCAACGACCAGCTGGCCGCCGAGGTGCGCGACCTGAAAGAAGGCCTGGAAATGGTGGAAGAAAAAGCCAGGCTGGAACTGGGCATGGTCAAGCCCAACGAGATCTACGTCCAGATCACGCCCAAATAGGCCACGCGCCACCCGGCCCATGCGCATTGCCATCCTCGGCGCCCCCGCGACCGGCAAGACCTCCCTGGCAAACGCCCTGGCGCAGCACCTGAACCAGCTGCACATCAGCGACGCACCGTCCCTGGACGCGCTGCGATCCCCGCCCTACGACCGCATCCTGCTCACCGGCCTCGACTGGCCCGGCATCACGCCACAACAGCTGCAGGTCGATGCCGCCTTGCGTGCCGCCCTGCAGGCCCGAGGCTTGCCGTACAGCGTGGTCTACGGCGAGGGAACACAGCGCCTGCGCGCCGCGATGCGCCTGATCACGCCGCCACGGGACACCCCCGCGCCGCGCTGGCGCGGCACCTGTGATTGCGCCGACCCGGATTGCGAGTTCCGCCTCTTTACTGGATTGACGCGCTCGACGGCGGCTGATCACCCGCCTGCGTAAACAGCTGCGCGGCGTCGATGGCGTCGAAGCGGTAGTTGGCGCCGCAGAACTCGCAGTCGACCATGATCACACCGCGCTCGGCCAGGATTTCCTGGGCCTCCACCTCGCCCAGGCCCTGGATCATGCGGCCGACACGCTCGCGGCTGCAGGTGCAGGCAAAACGCGGCGCCGTCTCGCCAGCCAGCGGCTCGAAACGCTGCAGTTGCTCTTCCCAGAACAGGCGGCGCAGGATGGTCTCCACGTCCAGCGTCAGCAACTCTTCGCGCTTGAGGCTGGACGCCAGCGTGGCAATGCGGTTGTAGTGCTCGTACTGCTCCGCCTCGTACTGCTCGGCCTCGGCCGGGTTCTGGCCCGCCAGGTTGGCCATGCCCTCAATCGGCAGGCGCTGGATCAGCAGGCCCGCGGCCACCTTGTCGTCGGCCGCCAGCACCAACGTGGTCTCCAGCTGTTCGCTCTGGCGCATGTAATGCTGCAACGCGTCCGACAGGGTGTGGAGCGACTTGCCCTGCGCATCGCTCAGCGGCACCACGCCCTGGTAGGGCTGCTGGCCCGGAAGCCGGTCCTGCGGATCGAGCGTGATGGCGCACCGACCATGACCATGCACATTCAGCATGGCTGCCAGATGGGCATCGACGGGCACCTCCCCCTGCACGGTGGCCGTGGCACGCAGGCTCAGGTTCGACTGGATCTCGGCCACCGCCAGCTTGACCGGCCCGTCACCGAACACCTGCAGGATCAGCGCACCGTTGAACTTGATGTTGGACTGCATCAGCGCGCCAGCGGCGGCCATTTCGCCCAGCAGGTTCTGCACCGGTGGCGGGTAGGCCCCGGTGGCACTGCCGGCGCGCCGGCGCAGGATCTCGGTCCAAGCATCGGTCAGGCGCACGATCATGCCGCGCACCGGCAGACCTTCGAAAAGAAACTTGTGAAGTTCGGACACGTGAAATGCTTTGCTGGGGCCAGCCGCCAGGCTCAGCCGATTTTCTTGAAGCTCTTGCGGTAGTGCGCCGCGTTCTCGACGTAGTGCGCCGCAATGCGCTTGAGACCCTCGATCTGCTCGGGCGTGAGCTGGCGCACCGCCTTGGCCGGGCTGCCCAGGATCATGGAGCCATCCGGGAATTCCTTGCCTTCGGTCACCAGCGCACCGGCGCCCACCAGGCAGTTCTTGCCGATCTTCGCGTGGTTCAGCACCACGGCCCCGATGCCGATCAAGGAGCCATCGCCCACCGTGCAGCCATGCAGCATCACCTTGTGGCCCACGGACACGTTCTGACCCAGCGTCAGCGGCACGCCTTCGTCGGCATGCAGCACGCTGGCGTCCTGGATGTTGGAGCCGCGGCCGATGTGGATTTTCTCGGAGTCACCGCGGATGATGGTGCCGAACCAGACGCTCACGTCCTCTTCCAGCGTGACCTTGCCGATGACTTGGGCGCTGTCGGCCACCCAGGCGTTCTTGCCGAGCGTGGGGGATTTGCCGTCGAGTTCGTAGATTGCCATTTTTTTCTGCGCTTGCGAGTGGGATGGGGTGATTGTAGAGTTCGCGGCTTTTCCTCCGCCGGCGGGGTGGTTTGTGCCGGGTCTCGCCCCGGCGGGCGAGGTACTTTTCTTTGCTTCGCCAAAGAAAAGTACCCAAAAGAAAGGCGAGCCGGATTCGTCGCCCGGCTGCG
>JAULXO010000029.1:0-22418 GCA_032118555.1 Hylemonella sp. | reverse complement strand
GCTGCCAGCACGGTGGTGATGGCCGCCGTCAGCGTGGTCTTGCCATGGTCCACGTGACCAATGGTGCCCACGTTCACGTGCGGCTTGGTACGCTCAAATTTCTCTTTTGCCATTTTTCAAATCTCCAGAAAGGATGCGAAAAGCAACTACTTCTTAACAACCACGACACGACGGCATGGACCGCGCACCAGAAAATGGTGCCCATGGCGGGAATCGGACCCGCGACCTCTCCCTTACCAAGGGAGTGCTCTACCACTGAGCCACATGGGCAGTATTCTTGCCTGCAAGCTCACCACGGCAATGAACAGATCGTGGAGCGGGAGACGGGAATCGAACCCGCGTCATCAGCTTGGAAGGCTGGGGTTCTACCATTGAACTACTCCCGCATCAAAGCCAGCCCCAGCCGACCTCGAAGCGCATCATTCAACACGCTCGCTCTGCAATCACGTTCACTGGTGGAGAGGGCTGGATTCGAACCAGCGTACTCGTAAGAGGGCAGATTTACAGTCTGCTGCCATTAACCACTCGGCCACCTCTCCAATTGGTGAGCCTTTGATTATGCCATGAAAAACCGCCGCCGCGAAGCAGCGGGAGGCAAACCCGCTTACCAATCAACCGGCGAGCCGCCCTGGCGTTGCAAAAATGCATTCGCCTGGCTGAAATGACCGCACCCGATGAAGGGCTGCGGCGGCCGCAAAGCCGAGAGTGGCGAGGGGTGATTGGCACACAGGATCAGGTGCCGCCCACCATCCCCCTCCACCTGAGTCACTGCGCCATGACTGCGCACCACGTCCGCCATGCGCTGGGCATGCGCCCCCCACAACATGAACACAACCGGCCCACTCTGATCCAGCACCGCCTTGAAGACCATATCAGTAAGCGCTTCCCAACCTTGCCCCGCATGACTGCCCGGGGACCGCTCCTCCACCGTCAGGCAGGCATTGAGCAGCAAGACACCCTGTTGCGCCCAACGTCGCAAGGAGCCGTTGGCCGACAGGGAGGCTGGCGAACCGGGCAACAAGGGATCGCGCGCCTGTTCCTTGAAGATATTGCGCAAGGACGGCGGCAGCTTGATGCCCGGCGCCACCGAAAACGCCAAGCCCTCGGCCTGCCCCGGCCCGTGGTACGGATCCTGGCCCAGGATCACCACCCGGACTTGCGCCAGCGGCGTCAACTCCAGCGCGAGCAAGGGCCGCGGCGGATAAATGACCGCGCCAGCTGCCAGTCGGGCTTCGATGAAATCGGCCAAGCGCTGTCCTGCAGTACTGCGCCAGAACGGTGCCACAACCGACGCCCAGTCGGACGCCACCGGCCACGCCTCGGGCGCCCAAGCCGTCAACCGGGGCACGGCGACCGCTTGTAACGGCTCAGGCGAAAAGAGACCAACCTGCGGACTGGCGATAGACATGGATGACGCGCGCAGCCCGGTCAGCCAAACAGTTCAGCCAGCGCCACGCCCGGGTCGGGCGCGCGCATGAAGGCCTCGCCGACCAGGAAGGCATGGATGCCGGCATCGCGCATGCGCTGCACGTCCGTCCGCGCCAGGATGCCGGACTCCGTCACCAGCAGCCGGTCGGCCGGCACCCGCGCACGCAACGCCAGCGTGGTGTCCAGCGACACATCGAAGGTGCGCAGGTTGCGGTTGTTGATGCCCAGCAGCGGCGTCTTCAGCGTGAGGGCCCGGTCCAGCTCGGCACCGTCATGCACCTCCACCAACACCGCCATGTCCAGCCCTAGGGCGATCGCCTCCAGATCGGCCATCTGTGCATCGTCCAGGCAGGCGGCGATCAGCAGAATGCAGTCGGCCCCCATGGCGCGCGACTCATAGATCTGATACGGATCGACCATGAAGTCCTTGCGCAGCACCGGCAGTTCGCAAGAAGCGCGCGCTTGCTTCAGGTAATCGGGTTGCCCCTGGAAAAACTGGCGGTCGGTCAGCACCGACAGGCAGGCAGCACCATGCTCGGCATAGCTCTGCGCAATGTCAGCCGGGACGAAGTCTTCGCGCAGCACCCCCTTGCTCGGGCTGGCCTTCTTGATTTCAGCGATGACGCCCGCTCGTCCGGCGGCAATCTTGCTGCGCAGGGCGCCGACGAAGTCGCGCGTCAGCACACGCGACTCGGCGTCCGCCCGCACGGCGGCCAGCGACTTTTTCTTGAGGGCCGCCGCAATTTCCTGCCGCTTGACGGCCACGATCTGGTTCAGGATGTCACTCATCTTTGGCGTTCGGCTCGGAGCCGTTCTTGAGGATTTTCACGAAGACGCGGTGCATGACCAGGCCCGCGACCACGAACAGGGCCGACACGCCCAAGGCGATCCAGGCTCCAGAATCGTCCCACATGGTCAGCTCGGCTGGCCCAGGCGATGAGCCACAGTCACCAGCTGCTCCAGCTTGGCCTTGGCGGCGCCGGAGGCGATGGCCGCGCGCGCCAGGGTAATGCCCTCCGCCATGGAGGCGGCCACGTTGGCAGCGTACAGCGCCACCCCGGCGTTGAGCGCCACGATGTCGCTGGCCACGCCCGGCTGGCCGTCCAGCACCGACAACAGCATCGCGCGCGATTGCTCGGGCGTCTCCACCCGGATATTGCGGGTGCTGGCCATGGTGATGCCGAAGTCCTCCGGATGGATCTCGTATTCGCTGATCTCGCCGTTCTTCAGCTCGCCCACCAAGGTGCCGGCCCCCAGACTGATCTCGTCCATGCCGTCCTTGCCGTAGACCACCAGCGCGTGCTCGGCGCCCAGGCGCTGCAGCGCACGCACCTGGATGCCGACCAGATCCTCGTGGAACACGCCCATCAGGATGTTGGGTGCGCCCGCCGGATTGGTCAGCGGCCCCAGGATGTTGAAGATGGTCTTCACGCCCAGTTCGCGCCGCACCGGCGCCACGTTCTTCATGGCCGGGTGGTGGTTGGGCGCAAACATGAAGCCGACCCCGGTCTCGGCAATGCACTGCGCAATGGCCGCGGGCTTGAGGTTGATGTTGACGCCGAGCGACTCCATCACATCGGCACTGCCGCTCTTGCTGGAGACACTGCGCCCGCCATGCTTGCTGACCTTGGCACCGGCTGCGGCGGCCACGAACATGGCGCAAGTGGAAATGTTGAAGGTATGGGCGCCGTCACCACCCGTGCCGACAATGTCGACCAGATGCTGGCGGTCGGCCACCTCGACCTTGGTCGAGAACTCGCGCATCACCTGCGCGGCGGCGGTGATCTCGCCGATGGTTTCCTTCTTCACACGCAGGCCGGTGATCAGCGCGGCCATCAGCACCGGCGACATCTCGCCGCTCATGATGAGGCGCATGACGTGCAGCATCTCATCGTGGAAGATTTCGCGGTGTTCGATCACGCGCTGCAGCGCCTGCTGCGGGGTGATCTGGTGGGTGTGCGGCATGGCGGCTTCCTCAGGCTTGGTCCAGAAAATTCTTCAACATGGCATGGCCATGCTCGGTCAGGATCGACTCCGGGTGGAACTGCACACCCTGGATGGGCAGCGTGGCATGCCGGATGCCCATGATCTCGCCATCCTCAGTCCAAGCCGTCACCTTCAGTTCAGGCGGGCAACTGGCGCGCTCGATCGCCAGCGAATGGTAGCGGTTGACGGTGAACTGCCGGGGCAAATTGGCAAACACACCCTCCTGCGTGGTCGTGATGACACTGGTCTTGCCGTGCATCAGCTGCTGCGCGCGGATGATCTTGCCGCCGAATGCCGCGCCGATGCTCTGGTGCCCCAGGCAGACACCCAGGATGGGCAGCTTGCCGGCAAAGTGGCGGATCGCCGCCACCGAGATGCCGGCTTCGGCCGGTGAGCAGGGGCCGGGCGAAATCACCAGCCGGTCCAGCTGGCCGGCCTGCAGCTTGGCCTCGATATCAGCCACCGTGATCTCGTCGTTGCGGTGCACCTCGACCTCGGCACCGAGTTCGCCGAAATATTGCACCAGGTTGTAGGTGAACGAGTCGTAGTTGTCCACCATGAGGAGTCGGATCTTGTTCATGGCGTTCACTCCAGTCCCTGTTCCACCAGTTCGCTGGCGCGCAGCACGGCACGCGCCTTGTGCTCGGTTTCCTTCCACTCCAGCTCGGGCACGGAATCGGCCACCACACCGGCCGCGGCCTGCACGTGCAGCAGGCCGTCCTTGATGACGCCGGTACGGATGGCAATGGCCACGTCCATGTCGCCGGCGTAGCTCAGGTAGCCGCAGGCGCCGCCGTAGATGCCGCGCTTGACCGGCTCCAGCTGGTCGATCAGCTCCATCGCATGCACCTTGGGGGCGCCGCTCAATGTGCCAGCCGGGAAGGTGGCACGCAGCACGTCCATGTTGCCCATGCCGTCCAGCAGTTCACCCTCCACATTGCTCACGATGTGCATCACGTGGCTGTAGCGCTCCACGGCAAAGGCCTCTGTCACCTTGACGCTGCCGGTCTTGGCAATACGGCCAATGTCGTTACGCGCCAGATCGATCAGCATCACGTGCTCGGCGCGCTCCTTCGGGTCGTTCACCAGCTCCACCTCGGCCGCCTTGTCGGCCTCGGGCGTGGCGCCGCGCGGGCGGGTGCCGGCCAGCGGGCGGATGGTGACCTTGGTGGAGCCAGCCGACGTCTTCTCCTGCCGCACCAGGATCTCGGGCGACGAACCCACCACGTGCACATCGCCCAGGTGGTAGTAGTACATGTAGGGGCTGGGATTGAGTGTGCGCAGCGCGCGGTACAGGCTCAGCGGGCTTTGTGTGTAAGGCTTGCTGATGCGCTGGCCCATGACGATCTGCATGAAGTCGCCGGCCTGGATCAAGCCCTTGGCACGCTCCACCGCAGCGAGGAAGTCCGTCTTGGCATAGCCGCGCTGCTCCACTGCATGCGCCACCGGCGTGACCACCGGCACCTGCACCGGGGCCTTCAGGCGCTCGCGCAGTTCGCCCAGCCTCGCCTGGGCCCGGGCATAGGCGCCGGGCAGCGTCGGATCGGCATAGACGATGAGATGCAGCATGCCCGACAGGTTGTCGATCACGGCCAGCTCCTCGCACTGCAACAGCAGGATGTCGGCACAGTCCAGTGGATCCGGCGGGCAGCTGTGCACCAACCGCTTCTCGATGTGGCGCACGGTGTCATAACCGAAGTAGCCGGCCAGGCCGCCACAGAAACGCGGCAGCCCCGGCTGCAGGGCCACCTTGAAGCGCTGCTGGTAGGCGGTGATGAAGTCGAGCGGATTGCCGGGCACTGCTTCCACCACCTGGCCATCGGTCACCACCTCGGTGCGCGCGGCGTCGCCAAAACCAGTGGCGCGCAACAGCGTGCGTGCCGGCAGGCCGATGAAGCTGTAGCGACCGAAGCGCTCACCCCCCACCACCGACTCCAACAGGAAGGAATGGCGTCCGCCGTCCTGCACATGGGCCAGCTTGAGATAGAGCGACAGCGGGGTTTCGAGGTCCGCAAAGGCTTGGGCCATCAGCGGGATGCGGTTGTACCCCTGACGGGCCAAGGCATCGAATTCGGATTCAGTCATCACAGGAATACCTCCGGGACTTGCGCGCGGCCTTCAGCCGCGGCAAGGGCACGATGTGCCCGGTTCATTCAGATCAGGCGCCCCGACTCATGGGGCGACGAGGGGAGATGCCGCCAGTGCAGCGGCCCGTCAGGCGTGAGCCCGACGGCAGGCAGTCTGCGGCTTGCGCCAGGGCCAGGCTCCCCGGTCGCTGCAACCTGTGATGCTGATGCGGTGAATGAACATGGGCACAGTGTAGCAAACCGCCCGGTGGGCGCGACGCGCGCACCCTTGTGCCATGCGCACCGCGCATCGCCCTGTCGGCCTGAACAGGGGCGCACCTGATTGGGGCAATCCCCAATCACAGGAAGACGCTGAATGGCTAGAGTGGGCTCACCGGCACCGTGAGTGCACTTACTTTCCGGCCCGCGTGGGCCACTTGCCTCGTCGAGGAGGACGTCAACCATGAAAACAAGCAACCTCCAGATCGGAACCCGCCTCATGCTGGCCTTTGCCGCCGTGCTCGTGATCACCGCTGCGATTGCGGTCGTGGGCGTCTGGCGTATCGGCACGCTGAAGGACACCAGCCACGAGATCGGTACCGTCGAGTTGCAGCGCAGCCTGCTGGCGCAGCGCTGGTCCTCGCAGATCACCATCAACTGGGTGCGCGCCTCGGCTGCCCTGAAAACCACTGACGTCGGCTACATCGATGCGCTGCAGAAGGACATGGCAGCCACCTCCAAGGCCATCAGCGACGACCAGAAGCAGCTGGAGTCCATGATGGAGGACGAGGCCAGCAAGGCATTGATGGCCACCGTGGCCAAGCACCGCAAGACCTATGTCGATGCGCGCGCCGCCCTGATCAAACGCCAGAAGGACGGCGAAAACATCTCCGACGCGGTGGACCGCGAACTACGTCCGCTCGCCGAAACCTACCTGAAGTCCGTCGACGACGTGGCCCAGCATGCCCGCAAGATCCTGGCGCAGAAGCAGGAGGAGGCCGACGCCGTGGCCGGGCAGAGCCAGGTGGCGCTGGGCGGCGGCGCGGCCATCTCGGTGGTACTGGGCATCCTGTTAGCCCTGCGGGCCACGCGCTCGATCACCCGCCCGATCCAGGAAGCCGCCAGTTCCGCTGAGGCGATTGCCAGTGGCGACCTGGCACGTGCCATCCAGGCCGAGGGCAAGGATGAGGCTGCCCGGCTGCTTCAGGCCCTGGCCACCATGCGCGAGAACCTGGCGCGCATCGTCAGCAATGTGCGTCAGAACGCCGAAGGCGTATCCACCGCCAGCGCCGAGATCGCCACCGGCAATCAGGACCTGAGCATGCGCACCGAACAGCAGGCCAGCGCACTGCAGGAAACCGCCGCGTCGATGGAAGAACTCGGCTCCACAGTGAAGCACAACGCCGACAACGCGCGCCAGGCCAACCAGCTGGCACAGAGCGCCTCCACCGTGGCGGTGCAGGGCGGCGAAGTGGTGGCCCAGGTGGTCGACACCATGAAGGGCATCAACGAATCGAGCCGCAAGATCAACGACATCATCAGCGTGATCGACGGCATCGCCTTCCAGACCAACATCCTGGCGCTGAACGCCGCGGTGGAAGCCGCCCGTGCCGGCGAGCAGGGCCGTGGTTTTGCCGTGGTGGCCGGTGAGGTACGTTCGCTGGCCGGCCGCTCGGCCGAAGCAGCAAAAGAGATCAAGCAGCTCATCACCGACAGCGTGCAGCGCGTCGAGCGCGGCAGCGCGCTGGTCGATCAGGCCGGCAGCACCATGGACGAGGTGGTGGCCAGCATCCGCCGCGTGACCGACATCATGGGCGAGATCAGCGCCGCCAGCTCGGAGCAGAGCCAGGGCGTGTCGCAGGTTGGCGAGGCCATCAACCTGATGGACCAGGCCACACAGCAGAACGCCGCGCTGGTGGAGGAGTCTGCCGCGGCGGCCTCCAGCCTGAAGAGCCAGGCTCAGCAGCTGGTGGCGGCCGTGAGCGTGTTCAAGCTTGGCGCGCACGATGCGCCGGCCGCCGTCATGCCGCAAGCAGCGCCCACCCGCTCCGGCCAGCCTGGCAAGCCGCCGGCGGGCGTCGAGCGCCGCAGCATCGCGCGCCCGGCCGCGGCCCCCGCCAAGGCGGCCGAGCCGCCCGCACCGCCGGCGCCCGCCGCCAAACCCGCGCGCGGTGGTGACGACGACGGCGACTGGACCTCGTTCTGACGTGATGCGCCGGAGGGGCCCAGGGCCGTGCGGGCTCAGCCCCGCGGCTGCCGCAGGCTAATCCAGCGCCGCAGCGCATCGGGCTCCAGCGGCATGCTGTAGAGGTAGCCCTGCCCCTTGGCGCAGCCCAAGGCCTGCATCAAGGCGGCCTGTTCCGTCGTTTCGATGCCTTCGGCCACCGTCGACAGCCCCAGCGTCTGGGCCATGCGGATGGTGGCTTCAATCATCACCCGGTGGTAGTCGCTGTTCATGGCCATGCCGACGAAGGAGCGGTCGATCTTGACAATGTTCACGGGCAGCTCGTGCAGGCACGACAGAGACGAGTAGCCGGT
This sequence comes from Hylemonella sp., assembly GCA_032118555.1. Classification (GTDB taxonomy): domain Bacteria; phylum Pseudomonadota; class Gammaproteobacteria; order Burkholderiales; family Burkholderiaceae_C; genus Hylemonella. The sequence continues at coordinate 14,400 of JAULXO010000029.1, read as the reverse complement.
GCCGAAGTCGTCGAGCGAGAGGGCCACGCCCAGCGCCCTGATCTCGCGCAGCGTGCCCTGCACCATCTCGTCCTGCGCCGCCAGGCTTTCCGTCACCTCCAGCACCAGCTGGCCGGGCCGCATGTCGCAGTCGCGCAGCACCTCCTGCAGCTCAACCACCAACCCAGGTTGCCGCAGCTGCGCGCGCGACAGGTTGACCGCCAGCGTCGTCGGCGCCTGCTCGCCGAGTTCGGCCTGCAACCGCACGAACTCCGTGCACGCGGCCCGCAGCACGAAGTGGCCGATCTGGCTGATCAGACCGCTGGCCTCGGCCACCGGAATGAAGGTCAGCGGCGACACCAGCCCGCGCTGCGGATGCCGCCAACGCACCAGCGCCTCCAGGCCCGACAGGCGGCCGCTGTCCAGGTGCAGCACCGGCTGGTAAACGACGAAGAGCTCACCGTTGTCCAGCGCCTGGCGCAGGTCGTTCTCCAGCGCCACGTCGTCGCGCACGCGCTTGCGCATCGAGGGCTCGAACATCACGTAGCGGCCGCGCCCTTCGCGCTTGGCCTCGTACATGGCGATATCGGCGTCACGCAGCACGCTGTCGGCATCCTCGCCGGCATGCTCGGCGGTCACGATGCCGATGCTGGCCGAAGAGGTCAGGCGATGCACGCCGATCTGGTAGGGCTGGGCCAGCACATCGAGCAGCCGTGCCGCCACCACCTGAGCATCGAGGTCGCCGCGGATGTCGTCGAGCAGCACCACGAACTCGTCGCCACCGATGCGCGCGGCCATCTGCTTGAAATCGCTGGTCTGCACGAAGGCGTCACCCGGGCGCAGACTCTCCTGTAAGCGCTGCGCGATCTGGCGCAGCAACTCGTCGCCGACGCCGTGGCCCAGCGTGTCGTTCACCTGCTTGAAGCGGTCGAAGTCCATGAACAGCACGGCAAAGTGGTAACCCGGCTGCTGGCGCACGCGCTGGATGCAGGACTGCACGCGTCCCAGCAGCTCGCTGCGGTTGGGCAGGTGCGTCAGGTGGTCGGTGCGCGCGGCGTGGCGCAGCTGCTCCTCCAGCTCCTTCTGCGCGTTGATGTCGTAGGTGATGCCCGCCATGCGCACCGCGCGGCCCTCCGCATCGCGCGCGACCACGGTGCCGCTGTACATGAGCCAGACCCAGCGGCCGTCGCCGTGACGGATGCGCACCTCCCAGTGCAGCGGGCGCAGCGAATCGCGCAGGTTGGTGCGCACCGCCCACAGCCAGCCCGCCAGATCGTCCGGGTGAATCAGGTCGTTCCACGCCTGCACCGTCATCTCCACGTCACCGGCCTGGTAGCCCAGCAGGGTATACATGCGGTCGTTGCAGCTCATCGCACCGCTGACGATGTCCCACTGCCAGATGCCCAGCGAAGCGCTCTCCACCGCCAGCGTCAGCAGCTGCTGCTGGGCACGCTGTTCCGTCACATCCACCACGCAGGAAATCACACCGGCCAGGTGGCCCGCCGCGTCGTGCACCGGCTCGGTGTTGGCCAGCAGCCAGCGCACCTCGCCCTGCGGCGTCAGCAGGCCGATCGATTCGCCGCGCAGGCCCTGCCCGGTACGCAGCGTGCGACTGGAGGGGCGTTCCTCCACCGGGTAAGGGCTCAGGTCGTCGCGCACCGCCATGGCCGCGCGCGCCAGACTGCCGAAGCCGACCAGGTCCTGCTGCTTCAGGCCCAGCAGCTCGCTGGCCGTCTGGTTGCATTCCAGTACGCGGCCGTCCTTTGCCTGCAGCACCACCCCCACCGGCAAGGCGTCGAGCAGGCTGCGCATGCGCAACTGCTGATCCACCCGCTCGGTGATGTCGCTGGCCACAATGGTGAAGCCGGTCAACTGGCCCAGACCGTCAAAGACCGGCTGGTAGTCCACGTCCAGCCAGACTTGCTCTCCCTCGCGCGGCGCCACCCGCACCTCGAAGCGCACACCGCGGCCCTGCTCCAGCTCGACGTCCAGCCGCCGCAGCTTCTCCACCTCGTTGAACTGCGGATCGACCAGCCGGCCGGGATGGCGGCCCAACAGTTCCGACAACTCGCTCCCCACGCCCTTGAGCAAGGCCGGGTTGCACCACAGGATGCGGCGCTCGGCATTGAGCACCGCCACCCAGTTGGCGGTGCGCTCGGCCACCAGGGCCAGGCGGCGCAGCTCATCGGACTGCAGCGACAACGCGCGGTGCTGGCGCCGCACGAAGCGCGCCAGTGGTTCGGCCACCAGCAGGGTGAGGGCCAGCAGCACCAGCAGCATGGCCAGGGCGGAAATCTCGATCTGGTGGATGGCGCTGCGCGCGCGCTGCTGCGCTGCCTGCTGCATCTCCTGCACCAGCATCTGCGCCGTCAGCAGGAAGGGCTCGACCTCCTCCTGCAATGCGCGGCTGGCTGCGCGGCGCTTGTCGAGTCTGCTGTGCTTGTCGAGCCACAACAGGATATGGGCCCGGTACCAGACACGTTCGCGCCGCTCCTGCCATTCGAACACCGCCTGCCGCAACTGGGGGCGTGCCGCGACCTGCCAGACCCCCTGGCGGGCCAGCAGGCCGTCGAGCTGCACCGCCTGCTCCTGGGCTTGCACAATGGTTTCGTCCAACGCGTTGCCGGCTTCCTCGCTGTCGTCATCTTCGCTCAGCGAACGTGCTGCCAGCATGCCCATGCGCTGGGCCAGGGTGGCCTGGGTGGCTGCCAGGCGGATGATCTCGGCATCGCCCATGCGCACTGCCTCGCTCATCTCCACCTGCCAGGTCTGCCAGGCCGAGACCGTGCCCACCACGCCGAGCACGGCGTACATGGCCACGCGCACGCGCCGGTGCACCGGTGCATCGGCATCGGCCGGCACGCGGGTCAGCCCGAACCAGGCGACCACGCGACGCAGCCAGGCGCCCACCTGCGCGACGCGGGTTGCGCTAGCGTGCGGAGCAGTCATGCGGTGCGGGCCCAGCCGGAAACGGTGCCTTTGCGTTCACAGACCGGGCCGGCCTCAGGCCAGGGCCTGACGCATGGCGTCGATCACGGCCTTGTAGTCGGGCTTGCCGAAGATGGCGCTGCCGGCGACGAAGGTGTCCGCACCGGCGTCGGCCACACGACGGATATTGTCGGCCTTGATGCCGCCGTCCACCTCCAGCCGGATGTCGCGGCCCGAGGCCTCGATGCGCCGGCGCACCGCCTCGATCTTGCGCAACGCCGAGTCGATGAAACTCTGGCCGCCAAAGCCCGGGTTCACGCTCATGATGAGCACCAGGTCGATGTCATCCAGCACCCAGTCCAGCACATCGAGCGGCTGCGCCGGGTTGAACACCAGACCCGCCTGGCAGCCCTTGCTCTTGATGGCCTGGATGCTGCGGTGCACGTGGCCCGAAGCGTCCGGGTGGAAGCTGATCAGGTCGGCCCCCGCCTCGGCAAAGGCCGCGGCCAGCGCATCCACCGGCTGGATCATCAGGTGCACGTCGATCGGCACCGGTGTGCCATCCGGCTTCTTGGCGTGCGGCTTGAGCGCCTGGCACACCATGGGGCCGAAGGTCAGGTTGGGCACGTAATGGTTGTCCATCACGTCGAAGTGGATCCAGTCGGCGCCGGCGGCTATCACGTTGCGCACCTCCTCACCCAGGCGGGCAAAGTCGGCCGAGAGGATGGAGGGGGCGATGCGGTAGGTTTTAGACATGGGGGTATTTTCGCAGGTAGCATTACGGCCAGTCTGGCACACCGCCGGCAAGCACTCCAGCCATGGCCAAGTACCAAATTCTCGTCGAAGTCCTGCCCAGCTACCTGCCCGAGCAGTCCGCGCCGGAACAGAGCCTCTACGCCTTCGCCTACACCATCACGCTGTCCAACACCGGCGACGTGGCGGCACAGCTGATCTCGCGCAGCTGGAACGTCAACGACGCCAACGGCCACACCGAGAAGGTGCGCGGCCTGGGTGTGGTCGGCCAGCAGCCGCTGCTGCAGCCGGGAGAGACCTTTGAATACACCAGCGGCACGCGCCTGCGCACGCCCACCGGCACCATGCACGGCAGCTTCTTCTTCGTGGCCGAGGACGGCGAGCGCTTCGACATCGACGTCCCGATGTTCGTGCTCGATGCGCTGAGCAGCGGCGGCCTCAGCGGTGCCGGCGGCAGCTCGCGCATCCTGCACTGAGCCGCATGTCCGTCCCCCGCGACCTGCCCAGCCTGCTGGACGCGCTCGACCCGCAGGCCCCTCAGGTCGAACGCCACCTCTGGCTGGCCGCCCTGCTGGACTGGGTGCGCGGCGACCGCACCGACGTGGCCACCAGCCTGAGCCGGCTGCACCTGCTGCTCGACGTCGTCGAGGAGCGCCCGCCCCTGCGTGAACGCCTGCAGACCTGGTGGCAGGCCCTGCTGAGCGACATCGACAGCACCACGCTGCTGGCCGACCACGGCTTCGCCCAGCGCCCGGCCTTTCTCAGCGAGTTCTTCAGCCGCCTGTGGCGCAAGCTGCTGCCGGCCACGCCGCAGACACGCGACGCGTCCGAGCTGTTCACCCTGCTGTTTCCGCACGAGTACGACGTCCAGTGGCTGACGCAGGTGGACGAGACCACCGCCCAGCGCCTGGCAGCCCTGCTGGCGCCGCCGGCCGCGCTGCCGCGCAGCCTGTGGCAACTGGCGCTGGAAGACGCCATCACCTACTGCGTGAGCCAGATCCGTGCCATTGGTTTTGCACCCGAACTGCGCCTGCGCATGAGCCCCGCGGTGCTGCAGGAGCGCACCTTCCACACCCTGGCAAGCGACTTCGAAGCCGTGCGCGAGCTGCTGCACGCCCCCGTCCCCGACGCCGCGGCCCAGCCGGTCGCGGTGCAGCGCTTCAAGGAACACCTGGACGCCTGTCGCCAGGCGGCCGCCAGCGTCTACAGCCACCTGGACGAGCACGGCATCTCGGTGGACATCGTGTTTCGCCTGCGCCAGTTGCGCGAACGCGTGCTGCGCGTGCGCCTGCTGCTCGACACCCTGCTCTCGTCCACCCCGGCCGCCAGCACCAGCCGCCTGCTGGCACATCTGGCACAGGTCGGCCGGCACAACCGCAGCCTGCGCGCGCTGATCGCCAGCAACTCGTCCCTGCTGGCGGCCAAGGTGACCGACCGCAGCGCCGAAACCGGCGAGCACTACATCACGCGCAACCGCGCTGACTACAACGACATGCTGCGCAAGGCCGCCGGTGGCGGTGCCGTCATGTCACTCACCACGCTGATGAAGTTCGCCCTCGGCGCGCTCGGCCTGTCGGCCTTCTGGGGCGGGCTGGCCGCGGGCATGAACTACGCGCTGAGTTTCGTGCTCATCCAACTGCTGCACTGGACGGTGGCCACCAAGCAGCCAGCCATGACGGCGCCGGCCATGGCCGCCAAGCTCAAGGACCTGGAGGCGCCGGGCGCGGTGGCGCAGTTCGTCGACGAGGTCACGCACCTGATGCGCTCGCAAGTGGCGGCCGTGGTGGGCAACCTGGCGGTGGTCGCCCCCTGCGTGCTGCTGCTGAGCGCGGCGTGGTGGAAGCTCACCGGCCACACCCCCATCGACACCGCGCAGGCGCAGTACGTGCTGCATTCGCTCACCCTGCTCGGCCCCACACTGCTGTTTGCCGCCTTCACCGGCGTGCTGTTGTTCGCCTCCAGCCTGATTGCCGGCACCGCGGAAAACTGGTTCGTGCTGCACCGGCTGGAGTCCGCGTTGCGCTACAACCCGCGCATCACCGCCGCCCTGGGGCCAGCACGCGCCCAGCGCTGGGCCAGCTTCCTGCGCGCCAACATCTCGGGCCTGGCGGCCAATGTGTCGCTGGGCCTGATGCTGGGGCTGGTCCCGGCCTTCGCCGCCTTCTTCGGCCTCGGGCTGGAGGTGCGCCACGTCACGCTCTCCACCGGCCAGGTGGCCGCAGCCGGCATGGCGCTGGGCACCGGTGTGCTCGCCGCGCCGGCGTTCTGGTTGTGTGTGCTGGCGCTGCCGCTGACCGGCGTGCTCAATGTGGCAGTGAGTTTCTACTTCGCCTTCCAGCTCGCGCTGCGGGCACACAACGTCAGCGGCGTCAACCGCCGCCGCATCTACGCCGCCATCCGCGGCCGGCTGCGCCGCGCGCCGCTGAGCTTTCTCTGGCCGCCCCAGGACGCCGCAGCCCCAGCCCCACCGCCGGACGAGCCGCCTGCCGAGGCGTCCACCGAGAAATCCATCAAGGAAGGCGAGCGCCATGGGTGAGTTCGACCTGATTGCCCGCTTTTTCCAGCGCCCCAGCCACGCCACCGGCCCGGAGGTGGCGCTGGGCGTGGGCGACGACTGCGCGCTGCTGCAGCCGCGCCCCGGCACGCAGCTGGCCATCTCGTGCGACATGCTGGTGGAAGGCCGGCACTTCTTTGCTGACGTTGACCCCGCCGCCCTGGGGCACAAGGCACTGGCCGTGAACCTGAGCGACCTGGCGGCCTGCGGCGCGCGCCCGCTGGCCTGCACGCTGGCGCTGGCCCTGCCACGCGCCGACGAGGTCTGGCTGAGCGGTTTTGCGCGCGGCCTGTTTGCGCTGGCCGACGCGCACGGCTGCGCCCTCATCGGCGGCGACACCACGCAGGGGCCGCTGAACATCTGCATCACGGTGTTCGGCGAAGTGCCGGTGGTCAATGGCAAGAGCCAGGCGCTGCTGCGCTCCGGCGCGCGCGCCGGCGATGAGTTGTGGGTCAGCGGCAGCCCGGGCCAGGCACGGCTGGCGCTCGATGCGCTGCGTGGCGAGCTGTCCTTAGCACCCGACCTGCTGGCTGCCTGCCGCGCCCGGCTGGAGCTGCCGACGCCGCGCGTGGCACTGGGGCAAGCGCTGCGCGGCGTGGCCACCGCGGCGATCGACGTCAGCGACGGACTGCTCGGCGACCTCGGCCACATCCTGCAGGCCAGCGGCTGCGGCGCCACCGTGGACAGCTCCGTCGCTATGGAATTGATAGCTATCAGCACCCGCCCTGAAAGCGCCGGGGCCCGTTTTGACCTGAAACTTCCAGCCGACACCCGGCTACGCTGCGTGCTCGCCGGCGGCGACGACTACGAACTGCTGTTCACCGCACCGCCCTCAGCGCACGCCGCCGTGCTGGCGGCCAGCAAGGCCAGCGCCACACCCGTCACCTGCATCGGCCGCATCGAAGCCGCGCCGGGTGTGCGCGTGGTCGATGCCGCAGGCCAGCCGGTGGCCGGGCGCTTCGCCTCCTTCGACCATTTCGCTTAGGGCCTGTTCACCCTAATTTCTCGATTGCGAACAGGCCCTAGGCCGGCTGTGCCGCGCGCTGGCGCGCCGCTTGCCGCGCGGCCTGAGTCTGGCCGCCATAACCCCAGTCGCTGGCCGGCAGCTCGTGCACGATGACGTAACTGGCCGGGGCCAGCGATCCCAGGTGCCGCTGCAGCAGGGCGTAGGCCTGGGCCACAAAAGCCTCCTTCTGCTCGGCCGTGTTGGTACCGGCCGTGATGCTGATCGCCAGCCAGGCCGTGGCCTGCGTCACCGGCACACCACCGATGAACCACTGCGGCACCGGCTCCAACAACACCGCCGTCACCTCGGGCCGCTTGCCCAGCACGATGGCGGTGAGCTGCGTCAGCTCGGCGGCCAACGCAGCCTGGGCTGGTGCCGACAGAACCGGCGTGAGTTTGAGTTGCAGCGTGGGCATGCTCAGCACTCCTTGCAGGGCGGGGTGGGTGCGGCGGCACGCGCTTCGGCATGCCGGGCCACGCGATGTGCCAGCCGGCGGGCACTGCGCTGCGCCGTGTCCAGCGTGGCAGCCCAGGCGGCGTCGGCGCCGCGCCAGAAGTCGCCAATCGCTTCGCGCCGCAGCGCCTGCGCGTGTTGCTTGGCCTGCTCCTTGATCCGGAAATAGGCCTGCATCGGGTCTTGCGTTTTCATGACAACCTCCTTGCGTGGTGTGACTGCACTCTAGGCAGCCGTGCGCTTCTGCGAAACGGCGCGGCACGCAAATGGGTCTTGCGCGCCGCGCAAAGCCACCGCCGCTAACATGGCGGCATGAAGGACCTGGCCTTTGACGATCTGCACCTGTTTGCCCGTGTGGCCGCGCTCGGCACGCTGTCGGCCGTGGCGCGCGAGCGCGACGCGCCGGTGAGCCAGGTCTCGCGCGCGCTCAGCCGCATCGAGCAGACCTGTGCCGCACGCCTGGTGCACCGCTCCACCCACGGCCTGGCGCTCACCGTCGAAGGCGAGGTCTTCCTCGACTACTGCCTGCGCTTGGTAGGCACGCTGGACGAGCTGGAAGGCGAGTTCGCCGCCAAGAGCCAGGAAGTGGGCGGCCTGGTGCGCGTGGCGGCCAGCTCGGTCATCGGGCACTACCAGCTGCTGCCCAGCCTGCCGGGCCTGCGCGCGCGCCACCCCGGCCTGCGCATCGACCTGCAGGTAGGCGACCAGCTGGTGGACATGGCACGCGAGGGCATCGACATCGCCATCCGCACCGGCACCAGCCTGCCCGACACCGTGATCGCGCGCCAGATCGGCACCTTCGGCCGTGCGCTCTACGCCGCGCCCGACTACCTGGCGCGCGCCGGCACTCCCGAGCACCCGGACGAGCTGCACCGCCACCAACTGGTGAGCAACAGCGCCGTGGCCTCGCTCAACCATTGGCCATTTGTCATCGACGGCGAACGCATCGTCATCGTGGCTGACGGGCACTGGCGTTCCAACGACACCAATGTGGTGGCCAACATGGTGCAGCAGGGCCTGGGCATAGGCCGCCTGTCCACCATCGCGGCGCAGCCCATGGTGCAGCAGCAGCGGCTGGTGCCGGTGCTGGCCAACTACACCGACCCACAGCCCATCCCCATCTACGCCGTCACTGCCAGCGCACGCCACCGCCTGCCCAAGATCCGCGCCTGCATCGACTACTGGGCCGAGTGGCTGGCCGTGCCACCGTCGCCATAATCGGCCCCATGCAAGAGACCTCCTCCCTGCCGCCGCTGCCACCACTCGTGCGCCCCACCGGCCGCTTCATGCTGGCGCACCCGGCGCATGTGATTGCGCTGGGCTTCGGCTCGGGCCTGAGCCCCAGGGCGCCCGGCACCGTTGGCACGCTGTGGGCCTGGCTGGCCTTCCTGGTACTGCAGCCGTGGATGAACGAGGCGCGCTGGGGCCTGTTGATCGCCCTTGCACTGCCGCTGGGCTGGTGGGCCTGCAGCGTCACCGCGCGCCACCTGCGCACCCCGGACCCGGGCAACATCGTGTGGGACGAGATCATCGCCTTCTGGCTGGTGCTGTGGCTCATCATGCCCACCGGCTTCTACGACCAGTTGCTGGCCTTCATCCTGTTCCGCTACTTCGACGCCGCCAAGCCCGGCCCGGTGCGCTGGGCCGACCGCCTGCACCACGGCATGAACCCTGACACCACGCGCCACGGCTGGGCCAAGGCCGGCTGGGGCATCCTGTTCGACGACCTGGTAGCGGCCTTCTGCACCTTGCTGTGCATTGCCCTTTGGAAGGCGATATGAACACCCCCAGGCTCCGCGCACTGCGTGTCGCTCCTCCTCCCCCCTTGCAGGGGGCAACGCCAGTGGCCCGGCCAAGCCGGTTCCACGGCGTTCCCCGCCTGGGCCATCACAGGCGGCGCAACCTGGAAAACTCGACATGAGCTTCACACCATCGCCCGCCACCCTGCCCTTGGTGGAACAACTCGCCGCGCGACTGCTGCAGCGGCAGTGGCTGCTGGCCACAGCGGAGAGCTGCACCGGTGGGCTGATCGCCGGCGCCTGCACCGACCTCAGTGGCTCCAGCAACTGGTTCGAGCGCGGCTTCGTCACCTACTCCAACGCCGCCAAGACGGAGCTGCTGGGTGTGCCGGCCGCGTTGATCGAGACGCACGGCGCCGTCAGCGAGGACGTGGCACACGCCATGGCCGCCGGTGCGGTGCGCCATTCGCACGCCCAGGTGGCGGTGGCCGTCACCGGCGTGGCCGGCCCCACCGGCGGCACGGCGGAGAAGCCGGTAGGCCTGGTGTGGTTCGGCTTTGCGCTGCCGGACAGCGTGCTGACAGAACAAATGAACTTCACGGGGAACCGCGCCGCCGTACGTGCAGCCACCGTGCACCATGCCTTGACCCGACTCCTGGAGCTGTTGCCATGACAACGACCAACTGGTTCGCCGGCTTTGAGACCCGCCGCTTCGACGTCAACGGCGTCGAGATCTTGGCTCGTGTGCCCACCAGCGCGCGCGGCAGCCGGCCCGCACTGCTGCTGTTGCACGGCTTTCCGCAAAGCCATGTGATGTGGCACCGCGTGGCGCAGCAGCTGCAGCACGACTACTGGATCGTCATGCCCGACCTGCGCGGCTATGGCGACTCGTCCAAGCCCGAGGGCCTGCCCGACCACAGCAGCTACTGCAAGCGCGCCATGGCGCAGGACATGGTGGACGTGATGGACCTGCTGGGTGTGCAACGTTTCTTCCTCTGCGGCCACGACCGCGGTGGGCGCGTGGCGCACCGGCTGGCGCTGGACCACCCGGAGAAGGTGGCCAAGCTGTGCGTGATCGACATTGCGCCCACGCTGGACATGTACAACGCCACCGACATGGCGTTTGCGCGCGCCTACTACCACTGGTTCCACCTCATCCAGCCCTGGCCCCTGCCCGAACGCATGATCGGCGGCAACCCCAAGGACTACCTGCACAGCAAGCTCGGCGGCTGGGGCTCCAGTGGCCTGGGCTACATCGAGCCACAGGCGCTGGCGGAATACGAACGATGCTTCTGCACCCCCGAAGCCATCCACAGCGCCTGCGAAGACTACCGCGCCAGCGCAGGCATCGACCTGGAACACGACCGCGAGAGCCGCACGCACCACCAACGCATAACCTGCGACCTGCTGGTGCTGTGGGGCGAGCGCGGCGTGGTGCACAAGTTGTTCCAGCCGCTCAAGCTGTGGCAGGCGCAGTGCAACGCCACCGTCACCGGCCAAGCGCTGCCGGCGGGGCATTTCATCCCGGAAGAGTTGCCCAAAGAGACGGCAGCGGCGCTGCGGGGGTTCTTCGATTCACCGGTCTGAGCTCATCGCATCCTGAAGCAGCAGAGGCCGCTTCCGACCCCTTGCGCTTTTTTCCCGCCGGCTGTCGGTGGGAGAGGAATGCGGCAATTTCACCGATCGCTGACAATCGTCGGCGTTCCATCATTTCCAACCAAACACCATGAAAAAAATCCTTCTTCTCGGTTCAGGCGAACTGGGCAAAGAGTTCGTCATCAGTGCCAAGCGCCTGGGCTGCCATGTGGTGGCCTGTGACAGCTACGCCGGCGCGCCGGCGATGCAGGTGGCGGACGAGTCGTGCGTCTTCAGCATGCTGGACGAAGCCGCCTTGCGTGCCGCCATCGCCCAGCACCAGCCCGACCTGATCGTGCCCGAGATCGAGGCCATCCGAACGGAAGTGCTGCTGGACGTTGAAAAGGAAGGCTTCGAGGTCATCCCCAGCGCGCGTGCCGCGAACCTGACGATGAACCGCGATCGCACCCGTGACGTGGCGGTGGGCCTGGGTGTCCGTACCGCCAAATTCAGCTATGCCGAGTCCGCCGAGGACTTGCTGCAGCAGGCCCGCGCCATCGGGTTCCCGGTCGTGATCAAGCCGGTGATGAGCTCCTCTGGCAAGGGACAAAGCGTGGCCAAATCCGAAGCCGACATCCAGGCCAGCTGGAACTATGCCTGCGAAGGCATGCGCGGTGACCGCCAGAAGGTGATCGTCGAAGAGTTCATCCACTTTGAGTACGAGATCACCCTGCTCACCGTTCGCCAACGTAACGGCAAGACCCTGTTTTGCCAGCCCATCGGCCATGTCCAGGAGCGTGGCGACTACCAGTACAGCTGGCAACCCCAGGCCATGCGGCCCGAGTTCCTGAAAGCGGCGGAACAGATGGCGGAGAAAGTCACATCCGACCTGGGCGGTGCCGGCATCTTCGGCGTCGAGTTTTTTGTCACGAAGGATGAAGTCATCTTCAGCGAACTCAGCCCGCGCCCGCATGACACGGGCATGGTTACCCTGATCAGCCAGAACCTGAGCGAGTTTGACCTCCATGCGCGTGCGATCCTGGGGCTGCCGATTCCGCAGATCGATGTGACCGAAGGCGCCAGTGCCGTCGTCCTCGCCACCCAGAATGGTGTGGCCCCGAGGTACACGGGCGTTGCGGAGGCGATGAGCGAGCCCGGCGTCGATGTCCGGCTCTTTGGCAAGCCCACGACCCGCCCCTACCGCCGCATGGCGGTCGCGCTGGCCAGAGGCCCGAAGGCCCTGGAGCGCGCCCGGGCCGCAGCCCAGAAGATCTCGGTCATCACGGAATAAAGATGCAAGTTCTGTCGAACGCCCCCCTTCAGCTCCGCGCCGACTGGCGCGAGCGGTGTGTCGTGCGCGTCGACGAACTGCCGTGGGTGGATTCACCGGCGGCGGGTGTGCAACGCAAGCTGCTGGAGCGCGATGGCGGTGAAGTGGCACGGGCCACCTCCATCGTGCGCTACGCGCCGGGTTCGCAGTTCAAAACCCACCCGCATGACGAGGGCGAGGAAATCCTGGTGCTGGAGGGCGTGTTTTCGGACGAGCATGGCGACTACGGCCCAGGCACCTACCTGCGCAACCCACCCGGCTCATCCCATGCGCCGTTTTCCCGCGAAGGTTGCACCCTCTTCGTCAAGCTGCGTTACCACGACCCGGCTGACCTGGAGCGCGTCGTCGTTGACACGCGCACGGCGGCTTGGCATCCCGGGCTGGTGCCGGGTTTGCAGGTCATGCCGCTGCACCAGTTCGAGGGCCAGCACACGGCACTGGTGCGCTGGGCGCCGCAGACCTTCTTCAATCCGCACCGGCATTTCGGCGGCGAAGAAATCCTGGTGCTGGAGGGCACCTTCTCCGACGAGCATGGGGACTACCCCGCACTGAGCTGGCTGCGCAGCCCACACCTGAGCCAGCACCAGCCCTTCAGCCGCAAAGGCTGCCTGATCCTGGTGAAGGTCGGGCATTTGCACGCCGAGTAGTTACGACGAACCGGTGGGGCGCTGCGGGGCTTCCGAGAACTTAGGGGGTACTTACTCTATTTTTTGCGGCTCGACTGAGCCCAATGTCGCAGCTGTATACCGGCGATGTTCACTCCCTTCATAGAGTAGATAGAAACAGAGTGACCGTGTATCCTTCCCATCATGGCTGGCCCAAACCTTGAAGGACTCGTGAACCCGCACATGCTAGTGTGGGCGAGGGAATCAGCTCGCCTCGACATAGCAACTGTCGCGGCTAAAGCGGGCACTGCAATAGAGCGCATTCAAGAGTGGGAAAGTGGCATGAAGGTGCCAACGCTGTCGCAATTACGCACACTCTGCACTATTTACAAAAGATCAATGGGTGTTTTCTTCCTGCGGGAAATACCCCGTACAGGAGCACCGCGCCCTGTTGACTACAGGCGCTTCGAGCTAAGCATGCAGCACCTCGTGAGTCCTCAACTAGCTGCGGGGTTGCGTGAAGCCGAAACCAAGCGGGAAGCGGCCATCGACATCTTCAAAGAACTTGAAGAAGATCCCCCGCTGTTTGATCTGCACATACCTCCGGATACACCACCAGAAATCACCGCGCAGCGAATCGCCGCCCGTCTAGGGGTCACTATGGCAACGCGACGAGGATGGAGTGACGACTATGCAGCTTTGTCCGGTTGGCGTTCCGCGATTGAAAAGCTCGGCGTCATCGTGATCCAGCTAAGCGGAATTACCTTGCAAGAGATGCGAGGCGCGGCAATTTCGATGTCGCCACTGCCGATCATCCTGTTGAATAGTTCTGACAGCCCACTTGGCCGGCTGTTCTCGATGCTGCATGAGCTCGCGCATCTGGTTCGTTCCGAAAGCGCTCTTTGCGATGAGATTGAAGACGCTCCGCGAGCCGAGTCAAGCCAGATTGTGGAAGCGTATTGCAACCACGTCGCTGGCGCACTTCTCGTTCCTCAGGAATCACTATTAGGTCATCCACTAGTACTTGGAACTGGTACTGACTCTAGATGGGGTACTGCAGAACTCAGGAGCCTGCGCAGAATCTTCTGGGCCAGCCGTGAAGTAGTCCTGCGCCGCCTCCTTATCTTTGGTCGGACGTCGAGTGCGTACTACAACGAAATGCGAGCAGCGTTCGAGGCCGAATATGCCGCGATGCGGGACAAGCCACGTGACGGCTTCGTGCCTATTGAGCGTCGCGTGGTACTTGGCAACGGACGCCTCCTGACGCAACTAACACTGAACGCCTATTCCGCCAATGCAATCACTGGCGCGGAACTATCGCGAATTCTTGGAGCGAAGCTGGATCACCTCCCCAAGATAGTTGACATCATGAGGGAAAGGGCCCTTCCGTGAGGTGGTGCTTCGATACCAGTGCCCTCATTGAGCCCTGGGTTCGCCACTACCCGCCCGATCTATTCCCACGCATTTGGGAGGCTTTG
>JAULXO010000028.1:0-70100 GCA_032118555.1 Hylemonella sp. | reverse complement strand
AGATTCCGGCCGGCAAGACGGTGGCGGTGGTCGGCCCGTCGGGTGCCGGCAAGTCCACACTGGCGCGCCTGCTGTACCGCTTCTACGACGTCAGCAACCCGCAGGAGGGCGGGCGCATCACCATCGACGGGCAGGACATCCGGCAGGTCACGCAGGCCAGCCTGAGACTGGCGATCGGCATCGTGCCGCAGGACACCGTGCTGTTCAACGATACGGTGGAATACAACATCGCCTACGGCCGGCCCGGTGCCGGCCGGGCCGAGGTGGAAGCCGCTGCGCGCGCAGCGCACATCCACGACTTCATCGCCGCCACACCCCAGGGCTACGACACCATGGTGGGCGAGCGCGGCCTCAAGCTCTCCGGCGGCGAGAAGCAGCGGGTGGCCATCGCCCGCACGCTGCTGAAGAACCCGCCGATCCTGATCTTCGACGAGGCCACGTCCGCCCTGGACTCGGCCAATGAGCGCGCCATCCAGGCCGAACTGCAGAACGTCGCGCAGGACAGGACCACGCTGGTGATCGCGCACCGGCTCTCGACCGTGGTCGAGGCGCACGAGATCCTGGTGCTGCAGGCCGGGCGCGTCGTCGAGCGCGGCGCGCATGCCGAGCTGCTGGCGCGAGGCGGTGTCTACGCCCGCATGTGGGCGTTGCAGCAGAGCTCAGAATGATTTCTGTGCTCGGCCCTTTGGGGGTGTGTGTAATTTGCTATTGATTTGATAGCAATCCAGGCGGCACAACAGGGCAACGCATAATTTGCGGCATGGATACCAAGTGGCTTGAGGATTTCGTCAGCCTGGCCGAGACGCGCAGCTTCAGCCGCTCGGCGCAGTTGCGGCACGTCACGCAGCCGGCGTTCTCGCGCCGCATCCAGTCGCTCGAGGCCTGGGCCGGCACCGACTTGGTGGATCGCAGCGCCTATCCCACGCGCCTGACGCCGGCCGGTGAAACGCTGTACGGGCAGGCGCTGGAGATGCTGCAGGCCCTGCAACATACCCGTGCCATGCTGCGCAGCCAGACTGCCGCCGGCGAGGATGTGATCGAATTCGCCGTGCCGCACACCTTGGCCTTCACTTTCTTCCCGGCCTGGGCTTCCAGCCTGCGCGAGCAGTTCGGCCCCTTCAAGAGCCGGCTGATCGCGCTCAATGTGCACGATGCCGTGATGCGCCTGGCCGAGGGCAGCTGCGACTTGCTGCTGGCCTACCACCACGCCTCGCACCCGTTCCAGCTCGACACCGAGCGCTACGAGATGGTGAGCTTGGGGCAGGAGGTCATTGCCCCGTATTGCCGACCGGATGCGCAGGGCCAGCCGATGTTCCTGCTGCCGGGGCGCCCCGGGCAGCTGCTGCCCTATCTGGGTTATGCACCGGGCGCCTACCTGGGGCAGGTGGTGGACTTCATGCTCAAACAGGCCGCCACGGCGATCCACCTGGAGCGGGTGTACGAGACCGACATGGCCGAGGGCCTGAAGGCGATGGCGCTGGAAGGGCATGGCCTGGCCTTCCTGCCGTACAGCGCGGTGCGCAACGAACTGCGCGCTGGGCGGCTGGTCAGTGCCGCGCCCGCCGCCATGAACGACCTGCAGATCACCATGGACGTGCGCCTGTACCGCGAGAAGCCGGCCGCGCGCGACGGCCACAAGGGAGCCCACCGGGGTATTTCGAAGCGAACCGTGCAGGCTTTGTGGGATTTTTTGCAGCAGGCATGAAAGCTGCTGAGCATGTTCACAATCAGGACTCGCAGGTCCTAGAATGACCTCTTTCGCGTTTACCGAACGCATCCATTCATTCGCAACCGAATCCGCAAGGAGATGAGCATGAAAAAGAAGATGTTGGCGCTGGCCGTGATGGCCCTGGCCGCAGGCAGCGCCATGGCCCAGGCGGGCGACACGCTGGCCAAGATCAAGGGCTCGGGCAGCATCACCCTGGGCGTGCGTGAATCGTCCGGCCTGTCCTACACCTTGGGCAATAACAAGTTCGTCGGCTTTCACACTGAAATGGGTGAGCGCATCATTGCCGACCTGCAAAAGCAGCTCGGCCTGGCCAAGCTGGAGACCAAGTACCAGCCGGTGACCTCGCAGAACCGTATTCCGCTCGTGACCAACGGCACGGTGGACCTGGAGTGCGGCTCTACCACCAACACGGCGGCGCGCCAGAAGGACGTGGCCTTTGCCGTCACCACCTACGTGGAAGAGGTGCGCATCGCTGTCAAGGCCAACTCCGGCATCAACTCCATCAAGGACCTGAACGGCCGCAGCGTGGCCACCACCACCGGCACCACCTCGGTGCAGACGCTGCGCAAGCACGAGCGTGCCGGCGGCGTCGACTTCAAGGAAGTGTATGGCAAGGACCACGCCGACAGCTTCCTGCTGCTGGAGTCCGGCCGCGCCGATGCCTTCGTGATGGACGGTTCCATCCTGGCGGCCAACATCTCGAAGTCCAAGAACCCCAACGACTTCAAGATCGTCGGTGAGGTGCTGTCGGTCGAACCCATTGCCTGCATGTTGCGCAAGGACGATCCGGCCTTCAAGAAGGCGGTCGATGATTCCATCAAGCGCCAGATTGCCGATGGCTCGCTGGCCAAGCTGTATGACAAGTGGTTCATGCAGCCGGTGCCGCCGTCCAACACCCGCATCGGTCTGCCGCTGTCGGACGCCACCAAGGCTGCCTGGGCGAGCCCGAACGACAAACCCATGGAAGACTACGCCCGCAAGTAAAGGGCGATTGCCTTGGCCTGCAACCCCTGCGAACCTGGTGTTGGCAGGGGTTTTTCGTTGAGCCCGGGGCCAGGGCACACGCGAACGCGAGAAAGGATGTCACGATGACATGGGACTGGCAGGTGTTCTGCGAAGACACCATCGAACGCACGGCGGTGCAGGGCTGCTTCGGCAAGGACGGCGGCATCACCTACCTGGACTGGATGCTCTCGGCCTGGGGCTGGACCGTCTCCGTGGCGCTGCTGGCCTTGCTGCTGGCGCTGGCGCTGGGCCTGGTCATCGGCACCCTGCGCACCCTGCCGGCCAGCCCGTGGCTGGTGCGCCTGGGCAATGCCTGGGTCGAACTGTTCCGCAACATTCCCTTGCTGGTGCAGATCTTCCTCTGGTACCACGTGGTGCCGGCGTTTTTCCCGGCGCTCAAGTCGGTGCCGGGCTTCGTGCTGGTGGTGCTGGCGCTGGGCTTCTTCACCTCGGCGCGTGTGGCTGAGCAGGTGCGCTCGGGCATCCAGGCGCTGCCGCGCGGCCAGCGCTACGCCGGCATGGCGTTGGGCTTCACCACCGCGCAGACCTACCGCTATGTGCTGCTGCCGATGGCGCTGCGCATCGTCATTCCGCCGTTGACCAGCGAGACGATGAACATCTTCAAGAACTCGTCGGTGGCCTTCGCGGTCTCGGTGGCCGAACTGACGATGTTCGCCATGCAGGCCCAGGAGGAGACGGCGCGTGGCATCGAGATCTACCTCGCCGTCACCGGGCTGTACATCGTCTCGGCCTTTGCCATCAACCGCCTGATGGCCTTCATCGAGCGGCGCGCGCGTGTGCCGGGCTTCATCGCCGCCAGCGCGGGGGGGGGGCACTGAGATGAACCTGCAAATCGACTTCTCTTTCTACAGCTGGGACCTGATCAGCAACTTCGTCCTCAAGGGGCTGTACTTCAGCCTGATGCTGACCGCCATCGCCACCCTCGGCGGCGTGCTGTTCGGCACGGTGCTGGCGCTGATGCGCCTGTCGGGGCGCAAGTGGCTGGACCTGCCGGCGACCATTTATGTCAATGGCATGCGCAGCATCCCGCTGGTGATGGTGATCCTGTGGTTCTTCCTGCTGGTGCCGGCCGTGATCGGGCGTCCGATCGGGGCCGAGTTATCGGCGGTGATCACCTTCATCGCCTTCGAAGCCGCCTACTTCAGCGAGATCATGCGCGCCGGCATCCAGTCCATTCCGCGTGGCCAGGTGTTTGCCGGCCAAGCGCTGGGCATGACCTACGGCCAGAACATGCGTCTGGTGGTGCTGCCGCAGGCCTTCCGCAACATGCTGCCGGTGCTGCTGACGCAGACCATCATCCTGTTCCAGGACACCTCGCTGGTCTACGCCATCGGCGCCTACGACATGCTCAAGGGCTTCGAGGTCGCCGGCAAGAACTACGGCCGCCCGATCGAAGCCTATCTGGCAGCGGCCGTGCTGTATTTCGTCATCTGTTACGCGCTGTCCTGGGCTGTCAAGCGTCTGCACCAGCGCATTGCCATCATCCGCTGAGACTCAAGAAAGCGTTGCCATGATCGAACTGAAAAACGTCTCCAAGTGGTACGGTACCTTCCAGGTGCTGACCGACTGCTCCACCAAGATCAACAAGGGCGAGGTGGTGGTGGTCTGCGGCCCCTCCGGCTCCGGCAAGTCCACCCTGATCAAGACCATCAACGCGCTGGAGCCGTTCCAGCAGGGCGAGATCTGGGTCGATGGCGTGCCGGTGCACGACCCCAAGACCAACCTGCCCAAGCTGCGCAGCCGCGTCGGGATGGTGTTCCAGCACTTCGAACTTTTCCCGCACCTGTCGGTGACGGAGAACCTCACGATCGCGCAGATCAAGGTGCTGGGGCGTACGCCCGAGGACGCCAAGGCGCGCGGCCTGAAGATGCTCGACCGCGTCGGCCTGTCGGCGCACAAGGACAAGTTCCCGGGCCAGCTCTCGGGCGGCCAGCAGCAGCGCGTGGCGATTGCGCGCGCCCTGTCCATGGACCCGATCGTCATGCTGTTCGACGAGCCGACCTCGGCACTCGATCCGGAGATGGTGGGCGAGGTGCTGGACGTGATGGTGGGTCTGGCGCAGGAAGGCATGACCATGATGTGCGTGACGCACGAGATGGGCTTTGCGCGCAAGGTCAGCAACCGCGTCATCTTCATGGACGTCGGCGGCAAGATCCTGGAAGACTGCTCGCGCGACGAGTTCTTCGGCAACCCGGAGGCGCGCCAGCCGCGCACCAAGGACTTTCTGGGCAAGATCCTGGGGCATTGAGCGCGCTGGCCTACAATCCGGCCATGTCTGCTCCCGCCTGTGCCCGCATCGCTGTCGTCGGCTGCGCTTTTGCGCCGCTGTGGCGTGCTGCTGCGTGCACCGCGGCTCTGCGTCTGCCGCCGCACGCAGAGTCCTGAGCCCGGCGATCCCAACCCCACCTTCTTCACGCGCCTCTTCTGGATCACCGGGCCCCGCCAGGCGCAGCCCGGCCCCGGTGTGTCCGCGGCCGTTGAACCAGGAGCGCTCCCATGTCCTTTCCTTCTTCCCTTCGCCTCTTGAGCGAGCTCGACCACGCACGCATCCGCAAGCTGCTGCCGCAGCACGGTGTCCCGGGGCCGCTGGCCGAACTGCTCAGCGAGGCCGATCTGGTGCCGCCGCGCGAGGTGCCGGCCGATGTCGCCACCATGCATTCGCGGCTGCGGTTGCTTGACCTGGCCACTCAGGAACTGCGTGAACTCACGTTGTGCTACCCGGCCGACGCCGACCCGGCCCGCGGCCTGGTGTCGGTGCTGTCGCCGGCCGGCACCAGCCTGCTGGGCCTGTCGGTGGGCGAGGAAGCCCGCTGGCAGACGCCAGACGGCCGGCAGCACGCCCTGCGCCTGCTGGAGATCCTGTTCCAGCCCGAGGCCAGCGGCCATTACACGATGTGAGGCCGCGCCCGCGTGCAGGGCCATCGCGCGGGGAGGGTGAGACAATCAGGCCATGGATACCCTGACCCTGACCCGCCCCGACGACTGGCACCTGCACGTGCGCGACGGCGAGCCGCTGCACACCGTGGTGCCGCACACGGCACGCCAGTTCGGCCGCGCCATCATCATGCCCAACCTCAAGCCGCCGGTCACCACCGCGGCGCAGGCGCTGGACTACAAGCGCCGCATCCAGTCGGCGGTGCCGGCCGGCGTGGCGTTCGAGCCATTGATGACGCTCTACCTCACCGACAACCTGCCGCCGGACGAGATCCAGCGCGCCAAGGACGCCGGCGTGGTGGCCTGCAAGCTCTACCCCGCCGGTGCCACCACCAACAGCGATGCCGGCGTGACCGACCTGCGCAAGACCTACAAGACGCTGGAGGCCATGCAGCGCGCGGGCCTGCTGCTGCTGGTGCACGGCGAGGTGACCTCGCCCGAGATCGATCTGTTTGACCGTGAGGCGGTGTTCATCGAGCAGCAGCTCCAGCCACTGCGGCGCGACTTTCCCGAGTTGAAGATCGTGTTCGAGCACATCACCACCAAGGAAGCGGCGCAGTATGTGATGGAGAGCGACCGTTACCTAGGTGCCACCATCACCGCCCACCACCTGCTGTACAACCGCAATGCCATCTTCACCGGCGGTATCCGGCCGCACTACTACTGCCTGCCGGTGCTGAAAAGGGAAGTGCATCGCCAGGCGCTGGTGGCGGCCGCCACCAGCGGCAGTCCGAAGTTCTTTCTCGGTACCGACAGTGCGCCGCACCCGGTGCACCTGAAGGAGCACGCCACCGGCTGTGCCGGCTGCTACACCGCGCACGCGGCGATCGAGATGTACGCCGAAGCGTTTGATGCCGCCGGGGCGCTCGACAAACTGGAGGGTTTTGCCAGCTTTTACGGCGCCGATTTCTACGGGCTGCCGCGCAACGCCGGCACCATCACCCTCAAGCGCGAGTCCTGGACGCCGCCGGAGAGCTTCCCCTTTGGTCAGGCCGAGCTCAAGCCGCTGCGCTCTGGCGAGTCGCTGCCGTGGCGCATGGTCTAGAACAGATCGATTGGCAGGCGCCCTGGCTGGTGCCGTACCGTGCCGTCGGCGAGCCGTTGGCGCAGCAGGTCTTTGCCGGCGCCAGCTGCGCGGCGGCGCTCAACAGCGATCCGGCCATGCCGGTGCGTTTCGTGGCGCAGGCCGAGTTACCGGTGGGCATGGCCTACGAGCAGTTCATTTCTGAGCAGGGCGGGGTGCCGACGCGCGACGGCCTGCACGATTTCTTCAACGGCCTGATCTGGCGTCACTTTCCCTTGAGCAAGCGCCAACTGAACAGGTTGCAGGCCGCGCAGATTGCGGCTGACGGCGTGCAGGCGGTGCGTGGCCCGGTGCGTGATGCGCTCACGGTGTTCGATGAGAACGCCGCGCTGCTGCGCGCGCCGGATGCGTTGTGGCAGGCGCTGGCCACGCGTGACTGGCAACGCCTGTTTGGCGAATTGCGGCCCTTGTGGGCGCAGGCCTGGATCGTGCTGTTCGGCCATGCCTTGCTGGAGAAGCTGGTTCAGGCACGAAAACCAATCACCGCCCATGTCTACCGCGCGCATCCAGCTATAGATTCGATAGCAGATCTGGACGCCTGGCTGGCGCAGGACCTGACGGCGCCCAAGCTGGCGGGCAAGCCCTTCGTGCCGCTGCCGGTGCTGGGCGTGCCGGGCTGGTGGCCGGCCAACGAGACGCAGGGCTTCTACGACGACGCACAGGTGTTCCGGCCGCTGCGGCCGGCGGTCGTGTCCTGAGCGCCGGCGCGCAGAAATTCGCCACAAGCGCAGGGGAAATGCGCCGTACCGGCTTGAATCCGCTGTTTTCGCCCTTACCATTCGCCCCAACGGCCCGCGTTCGTCGGGCAGTCTCTGAAGGAAATCATGAAACGCATCGTTCTGTTCGTCCTGACCAACCTCGCTGTGGTGGTGGTGCTGGGCATCGTGGCCAGCCTGCTGGGCGTCAACCGCTTCCTGACCGCCAATGGCCTCAACCTTGGCGCCCTGCTGGGCTTCGCGCTGGTGATGGGTTTCGGCGGTGCCATCATCTCGCTGCTGATCAGCAAGCCGGTGGCGAAGTGGAGCGCCGGTGTGCGCGTGATCGAGCAGCCGCAGTCGCCCGACGAGGCCTGGATCGTCAACACCGTGCGCAAGTTCGCCGACCAGGCCGGCATCGGCATGCCGGAGGTCGGCATCTTCGAAGGCGACCCGAACGCCTTTGCCACCGGCGCCTTCAAGAACTCGGCCCTGGTGGCGGTCTCAACCGGCCTGCTGCGCAACATGACGCGCGAAGAAGTGGAAGCCGTGATCGGTCACGAGGTGGCGCATATCGCCAACGGCGACATGGTCACCATGACGCTGATCCAGGGCGTGATGAATACCTTCGTGGTCTTCATCAGCCGCGTGGTCGGCTACGCGGTCGACAGCTTCCTGCGCAAGGGCGATTCGGAGAACTCCGGCCCCGGCATCGGCTATTTCGTCACCACCATCGTGATGGACATCGTGCTGGGTTTCCTGGCTGCCATCATCGTCGCCTGGTTCTCGCGCCAGCGTGAGTTCCGCGCCGACGCCGGTGCTGCACAACTGATGGGCCGCCGCCAGCCCATGATCAACGCGCTGGCCCGCCTGGGCGGCCTGCACACGGCCGAGCTGCCCAAGAGCATGGCTGCCATGGGCATTGCCGGCGGCATTGGTCAGTTGTTCTCGACCCACCCGCCGATTGAAGAGCGCATTGCCGCGCTGCAGAACCTGCAAGGCTGACGCGCACCGTCCGATCACCGCAACCCCGCGCAGCATCCTGCTGTGCGGGGTTTTTTCATGCCCGCTCAGGGCGAGGGGGCGTTCTTGCCATCAGGCGGTGCGGCGCTGACAATGCCATTGCACCGTTCATGCAGGAAAGGAGGCCGCCTTTTGGCGACCGTCATGCAGCCCCCGTCCTCACGCACTGGCGAGTTCCGCAGTCCGCGCAGCTTCGTGGCGCGCCTTTGGCTCGCAGTCGTGGTGCTCAACCTGCTGCTGATGGGATTTGCCGCCTGGGCGCTGCTGCAGAGCCGGCAGCAGTTCGAGGCCGCCACCTCGGCCACGGTGGGCAATCTTGCGCGGCTGATGGAGCACGATGTCCTGGCGACCATCCGCCTGGTCGATCTCGCGCTGCAGACCGTGGCCAGCGAAGCCGCGCGGCAGGCTGGCGGCGGCAATGCGCAGCGGCTCAACCAGCTGATCGAACAGCAGCTTGCGCAGGTGCCGGAGCTCGACGGCTTGCGGCTGGCCAATGCCGAGGGGCTGATGACCCATGGCACGGGTGTCGACGCCGCCAGTCGCATCAGCATCGCTGACCGCGGCTACTTCCAGCACCTTCGGTCGCGGCCGCAGGCCGGCTTGGCGATCGGGCGGCCGGTGCAGGGGCGCGTCAGCGGCAAGTGGGGCATATCGCTGGCTCGGCCGGTCCGGCTGGCCGACGGGCGTTTTGCCGGTGTCGTGGTCGGCACCGTGCCGCTGACCTATTTCGTTGCGCAGTTCCTGCCCTTGCAGATGGGGGCGCAGGGATCGTTCACCCTGTTTGACGCCGATTTTCACCTCGTCGTGCGGCATCCTGAACCCGCCGGGACCGCAGCCGCCGTCGGCATGCCCTTCGGCTCGGACGAATTGCGTCAGCGCATCCTTGGCGGCCAGACCAGCGGCACGTACAAGTCCACTTCCATCGTCGACCGCGTCGAACGGGTGTCCTCCTTCCGGCAGATCCCGGGAACCCGGCTTTATCTCGTGCTGGGCATGGGCGCGGACGATTACCTGGCGGGCTGGTACCAGGAGGCGGCCAAAGCCATCACCATCGTGTTGCTGTTCGTCTTCCTCAGCCTGGGTGTGGCCTGGCTGGTGCAGCGCGCCTGGCGCCGACAGGCCGCCGCCCTGCAGGCGCTGGAGCAGGCCAACCGTACGCTGGAAGATGAGAAGCAACTCAACCAGACCATCGTGCGTTCCTCACCGTTTGCCATGTACACCCGTGACCGCTACGGCGTCGTCACCGCCTGGAACCCGGCTGCCGAGAAGCTGTTCGGCTGGCGCGCCGAGCAGATCGTCGGCAAGCCGCTGCTGACGGTGCCCGCCGGCCGGGAGCGCGAGACCAAGGCGCTGCGCGATCGGGTGCTGGCTGGCGAAAGCATCATCGACGTGGAGGTACAGCGCCAGCGCAAGGACGGCACGCTATTCGACCTCAGTACCACACTGGCGCCGCTGCGCGACGCCAGTGGTGCCGTGACCGGCTACCTGGCGATCGCTTCCGACATCTCGGAGCGCAAGGCGAGCGAGAAGCGCATCGAGTTCCTGGCCTACCGCGACGTGCTGACCGGCCTGCCGAACCGCCTGCTGCTGCTGGACCGCTTCAGCCAGGCCATGCACCACGCTGACCGTACCGGGAGTCAGATCGCCCTGCTGTTCCTCGATCTGGACAACTTCAAGACCATCAACGACTCGCTCGGCCATGCGGTGGGCGATGCGCTGCTCAAGGAGGTCGCCCAGCGCCTGCTCGGCTGCGTGCGCGAGTCCGACACCGTCAGCCGCCAGGGGGGGGACGAGTTTCTGGTGGTGCTGCCGGACCTGCGCGGCATGGACGCCATCACGCCGGTGTTGCAGAAGATCCGCGACCAGCTGCAGTTTCCGTTTGAATGCGACGGCCACGAGCTCACCACCTCGGCTTCGATCGGCATCGCCCTTTACCCGGACGACGGCCGCGATTTCGACACTCTGCTCAAGAAGGCCGACACCGCGATGTACCAGGCCAAGGACGCCGGCCGCAACGGCTACCGCTTCTTCGACGCGCAGATGAACGTGACGGCGGTGGAGCACTTGCGCCTCAAGAGCGGCCTGCGCCGGGCACTGGAGCGCGGCGAGTTCGAGCTGCACTACCAGCCGCAGATCGAACTTGCCAGTGGGCGGGTCGTCGGGGTGGAGGCGCTGCTGCGCTGGGACCATCCCGAGTTGGGAATGATTCCGCCAGTGCGCTTCATTCCGGTGGCGGAGGACAGCGGCCTGATCGTGCCGATTGGCGAGTGGGTGATCCAGCAGGCCTGTCGCCAGGCTGCGGTCTGGCAGAGTGCAGGTCTGCCGGACCTGGTGATGGCGGTCAACCTGTCGGCGGTGGAGTTCAAGCGCGGTGACGTAGAGCACAAGGTGACGCGGGCGCTGCAGGACAGCGGCCTCGACCCGCGCCGGCTGGAACTGGAGCTGACCGAGTCGGTGCTGATCCACAACACCGAACAGGTGCTGGCCACGGTGCAGCGGCTCAAGCGGCTGGGAGTGACGCTGTCCATCGACGACTTCGGCACCGGTTATTCCAGCCTGTCCTACCTCAAGCGTTTCGAGGTCGACAAGCTCAAGATCGACCGCTCCTTCGTGCGTGACCTGGCGACCGACGAGGACGATGCCGCCATCATCCGTGCCATCATCCAGATGGCGCGCAGCCTGGGCCTGCGTACCATCGCTGAAGGTGTCGAGGATGCCGGCCTGCTGGCGCGGCTGCAGGCTTTCGGTTGCGACGAGGCGCAAGGTTATTGTCTGGCCCGGCCGCTGTCAGCGGCTGCGTTTGTCGACTTCGTCACGCAGTGGCAAAGTCGACCGGTTCATAGGGAAGGAGAAGAGGGTTCATGACACAGTTGTCCTTGCGCGCGGGCTTCTGCCTGCCGCTGTTGCTGGCGGCGCCGCTGGCCTGGGCGCAGGCGCCGCAGCAGGGCGCGGTGCCGACGCCGGAGCAGGCCCAAGCCTGCGAGCAGGCCTGGGTCGAGTACAACGAGTTCAAGGCGCGGTATGTGATGGAAGAATCACAGTACCCGCTCACGGTGCAAGGTGCGGCCGTGCGTGCCGCCTGTGGCGCCGAGGCCTTGCCGGCACCGCCGGGCTCCGACGATCCGCCGCTGCCACGGGTGCGACGGCCCCGACCGCCCGAGCCGCCGCGCAGCCCTTAGGCGGCGCGCACCAGGTCGAGCGCCACCGCCTCGGCCACCTTGATGCCATCCACCCCGGCGGACAGAATGCCGCCGGCGTAGCCCGCGCCCTCGCCAGCCGGGTAGAGGCCGCGCACGTTCAGGCTCTGGTAGTCCTCACCGCGCGGGATGCGCAGTGGTGACGAGGTACGGGTCTCGACACCGGTCAACACGGCGTCGGGCATGTCGAAACCCTTGATCTTGCGGCCGAAGGCCGGCAGGGCCTCGCGCATGGCCTCCACCGCATAAGCGGGCAGGGCGCTGTCCAGGCTGCCCAAGTGCACCCCGGGTTTGTAGGAAGGCAGCACGCCGCCGAAATCCGTGGAGGGTTTGCCTGCGATGAAATCGCCCACCAGCTGCCCCGGCGCCTCGTAGCTGCTGCCGCCCAGCACGTAGGCGTGAGCCTCGAGCCGGCGCTGCAGCACGATGCCCGCCAGCGGGTGGTACTGCCGCGGTTGATGCCGTGCCATCTCGGCCGCCTGGTCGGCATAACGCGTGCCGTCCTCGGTGCCGAAAGCGGCCTGCCAGTCGGCCGTGTCATTGATGCCATCGGGAAAGTCGGCCGGCTCGATGCCGACCACGATGCCGGCGTTGGCGTTGCGTTCGTTGCGCGAGTACTGGCTCATGCCGTTGGTCACCACGCGTCCCGGCTCCGAGGTGGCGGCCACCACGGTGCCGCCCGGGCACATGCAGAAGCTGTAGACGGCGCGACCGTTCTCCGCGTGGTGTACCAGCTTGTAGTCAGCCGCGCCGAGCAATGGGTGGCCGGCGTGCCGGCCCCAGCGGGCCCGGTCGATCACACCCTGCGGGTGCTCGATGCGAAAGCCGACCGAAAAGGGCTTGGCCTCCATCGCCACGCCGCGGTCCCAGAGCATGGCAAAGGTGTCACGCGAGCTGTGGCCCAGTGCCATCACCACATGACGCGCCGGTAGCGCGTAGGGCTGCCCCGTGGCCTGGTCCAACACCTGCAGTCCCTGCAGTTGGCCATCCTGGATCAGCACATCCGTCACGCGCTGCTCGAAACGGATCTCGCCGCCCAGGGCGATGATCTGCTCGCGGATGCTCTCCACCACCTTCACCAGCTTGAAGGTGCCGATGTGCGGGTGCGCCTCCACCAGGATCTCCTCCGGTGCGCCGGCCTGCACGAACTCGCTCATCACCTTGCGGCCGAGGTGGCGCGGGTCCTTGATCTGGCTGTAGAGCTTGCCGTCGGAAAACGTCCCGGCACCGCCCTCGCCGAACTGCACGTTCGACTCGGGTGTCAGCACCTTCTTGCGCCACAGCCCCCAGGTGTCCTTGGTGCGCTGGCGCACGGTACGGCCACGCTCCAGCACGATGGGCTTGAAGCCCATCTGCGCCAGCAGCAGCGCGGCGAAGATGCCGCAGGGGCCGAAGCCCACCACCACCGGGCGCTCCTGCAGGTCGGCCGGTGCCTGCGCCACCGGGTGGTAGGCCAGGTCGGGGCTGGGGCCGATGTGCGGGTGCTTGGCGTGCCGCTGCAGCAGGGCGGCTTCCTGTGCCGGCGCGGTGAGTTGCAGGTCGACGATGTAGACCGCCTGCAGATCCGGCTTGCGCGCATCGAAACTGCGTTTGTAGACCTGCAACTCGGCGATCTCGCCTTCGGCAATGCCAAGCGTGGTGGCAGCGAGCCGGCGCAGTTCGGCGAGGGGGTGCGGCGCCGGCACGCGATCGGCTTCGGTTTCGGCGGGCGCATCGGCGGCGCGCCGCTCGGGCAGGGGCAATGCTGCCAGCGGCAGCTTGAGTTCGGTCAGTCGGATCATGGCTTGTAGCGATCAAGCAGAAGAAGGGCGCCATGATACGCGCGAGCAGGAAATTGCGGCTGCTGGGATAATCGACGCCGTGAAGTCAGCCAGACCGCCGCTGGTGCAAGCGTGGAAACACGGCACTGGAGGAACGTCCGGACTGCACAGGGCAGCGTAGGAGGTAACACCTCTCCACCGTGAGGTGAGGATCAGAGCAACAGAGACGAGTCGTCGCCGGGCAACCGGCGGCGGGTGAAACGGGCAATCTCTACGCGCAGCAATACCAAGTAGGCACACGTTGACGGGGCCCCCGGAGTGTGCGGGTAGGTAGCACCGAGCCGGTGGGGCGACCCCCGGCCCAGATTAATGGCGGTCACACCGGGGGCGACCCCGGTGCACAGAATCCGGCTTATCGGCCGACTTCACACTTTTTTCTGCGTGCCGCAATGAGCGGTACGACGCACTTCAGTTGTCCTTGGCGCGCCGCGCCACCCGTGGCGCAAGAAGCGGGGAGGCGCATTGCCCGGTTGCACCACGGAACCGGCTTGGCCGGGCCGTCGGTGCGGTCCCCCTCCCGCCGAAGGCGAGAGAGGGGGAAGACGCGCAGCGGCTCAGGGGGTGTTTCTTCTCAGCGGCCGCTCAAGACGCTCGCCAGGGCGAACACCGAGTTCGGCGCCGTCACCTTCAGCGGTGCCGGCTTGGGCTGCACGAAGACGCCGCGCTTGTTGGACGGCCGTGCCTCCACCTGCACTCCCTTGGCGTGCTGCTCCTCGCAGAGCTGGCGCAGCGTGATGGACTGCAGATGCTCCATCATGCGGTTGCTCAGGCTGGCCCACAGCTCCTGCGTCATGGCGCAGCCGGCTTCGCCGGCGCCCTTGCTGCTTTCGTTCTCCAGGGCACGGGCACCTTCCACGGCACTGATGATGTCGGCCACGCTGATGGCCTGCGGCAGCCGGCCCAGCGTGTAGCCACCGCCGGGGCCGCGGGTGCTTTCCACCAGGCCCTGCTGACGCAGCTTGCTGAACAGCTGTTCGAGGTACGACAGCGAAATCTGCAGCCGCACCCCGATGGAGCCCAAGGCTACAGGACCCTGCTGTTCGCGCAGGGCCAAGTCGATCATGGCGGCAACGGCAAAACGGCTTTTGGTGCTTAAACGCATGGCAATTCCTTTCGCTTCGGTTGATGACGGACCACCCGATCCGACCCGTCCACTGTAGGGATATGTGGGTCTCGCGTAAATTCGAATTTTTAGTGAAAATAGTTCGTTTTAAACGAAGTATTGGGCATTCATGAATTTCAAGCATCTGCACTATTTTTGGGTTGCTGCCCGTGCTGGCGGGGTTGTTCGAGCCGGTGAGCAGTTACACACAACGCCCCAGACTTTGTCGGGTCAGATCAAATTGCTGGAAGAGAGACTGGGGCGCAAGCTGTTTCGCAAGAGCGGGCGGGAGTTGGAGCTGACGGAAGACGGCCGCATCGCGCTGGACTATGCCGACGACATCTTCACCCTCGGTGCCGAGCTGGAGGCCACCATGCGCCAGCCGCGTAGCGGCCCGCGCGTGCTGGACTTTCGCGTCGGGGTGGCCGATTCGGTGGCCAAGTCGGTGGCCTACCGCTTGCTGGAGCCGGCCATGGACCTGGACGTGCCGGTGCGCCTGATCGGCAGCGAAGGCAAGTTCCCCGACCTGCTGGCCCAGCTGGCGCTGCACAGGCTCGATCTGGTGATTGCCGATGAGCCGTTGACGCGCCGCATCAGCGTCAAGGCCTTCAACCACGCGCTCGGCACGTCGACCATGAGCTTTTTCTGTGCGCCGGCGCTCAAGACGCAGTTGCAGGGGGTGTTCCCGCAGTGCCTGCACGGCGCGCCGATGCTGATCCAGGGCGCGGCCTCCTCGGTGCGCCAGCAGCTCGACGGCTGGCTGGCACGGCAGCAGATCCAGCCGCGCATCGTCGGCGAGTTTGACGACGGCGCACTCATGACGGCCTTCGGCCGCGAGGGGCGGGGGGTCTTCATGTCGCCCAGTGTGCTGGAGGCCGAGACGGTGGCGCACTACGGTGTGGAGGTGATCGGCCGCAGCGACGAGCTGGAAGAGGAGTTCTTCGCCGTTTCGGTGGAGCGGCGCATCAAGCACCCGGCGGTGGCGGCCATCACGCAGGCGGCGCGCGGTCGCCTGTTCCATGCGTGAGTCCTTGGTTCAGAAGCGTTCGTAGGGCAGCAGGTAGCGCCACTGGCCCTCGGGCAGGCCGGCCAGCGGCAGGCGTCCGATGCGCAAGCGCCGGATGGCCAGCACTTCGAGGCCGGCCGTCGTGCACATTTGTGCGATCTGGCCCGGCCGATAGCCCTTGAGGGCAAAGCGCAGGCCGGTTACATCACCGGTCTGCCGGTTCACGCTGACGCGCGCTGGCGCCATGGCGCGGCCATCGATCACCGGCGTCTGGTTCAGTCGTTGCAGCGCCTCGGGCGACACCGTGCCGCGCACGTCCACCATGACCTCGTGCTCCACCAGCGCGCCATCGTCGACCAGCTTGCGCCTCACGCGCCAGTCCTGCGTGTAGACCAGAAGGCCGCTGGCGGCGGTCTCCAGCGGGGTGACGAGTTCCTGACCGCGCAGGTGGCGTTGCAGGGGGCGGATGCCCGAGCGGTCGCTGGGATCACGCTGTTCCGGCCGCAGCAGGTCGATGGCGGCGCCGGCTTGTCCGGCGGCTGCCGCGGCAATGATGACCGCCGGCTTGTGCAGCACAAAGGTGACGGGCGCTGGCGCGGCGACCGGCTGGCGACGTGCCGCCGGGTCGAGTTCAACGGTCTGGTCTTGCACGCGGAACTGCGGTGTTTCCACCACCGCGCCGTCCACACGCACCCAGCCCCCTTCGATGTAAAGCTCGGCCTCGCGGCGCGAGCAGCCGGCCAGTTCGGCCACGCGCCGCGCCAGGCGTACGCCTTCCGGTGTCGCGGCCTCAGTCATTGCCGGGCGGCAGCGCCTGCAGGCGCTCCACATGGGCCAGCAGCGAGCGCTTGGCCACGGGCCACATACGCTCGGGCACGTCGTCGTAGGCTCGCGCCACCCAGTCGTCCAGTGTGCCGTCGGGTAGCGCCTGCATGGCGCGCAGCACCTTGGCCTCGCGCTGCAGGCGGTGGGCGCGCAGGCGCGCAATGGCGTTGCGCGCCTCGCCCAGCACGTAGCCATGCGCCGGCAGGATGAAGTCGATGCCGTGTTCGGCGCAGGCGTCGTCGAGCAGGTCGAGCGAGTCGAGGTAGGCCGTCATGTGGCCGTCGGGCGGGTTCACCACCGTCGTGCTGCCGTTCAGGATGTGGTCGCCCGAGAACAGCAGGCCGTC
Source organism: Hylemonella sp. (assembly GCA_032118555.1). GTDB lineage: Bacteria > Pseudomonadota > Gammaproteobacteria > Burkholderiales > Burkholderiaceae_C > Hylemonella. Next base: position 53,313 of record JAULXO010000028.1, on the reverse strand, counting down.
TTCCACCAGCGCCAGGCACAGGTGGTTGGCGGCATGGCCGGGCGTGTGCAGCACCTGCAACGTATGGGTGGTTTCGGGCTCTGGCCCAGGCGGGGCAAGCCGGAGCAGCTCCTGATGTTGTAGCGCCCGGTCGGGTACGAAGTGGCTGGCGGCGTTGGCGGTGGGCGCCGAGGGCAGGCCCAGCACCGGCGGGGTGCCGTGCGGCGCACCGGCGGCCAGACAAAGGGCTTGCAGCGGCCGGGCGCCAGGCGCGTGGTCCGGGTGGGAGTGGGTGCAGACGATGGCGCGGATGTCACCACCGGCAGCACGCCACAGGCGCTCAAGGTGGGCGGCATCGTCCGGCCCGGGGTCGATCACGATGTAGCCGGTGCGCGGATCGCCCACCAGGTAGCTGTTGGTGCCGGGGCCGGTCATCACGCCGGGGTTGGCAGCGGTCAGGCGCTGCACGTTTTTGAGCAGCGGCACGGGTTGATCGTGCCGCCAGTCGAGGTGGTGCAGCATCTGGCCGTCGGGACAGACCAGGGCCAGCTCGCCATAGGGGGCGTCGTCTTCCATGTAGCGCGCCTCGTGGCCGGCTAGCCGGCCGGCGCGCGGGCAGCTGGTCCACAAGGGCTCTTCAGTGGCGGCGCAGGCCTGTAGCACGGCGGCCACATCAGGGTAGTGCTGCAGTCGCTCGAGCGTGCGCACCGTGGGGAAGATCATGAAGAAGTTGCCGTCGCGGTGGCGTGCCAGGGCGTCGGCCGGGCGCACCCACACTGGGTCGAACTGCTCACGGTCGTCGGCCACCGGCACCTGGCCGGCGGGCATGCGCGCCACCAGAAAGGGCACGTCGAAGCGGCGCGGCAGGTCGCGGTCTGTGATCCAGCGTGCCAGCACGAAGACTTCGTCGGCCGCCAGCGTCAAACCTTGGGCCTGGCATTGCGGTAGCAGCGCTGCGTGGCGGTCCAGCCTGGCCACGTCACCGCCGTCGGCCGGTGAGCCGTCGGCACGGCGCGCCAGCAGAACGCCAAGCTCCTCGAAGCTTTCGCGGATGGCGGCAATCGCCTGTGTGAGGTGCACATCGCTCTGGCCGGCGCGGCGCCCTGCTTGCGCATGCGCCCGGGCATCGCTGTCCTCGATGCCGCCACCGGGAAAGACGTAGGCGCCGGGCGCGAAGCTGGCGCTCATTGAGCGGCGCGTCATCAGCACCTCCGGGCCCTGCGCGCCGTCGCGCAGCAGCAGCACGGTGGCGGCATGCCAGAGGGGGGCGGGTTCGCGCTGGGGGTGCAGGAGCTGACTGAGGCGGGGCATGCGTGGCATTGTGCCGCCAAACGGCGTCGACCAAGGGGCGCCGCAGCACGACGCAAGGTGCTCGCCTGAGTCGGGGCCGGGGTGAAATGAGCGGATAATTTGCCGCCATGCGTATTCGTTTCACCAAAATGCAGGGGGCCGGCAACGACTTCGTCGTGCTGGACGAAACGCGCGGGCGGCTCGGTCTCACGACCGCCCAGTACCGCTGGCTGGCCGACCGCCATTTCGGCGTCGGGGCCGACCAGATCCTGACGGTGCGGCCGGCGCCGCGAGCCGGTGTGGACTTCGAGTACGTGATCCACAACGCCGATGGCGCCGAGGTCGAGCAATGCGGCAACGGTGCGCGTTGTTTTGCGCGCTACGTGCATGACCAGGGCCTGACCGCCAAGGACGCCATCCGGGTGCAGACGCTCGCCGGTGTGATCGAGCCGCGGCTTCAAGCCGACGGCCGCGTCACGGTGGACATGGGTGCACCGGTGTTCGAGCTGCCGCGCATTCCCTTTGACGCCACCGGGCTGACGCCGGTGTCCCATGGTTCCTGGCAAAAATGGCCGCTGGACCTTGGTGGTCAAGCGCAGGACGCTACTGTTTTGGTAGCGGTTGTGTCGATGGGCAACCCGCATGCAGTGCAGGTGGTGGATGACGTGGAGCAGGCGCCGGTGCTGGGCCAGGGCCTGCTGATCGAACACCACCCGCGCTTTCCGCGCCGCGTCAATGCCGGCTTCCTGCAGGTGCTGGACCGAGCGCACGTGAAGCTGCGCGTCTGGGAGCGCGGGGCCGGCGAGACGCTGGCCTGCGGCACCGGGGCGTGCGCTGCGGTGGTGGCGGGCATCCGCCTCGGCCTGCTCGATGCGCGTGTGGACGTGCAGACGCGCGGCGGCGTGCTGACGATTGAATGGGCCGGCATGCGCGACGACCAGGCGGCGCCGGTGATGATGACGGGACCGGCCACCACGGTTTTCCAGGGCGAGATCGAAATACCTGAACTGACATGAGCAACCAATACCTGAACCCCGTGACCGAGGACGACATTGCCCACTACCTCGGCAACAACCCTGAATTTTTCGAGCGCCACGCCGAGCTGCTGGCCGCCGTGCATCTGACCAGCCCGCACAGCAAGCGCGCGGTGAGCCTGCAGGAGCGCCAGGCCGAGATGCTGCGCGACAAGATCCGCATGCTGGAAGCGCGCATCATGGACATGATCCGCCACGGCAACGACAACCTCGCGCTGCTCGACAAGCTGCTGGTCTGGGCGCGCGATCTGTTTTTGACGCTGGACTTCACCAACCTGCCGGCCACCATCGCCAGTTCGATCCAAACCCAGTTCTCGGTGCCGCAGGTGGCGATCAAGGTCTGGGATGTGGCGCCCGAGTTCGCCAGCGCCTCCTTCGCGCAGAACGTGAGCGAAGATGCCAAGCTCTTCGCTTCCTCGCTGCGCGAGCCCTTCTGCGGCGTCAACTCCGGTTTCGAGGCCGCCAGCTGGCTGGCAGAGCCGGCGCAGGCCGCTTCGCTGGCACTGTTGCCGCTGCGCGCGGCCGCTACCGGCAACACCACGCCGGCCTTCGGCATGCTGGTGCTGGCCTCGCCCGATGCGCAGCGTTTTGCCAGCACCATGGGCACCGACTTCCTGGAACGCATCGCGGAACTCGCCAGTGCGGCGCTGTCGCCACTGCGCTGAACCATGACGGCCGACCCGGTCCAGGCCCAAGCAGACGAAAAACTCGTCGAGCGGTATCTGGAGCATGTCCGGGTCGAGAAACGGCTGGCGCAACGCACGGTCGCTCTCTACGCCCTCGATCTGCAGAAGCTGGTGACACTGGCCAGCCAGGCCGGTGTGGCGCTGACGGCGGTGCAGAACGTGCACATGCGGCGCTGGGTGGCGCAGATGCACGGCGGTGGTCGCAGCGCGCGCGGCATTGCGCTCATCCTCTCAGGCTGGCGCGGCTTCTACGCCTGGCTCGGCCGCGAAGGCCGTGTTACCAGCAATCCGGTGCAGGACGTGCGTGCCCCGAAGGCGGCCAAGCCGCTGCCCAAGGCGCTCAGCGTCGACGACGCGGTGCAGCTCGCCGCCTTCCACAATGACGAGGCCGATCCCTGGCTGGAGACGCGCGACGCCGCCATGGTGGAGCTGCTCTACGGCAGCGGCCTGCGCGTGGCGGAGCTCACCGGGCTGGATGTCACGGCCAGTGCGAAGGCGCGTGGCTGGATTGATCTGGCAGCTGGCGAGGCCCACGTGCTGGGCAAGGGCAGCAAGCGCCGTACCGTGCCGGTGGGGCGCGAAGCCCTGGCCGTCCTGGCCCGCTGGCTGACCCTGCGCGGCCAGTTGGGCGTACCGGCGGAGCAGCCGGCGCTCTTCATCGGCCGCAACGGTACGCGCCTGACGGCGCAGTCGGTCTGGCAGCGCCTGAAGCGCCGTAGCCAGCAGGCCGGGCTGGCCACGCCGGTGCACCCGCACATGTTGCGCCATTCCTTTGCCAGCCATGTGCTGCAGTCCAGCAGTGACCTGCGTGCGGTGCAGGAGCTTCTGGGGCACGCCAACATCAGCACCACGCAGGTCTACACCCGGCTCGATTTCCAGCACCTGGCACGCGCCTACGATGCGGCCCATCCGCGCGCCAAGGTACGCGGCCCCGGCGGCAAATAGGGCGGGGCGCGCCCGCGCTCAGAAGCTTTCCCAGTCGCCTTCGGCGGCCGGGGCGACGGCTTTGGGCGCTGACGGCGCAGTAGCAGGCGCTTGGGGTGCTCGGGCCGGCGGCGCCGCGCGCAAGGTCGGTACCGAGGCCGGGGCTGGCCGGGACGGCGCCGCCGAGGGGGCCGTGGCGGCGGCCGGTGTCGCTCTGGCCGTGTGCGCCTCCTGCGCCGCGAGCTTGAACACCGCCACCGCCTGCACCAGATGCTGCGCCTGTGCTTTCAGGCTGCTGGCCGAGGCCGCCATCTGCTCCACCAGCGCGGCGTTCTGCTGCGTGGTCTGGTCCATCTGTGTGATGGCCTCGCCCACCTGGGCCACGCCCTGGCTCTGTTCGGTGCTGGCGGCGCTGATCTCACCCACGATGTCGGTCACGCGGCGGATGCTGGCCACCACCTCGTCCATCGTGCTGCCAGCGCGGTCCACCAGGGCGCTGCCCTGTTCCACCCGCTGCACGCTGTCGGTGATGAGCTGCTTGATCTCTTTCGCGGCTTCCGCCGAGCGGCCGGCCAGCGAGCGCACCTCGCCGGCCACCACGGCAAAACCGCGGCCCTGTTCGCCGGCTCGTGCGGCTTCTACCGCCGCATTGAGCGCCAGGATGTTGGTCTGGAAAGCGATGCCGTCGATCACGCTGATGATGTCGTGGATCTTGCGCGCGCTGTCGTTGATGCCTTTCATGGTGTCCACCACCTGGGCCACCACCTCGCCGCCTTGCACTGCGACCGTGCTGGCACTCTGCGCCAGCTGGTTGGCTTGGCGCGCACTGTCGGCGTTGTGCTTCACGGTGGCGCCCAGTTCTTCCATCGACGCAGCGGTTTCCTCAAGCGCACTGGCTTGGCTCTCGGTGCGGGCCGACAGGTCAGTGTTGCCTTGGGCGATCTCGGCGCTGGCGGTGGCGACCAGGTCCGAGCCCTGGCGCACGCGTGCCACCACCTGGGCCAGGGCGTCCTGCATGTCGCGCAGCGAGCCGAGCAGCAGGCCGATCTCGTCGCGGCTGCGCGCCTGGATCGGCAGGTCCAGCCGCCCCTGTGCCACCTGGCTGGCAACGTGCGCCGCCTGCGCCACGCCGCGGCCGATGCTGCGGCTCAGCGTCCAGCCGACGAAGGCGCCGAAGGCCAGGATCAGCACCAGGATCAGCAGCAGCAGGGTCTGGATCTGCTGGTACAGCGCGTTGGCGTCGTCGCTGGCCTGCTGGCCGCCGTGGGTGGCGTCGTCGATCAGGGTCTTGAAATGCCCGCTCATGGCCTGGAAGGTCTTGAGCGAGGCGCCGCGCATCAGCTCATCGGCCGCATCGTCCTGGAAGGTGCGCGAGAACTGCGCCACTTCCTTCTGCTGCGCCTGGTAGGCGGCCCAGTCGGTCTGCAGTGCCTGCAGCGTTTTGCGCTGGGCCTCGTTCAGCGGCAGGGTGGCAAATTCGCTCAGGTGACGGCTGGCTTCGCCCAGCAGCTTGTCCATTTGAGCGTCCAGGGCGGTCTTCTCGACCGGGTTCTTGGTCAGCAGGTGTTCGAACTGGGCCGAGCGCAGGCGGGAAACACCTTCGGCCGCCCCGGCCGACAGGCGCGCCGCCGGCATCCAGTGGGTCGCCATGACGGTCGACTGGTCGTTGATGCGCGCCGTCTGCACGATACTGTAGAGGCTTTGCAGGGTCACCAGCGCCAGCACGATGCCGAAGCCGGCCATGAGTTTGGTACCGATCTTGATGTCCGCCAATTTCATTGTTTGTCTCCCGTAGGTCTTGGCTGTGCAGACCACTCTAGCGGAATTCACAGGCCTTGGCATCCCCGAAAAAGCCCGACAATTCCGGCCATGAAAACGATACGACTCAAGGAAGGCAAGGAGCGCTCGCTCCTGCGCCGGCATCCGTGGCTCTTCGAGTCTGCCGTTGCCACGGGCGGCGCCGATGTCGGCGAGACGGTGCGCGTGGAGTCGGCGCAGGGGCAGTTCCTGGCATGGGCGGCGTTCAGTCCGGCCTCCAAGATCCGCGCCCGGGTCTGGAGCTTCGACGAGGCGCAACGCATCGACGCTCCTTTTTTCAGAGCATTGGTCGCCCAGTCCATAAAGGCCCGGGCCCGATTTGATATTCAAAGCAATGGTCTGCGCCTGATCCATGGCGAGGCCGACGGCCTGCCGGGCCTGATCGTCGACCGCTACGGCGACACCCTGGTAGCGCAGTTCCTGAGTGGCGGCGCTGAACGCTGGAAGACCGTGCTGGCCGACGCGCTGCTGGCGGAAACCGGCCTGAGCCGTCTGTACGAACGCTCGGACGCCAGTGCCCGCGGCCTCGAAGGCTTGCCTGAAGCCGCCGGTTGGCTGAGCGGCAGCGGCGAAACCGCCCTGGTGCTGCGTGAGCACGACTGGCAGCTGGGTCTGGACATTGCGCTCGGTCACAAGACCGGCTTCTACCTCGACCAGCGCGACAATCGCAAACGCTTTGCCGACTATTGCGCTCGCCTGCGGTTCCAGCGCGTGCTCAACTGCTACTGCTACACCGGCGGCTTCACGGTGGCGGCGCTGGCCGGTGGCGCGGCGCATGTGACGTCCATCGATTCCTCCGGCCCGGCGCTGGAGCAGGCGCGCGCCAACGTGGCGCTCAACGGCCATGACCTGGCGCGCTGCGACTTTCTCGATGCCGACGTCAACGCCAGCCTGCGTCGTTTTGCGCAGGAGGGGCGCACCTTCGATGCCATCGTGCTCGATCCGCCCAAGTTCGCGCCCACCGTGGCGCATGCCGAACGGGCCGCGCGCGCCTACAAGGACATCAACCGCCTGGCCTTCAAGATCCTGGAGCCCGGGGGCGTGCTGTTCACCTACTCCTGCTCCGGCGGTATCTCGGCCGACCTGTTCCACAAGATCGTGGCCTCGGCCGGTACCGATGCCGGCGTCGACGGCTACATCCACGAGCGTCTGGGCGGTGCGCCCGACCACCCGATGACGATCAACTTTCCGGAAGGCGAGTACCTCAAGGGACTGGTGGTCATGCGCAAGGCCGGTTAAGACCTTTTTGGAGTGTCGGCCCCGTCCGGCGTGGGCGAGAGGCTATTGATTTGATAGCGGGTTGGCCTCATGCCGATGACGCGGCGAGCACGGGGGCTTGACAGAGTCGGTAAACTCCTTATCCATCAGCCTCGACCCGGCCGCCAGTGCGCAAGTTGGCGGCCGCTTTCTTTTCGACCCTTACTGAGATTCCAGCATGGCCCTGATCCCCGCCACTATCCTCACCGGCTTCCTCGGCTCCGGCAAGACCACCCTGCTCAAGCGTGTGCTGCAGGAGGCCCATGGCCAGAAGATCGCCGTGATCGAGAACGAGTTCGGTGAGGAGAACATCGACAACGACATCCTGGTGGCCGACACCAACGAGCAGATCATCCAGATGAGCAACGGTTGTATCTGTTGCACCATCCGCGACGACCTGCGCGCCACCTTGCAGGATCTGGCCGCCAGAAAGCGCAAGGGCGAACTGGACTTCGAGCGCGTGGTAATCGAGACCACCGGCCTGGCCGACCCCGGCCCGGTGACGCAGACCTTCTTCATGGACGACGAGGTGGCCGAGAGTTACCTGCTCGACTCCATCATCACTCTGGTGGATGCCAAGCACGCAGCGCAGCAGCTCAACGACCGTCAGGAGGCCCGCCGGCAAGTGGGCTTTGCAGACCAGATCTTCATCAGCAAGGCAGATCTGGTGTCGGCCGAGGAGCTCGATGCGCTGCAGCATCGCCTCAAGCACATGAACCCGCGCGCGCCGCAGAAGGCGGCGCATTTCGGCGCGGTGGCGCTCAAGGAGGTGTTCGACCTGCGCGGCTTCAACCTCAATGCCAAGCTGGAGATCGATCCGGACTTCCTCAAGGAGGAGGACGACCACAGCCACTGCGACCATGACCACGGTCATTGCGAGCATGAGCAGGGCCACGATCATGCGCACCATGACCATGAACACGGCGAGCACTGCAACCATCCCTCGCATCAGCATGCCCATGGTCACCATCACCACCATGACGACGACGTGAAGAGCTTCGTCTTCCGTTCCGAGCGTGCCTTCGATCCTGCCAAGCTGGAGGACTTCCTGGGCGCCATCGTCAACATCTACGGTCCGCGCATGCTGCGCTACAAGGGCGTTCTCCATATGAAAGGCACCGACCGCAAGGTGATCTTCCAGGGCGTGCACCAGCTCATGGGCAGCGACCTCGGGCCCGAGTGGGCCGAGGGCGAGTCGCGCGTGAGCAAGATGGTCTTCATCGGCATCGACCTGCCGCGCGACATCTTCCTGCAGGGGTTGGAGCAGAGCCTGACCTGAGTCCAGCTTGCCGCGCGCCCGCCTGAGCGGCGCGCGGCCTTTTCGCCGGAATGTCTCGGTTTCGCAACTGAACGCGGGCGCACAGGGAAAGCCTGTACACTCGCGCGCCAGAAAAAACTCTCTGTTCGGCCCGTTTCGGGCCGGCAATAAGGGTATAACAGCAAGCCAGTCAAGCTGCACGCGCAGGCCCCGCCTGCGAGGAGACAAGAAAAGTGAAAGCCAAACCAGGAAAGGTGACCGTGTCTTCCAAAGCCAAATCCGCGACGGCGAAAAACAAGCCCGTTGCCAAGGCCGCCAAGCCGGCCGCCAAGGCCAAGCCTGTGGTCAAAGCCAAGCCGGTGAGCAAGGCAGCCGCCAAGCCGGTGGCGGCCAAGGCAGCGGTGAAGAAGGCCGTGGCAAAGAAGGTTGCCCAACCTGGCGGCAAGAAACCGGCAGTCAAGTCCATGGCCAAGGCCAAATCGGCTGCCAAGCCGGTCGCCACCAAGAAACCGGTCGCCAAGCCGGCTCCGAAGGCCAAGTCCGCAGCCAAGGTGGCTGCCAAGCCGGTGAAGCCGGCAGCCAAAGTTGCCAAACCCGCCAAAAGCAGCCCGAAGGTGACCCCGTCGGCCGCCAAGCCCGCTGCAAAAGCGGTGACCAAGCCGGTCGCCCCTGCGGCCAAACCGGCGGCCAAACCCGTAGCCCAAGCGTCTGCCAAGGCCGCACCGGTGCTGGCCAAGCCGGTGCCCCCTCCCACGCCGGCCCCGCAGGCCGCACCGGTGGCCAAGTCCGGGCGGGTGTCTTCCCGCCTGGCGCAGTTGACCGTTCCCTCCATGGCGCAGTCGGTGGCGTCCACCGCCGCCAAAGCCAGTTACATCCCGACCATGTCCCCCACTCTGATTGTTCCTCCCTTGCCTACTGCCATCAAGAAAGATCCCAAGCTGGCCAACAACTGGAAAACCAAGCCGGCCGAAGAGCTGACCGATGCCGAGCTGCTGGCCATGCCCGACAGCGAATACATGAACGACAAGCAGCTGGCGGCCTTCCGCCTGCGCCTGTCGCGCCTCAAGCAGGACATCCTCAACAATGCCGGCGAGACCACCGAGCACTTGCGTGAGGACACCGTTGTCGTGCCGGACCCGGCCGACCGCGCCACCATCGAAGAAGAACACGCGCTGGAGCTGCGCACGCGCGACCGCGAGCGCAAGCTGCTGAAGAAGATCGAGCAGTCGATCGCCCGCATCGACGCCGGCGACTACGGCTACTGCGACGAAACCGGCGAGCCCATCGGCGTCGGCCGCCTCTTGGCCCGCCCCACGGCCACGCTGTCGCTGGAAGCGCAGCAGCGGCGCGAGCTCAAGCAGAAGATGTTCGGGGATTGAATCCCGGCATCGCGGGAGAGCACAGCAGCCCTGAAGCGAACGGATATGGCCACCAAAGGCGATTCCTCCCCCGGTTTGCTGTCCAAGATGGTGAAGTTCGTGCGCAATCCCACGCGGGATTGGTCCGAACTCGACCAGACGGAGGAGCCCCCGGCCGACAGCGGCTTCAATAAGGAAGCGCTGCGCCAGATGATCGAGCGCAAGCGGCAGAACGACTTCGTGCGCAAGCGCGAGTTCGATTACCTGCGCAAGCTGCGGCGCCGCGAAACCCTCAATGGGCCGGACCACGCCGGCCGCCCGTCCTTCTTCCAGAGCAGCCTGCCCACCAACCCGGACGAGCGCGCCATGACGCTCAAGAAGATCGACGAGATCGAGGCGCAGATGTCGCGCCAGTGGTGGCAGGGCAAGCAGGATGACAACGCTGCCCGTGCCGCCGGCTTCCCGGTGTCGCCCAAGCCCATGCTCGGGCCTGACGTCGGGCCGACCCAGCCCATGGGGCTGCGCGGGGAGGGGGACAGCAAGTTCGCCTCTACCCAATCTTCGGCCCTGCGCACCGGCTCCAACTGGTTTGAGGTACCCGAAGAGTACGCGCTCACGCGCATGGACCCCGACACGGTCGCGCCCTTGCAGCCGTCCATCAACCGCCTGGTGCCGGTCGACAGCCGTGCCGCCCCGCTGGGCGCTGGCTTTGCACAGTCCCGCTCGATGAGCGAGCTGGCTGACAGCCTGACCGACCCCGACCTGGAGGAGGCCGCCATCCGCTACGCCAACGGCGATGCCGCGGGCGCCGAGGCCGGCCTGCTGGCCGCGCTGCAAGGCGAGAACCTGAGGCCGGAGCTCGCGGATGCCTGGATGTCGGCCTTGTTCGACCTCTACCGCGCCACCGGCCAGCAGGCACGCTTCGACAGCGTGGCGCTCGACTGTGCCAAGCGCTTCGGTCGCTCGCCGCCCGCCTGGTTTTCCCTGCCCGAGCAGCTGGGCCGCGCTGCGGCTGCGTCGCCCCCGAGTGCGCCCGCCGCGGCTGCGATGCAGGCGCCGGCGTGGACCAGCCCGGCCACGTTGACGCCGGCAGCAGTGGCAGCGCTGCAGTCCGCCACGCACGGCCAGACCGGTCCCTGTCTGCTGGACTGGCAGGCCCTGACCCAGATCGCCCCCGAGGCCGTGGAAGACCTGGGCCGTCTGGTGAGCGCCTGGTGCGATACGCCTGTTCATCTGGTGCTGCGCGGACAGGCCCAGCTGGAGCGTACCCTCAAGGCCTTGACGCCCTCGGGTGACCGAGGCGTCAGCCCGCAGGCCTGGCAGCTGCGCATGGAGGCCCTGCGCCTACTGGGCTTGCCGGATGAGTTTGAACTGGTGGCGCTGGATTACTGCGTTACCTACGAAGTGTCGCCGCCCTCCTGGCAGGAGGTGCGCTGCCGTTGCGAGCCGGAGGGGCAGACCGCACAGCGCGCCGCCGCGCCGCCCGTCGAGACGCCGGGGGTGAGTGCGGGCGGGGTGGAACTTGTCGGTGAGATCACCGGCGACGCCTCCGAAGCGCTGGCCCAGCTCGATGCCGGCATGGAAGGCGCGTCGCGTCTGGTGGTGTCCTGTGCGCGTCTGATCCGGGTTGATTTTCCCGCCGCCGGCAGCATCTTGAACTGGGTGGCGGCGCAGGAAGTGCAGGGGCGTCAGGTGCAGTTCCGCGATGTGAACCGCATGGTGGCGGCGTTCTTTCGCGTCATCGGCATCAACGAGCACGCCCGCATCGTGCCGCGCAGCACCTGAATCCGGGTGTGTTTCTCACGGGTCGGCATCGGGCACGGCCTTTCTCGGTATTGGAACGATACATGGAACAATTTCACGGCACCACCATCGTCAGCGTGCGTCGCGCCACCGCCAACGGCTTTGAAGTCGCGATCGGTGGCGACGGCCAGGTGACGCTGGGCAACATCGTCGTCAAGGGCACGGCGCGCAAGGTGCGCAAGCTCTACCACGGCAAGGTGCTGGCCGGTTTTGCCGGTGCCACCGCCGATGCCTTCACCCTGTTCGAGCGTTTCGAGGCCAAGCTGGAAAAGCACCAGGGCCATCTGCAGCGCGCCGCCATTGAACTCACGCGCGACTGGCGTACCGACCGCGTGCTGCGCCGTCTTGAAGCCATGTTGGCCGTGGCCGATACCACCAGTTCGCTCATCATCACCGGCAATGGCGACGTGCTGGAGCCGGAAAACGGCGTGGTGGCCATCGGCTCCGGTGGCGCCTATGCCCAGGCGGCAGCGATTGCGCTGCTCAACCACACCGAGTTGTCGGCCGAGGACATCGTGCGCCAGTCGCTGGCCATCGCCGGCGAACTGTGCATCTACACCAACATGAACCACACGATCGAGGTGCTGGGGTAATGCTCCCCCCCGTTGCTTGCTCACTTCGTGTAGCCGCCTCCCCCCTCAAGGGGGCAACGCCAGTGGCCCGGCCCAGCCGGTTCCACGGCGTTCCGAGGTTATGTCTATGGCGCTCCAACGCCCTCTCACCTTCACAGTAATTGCCATGTCTTCCATGACTCCGCAGGAGATCGTCTCCGAACTTGATCGTCACATCGTCGGCCAGGCCCAGGCCAAGCGTGCCGTGGCCATTGCCTTGCGCAACCGCTGGCGGCGCCAGCAGGTCGAGGCCGCGCTGCGGCCCGAGATCACGCCCAAGAACATCCTGATGATCGGCCCCACCGGCGTGGGCAAGACCGAGATCGCGCGCCGGCTGGCGCGCCTGGCCGATGCGCCCTTCATCAAGGTGGAGGCGACCAAGTTCACCGAGGTCGGTTACGTCGGCAAGGATGTCGATTCGATCATCCGTGACCTGGCCGAGGTGGCGGTCAAGCAGACGCGCGAGGCCGAGATGAAGAAGGTGCGCACGCGCGCTGAGGACGCGGCCGAAGAGCGCATCCTCGACGTGTTGGTGCCGCCGCCGCGCCATGAGTTCGGCGGCTCGGAGCCGACCGACAACACGGCACGCCAGGTCTTTCGCAAGAAGTTGCGCGAGGGCCTGCTCGACGAGCGTGAGATCGAACTCGACCTGGCTGAGCCGCGGCCGCAGCTGGAGATCATGGCGCCCGCTGGCATGGAGGAGATGAGCGAGCAGCTGCGTGGCCTGTTCGGCCAGATGGGTGCGGGTAAGCGCAAGACGCGCAAGCTGAAGATTGCCGAGGCGATGAAGCTGCTGGTCGACGAGGAGGCCGCCAAGCTGGTCAACGAGGAAGAGATCAAGGTCCAGGCGTTGGCGAATGCCGAGCAGAACGGCATCGTCTTCATCGACGAGATCGACAAGGTCACCTCGCGCAGCGAGGGCAGCGGTGCTGAGGTCTCGCGCCAGGGCGTGCAGCGCGACCTGTTACCGCTGGTGGAGGGCACGACCGTGTCCACCAAGTACGGCATGCTCAAGACCGACCACATCCTGTTCATCGCCTCCGGCGCCTTCCACCTGAGCAAGCCGAGCGACCTGATCCCCGAGTTGCAGGGGCGCTTCCCGATCCGCGTCGAACTGCAATCACTCTCAGTGCAGGACTTTGAAGCCATCCTCACGCAGACCCATGCCTCGCTGGTCAGGCAGTACCAGGCGTTGCTGGCGACCGAGGGTGTGACGATCGAGTTCACGCCTGAGGGCATCACGCGCCTGGCGCACATTGCCTATGAGGTGAACGAACGCACCGAGAACATTGGTGCGCGCCGGCTGGCGACCGTGATGGAGCGCCTGCTGGACGATGTCAGCTTCGATGCGACGCGCCTGGGCGGACAGACCGTGGTGGTCGATGCCGCCTATGTCGACGCCCGCCTGGCCGACCTGAGCCGCAACGAGGATCTCTCCCGTTACATTTTGTGAAGGAACGCCGGGGACGTTGCTCCCTCATCCATCACATTCACATCACTTCCTAAGTGCTTAATTTAGAACGATTTTTGCCCTCGGATTTCCTTGCAAAACCGTTCTAAGTCCTTGATTTCATTGAAATTTTTCTTGTAACCCCTCTTGCAGCAGGCGAATTTGCTGCTACAGTGCAAAAAAGTGGAATTAAGTGGTGAAAAGTGCCTTCGCGCTTTTCGCCATCTGGCTTTTCTGTCCGAGAGGGGTTGGTTGTCGTGTTTCAAGGGGCTTCATCGCTGAGTCTGGATGCCAAGGGGCGGCTGTCTGTGCCGACCCGGCATCGTGACGTCCTCAGCGCCACCGCCGCCGGCCAGCTGACCATCACCAAGCACCCGCACGGCTGCCTCATGGTGTTCCCGCGCCCCGAATGGGAGAAGTTCCGCGAGCGCATCGCGGCGCTGCCGATGGCGGCGCAATGGTGGAAGCGCATCTTCCTCGGCAATGCCATGGATGTGGAGATGGATGCCACCGGCCGTGTGTTGGTGTCGCCCGAGCTGCGGGCTGCGGCCGGCATCTCCAAGGACGCCATGCTGCTGGGCATGGGCAACCACTTCGAGCTCTGGGACAAGGCGACCTACGAGGCGCAGGAGGCCCAGGCCATGCAGGGCGAGATGCCCGACGTCTTCAAGGATTTCTCCTTCTGAAGGTCGACGGTGGAACACTCCGCATGGACACACACCACCGTCTTGTTGAACGAAGCCGTCGAAGCCTTATTCAACAAGCCGGATGCGCAGGCGGGCGAGCCGGCCCCGGCCGACGGCACCTACATCGATGCCACCTTCGGCCGCGGCGGCCACTCGCGCCTCATCCTGTCCCGGCTGTCGCCCCAAGGGCGACTGATCGCCTTCGACAAGGACCCGATGGCGATTGCCGAGGCGCAACGCATCACCGATCCGCGCTTTGCCATTCGCCACCAGGGCTTTCGTTCGCTGGGCGAGTTGCCGTCGGCCAGCGCCGCCGGCGTGCTGATGGACCTGGGGGTGAGTTCGCCGCAGATCGACGACCCCGGGCGCGGTTTCAGTTTTCGATTCGAAGGTCCGCTGGACATGCGCATGGACACCACGCGCGGCGAGAGCGTGGCGCAGTGGCTGGCGACGGCCGAAACCCGACAGATCGCGGAGGTGATACGTGACTACGGTGAAGAACGGTTTGCTGGCCAAATTGCAAAGGCGATTGTTGCTCGCCGACAGGAACGGGGCCCAATTTCAACCACCACCGAGCTGGCCCAGCTCGTGGCTGACACGGTCAAAACCCGCGAGCCGGGCCAGAACCCTGCAACGCGCACATTTCAGGCTCTTCGGATTTTCATCAACGCCGAGCTTGAAGAGCTGCAAGCGGCGCTAGAGGCCAGCCTGGATGTGCTGCAACCCGGAGGCCGGCTGGTGGTGATCAGTTTCCATTCGCTGGAAGACCGCATCGTCAAGCAGTTCATCGCGCAGCATGCGCGCGAGGTGTACGACCGTCGCGCGCCGTTTGCCGCACCGAAGCCGATGAAGCTCAAGGCGCTGGAGCGCATCAAGCCGAGCGAGGCCGAGGTGGCCGCCAACCCGCGCGCCCGCAGCGCCATCATGCGCGTGGCGGAAAGGACGGCCGCATGACGCGGTTGAACGTCGTTCTGCTGCTGGCGGTCATCGCCAGTGCGCTGTTCCTGGTCAATGTGCAGTACGAGTCGCGCCGCCTGTACACGGAGATCGACCGTGCCCGCCTGGAGGCGCGCAAGATCGAGACCGAGCGCGAACAGCTGCAGATCGACAAGCGCGCCCAGGCCACGCCCTTGCGCGTGGACAAGCTGGCGCGCGAGCAGTTGCAGATGCGCGTGGCGACGCCGGCCATCACGCACTACGTGAACTACACCGCCCCCGGTGCGGCCGCCGACGAGGGCGCCAGCCGACCGCAGGTACAGGGGCGGGCGCAATGAGCCGCAGCATCCTCTACACCTCCAGCCCGCTGCTGGCCAGCCGCACGCCGGTGTGGCGCAGCAAGTTCATCGTGGCCGCCCTGGCCATCGGCTTCGGTGGCTTGGCGGCGCGGGCGGCGTACGTGCAGGTGGTGGGCAACGATTTCTTCCAGCGCCAGGGCGAGGTGCGCTTCGCGCGCACGCTGGAGCTGCCGGCCAACCGGGGCCGCATCCTGGATCGCAATGGCCTGCTGTTGGCCTCCAATGTGGTGGCGCCCAGTATCTGGGCCATTCCCGAAGACGTGGCCACCGACGACCCCGAGGTCAAGGCCAAGCTGCGCCAGCTGGCGCAGCTGCTGGGCGTGCCGCAGGCGGAGCTGAACAAGAAGCTCGCCGACGAGGACAAGACCTTCGTCTGGCTCAAGCGCCAGGTGGACGAGCCGGTGGCGCAGCAGATTGCCGCGCTGAACATCAAGGGCATCTACCAGCGCAAGGAATACAAGCGCAAGTACCCCGAGGGTGAGGCGGCGGCGCACGTGGTGGGCTTTGCCAACGTCGAAAACCACGGCCAGGAGGGCGTGGAGCTGGCCTTCGACAAGTCGCTGGCCGGCAAACCCGGTTCGCGCCGTGTCATCAAGGACCGCCTGGGGCGCGTGGTGGAAGACGTGGGCGAGCAGGTGCCGCCGATCGACGGCAAGGACATCCAGCTGTCGATCGACAGCAAGGTGCAGTTCTTCGCCTACCAGAAGCTCAAGTCAGCGGTGCTGGAGAACAAGGCCAAGGCCGGCAGTGTGGTGGTGCTCGATGCCGTCAACGGCGAGGTGCTGGCGCTGGCCAATTACCCGAGTTATGTGCCTGACAAGCGCCAGAACCTCACCGGCGCCCAGCTGCGCAACATCGCGCTGACCGACGTGTTCGAGCCGGGTTCGACCATGAAGCCGTTCACCGTGGGGCTGGCGCTGGAGACCGGGCGCGTCAAGCCGAGCACGCCGATTCAGACCGCCCCCGGCAAGATCCAGATCACCGGCTCCACCATCTCCGATGCCCATCCGCACGGTGTGTTGACGGTGGAAGAGGTGCTGCAGAAGTCGAGCAACGTCGGTACCGTCAAGCTCGCCATGCAGATGCAGCCGCGCGAGATGTGGGAGCTGTTCGCGGCCGCCGGCTTCGGCCAGAAACCGCAGATCAGCTTCCCCGGCGTGGCGTCGGGCCGGTTGCGGCCCTACAAGTCGTGGCGGCCGGTCGAGCAGGCCACCATGTCCTACGGCTACGGCCTGTCAGCTTCGCTGTTCCAGATGGCCCGCTCCTACACCGTGTTCGCGCACGACGGCCAGATCATCCCGGCAACCATCCTCAAGAGCAACGAGCCGGTGGTGGGCGTGCAGGTGCTGTCGCCGCAGACCGCGGCGCAGGTGCGCAAGATGCTGCAGATGGCGGCCGGTCCGGGTGGCACCGGCCCGAAGGCGCAGACCGTGGGTTACTCGGTCGGCGGCAAGTCGGGTACGGCGCACAAGCAGATCGGGCGTGCCTACGCCAGCAACAAGTACCGGGCCTGGTTCACCGGCATGGCGCCGATCGACAAGCCCCGCATCATCGTGGCAGTGATGATCGACGAGCCCAGTGCCGGCCAGTACTACGGCGGCGCCGTGGCGGCGCCGGTGTTCAGTGAAGTGGTGCAGCAGACGCTGCGCATGATGGGCGTGCAACCCGACATGGCGGTCAAGCCGCAGATCGTGGCGCAGTCGGTGGAGGAAAGCTTCTGATGGTCGAGCTCCACACCCCAGCCCAGGCGGCCGACTGGTTGCGCCAGCAGGTCCGTGGCGGCCTGCAGACCGACAGCCGCAAGGTGTCGGCAGGCGATGGTTTCATTGCCTGGCCGGGCGCGGCCACTGATGGCCGCCAGTATGTTGCGTCCGCGCTGGCGCAGGGGGCAGCCGCCTGCCTGGTCGAACGCTCTGGCGCCGAGCACTACGGCTTCACCAGCGACATGGTGGCCAGTTATGCAGG
This sequence comes from Hylemonella sp., assembly GCA_032118555.1. GTDB lineage: Bacteria > Pseudomonadota > Gammaproteobacteria > Burkholderiales > Burkholderiaceae_C > Hylemonella. Next base: position 35,899 of record JAULXO010000028.1, on the reverse strand, counting down.
GCTGAAGGCGGCCAGCGGGCCAATCGCGGCGGCCTACTATGAGCAGCCATCACAGCAGCTCTCTGTGCTGGCGGTGACCGGCACCAACGGCAAGACCTCGACCAGCTGGTGGCTGGCCCAGGCCTTGTCGGCTCTGCAGCCGGCTATCCCGTGCGGGCTGATCGGTACCTTGGGTGTTGGCCGCGCGCCGGGCGCAGGTTCAGGTGGCGGCGTGGTGAGCACGGGCCTGACCACACCCGATCCGGTGCTGCTGCAGCAGACCTTCCGCCGTTTTGTCGACGACGGCCTGCAGGCCTGTGCCATCGAGGCCTCGTCGATCGGCATCGAGGAGCGGCGACTCGACGGCACACGGATCTGCACCGCCATCTTCACCAATTTCACCCAGGACCATCTGGACTACCACGGCAGCATGGCCGCCTACTGGCAGGCCAAGGCGGCGCTGTTCGACTGGCCCGGCCTGCGCGCCGCGGTGATCAACATCGACGACGAGAAAGGCGCTGAACTGGCTGCACAACTCGCCGCCCGTTCGCTCGACCTGTGGACCGTGTCGTGCCGTGCCGAACCGGCGCGCCTGTGCGCGCGTGACATCCGTTTCGAGGGTCAAGGCCTGCGCTTCACCGTGGTGGAGGGTGATGTGGCCTGCGACCTGGCGACGCAGGTGGTCGGCAGCTACAACGTGAGCAATCTGCTGGGCGTGATGGCTGCCATGCGCACCTTGGGCGTGCCGCTGAGCGACGCCGTGGCGGCCTGCCGCGACCTGCATCCCGTACCGGGGCGCATGGAGTGCCAGGGCGGAGACGCGCAGCCGCTGGTGGTGGTGGACTATGCCCACACACCGGATGCGCTGGCGCAGGTGCTGCAGGCGTTGCGGCCGCTGGCCGTACAGCGCGGGGGAGCGCTCTGGTGCGTTTTCGGTTGCGGCGGTGACCGTGATCCGATCAAGCGGCCGCTCATGGGGGCTGTGGCCGGCCAGCATGCCGACCAGGTGGTGCTGACCAGCGACAACCCGCGCGGTGAGAAGCCGGAAGCCATCATCAGCCAGATCCTGCTCGGGCTCGAAGGCCATCGTGCGGTGAGCGTGCAGGGCGATCGCGCCCGGGCCATCGCCGATACCGTGCAGCAGGCGGCGGCGCAGGACATCGTTCTGGTGGCGGGCAAGGGTCACGAGGACTACCAGGAAACGGCCGGTGTGCGCCTGCCGTTTTCCGATCGGGCTGAGGTGGAGCGGGCCTTGCTGGGCCGCTCGGCGCGTCCACAGGGAGGGCAGACATGAACACCATGATGACCTTGCAGCAGGCGGCCCAGTGGGTGGCTGGCGCGCAGTTGGTGGGCGACGGCGCCGTGGCGCTGCAGCGTGTGCACACCGACACCCGCACCTTGCAGCCGGGTGACCTGTTCGTGGCGCTCAAGGGCGAGCGCTTCGATGCCAACGAATTCCTGCTTGAAGCCCGCGCCAAGGGGGCGGTGGCCGCGCTGTGCAGCAACGCTGACGCGCTGCGTGCCGTCGGCCTGCCGGGCCTGCTGGTGGCCGACAGCACGCGCGCCCTCGGGCAGTTGGCCGCTGGTTGGCGCGCACAGTTCAAACTGCCGCTGCTTGCCGTGACCGGCAGCAACGGCAAGACCACGGTGACGCAGATGATCGCGTTCATCCTGCGGGCCTGGAAGCCGCAGGCCATGCTGGCCACCGAGGGAAATTTGAACAACGAAATCGGTGTGCCGCTGACGGCACTGCGTCTACGCGCGGGCCATGAAGTGGCAGTGGTCGAACTCGGTATGAACCATCCGGGCGAGATCGCCGTGCTTGCCGGTATCGCTCAGCCAACGGTGGCGCTGGTCAACAACGCGCAGCGTGAGCACCAGGAATTCATGGCCAGCATCGAGGCGGTGGCGCGCGAGAACGGGGCTGTGATCGAGGCGCTCGGCCCCAGCGGCACGGCCGTGTTCCCGGCCGACGATACTTACACCACGCTGTGGCAGACGCTGGCCGGTGCGCGCCCGCAGCTGACGTTTGCCATCACAAATGATCCCGAAGCCGCCGATGTCAGCTGCGCTGCGCCACAGTGGACCGGTGCCGCTTGGCAGGTGCAGGCGCGCACACCGGCCGGCCCGCTGACCTATACCCTGCATGTGGCCGGGCTGCACAACGTCAAGAACTCATTGGCCGCCGCGGCCTGCGCGCTGGCCGCTGGCGTGCCGCTGGCCGAGATTGCGCGCGGCCTGGAGGCCTTCGAGCCGGTGAAAGGCCGCTCGCGGGCGCTGGCGCTGCAGCTGGCCGATCGCACGCTGACGCTGGTGGACGACAGCTACAACGCCAACCCCGACTCGGTGCGCGCGGCCATCGACGTGCTGGCCGGCCTGCCCGGGCCGCGCCTGCTGGTGCTGGGCGACATGGGCGAGGTCGGTGCCGAGGGCCCGCGCTTTCATGCGGAAGTGGGCACCTACGCGCGCGAGCGGGGCATCGAGATGCTGTTCGCCCTGGGTGAGCAGTCCGCGGTGGCGGTGCGCCAGTTCGCGCCCCAGGCCGGCCGCGGTTGCCATTTCACGGATATCGAGACGCTGAACACGGCTGTGCTCAGCACCCTGCCTGACGTGCGCAGCGTGCTGGTCAAAGGCTCGCGTTTCATGCGCATGGAGCGCGTGGTGCAGGCCATCACGGCGCGGGCGCAACAGAACAAGGAAGAACACCATGCTGCTTAGCCTCGCCCAGTGGCTGCAAACCCTGTCACCGGAATTCGGATTCTTCCGCGTGTTCCAGTACCTCACGTTCCGTGCTGTCATGGCAGCACTCACTGCCTTGCTGATTGGCCTGTTCGCCGGTCCCTACGTGATCCGGCGCCTGACCGAGCTCAAGATCGGCCAGCCGGTGCGTGGCTATGGCATGGAGACGCACCTGTCCAAGAGCGGTACGCCGACCATGGGCGGCGTGCTGATCCTGCTGGCCATCGCGGTGGCCACGCTGCTGTGGTTCGACCTCTCCAACCGTTTCGTCTGGATCGTGCTGCTGGTGACGCTGGGCTTTGGCGCCATCGGCTGGGTCGATGACTGGCGCAAGGTGGTCAACAAGGACCCGGAAGGCATGCGCTCGCGCGAAAAGTACTTCTGGCAGTCGCTCATTGGCCTGGTGGCGGCGCTCTACCTGGTGTTCAGCATCTCCGAGAGCAACAACCTGCGCGTGCTGGAGCTGTTCATCACCTGGGTGCGCTCCGGCTTCGATGTGGACCTGCCGCCCAAGGCGGGCCTGCTGTTGCCCTTCATCAAGGAGGTCAGCTACCCGCTGGGGGTGTTCGGCTTCGTGATCATGACCTACCTCGTCATCGTGGGCGCCAGCAATGCGGTCAACCTGACGGACGGTCTGGACGGTCTGGCCATCATGCCGGTGGTGATGGTGGGTTCGGCGCTGGGCGTGTTTGCCTACGTGACCGGCAGTGCGGTCTATTCCAAATACCTGTTTTTCCCCCACATCCCGGGCTCGGGTGAGCTGCTGATCTTCTGCGCTGCCATGGCCGGTGCCGGCCTCGCTTTCCTCTGGTTCAACGCTCACCCGGCCCAGGTGTTCATGGGTGACGTCGGCGCGCTGGCGCTGGGCGGTGCGCTTGGCACGATCGCGGTGATCGTGCGACAGGAAATCGTGCTGGCCATCATGGGCGGCATCTTCGTCGTCGAGGCGCTGTCGGTGATGCTGCAGGTGACTTGGTTCAAGTACACGAAGAAGAAATACGGCGAGGGCCGGCGCATCCTGAAGATGGCGCCGCTGCACCACCATTTCGAGAAGAGCGGCTGGAAGGAAACGCAGGTGGTGGTGCGCTTCTGGATCATCACCATGCTGCTGTGCCTGATCGGCCTGTCGACCCTGAAACTGCGATGAACGAGAACGAGCCCCTTCCTCCTGGCATCGAGCCGGCGCCGCCCGAGGCCGAGCTGCGGCTGGCGGTGCCGGTGTCGCATCCCGAGCAGGCCAGCGAGTTCTCGGTGACGGCGGGTACTCCGCCGGCCGAGGAGTCGGAGGCGCTGCGCGTGCCAGCCGAGCTGGCTGCGGAGGCCTTGGCGTCAGCACCGATGGAAGAGGTTCGACCAGCACCCGAATCCACTGACGCAGAAACGACTATGCCGGAGGTGTCGCCCGGGAATGATGCAGCGCAGCCCCAGGCAGCTGTGGCGACCGACGCCCCCGCCAAGGGCCACAAACCCTTGCCGCAGACCCTGACTGCCGCGCGCGACGCAGCAGCCTTCGTGGCGCAGCTGTTTGCCGAGGTGAGTGCGCCCGACGCTGTCGCCGGTGTGCCTGAGGTGCCGGCCGTGCCAACCGCGGGCGATGACGTGCCGGCGGCGGTCGAGACAGCGGCTGAGACGAATGAACCGGATACAGCCACCCAGGAGGCGCCGGTGTCACCGCTGCAGGGGCAGCCAGTGCTCATCCTCGGTCTTGGCGCGTCCGGGCTGGCCATGGCACGTTGGTGCGTGCGCCAAGGCGCCCAGGTCACCGTGGCCGACACGCGCGAGGCCCCGCCGCAACTGACCACGCTGCGCAGCGAACTGCCTGACGTGGTGTTTCGCAGCGGCGCCTTCGAGGCGACGCTGGTCGAGGGTGGTGCCTACCGCGCGATCTTCAAGAGCCCTGGACTGTCGCCGGCCACGGTGGCACCGGTCTGGCAGGCGGCGCGGGCCATCGGCGTGTGGGTGGGCGGCGAACTGGATCTGTTTGCCCATGCACTGCGTACGCTGCAGGCGGAGCGTGGTTATGCCCCCAAGGTGCTGGCCATCACCGGCACCAATGGCAAGACGACGACGACGGCACTGACCGGCCAGCTGGTTGCGCATGCCGGCAAGACGGTGGCAGTGGCCGGCAACATCGGCCCCACGCTGCTCGATACCTTGGCCCAGCACCTCGACGCCGCCACCTTGCCCGAGGTGTGGGTGCTGGAACTGTCCAGCTTCCAGCTTGAGGGTGTGCAAGGCTTCGAGCCCACCGCAGCGGTGGTGCTGAACCTGAGCCAGGATCACCTGGACTGGCATGGCAGCATGGCGGCTTACAGTGCGGCCAAGGCGCGGATCTTCGGCGAGAAGGGCCTGTTGGTGCTCAATCGGGACGACCCGGCGGTGATGGCCATGCTGCCCGAACCGGTGCGCGTGAAGCTGCAAAAGCCGCAATGGCGCGAGTATGTGACCTTTGGCTTGGAGATGCCGCAGCGCCCGGGCGACTTCGGCATCGAGATCGTCAACGGCATGGCTTGGCTGGTGCGGGCCATGGAAGCGGACGAGACACAGAAACGCAAGCGTGGCGAAGAGGTGGAGTTGTTTGTGCAGCGCCTCATGCCGGCCGATGCCTTGCGCATCCGCGGGCGGCACAACGCCACCAATGCGCTGGCCGCGCTGGCGCTGGCCCAGGCAGCGGGCTGCAGTCTGGCGAGCATGCTGTACGGCCTGCGCGAATACCGCGGTGAGCCGCACCGCGTGGAGCCGGTGGCCATCGTCCAGGAGATCGAATATTTCGACGACAGCAAGGGCACCAATGTCGGCGCCACCGTCGCCGCCCTCACCGGGCTGGGTGCCGAGCGCAAGATCGTCGTGATCCTGGGTGGCGAGGGCAAGGGGCAGGACTTCGCGCCGCTGGCGGCGCCGGTGGTGCGGCATGCGCGTGCCGTGGTGCTGATTGGCCGTGATGCGCCGGCCATCCGCGCCGCGCTGGACGGCAGCGGTGTGCCTTTGCTGGACGCCGCGACCCTGCCGCAGGCGGTGCAGCTGGCCAGCCAGCGCGCGCATGCGGGCGATGCCGTGTTGCTGTCGCCGGCCTGCGCCAGCTTCGACATGTTCGACAACTACGAACACCGTGCGCACGTCTTCGTCGAGGCCGTTCGGGCGCTGGCGCAGGACGCCGGCGTGGCGGAAGGGGGAATGGCGTGAGCAGCTTGGCGCAGCGCTTGACCGGCTGGCTGGGCGGCATGGGGCGCCCGGCGGGCGATGCCTTGCCGGTGCGGCTGGGCGGCATGCGCGGCGGCGGTGCAGGCAGCGCGCCGGTGCGCATGGCCGGCTTCGACCAGGCCTTGGTCTGGGTCTGCGTGGCGCTGCTGGTCTGGGGGCTGGTGATGGTGTATTCCGCCTCCATCGCGATGCCGGACAACCCGAAGTTCGCCCGTTATGCCCACACCCACTTTCTGACGCGGCACATGGTGTCGCTGCTGGTCGCCTTTGTAGTCGCGCTGGTGGCCTTCCAGGTGCCGGTGGAGACCTGGGAGAAGCTGGCACCCTGGCTGTTCGTCATCTCGCTGGTGCTGCTGATCGCGGTGCTGATTCCCGGCATCGGCAAGGGCGTCAACGGCGCGCGGCGCTGGATCGCGCTGGGCATCATGAACTTCCAGCCCTCCGAGCTGGCCAAGTTTGCGGTGCTGCTCTATGCCGCGGACTACATGGTGCGCAAGATGGACGTGAAGGAACGCTTCTTCCGCGCTGTGCTGCCCATGGGCGTGGCCGTGGCGGTGGTGGGCCTGCTGCTGCTGGCCGAGCCCGATATGGGCGCCTTCATGGTGATCGCGGTGATCGCCATGGGCATCCTGTTCCTGGGCGGCGTCAACGCCCGCATGTTCTTCCTGATCGCCGCCGTCCTGGTGGTGGCCTTCAGCATGATGATCGCCTTCAGCGAATGGCGGCGTGAGCGCATTTTTGCCTACCTGAACCCCTGGGACGAAAAGCACGCCCTGGGCAAGGGCTACCAGCTGTCGCATGCCCTGATCGCCATCGGCCGTGGCGAGATCTTCGGCGTGGGCTTAGGCGGCAGCGTCGAGAAACTGCACTGGCTGCCGGAAGCGCACACCGACTTCCTGCTGGCGGTGATCGGCGAGGAGTTCGGCTTCATCGGCGTGTTGACTGTCATCGTGCTGTTCCTGTGGCTGACGCGCCGCATCATGCACATCGGCCGCCAGGCAATTGCCTTGGACCGCGTCTTCGCCGGCCTGGTGGCGCAGGGTGTGGGTGTGTGGATCGGCTTCCAGGCCTTCATCAACATGGGGGTCAACCTGGGTGCGCTGCCGACCAAAGGCCTGACGCTGCCGCTGATGAGCTACGGCGGCTCGGCCATCCTGATGAACTTGGTGGCGATTGCCGTCGTACTTCGGATTGACTATGAAAACAGACAACTCATGCACGGAGGCCGTGTATGAGTTGTCTGTTTATCCAAAACACGGCACTGCGCGCAGCGCAACATGGCGCGGCACGCGGCATGCTCATGCACGGAGGCCGGGTATGAGTAAATGCGCGCTGATCATGGCGGGCGGTACCGGCGGCCACATCTTCCCGGGGCTGGCCGTGGCCGAGGCCTTGCGCGCGCGCGGCTGGCGTGTGCACTGGCTGGGCAATGCCAGCGGCATGGAGGCGACGCTCGTGCCGCCGCGCGGCTTCCCCTTCGAGACCATCGACTTCTCCGGCGTGCGCGGCAAAGGCCTGACCACGCTGGCCTTGCTGCCGTTGCGCCTGCTCAAGGCCTTCTGGCAGAGCATCCAGGTCATCCGTCGTGTGCGGCCGGACGTGGTGGTGGGCCTGGGCGGCTACATCACCTTCCCGGCCGGCCTGATGGGCGTCTTGCTCGGCAAGCCGCTGGTGCTGCACGAGCAGAACTCGGTGGCTGGTATGGCCAACAAGGTGCTGGCCGGTGTGGCGGACCGTGTCTTCACGGCCTTCCCCGGTGCCATCAAGGGTGCACTGTGGGTGGGCAACCCACTGCGCGAGGCCTTCCTGCAGCAGCCGGAGCCGGCCGCACGTTTTGCCGGCCGCAGCGGCCCGTTGCGCCTGCTGGTGGTCGGCGGCAGCCTGGGCGCCAAGGCCCTCAACGACATCGTGCCGCAGGCACTGGCCTTGATTCCGCCGGAGCAGCGGCCGCGGGTGACGCACCAGAGCGGGGCCAAGCAGATCGATGCGCTGCGAGCCAACTATGCCGCGGCGGGCGTCGAGGCTGAACTGACCCCCTTCATCGAGGACACCGCGCAGGCCTTTGCCGAGGCCGACCTGATTGTCTGCCGTGCGGGTGCCAGCACCGTGACGGAGATTGCTGCCGTCGGCGCTGCCGCGCTGTTCGTGCCCTTTCCGGCGGCGGTGGACGACCACCAGACCGCCAACGCCCGCTTCCTGGTTGACCAGGGGGCCGGCCAATTGCTGCCGCAAAAAGACATGACCCCTGAACGCCTGGCTGAGTTGCTACAGAAATCAGAGCGGTCTGCGCTTGTGATGCAAGGGGAAAAGGCAAAAACGCTGGCCAAGACAGACGCGGCGGCCCAGGTGGTTGCCGCGTGTGAGGAGTTGAGCCGATGAAACACGCGATCAAACACATCCATTTCGTCGGCGTGGGCGGCTCCGGCATGTCCGGCATTGCCGAGGTGCTGCACAACCTGGGCTACGTCATCTCCGGTTCTGATCTGGCCGACAGTGCCACGCTGCAACGGCTGGCGGCGCTGGGCATCAGAACCTGCATCGGTCATGCGGCGGCTAACATTGCCGGCGCCGACGCGGTGGTGACCTCCACCGCCGTGAAACCCGACAACCCGGAGGTGTTGGCGGCGCGTCAGCGCAAGATCCCGATCGTGCCGCGTGCGGTCATGCTGGCCGAGCTGATGCGCCTGAAACAAGGCATCGCGATTGCCGGCACGCACGGCAAGACCACCACCACCAGCCTGGTGGCCAGTGTGCTGGCCGAGGCCGGGCTGGACCCGACCTTCGTCATTGGCGGGCGCCTGAACAGCGCCGGGGCCAACGCGCGGCTGGGCCAGGGTGACTACATCGTGGTCGAGGCCGACGAGAGTGACGCCTCCTTCCTCAACCTGCTGCCGGTGATGGCGGTCGTGACCAACATCGACGCCGACCACATGGAGACCTACGGCCATGACTTCGGCAACCTGAAAAAGGCATTCGTCGATTTCCTGCATCGCATGCCCTTCTATGGCACGGCCATCCTGTGCACCGACGATGCCGCGGTACGCGAGATTGCCACCGAGGTGAACTGCCCCATCACCAGCTACGGCATGAACGAAGGCGCCCAGGTGCGGGCGCTCAATGTGCGCGCTGTCGGTGGCCAGATGCACTTCACCGTGCAGCGCCGCAACGGGGTGGTGCTGCCGGACCTGGACGTGGTGCTCAACTTGGCTGGCCGCCACAACGTGCTCAACGCCCTGTCGGCGATTGCGGTCGCGGCGGAGCTCGACATTCCGGACGCCGCGCTGCTCAAGGCGCTGGCCGAATTCAAGGGCGTGGGCCGGCGCTTCCAGCGCTACGGCGAAGTGGCAGCGAAGAGCGGCGGCAGCTTCACGCTCATCGACGACTACGGCCACCACCCGGTGGAGATGGCGGCCACACTGGCCGCGGCGCGCGGCGCCTTCCCGGGACGGCGCCTGGTGCTGGCGTTCCAGCCGCACCGCTACACGCGCACGCGTGATTGCTTCGAGGATTTCGTCAAGGTCATCGGCGAGGCCGACGCCGTGCTGCTGGCCGAGGTCTATGCGGCCGGCGAGGCGCCGATCGTGGCCGCCGACGGCCGCGCCTTGGCGCGCGCGCTGCGCGTGGCGGGCAAGGTGGAGCCGGTGTTCGTGGATGACATCGCGGCCATGCCACAGGCGATAACGGACAACGCGCGGGATGGCGACGTGGTGATGTGCATGGGGGCTGGCTCCATCGGGGGTGTGCCCGCCAAAGTGGTGGCGCTGCAAGGCGCTGGACAGAAGTGAGTGAGGACCAAGTGAATCTGGGGAAAGTAGCGGTGCTGATGGGCGGGGCGTCCGCCGAGCGCGACATTTCGATCATGTCGGGCACCGGCGTGCTCAAGGCGCTGCAGTCGCGTGGGGTGGACGCGCACCCCTTCGATCCGGCGCATCGTGATCTGGGTGAGCTCAAGCGCGACGGCTTTGCGCGCTGCTTCATCGCATTGCATGGCCGCTTCGGCGAGGACGGCACGGTGCAGGGGGCACTGGAGCTGCTGGGCATCCCCTACACCGGCTCGGGTGTGATGGCGTCGTCCATCGCCATCGACAAGGTGATGACCAAGCGCATCTGGCGCTCGGAAGGGTTGCCGACCCCGGCGTGGAAACTGGTGGCCAGCGCCGAGGCCACGCGCGCGGCCTTTGCCGCACTGGGCAGCCCGATGATCGTCAAGCCGGCGCGCGAGGGCTCGTCCATCGGCCTGACCAAGGTGCAGTCGCTCGACGACTGCGACGCAGCCTATGCGCGTGCCGCGCAGGAAGACGAGCAGGTGCTGTGCGAGCAGTTCATCAGCGGCGACGAGGTGACGGTGCCGGTGTTGGGCACCGGGGCGCAGGCACGGGCGCTGCCGGTGATCCGCATCGTGGCGCCGGACGGCAACTACGACTACCAGAACAAGTACTTCACCGACTACACGCAGTACCTCGTGCCGTGTGGTCTGCCGGACGGCGAGGAGGCGCAGATCCAGCAGCTGGTGCTGCAGGCCTACGGCGTGCTGGGCTGCCGCGGCTGGGCTCGGGCTGACGTGATGATCGATGCCCGAACCCGCCGGCCCTACCTGCTGGAGATCAACACCGCACCCGGCATGACCGGGCATTCACTGGTGCCGATGTCGGCACGCGCCGCCGGCATCAGCTACGAAGACCTGTGCGTGCAGCTGTTGCAGGCCGCCACGCTTGATCACCCACGGGAGCAGGGATGACCCACAACCTGCCCATCCCGCTCGACGTCCGCCTCATGAACGTGGTGGCCAGCCTGCTGCTGGTTGCGTTCGTGTTGCTGGCGCTGAGCGCGGCGGCAGGCTGGGCCATGGCGCACCCGGTGTTCGCCATCCGCGGCGTGACGGTGACCGGTGACGTCAACCACAACAACGCGCTCACGCTGCGGGCCAATGTGGCGCCGCAGCTCAAGGGCACCTTCCTCACCATCGACCTGAAGGCCGCGCGGGCCGCTTTCGAATCCATGCCCTGGGTGCGACGCGCCGTGGTGCGGCGCGAGTTCCCCAACCGCTTGCGGGTCATCCTGCAGGAGCACCAGGCCGTCGGCTACTGGGGCGACGAGGGCGATTCGATGCTGGTCAACAGCTACGGCGAGGTGTTCGAGGCCAACACCGGCGAAGTCGAGCAGGACGCGCTGCCGCACCTGGAGGGGCCGCAAGGCCAGTCGGCCCAGGTGCTCGCCATGTACCTGGCGCTGCAGCCGCTGTTCGAGGCCAAGGACCTGTCCATCGAGACGCTGGAACTGACCGGGCGGGGTAGCTGGCGCGCCCGCCTGGATACCGGCGCGGTGATCGAACTCGGGCGCGAGGGCGAACCGGATGTGGTGGCCCGCACGCAGCGCTTCCTGCAGACCATGACGCAGGTGAGCGGCCGTTACGGGCGCACCGTCACGGCGCTGGAATCGGCCGACCTGCGGCACCAGGGGGGTTATGCCATCCGGCTGCGCGGCGTCAGCACCGTGCTGCCCGAGGCAGCGAAGGCAGCAAAGAAGTAAAGAACGACAGAGCGAGTAATACAGACACACAGGACCGCATATGGCAAAAGAGTACAAAGACCTGGTTGTCGGGCTGGACATCGGCACCGCCAAGGTGATGGCGGTGGTGGCCGAGGTGCTGCCCAATGGTGAACTCAAGCTCGCCGGCCTCGGCGTGGCGCCGAGCAATGGCTTGAAGCGCGGGGTGGTGGTCAATATCGACGCCACGGTGCAGAGCATCCAGCAGGCGCTGAAAGAAGCCGAGCTGATGGCCGACTGCAAGATCACGCGCGTCTACACCGGCATCACCGGCAGTCACATCCGCGGCATCAACTCCAGCGGCATGGTGGCGGTGAAGGACCGTGAGGTGACGGCGGCCGACGTCGCACGCGTGGTGGAAACCGCGAAGGCCATCAACATCTCGACCGACCAGCGTCTGTTGCTGGTGGAGCCGCAGGAGTTCATCATCGACGGCCAGGACGTGCGGGAGCCCATCGGCATGAGCGGCATTCGATTGGAGGCGAAGGTGCACATCGTCACCGGTGCACAGAGCGCGGCCGAGAACATCATCAAGTGCGTGCGCCGCTGCGGCCTGGAAGTCGAGCAGCTGATGCTCAACCCGCTGGCATCCAGCCTGTCGGTGCTGACAGAGGACGAGAAGGAGCTCGGCGTGGCGTGCGTCGACATCGGTGCCGGTACCACGGACGTGGCGATTTTCACCAACGGCGCCATCCGCCACACGGCGGTGATCCCGATCGCCGGCGACCTGATCACCAGCGACATCGCCATGGCGCTGCGCACGCCGACCAAGGACGCCGAGGATATCAAGGTGGAAAGCGGTTACGCCAAGCAGCTGCTGGCCGACCCGGAGGTGCAGGTGGAGGTGCCGGGCCTGGGCGACCGCGGCCCGCGCATGCTCAGCCGCCAGGCGCTGGCCGGCGTGATCGAGCCGCGCATTGAGGAGATCTTCTCGCTGGTGCACCAGGTGCTGCGCGAATCGGGCTGCGAGGAAGTGCTGTCCTCCGGCATCGTGCTCACCGGTGGCAGCTCCATCATGCCGGGCATGGTGGAGCTGGGTGAGGACATCTTCCTCAAGCCGGTGCGCCGTGGCGTGCCCAAGTATTCCAGTGCCCTGTCGGACATGGTGGCGCAGCCGCGTGCCGCCACCGTCATGGGCTTGCTCGAGGAAGCCCGCATGGCGCGCATGCGCGGCTTCAAGGTGGCGCAGAAAAACGGATCCATGAAGACGGCCATGGGCCGCGTCAAGGACTGGTTCATCGGGAACTTCTGACCATGCCCATGACGCACAAGCTCTGGCTCGCACGCGGCAGCCCCCATCAGCGATGGCGCTGGACCGGCCCGCCCACGTGCCGACCTCGCCCGGAATACCGCACAGAAATCAAAGGCAACTGCATTACAGGAGAAACACGATGAGCATCGAAATGATTGAAGACGAGAGCTTCAACCAGGGCACGCAGATCAAGGTGATCGGCGTCGGGGGCGGCGGCGGCAACGCCGTGGAGCACATGATTGCCAGCGAGGTGCAGGGCGTGGAGTTCATCTGCGCCAACACGGACGCGCAGGCACTCACGCGCAGCAGCGCGCACAAGGTGATCCAGCTTGGCAACAGCGGCCTGGGTGCCGGCAGCAAGCCGGAGAAGGGCCGTGAGGCGGCCGAGATCGCCGAGGACGACATCCGCGCCGCCATTGCCGGTGCGCACATGCTGTTCATCACCGCCGGCATGGGCGGCGGCACCGGCACCGGTGCTGCGCCGGTGATCGCGCGTGTGGCCAAGGACATGGGCATCCTGACCGTGGGCGTGGTGACCAAGCCCTTCGACTGGGAAGGTGGCCGCCGCATGACCAATGCCGACAGCGGTCTGTCCGAGCTGGAGGCCAATGTCGACTCGCTGATCGTGGTGCTCAACGAGAAGCTGCTGGACGTGCTGGGCGAGGACGTGACGCAGGACGAGGCCTTCGCCCATGCCAACGACGTGCTGAAGAACGCCGTGGGCGGCATTGCCGAAATCATCAACGTGCCGGGCCATGTGAACGTGGACTTCGAAGACGTGCGCACCGTGATGGGCGAGCCCGGCAAGGCCATGATGGGCACCGCCGTGGCCAATGGCCCGGACCGCGCCCGCATCGCTGCCGAACAGGCCGTGGCCTGCCCGCTGCTGGAGGGCATCGACCTCTCGGGTGCCAAGGGCGTGCTGGTGCTGATCACCGCCGCCAAGGGCAGCCTGAAGCTCTCCGAGTCCAAGCTGGCGATGAACACCATCCGTGCTTACGCATCGCCGGACGCGCATGTGATCTACGGCACGGCCTACGACGACGCGCTGGGCGACGACATCCGCGTCACCGTGGTGGCCACCGGCCTGTCGCGCCAAGGCATGCGTCGCACCGCGCCGCCGCTGCAGGTGCTGCGTACCGGTACCGACAACGTGCCGTTCCAGGTGCCGACGCTCAACACGCCGGTGGGTGGCGTGACTGCGCCCGCTGCAGGTGCCGGCATGATGACGCCGCCGGTGGCGCCGGCCGTGCCGCAGCCGGATTACCAGACCATGGCCACGCCCAGCGTCTGGCGTACCAACCGGACCCAGGCCGCGGCCAAGGTGGATGCGTTGTCGTCGGGCGGGATGGACGATTTCGAGATCCCGGCTTTCCTGCGCAAGCAAGCCGACTGATAGCCTGTCGAGCTACTGCGCGGGCACATCTTGCGCCTGTGGTGCTCGCCGTACCGAAGTACGGCTGTGCTCCGCGGCGCAACCTGAGCCCGCTCGCTACGCTAGCCAGACTATCAGTCCGATAGAAACCTCGGCCGGGTACGGATGTACCCGCCCTCTTAAAATAGCGGCATGCTGCAGCAAAGAACTCTGAAATCCCTGACCCGTGCCGTGGGTGTCGGCCTGCACAGTGGCCAGCGGGTCGAGATCACGTTGCGGCCGGCGCAGCCGGACTCGGGCATCGTGTTTCGCCGTGTCGATCTGCCGCAACCGGTGGACATTCCGGTGTCGGCCATGGCGGTCAGCGATACGCGGCTGGCCTCCACGCTGTCGAATGGCGGAGCCAAGGTGCATACGGTGGAGCATCTGATGTCGGCCTGTGCGGGGCTGGGCATCGACAACCTGTACGTGGACATCACGGCCGAAGAGGTGCCGATCCTTGATGGCTCCGCCGCCTCGTTCGTGTTCCTGCTGCAAAGCGCCGGCATCGCGCTGCAGAATGCACCGCGCCGCTTTATCCGCATTACCCAGCCGATCGAGGTGCGCGAGGGTGAGGGGGGCAATCAGAAGTGGGCCCGGCTCGACCCCTACCACGGCTACAAGCTCAACTTCGAGATCGATTTCAGCCATCCGGCGGTGGACTCCACCGGCCAGCGCGTTGAATTCGACATGAGCCGGAACAACTACTCGCGTGACATTGCGCGCGCCCGCACCTTCGGCTTCACGAAGGACGTGGAGATGATGCGTGCCAACGGCCTGGCCCTGGGCGGCGGGCTGGACAACGCCATCGTGATGGACGACTACAAGGTGCTCAATGCCGGTGGCCTGCGCTACGACGACGAGTTCGTCAAGCACAAGATCCTGGACGCCATGGGTGACCTCTACATCCTGGGCAAGCCGCTGCTGGCGGCCTACAGCGCCTTCCGCTCCGGCCATGCGCTGAACAACAAGCTGCTGCGCGAACTGCTGCAGCGTACCGACGCCTGGGAAACGGTGACCTTCGACAACGAGAAGCTCGCCCCCGCCGGCTTTGCCCAGCCGGCGCGTGCCTGGTGATATGGCCCCCGCCCACCGTTGCACGGGTTGCCGCCGACCAAGGGGGCTGACCCGCCTCGGGGCGCTCCGGTGGCGTGTTGTCCGCGCGAGGTAGGTACATGCTGCTGTTTCGTTGGCTCATCCTTCTGCTGCTGCTCGGCGCAGCGGTCTGCTTTGCCTTCTATGCCGGCACCGGCCGGCCGCACTTCAGGCGCTGGGGTCTGCTCACGCTGAAATGGACGTTGCTTGCGGCCGGCGGTTTCTTTGCGGTGCTGATCCTGGAGCGGCTCGCCTAGTGCATGGCGTGTTCAGGCCGTGTGCATGCGCCTGGGTGAAGTTGTGTAAAGCTGCTGCGCGGGCGCCTTGCCGGGACAGTGTCATGACCGGAAAGCCTGCACAATTCCCTCCATGCGTTCCACGAACGTTCGGCGCTCCTTCCTGCATGCTTTCTGGCAGATCGTCCGTACCGATCTGGCGCTGTTTCGGCGTTTCCGTCGCCTGGGCTTGGCCGCGCTGGCGATTGCGCTGGTACCTGCGGCGTATGCGCTGATCTACCTCACCAGCGTCTGGGATCCGAATGCCAAGACCAGCCATTTGCCGGTGGGCCTGGTCAACCAGGATGCGGGCTATCGCTACGGCGAGCGTTTGGTCAACGTGGGCGCGGAACTCACCCAGGAACTCAAGCAGTCCGGCACCTTCAGTTTTCGCGAGTTCGCCGATGCCGATGCCGAGGCGGCGCGGCAGGCGGTCAAGCTCGGTCAGCTCGCCTTTGCGGTCATCATTCCGCGCGACTTCAGCGCCAACGCCGTGCCGGGCGTATACGCCGGCGCCGGCACCGTCACCGTGGTGCTCTCCGAGGGTAACAACTATGCGGCTGCCGGCATGGCGCGACGTTTCGCCGTGGACCTGGGACATCAGGTCAACGAGACCTTGAACGAAAAGCGCTGGGAGCAGGTCCTGTTGTCGGCCGATGGCTCCGGCAAAAGCCTGGACCAGCTCAAGGCCGGCGTGGTGCAGCTGCGTACCGGTGCAGAGGCTTACAGCGACGGCGTGGCGCGCTACAGCGCCACAGCCCGGCAACTGGCCAACGGTTTCAAACAGGTCGGCGCCGGTATACGCGCGATGGAGGAACGTCTGCCGCCCGATGCCGAACTCAAGACGCTGAAGGACGGAACGCAGCGTCTGGTTGCGCGTCAGCGCGAGATGGGCGCCGGCCTGGAGCAGTTGCAGACCGGGGCCCGCCGCTTGACGGAGGGGGCGCAGCAGATGCAGCAGGAAGCCGCGGCGATCCCCTTTGTGGGAGACCGGGTGGCGGCCGCTGCCGGTGAACTGGTCGAAGGCGGGCAACAGTTGAGCGCCGGGCTGGCCACGGCAGTGGACGCCAATGCACGGCTGGTGCGCGGCGCGGCCCGGGTGGAAGAGGGAACGGGCAAGCTGGTGGATGGGGCCAGCGCCCTGAGCGACGGCGTTCGGACGATGTCGGACAAGCTGCCGGAGGACGCCCGCCTCGACGCCTTTGCCAAGGGCGGCGACGAGCTGGCGCGCGGCGCGGCTCAGCTGCGCACCGGTATTGAGCTGGTGGCCTCGGCCCTGCCGGCCTCGGTCAGCAAACCCGAAGGCAGTGCGCGCGGGCTGGCCGATTCGGTCAAGCCGAACCTGGAGGTGCTGGCGCCGGTGGCGAACAACGGCAGCGCCTTCGCGCCCAACATGATCGCCATGGCGCTCTGGCTGGGGGCGGCGATGGCGGTCTACCTGTTCAACGTCCGCGTGCTAGCCACCCCGCATGCCAGTGCGCCGGCGCTGGCCAAGACTCTGGGCAAGTTCGTCGCCCCCGCACTGGTGGTGCTGGCGCAAAGCGGGCTGCTGATGCTGGTGCTGGTGCTTGGGCTGGGCATTGCAGTGCCGGACTACCTGAATCTCACGCTCATCATGCTGACGGCCGGTCTGACGTTCCTGGCCATCGTCTACCTGCTGCAGCGCGCGCTGGGCGAGACCGGCAAGCTGCTGGTCATCCTGCTGCTGACGCTGCAGCTGGCGGCCGGTGGTGGCGTGGTGCCGATCGAGCTGACGGCCGATTTCTTCCAGACCATCCACGCCTGGCTGCCGTTCACCTGGGGTGTGAAGGCCTTGCGCGCCAGCCTGTTCGGGGCTTTCGACAATGGATGGCTCTGGGCCTGGCTGGAGCTGCTGCTGTTCGGCGCCCTGGCGCTGCTGGCGAGCCTGGTACGCGGCTGGCAGCTGGTGGCGCCGGCTGACTACCGGCCGGGCATCGAGATCTGAACGCCGCGCAGCGCCTCAGCGGCTGCGGCCGGCGCGGTACATGCCGCTGGCCTTGCGCGTCAGGGGCGTCACTTTTGCAATCTGCGCCAGCGCCGCGCCGGCATGGGCGTGGGTGATGGCCAAGCCCAGCGCGTCGGCGGCATCCGGCCCGGGCAGGCCGGGCAGCTTGAGCAGGCGCTTGACCATTTCCTGCACCTGTGCCTTCTGTGCCCGGCCATGGCCGACCACGGCCTGCTTCATCTGCAGCGCGGTGTACTCGGCCACCGGCAGCTCGCGCGTGACCAGGGCGCTGACGCAGGCGCCGCGTGCCTGGCCCAGCAGCAGCGTGGACTGCGGGTTGACGTTGACGAAGACGATCTCCACCGCCGCCGCCTGCGGCTGGTAACGCGCAATCACCTCCTGGATGCCTTCAAACAGAACCTTCAGGCGCGCCGGCAACTCGCCCTGCGGCAGGTGCGTGGTCGTGATGGTGCCGCTGGCCACATAGCTGAGCTGATGACCGGCGACGTCGATGACGCCGAAGCCGGTAGTGCGCAGGCCGGGGTCGATGCCAAGGAGTCGCATGGTCACCTCGGCGTCCACGGATTATGCGTAGCGCCCCCGCCGTGCAAGGCAGACCGTGCGAACCGTGGGGCACCGCGGAACCGGCTTTGCCGGTCCGCTGGTGCCGCCCCCTTGAGGGGGGGGGCGTAGCGACACGCAGTGCGCGCAGCCTGGGGGTGTTTCATGGTCATGGCAGCTCGGCATTCCACAGCCGGGTGGCGATCACAGCCGAGCGCTCGGCCAAGTAGCTGGAGTTGGGCAGCTTCTCGAAGTACTTCGGCCGCGGCAGCATCACGGCCAGCCGCGCCGCCTCCAGCGGCGTCAATCGGGCTGCCGGCTTGCGGAAGTAATGCTGAGCCGCGGCTTCGGCGCCGAACACGCCTTCGCCCCACTCCACGTGGTTGAGGTAGATCTCCAGGATGCGCCGCTTGCTGAGCAGCTGCTCCAGCAGGAAGGTCAGCACGAACTCCTGGCCCTTGCGCACAAAGGTGCGCTCGCCGGAGAGGAACAGGTTCTTAGCCAGCTGCTGCGTGATGGTGGAGCCGCCGACGATCTTGGGCGGCTTGACCACCTTGGCGCCGTTGGCCGCTTTCTTCGCAGCCTGGGCTTCGGCCTGGGCGTTCTTCTGCCAGGCCTTCTCCAGCGCGTCCCAATCGACACCGTCATGCCAGGTGAAGCCATCGTCTTCGGAGGCGATCACGGCGCGCTTGAGGTGGTCGGAAATCTGGTCATAGTCGACCCACTGCTGGCGCCAGCGCAGCCGGTCCTTCTCGTTCAGCAGGCGCCAGGCCTCGGAGCGCTCGAAGGCGGTGGACTGCGGGTCGAGCACGACCATGGCGGCGATGCGCGCGACGAAGAACAGCTGCAGTACCAGCAGGGCGGCAGCGAGCAGGACGGTCCAGCGCAGCAGGCCTCGCATGACGGTCATGGCCCCGGCGCGCTGAGGCGGGTTTCCAGCGTGTCGTCACGCGTGAAGCGAAAGCGCGATACCACCACGATCTGTTCCGCCTGGCGGCGCATGGCCGAACTGAATTCGCCAAAGGGGCCGGCGCCGCGGGCGATAGCCTGTGCACGCCGGTCCAGCGTGCGGTTGCCGGAGCTCTCCACCACCTCGGTGGCCAGCACGCGGCCGTCGTGGTTGACGGTCACGGTCATGGTCAGCTCGCCGTAGAGTTTCTTGCCACCGGCTTCAGGAAAGTTCTCCGTGCCGCGGTCCTCGATGGCGCGGCGCAGCCGGTCGTAATAAAGCGCATAGCTTTCTTCGCGCGTGGCCGGGCTGATGTAGCGCTTTTTCGGGCGGGCGTTCTCAGCGTTGATGCGGCGCTCGATTTCGGCCAGCATCTTGATGAGCTGGCGGCGCTTTTCCTCGCGCGCCACCTGCTCGGGTGCATCGTTCGGCAGGGTCGGGTCGGTTTTGGGCAGGGCGGCAATCTGCTGGCGGATCTGCGCCAGCAGCAGGGTCTGCTGTCGTTGCAGCGCCTGCAGTTGCTTCTGGGTTTCCTGCTCCAGTGCCTCGCCGCTGTCGCTGATCAGGGCCGAGGGCAGTGGGCTGGTGGCGCGGCCGCGCTCGGCCTCCCCGCCGCCGGCCATGTTGGCCTGGGCAATGGCGCTGGCCTTGTCGGGCCGCTCGTTGGTGCGGGCGTTGACGAGGATGACTTCCAGCGGCGTGTCCTCGAACACGCGGTTGAAGGCTTCGGGGTCAACGATGCGCACCGTCAGCAGGGCCGCATGCACGGCGACCGAGACGCCAAGGGCAAGCTGCAGGGGGCTGAGGGCGCGCAGGTTCACGAGGCCGCATTATCCCCCGCAGGGGTTTCGCTTTCGGTGACGTCCACCGCAATCTCGATCGGGCCGGCGGCCAGGTGTTCGGCCTCTTCTTCCTCAGCCTCCTCCTCGACCACCGCGTCCGGCACGGTGTCGAGCCGCTCGATCACGGTGCCCTTGACGTCCAGCGCCACCTCGTCGATCTCGCCCAGCTTGACGCGCACCTTGGCGCCGCGCGGCAGCTCCTGTGCACCCAGCACCGGCAGCACCAGCGGCAGTTCGTCGGCGCGTGCCAGGTTGTCCTTGAACACCGTGGCCACCAGCTCGCTGATGCCGTTCTGCTGCAAGTACTTCAGCGTCCAGTAGCGCTCAATGGCGGCCTGGTAGCCGTTGTAGGCACTGTAGGCAGCGTCGAAACCGGAGACGATGGCGAACAGCTCGGCGTCCTTCGGGCGGAAGGGCGCGGCCAGCGCGGCCGTCTTGCCGTGGCGCGCGCAGGCGATGATCTGCCACTGGTTCACCAGATCGGTGTAACGGCGCAGCGGCGAGGTGCTCCATGCATAGGCCTTGACGCCAATGCCGGCGTGCGGCAGCGCCTTGGTGCCCATGCGGACCTTCACGCCCGGTGCCAGGCTGGCCTGGCTGCGGTAGATCGCGGGCACTCCGTGCTCGGCCAGCCACTGGCCCCAGGTGCTGTTGGCCAGGATCATGGCCTCGGCCACCATCAGGTCCAGCGGTGCGCCGCGGCTGCGAGTGCCGATCACCACCTGTTCGCGCCCTGTGGGCTCGGCGCCATCGTTGCCCACCAGCTTGAAGGTGTAGTCCGGGCGGTTGAAGGTTTCCGGCTTGCCGCGCACGACTTCGCGCTGCGCCTTCAGGTGCTTGGCCCAGCGGTGCAAAAATGATAGCTGTTCACGCAAGTGGGATGCGGCGTGGGTGCCGTTTTGATCCTCAAGCGTTGGATTCTCCAGCCAGTCGGCGGTGACCACGGTGTCGAGCTGGTCGTGGCGCAGGTTGTGCGCAATCGGCACCCGTTCCAGCCGCGTCTCGTGGCCGCGGATCTCCAGCGTGACCTCGTCCAGTGCCACGTAGAGCGAGACGGCGGGGCAGTCGCGCCCTTCCTGCAGTGTGTAGCGCTGCACCACCTCGTCGGGCAGCATCGTCAGCTTGTAGCCCGGCATGTAGACGGTGGACAGGCGTGCGCGGCCGACGTTGTCGATGGCGTCGCCGCGCTGCAGCGCCAGCCCGGGTGCGGCGATATGGATGCCGATCGTCACCGTGCCTTCGCCCAGGCCTTGCACCGACAGCGCGTCGTCGATCTCGGTGGTGGCCGAATCGTCGATCGAGAAGGCTTGCACGTCGGCCAGCGGCAGTTCGTCGCGGATCTCGGGTGCGTCCAGCGCAGGGAAGCCGTAGCCTTTGGGGAAGTTCTCGAACAGGAAACGCCGCCAGTGGAACTGGTAGGGCGAGTCGATGGCGCCGGCTTTCTGCAGCAGATCCAGCGGGGCCAGGTGGGTGGCGCGTGAGGCCTCGACCACGGCCTTGTACTCGGGCGCGTTCTTGTCGGGTTTGAACAGGATCTTGTAGAGCTGCTCGCGCACCGGTTGCGGGCACTCGCCGCGTCCCAGGGCAGCGGCCCATTCCTCGATCTGCAGCTGCAGCAGGCGTTTCTTCTCGATGGCAGCCAGCGCCTGTTGGATGATCTCCGCCGGCGCCTTCTTGAAGCGCCCCTTGCCGGCACGGCGGAAGTAGTGCGGCGCCTCGAACAGGCGCAGCAGGGCCGCCACCTGCTGCGGCAGCGTCGGTGGGTCCTGGAAATAGACCGCGGCCAGGTCGGCAAAACCGAACTCGTCTTCCGGCGCGAATTCCCAGGCCAGATCGAGCTCGATGCTCTGGCTCAGCGGCTGGGCAGCGGCCAGCAGCTCAGCCGGGCCGGGCTTGTCGAACTTGAGCAGCACGTTGGCGGTCTTCACCTTGACGCGCTTGCCGCTGTCCAGCTCTACCTGCAGCGAGGCTTCGGCCTCGGACAGGATACGGCCGGTCAGGAACTTGCCGGCTTCATCAAACAATGCAAACATGGGCTCGATTGTCCCATGCCGGCTTGTCGATGCCTGTTGCGGCCGGGCTCAACCGGGCAGGTCGAGAAAGGCCAGGACTTCGTCGAGGTAATCGGCAAATTCGCTGATGGCGTGGTTGCTGCCCTCCAGCAGCCGGATGTGGGCCCCGGGGTAGCGGCCCGTCATCTCGCGCCAGTCCAGCACTTCATCGCCCTTGGCGATCAGCGCGTAGTAGCGCTCCGGGCGCGTCAGGGACGGGCAGTGCAGGGCCCGCAGTTCATCGATGAACTCGGGGCGGAAGAAAAAATGGTCCTCGGGGTCGTGCCAGCTGGTCTGCTCGCCGATGTACTTGGCCAGGTCGCGCGCCGGTTCCACGGCCGGGTTGAGCAAGGCGGCGCGGCAGCCGGTCTGCTCGGCCACCCAGGTGGCATAGAAGCCGCCCAGGGACGAGCCGATAACGGCCATGCGCTCGCGCGGCCAGTCGGCAATGCCTTGCATGACCAGCGCCATGGCCGCGCGCGGCGACGGCGGCAACTGGGGTGTCCACAGCGTGACGCCAGGGTGGCGCGTCGCCATGCGTTGCTGCACAAGCCGGGCCTTGGCCGAGCGCGGCGAGGAGCGGAAGCCATGCAGGTAGAGCAGGTGGGTGGTGGTCATGGCGGAGCATCCTACGGCAATCCGGCGCACCGGCCGGGCGCGGCATCGGGGTGGCAGTCGCACGATAATGGCGCCATGGCCGTTGTATTTGAAAGACCTTCGCTGCCGCAGCGGGTGGCGCCCCTGTTCCGTGGCTTCGACGGCCCGCTCGCCTTTGCCGTCTTCCTGCTGGCGTGTGCCGGGCTGCTGACCATGTTCTCCTCCGGTTACGACCACGGCACGCGCTTCATCGACCATGGCCGCAACATGCTGATTGCCGGCTTCATCATGTTCGTCGTGGCGCAGATCCCGCCGCAGCGGCTCATGACGCTGGCGGTGCCGCTCTATGTGGTGGGGGTGTCGCTGCTGATTGCGGTGGCGATCTTCGGCATCACCAAGAAGGGTGCGAAGCGCTGGATCAATGTCGGCATCGTCATCCAGCCCAGCGAGATCCTGAAGATCGCCATGCCGCTGATGCTGGCCTGGTGGTTCCAGAAACGCGAGGGCCAGCTGCGTCCGCTCGATTTCCTGGTGGCCGGTGCCCTGCTGGCCGTGCCGGTGGGGCTGATCATGAAGCAGCCTGACCTCGGCACCTCGCTGCTGGTGCTGGCGGCCGGCCTGTCGGTGATCTTCTTTGCCGGTCTGAGCTGGAAACTCATCATCCCGCCGGTGGTGCTGGGCGCCGTCGGCCTGGTGTTGCTCGTGCTCTTCGAGCCGCAACTCTGCGCCGAGGGCGTGCGCTGGCCGGTGCTGCACGACTACCAGCAGCAGCGTGTGTGCACGCTGCTGGACCCGACGCGCGACCCGCTGGGCAAGGGCTTTCACATCATCCAGGGCATGATCGCCATCGGTTCCGGCGGCGTGTTCGGCAAGGGCTTCATGCAGGGGACCCAGACGCACCTGGAGTTCATTCCCGAACGCACCACCGACTTCATCTTCGCTGCCTTCTCCGAGGAGTTCGGCCTGTTCGGCAACCTGCTGCTGATCGGCGGCTTCATCTTCCTGATCCTGCGCGGTCTGGCGATTGCGCTGGAGGCGCCGACGCTGTTTGCGCGCCTGCTGGCCGGCAGCGTGACGATGATCTTCTTCACCTACGCCTTCGTCAACATGGGCATGGTCAGCGGCATCCTGCCGGTGGTGGGCGTGCCCTTGCCCTTCATCAGCTACGGCGGCACCGCCATGGTGACACTGGGCTTGGGGCTGGGCATCCTGATGTCGATCGCCAAGTCCAAGCGCCTGGTGCAGACCTGAGCGCCGCGGGCCGTTCGACCTGTCTCAACCCCACATGGCACGGGGGATGGCCGCGCCCTAAAATGAACCCATGATTTCCCGCGAACCCACCCTGGAGCGCCTGGCTATCGCCAGGGACCTGCTGCTCACGCCCTTTGGTCTGGATGAATCCCATCTGATGCGCGCCCTGGCCGACATCCGGGCGCATCAGGTCGACGAGGCGGACCTGTACTTCCAGTACACCCGCAGCGAGGGTTGGAGCCTGGAAGAGGGCATCGTCAAGACCGGCTCGTTTTCCATCGACCAAGGGGTGGGCGTGCGTGCCGTCAGCGGCGAGAAGACAGCCTTTGCCTATTCGGACGACATCTCCGAGGCCTCGCTGCTCGACGCCGCCCATACCGTGCGCACCATTTCCGCCGCAGCCAAGTCGGCGCGCGTGAAGACGGCCGCGCCCAAGATCGCGTCGGCCCGTTCGCTCTACCCCGGCATGGACCCGATCGCCACCCTCGACAGCACAGCCAAGGTCAAGCTGCTGGAGTCGGTGGAGCAGTTGGCGCGTGCCAAGGATCCGCGCGTGGTGCAGGTCATGGCCGGGCTGGCGGGTGAGTACGACGTGGTGCTGGTGGCACGTGCCGACGGAACCTTGGCGGCCGATGTGCGGCCGCTGGTGCGCCTGAGCGTGACGGTGATTGCCGAACAGGCCGGCCGGCGCGAGATGGGCTCGTCCGGCGGCGGCGGCCGCTTCGGCCTGGCCTACTTCGACGAAGCCATGATCCGCCAGTACGTGGATGAGGCGGTGGATGCCGCACTCACCAACCTGGAGTCGCGGCCGGCGCCAGCGGGTGAGATGACGGTGGTGCTGGGGCCCGGTTGGCCCGGCGTGCTGCTGCACGAAGCCATCGGCCATGGGCTGGAGGGCGACTTCAACCGCAAGGGCTCCAGCGCCTTCTCCGGCCGCATCGGCCAGCGCGTCGCGGCCAAGGGCGTGACGGTGCTGGACGACGGCACGATCGCCGACCGGCGCGGCTCGCTCAATGTCGACGACGAGGGCAACACCAGCCAGCGCAATGTGCTGATCGAAGATGGCATCCTCAAGGGCTATATGCAGGACGCCATGAACGCGCGCCTGATGAAGGTGCGGCCCACCGGCAATGGCCGGCGCGAGAGCTATGCCCACATTCCGATGCCGCGCATGACCAACACCTACATGCTGGGCGGCGACAAGACGCCGGAGGAGATCGTGGCCAGCATCAAGAAGGGCTTGTATGCCACCAACTTTGGTGGCGGCCAGGTTGACATCACGTCCGGCAAGTTCGTCTTTTCCGCCAGCGAGGCCTACTGGGTGGAGAACGGCAAGATCCTTTACCCGGTCAAGGGCGCGACCATCGTTGGCAACGGCCCCGATGCGTTGACGCGCGTGACCATGATCGGCAACGACATGCGGCTTGACAGTGGCGTCGGCACCTGCGGCAAGGAAGGCCAGAGCGTGCCGGTCGGTGTCGGACAGCCCACCTTGCGCATTGACGGCCTCACCGTGGGCGGCACGGCCTGACGGCGCGCAGATCGGGGTGCCGTTTTTTCTGTGCTATATTGAACTCATGGTTTCGACCCGTTCCTTCTTTTTTGGCTACTTTTGGTTCTCATGCGCCGCCGGCGGAAGAGAGTTCTGAACGTACCCGTAAGAAACGTACCGAATTCCAACAAACCGCCGGCCCCGCCGGCGGTTTTTTTTTGACTGGCTCACACACCCCACCCGACGACAAGGAGCGACACGATGACTGCCAAAGCACAAGCAACCAGCACCGATGCCTGGTACGCGCACCCTGGCGACAAGACCAGCCGTACCGACGACGAACGCATCAAGGACATCACCGTGTTGCCCCCGCCTGAGCATCTGATCCGCTTCTTCCCGATCCAGGGAACGCCCGTGGAGAGCCTGATCTCCCACACCCGCCACACCATCCACAACATCATGGCTGGCAAGGACGACCGTCTGCTGGTCATCATTGGCCCCTGTTCCATCCATGATCCGGCCGCTGCGCTGGAATATGCCCGCCGCCTCAAGCTGCAGCGCGACAAGTACAAGGACACGCTGGAGATCGTCATGCGTGTGTATTTCGAGAAACCGCGTACCACGGTGGGTTGGAAGGGGCTGATCAACGATCCCTACCTTGACGAAAGCTACCGCATCGACGAGGGCCTGCGCATCGCGCGCCAACTGCTGATCGAGATCAATCGACTCGGCCTGCCGGCGGGCAGCGAGTTCCTGGACGTGATCTCGCCGCAGTACATCGGCGATCTGATTGCCTGGGGTGCTATCGGCGCGCGCACGACCGAGAGCCAAGTGCACCGTGAACTGGCTTCGGGTCTGTCGGCGCCGATCGGCTTCAAGAACGGCACCGACGGCAACATCAAGATCGCAACCGATGCCATCCAAGCCGCAGCCCGTGGACACCACTTCCTGTCGGTGCACAAGAACGGCAAGGTCGCCATTGTGCAGACCAATGGCAACAAGGACTGCCATGTCATCCTGCGTGGTGGCAAGGCACCGAACTACGACGCGTCCAGCGTCGAGGCGGCCTGCCGGGAGCTGGCGGCGGCCAAACTGCCCGCCACGCTGATGGTGGACTGCAGTCATGCCAACAGCAGCAAGCAGCACGAGAAGCAGCTCGACGTGGCACGTGATATTGCCGCCCAGCTGGCGGGGGGGTCAACCCACATCTTCGGCGTCATGGTGGAAAGCCATCTGCATGCCGGGGCGCAGAAGTTCACACCTGGCAAGGACGACGCCGGCAAGCTGGAATACGGCAAGAGCATCACCGATGCCTGCCTGGGCTGGGACGACTCGCTGGAGGTGCTGGAAGTGCTGGCCGACGCTGTCAAAGCGCGTCGGGAACGCTAGGCGTCGCGGGCCTGGTCCACCAGGCTCTGGGCCCAGCGCCGGGCTTCGTCCAGCGTGGCGAAGACCTGGAATGGACGCCCGGCCTGGGCGAAGACGCGGGTGAACAGAGGGGCCATGAACTGGCCCCCTTCCACCGTTTCGTCGATGACGTAAGCGGTCGCCAGGGCGGTGAACTGGGGTGGTGCCTGCCGGATCAGTTCGCCGTAACGTTCCAGTCCGTCGGGTGTGGCCAGGGCATTGCTGCGCACGATGCAGATGCTGGCCCAGGGGCCGGTCGGGCAGACCTTGCGCAGGAAGTCGGCTTGGGCGATGGCCAAGCCATCCACAAGTTCCTTGTTGAAGGGGCCGGTGGCTTCGTACAGGTGCAGATCCCCCTCTTGCCAGATGTCGACCTTGCCATGCGCCGAGAACGGCAGATTGCCGACCTGGCTGGTGCTGGTTCTGGCGGGAGGTTCGCGTGTCATGACCGGTTTCCTGAGGTCTGGCAAACCATCTTAGTCCATCAGGCAAGCGCCTGCATCAGTCTGGGGTGGATGCCGCCAAAGCCGCCGTTGCTCATGCACAGGATGTGATCCCCCGGCTGGGCGCTGGCGATGACTTGTGTCACCAGCTCCTCGATGCTGTCGGCCACCTGCGCGCGGGCGCCCATGGGCGCCAAGGCCTCGCGCGCATCCCAGCCCAGTCCGCCCGCATGGCAGAAGGCCAGGTCGGCCTCTTCCAGGCTCCAAGGGAGCTGCGCCTTCATGGTGCCGAGTTTCATGGTGTTCGAGCGGGGCTCGAACACGGCCAGGATGCGCACCTGGGGTCCCACCTTCCGGCGCAGGCCGTCCAAGGTGGTCCGGATCGCCGTCGGATGGTGGGCGAAGTCGTCGTACACCGTGATGCCACGCACGTTGCCGCGCACTTCCATGCGGCGCCGGACGTTCTGGAAATCGCCTAGCGCGCGGGCGGCTTGCGCCGGGCTCACGCCGACATGCTCGGCCGCGGCGATGGCCGCCAGGGCGTTGAGCTGGTTGTGCACGCCACTCAGCGCCCATTTCACGTGACCAGCCGGTTGGCCCTGCAGCAGCACGTCAAAGCTGTGTGGTTCGCCGTGGGCGGCATAGTCGCTGACCGCGGCGCCAAAACTGCGCACCTCGCTCCAGCAGCCGGCATGCAGCACGCGCGCCAAGCTCTCCTCCATCCCGTTGACGACGACACGTCCCGAGCCGGGTACCGTGCGCACCAGATGATGGAACTGCCGCTCGATCGCAGCCAGGTCGTCAAAGATGTCGGCGTGGTCGAATTCCAGGTTGTTGAGTACAGCGGTGCGCGGCCGGTAGTGCACGAACTTGCTGCGCTTGTCGAAGAAGGCAGTGTCATATTCGTCCGCCTCGATCACGAACAAGGGGCGTTGGTCTGCCGCTGTCTTGGCACCGGGGCGCGTGGCGGCACCCAGACGGGCCGAGACACCGAAATTCAGCGGGACGCCGCCGACCAGAAAGCCGGGCTGCAGGCCAGCGGATTCCAGAATCCAGGCCAGCATCGAAGTGGTGGTGGTCTTGCCGTGGGTGCCGGCCACCGCCAGCACATGACGGCCCTGCAGCACGTGCTCGGCCAGCCATTGCGGGCCGCTGGTGTAGGGCAGGCCGGCCTCCATGATGGCTTCCATCAGCGGAAATTTCGGCGCACCCTCCGGCAGTCGCGCCCGGCTGACCACGTTGCCGATCACGAACATGTCGGGCTGCAGGGCCAGCTGGTCGGCACCGAACCCTTCGATCAGATCGATCCCAAGCGAGCGCAGTTGGTCGCTCATCGGGGGGTAGACGCCGGCATCGCAGCCGGTGACCTTGTGGCCCGCCTCGCGGGCGAGGGCGGCCAGTCCTCCCATGAAGGTGCCGCAGATGCCGAGGATGTGGATGTGCATGTGCATGTGCATGCCCCGATTCTAGGGGTGGGTATAGGCAGCGGCCGGCGTACGGCAGGAGGCACAATGCCGATATGAGCAAGCAGGAGATTGCCGCGGTGGCGGCGGCTTTGGTGGTCGACGGGGGGCTGGAGTATGGGCCGGCCAAACGCCGGGCGGTGCGCCAGCTCGGCCTGCCTGAGCGGACGCCGTTGCCCGGCAACGACGAGCTGGAGGATGCGGTGCGCGAGCACCTTGCAGTCTTCTGCGCCGAGACGCAGCCGGCGGAGTTGCAGGCTCTGCGCCGGCTGGCGCTGCAATGGATGGAGCGGCTGGCGGACTTTCGCCCGCACCTGAGCGGGGCGGTCTGGCACGGCACGGCCACGCGCCGGTCGGACATCTACCTGCAGTTGTTCTGCGACGATGAGAAGTCTGTCGAGATTGCGCTGATCGATCGCGGTGTGCCCTACGAGGCGCGCACCGTGAGCGGTTTCCGCCAAGAACCGGTCGAGGCCTTGAGTCTGCACGCGCGCTGCCCGGAACTGGATGAAACGGTGGGGGTCCATCTGATGGTGCATGATCTGGACGACTTGCGTGGCGCCTTGATCCGGGACGTTCGGGGGCGAACCCCGCGCGGAGACTTGATGGCCGTTAAAAGAGTTTTGAACGAAGATGCATCTGTTTGAGGTGATTTGGTGAGTCGGGTGGCAATTCCAGTGCAATCGCGTCGGCGCTGGCTGTATGCATCGGTGGCTGCCGCCGCAGGGCTGGCCGGTGCGGGCTGGGCCTGGTGGCGTTATCGGCCAGCGTCGGTCGATGATGGTGCCTTGGCCGATCTGTGGGCGCTGTCCTTTGAGCAGCCGGATGGGCAGCGGCTGACCATGCAGGCCTTGCGTGGGCGACCTTTGCTGATCAACTTCTGGGCCACCTGGTGTCCGCCCTGCGTGGAAGAAATGCCGCTATTGGATGCTTTCTATCGTAAAAATGCTTCCAATGGTTGGCAAGTTCTAGGTTTGGCGGTGGATAAAGTGTCGGCGGTGCGCGACTTTCTGGGCAAGCAACCGGTGACTTTCCCGGTGGCATTGGCTGGCATGGAGGGCCTGGCTTTGAGTAAGTCGCTGGGCAACCTCAGCGGCGGATTGCCTTTCTCGGTCGTGCTCGGGGCCGACGGGCAGCTCCAGAATCGTAAAATCGGCAAGGTTTCAGCCGAGGACTTGGCGCTTTGGCGCGGGTTAAAGTAGGGGCTGGCAGCACATCCCTTATGATGGCGGGCGTCGTGTCCGCCTTTTTTGTTTTTGGAACTTTCCAAAAATTGGGTGGAAATCGCTTCAGTTCGAAGTAAATTGAAGCAATCTTTAGGAAAGATGTTGGAGATCCCATGGATTTGCGAAAACTCAAGACCCTGATTGACCTGGTGTCCGATTCGAACGTGTCGGAGCTGGAAATCACCGAAGCCGAAGGCAAGGTGCGCATCGTCAAGGGGGGCGGGGCCGTGGTTCAGGGCTACCCGATGCCTGCCGCAGCCCCCATGCCGGCGCCCGTCGCGCCGGGCCCGGTGGCAGCTGCCCCGGCAGCTGCGCCGGCGGCAGCTCCCGCTGCACCGGCCGGCCACACGGTCAAGTCGCCCATGGTCGGCACCTTCTACCGCTCCGCCTCGCCGGGCGCCAAACCGTTTGTGGAAGTGGGTTCGGTGGTGAAGGCCGGGGACACCCTGTGCATCATCGAGGCCATGAAGATCCTCAATGAGATCGAGTCCGACAAGGCGGGTACGGTGACCCAGATCCTGGGTGAGAACGGTCAGGCAGTGGAATACGGCCAGCCCCTGTTCGTCATCGAATAAGGCTGCCCGACCCATGTTCAAGAAGATTCTGGTTGCCCACCGGGGTGGTCATGCCGCAGGCATGGCGCAGCAAATCGCGCGAGCATGCGCAGCATGCGGGCGATGAGCCGCGGGAGACATCATGTTTAAGAAAATTCTCGTTGCCAACCGCGGCGAAATCGCCCTGCGGATCCAGCGCGCCTGCCGCGAGCTGGGCATCAAGGCCGTGATGGTCTACTCGGAAGCCGACCGCGAAGCCAAGTATGTGAAACTGGCCGAGGAGGCGGTGTGCATCGGCCCGGCACCGTCGGGACAAAGCTACCTCAACATGCCGGCCATCATCTCGGCGGCGGAAGTGACAGACGCCGAGGCCATCCATCCCGGCTATGGCTTTCTCAGCGAGAACGCCGACTTTGCCGAGCGCGTGGAGCAAAGCGGCTTCCAGTTCATCGGCCCGACGCCCGAATCCATTCGCATCATGGGCGACAAGGTGTCGGCCAAGCAGGCCATGATCAAGGCGGGCGTGCCTTGCGTGCCGGGCTCGGACGGCGAGCTGCCGGATGATCCGGTGCAGATTCGCCGCATTGCCAAGGCCATCGGTTATCCGGTGATCATCAAGGCGGCCGGCGGCGGCGGTGGCCGTGGCATGCGGGTGGTGCATACCGAAGCGGCGCTGATCAACGCGGTGCAGATGACCAAGGCCGAGGCCGGTGCTGCCTTCAACAACCCGGCGGTCTACATGGAGAAGTTCCTGCAGAACCCGCGGCATATCGAGATCCAGATCCTCGCCGACAAGCACCGCAATGCCGTGTACCTGGGGGAGCGTGACTGCTCCATGCAGCGACGTCACCAGAAGATCATCGAGGAAGCGCCGGCGCCGGGTATCCCGCGCAAGCTGATCGACAAGGTTGGCGAGCGTTGCGTGGCCGCCTGCAAGAAGATCGGCTACCGCGGTGCCGGCACCTTCGAGTTCCTGTATGAAGACGGCGAGTTCTATTTCATCGAGATGAACACCCGCGTGCAGGTGGAGCATCCGGTGACCGAGATGATCACCGGCGTCGACATCGTGAAGACGCAGATCATGGTGGCCGCCGGTGAGCGCCTGCCCTTCACCCAGCGCGACATCCAGATCCGCGGCCATGCGATCGAGTGCCGCATCAATGCGGAAGACCCCTACAAGTTCACGCCCTCGCCGGGCCGCATCACCATGTGGCACGCGCCGGGTGGTCCCGGTGTGCGCGTCGACTCACACGTCTACACCAACTACTTCGTGCCGCCGAACTACGACTCCATGGTCGGCAAGCTGATCGTGCATGGTGATACGCGCCAGCAGGCGATGGCACGCATGAGCACGGCACTGGCCGAGACGCTGGTCGAGGGCATCAACACCAACATCCCGCTGCACCGCGAGCTGATGGCCGATGCCAAGTTCATGGCCGGCGGTACCAACATCCACTATCTTGAAGAGTGGATGGCGCGCCATACGCGCTGAGCCCATGTTCGAGCTCCGTCTGTTGTGCCCGCAGGACCGGGTCGAGGTCCTGAGCGAAGCCCTCGACGCGTTGGACGCGCTGAGCGTCAGCGTCGAGGATGCCGATGCCCAGACCGATGCCGAACAGGCCTTGTTCGGTGAACCCGGCATGCCGCCACCCCAGGAGGGCTGGCAACGTTCAAGGGTGCTGGCGCTGTACCCGGACGAGGTTGCTGCGCGCGAAGCGGCAGCGCTGCTGCAGGCGCAGGATTTCTTTGCAGACTGTCGCCTGTTGGGCATCACCGAGGTGCCCGAGCAGGACTGGGTGCGGTTAACCCAGTCGCAGTTCGCGCCGGTGGAGATCACGCCGGATTTCTGGATCGTTCCAACCTGGCATGAACCGCCGGCGCAGGCGCGCATCATCATCCGGCTTGATCCCGGTCTGGCCTTTGGGACTGGCACGCACCCCACTACCCGGATGTGCCTGCGCTGGATCGCCCGCCATGCCGCCGACCGTGCGTTGGGACGCGTGCTCGACTATGGCTGCGGCTCGGGCATTCTGGCCATCGGTGCCGCCAAGTATGGAGCACAGCAGGTGGATGCGGTGGACATTGACGAGGCGGCGGTGACGTCGACTGAGCTGAATGCGCAAGCCAATGACGTGACGCTCCGTGCCGGCCTGCCTGAACGGGTCGACGGTCACTACCAGACCGTGCTGGCCAATATCCTCGCCACGCCGCTGAAGGTGCTGGCGCCGCTACTGTGCCGCCGTGTGGCACCGGGCGGGCGTCTGGTGCTGGCCGGCATCCTGGAGCGGCAGGCGGAGGAACTGCAGCAGGCCTATGCGCCCTATTGCCGGCTGGAGGTCAGCGACCGCGAGGACGGCTGGATATTGATGACGGCCTGCTTCTGAGGCGCCAAGGCCTGCGCCCTACAATTTCGACGCATGAGCCTGATCACCCGTTGCCCGGCCTGTCACACGATGTTCAAGGTCGTGCGGGATCAGCTGCGCATTTCGGATGGCTGGGTTCGGTGCGGGCACTGCGATGAGATATTCGATGCCGCGGCCCATCTGCAGGACGCGGTGCCGCGGACATCGTCTCCCGCTGCAGCGCCGGACGCCGAAGAGTCAGCGCCCGAGGCGATCGCGCCGGAAACGGACGCCTTGGTGTCCGCCGACAGCGAGCTGCGCGAGGGGGCGTCAGCGGCGGAGCCGGTGCTGTCGATCGAGGTGCCTGACAGCGGGGCGTGGGCCGAGACGATGGTTGTCGACGAGCGGGATGCGGGTCAACCGACGATTGACGCCGTGCCAGCTGCGCCGGATGAGCGCGAGACCGTGGAGGCAGAGCCGTCTGTGTTGCCCTCCTTCATGCGTGAAATGCCGGCGTCGGCGGTAGCGACCCGGGGATCGGGCAGGCGGTTGGGCTATGCCGTGGCTGCCGTCATGCTGACACTGCTGATGGCGGCGCAAGTGCTGGTACATGAGCGCGACCGCCTTGCCGGCCCAGCGCCTGCGTTGCGGCCTTTGCTGGAAAACTTGTGCGCGCTTTTGCAATGCAATGTGGCGCCGCTCAAGCAGATTGAATCCGTGCAGATCGACAGTGCCGCCTTCATCAAGGTTCGGCCGGAGGTCTACCGTCTTAGCCTGACGCTCAAGAACACTGCGAGCACGGACTTGGCGCTGCCGGCGATCGAACTCTCGCTGACCGACACGCAGGACCAACCGGTGCTGCGCCGGGTTATCCTTGCCGGCGAACTCGGCCTGAGCGGTGAGACCTTGGTCGCTGGCGCGGAGGCCACGGTTTCGCTGACCCTGGGGGTGAAAGCCCCCGATGGTGCCGAGCAGTTTGCCGGCTACCGCGTACTCGCGTTTTATCCCTGAACCCAACCTCAAGACCATGGCTTCTCTTATCTGCGGCTCCCTTGCTTTTGACACCATCATGAATTTCGAGGGCCGGTTTGCCGAGCAAATCCTGCCCGACCAGCTTCACATTCTCAATGTGTCGTTTCTGGTGCCGACTCTGCGCCGCGACTTCGGCGGCTGTGCCGGCAACATTGCCTATGCGCTCAAGGCGCTCGGCGGGGTTCCCGTGCCGATGGCGACGGTCGGGAATGACGGCAGCGGCTACGTGCACCGCCTGCGTGAGCTGGGCATCGCCACGCATCATGTGCGTGAGATCGCCGAGACCTATACCGCGCAGGCTTTGATCATGACGGACCGCGACAACAACCAGATCACCGCCTTCCATCCGGGTGCGATGATGCAGGCGCATGTGAGCCGCGTTGAGCGCCAGCCCGACATCAAGCTCGGCATCATCTCGCCGGACGGGCGTGACGCCATGCTGCAGCATGCCGAGCAGTTCCAGGCGGCGGATATTCCGTTTGTCTTCGATCCGGGGCAGGGGCTGCCGATGTTCGACGGCAAGGAACTGGCGCGTTTTGTCGAGCTCGCCAGCTGGGTGACCGTCAACGACTACGAAGGCAAGATGCTGTGCGAGCGCACGGGCTGGAGCCCCGCCGACATCTCGCGCAAGGTGCGTGGTCTCGTGATCACCCTGGGCCATGAGGGCAGCGAAGTCTGGATCGACGGTAACAAGACGCTGGTGCCGCCGGTGAAGGCGGCAGCGGTGGTCGATCCCACGGGCTGCGGTGATGCCTACCGCGGTGGCTTGCTCTATGGCCTGGAGCAAGGCTGGTCACTCGAGCGGTGTGCCGAACTGGGCAACCGCATGGGCTCGCACAAGATCGCCCATCGCGGCCCGCAGAACTACACGGTCGATCGCCGGACCTTTGGCGTCTAGGCGGAAACGCCTCAAGCGGCCTTCGGCGGCGGGGTCAGCCGATTCCAGTCGGCGACCTGGGCGTGGCTAGGCGCGACGCGCAACTGCTTGCGCCGGCCCGTTTCGCCGCGCAGCAGTTCCACGGCGGAGCGTGGAACACCCAAGGTCTCGGCGAGCCAGGCCACCAGGGCTGCGTTGGCCTTGCCTTCGACGGGAGGCGCTTTCAGTCGTACGTGCAGCGCACCGTCATGCATACCCTGAATGCGTGTCTGCGTCGCATTGGGCATGACGTGGATGTCGATGACGATGCCCCCGTCCTTGTCCTCGCGCAGAAAGGATTGCAGTGCGGCTGTCATGACAGAAACCTGGTGGAAAAGAAAAAGCCCGATGCTTGCGCATCGGGCTTGAGGCTTAGCCGCTGAATCAGGGCTTGCTTGCCGTGGGGAACGGCCAAGCAGCTTGCGGGTTCAACGTGGTTTGCGCCGCAGGGGCAGCCGGGGCAGGGGCTGCTTTGGCAGCAGGCTTTTTCGCGGCTTTCTTCGCAGCCGGCTTCTTGGCTGCCTTCTTGGCGGCGGGCTTTTTCGCAGCCGGCTTCTTGGCGGCAGTCTTCTTGGCTGCTACCTTCTTCGCTGCGGCCTTCTTGGCCGGAGCTTTCTTGGCAACGACCTTCTTGGCCGGCGCCTTCTTCGCTACGGCCTTCTTGGCCGGCGCTTTCTTGGCAGCGACCTTCTTGGCCGGCGCTTTCTTCGCTACGGCCTTCTTGGCCGGAGCTTTCTTGGCAGCGACCTTCTTGGCCGGCGCTTTCTTCGCTACGGCCTTCTTAGCGGCCGGCTTCTTGGCGGCGGCTTTCTTGGCCGGTGCCTTCTTCGCTACGGCCTTCTTGGCGGCCGGTTTTTTTGCAGTTGCCATCATTTTCTCCTTGATCAAGTTACAAAGAGCACTTCATGCCAGTTGGAGTGCATGAAGCGATTCATGGCGCTGGGGCAGATGCCCAACGCCATGAACTCGGGTGCACACGCCAACGCCGCGCTCTGGGGCGCGGTCGGTGGGGTGTGGAATTCTGGAAGCCATTGTGTGCGTGTTCAGTCCCAGGACAGGGCGCCACCCGACTGATACTCGATCACGCGGGTTTCGAAGAAGTTGCGCTCCTTCTTGAGGTCGATCATTTCGCTCATCCACGGGAAAGGATTTTCCTCGTTGGGGAACAGCGGCTCCAGGCCGATCTGCGTGGCGCGCCGGTTGGCGATGTAGCGCAGATAGCCCTTGAACATGGAGGCATTGAGGCCCAGCACACCGCGCGGCATGGTGTCCTCGGCGTAGCGATATTCCAGCTCGACGGCCTTC
>JAULXO010000027.1:0-24844 GCA_032118555.1 Hylemonella sp. | reverse complement strand
GACGCGCATGTTTGAGGCGTTAGCCGAGTTTGCGCGGCTCCCGCCTGGCGCGAGCATCGCAGGTTGCCCCGGCGCAGCCGGGGTCACAGACACCAGGGTCGCCTTTTCTTTGGTGACTTTCTTTTGGCGAAGCAAAAGAAAGTTACTGCGCTGCCGGGCGCACTTCCCGGCAAAGCCCCACTGGCCAGGGCATCAATCAAAGAGCATCACTCAGACTGAAGTGCAATCAACTCAGCATCAGAAAACCCAGCGGCCCGCCGCGCATCCAGATTAAACGGCTTCTTCAACTTCGGCGCTTCATACCGAACCGTCAACTCCGCATAGGTGCGAACCGGATCCAGCCCGCGCTGCGCGCACAACCAGCCGTACCAGCGATTGCCAATAGCCACATGTCCAATCTCGTCACGCAGGATGATGTCCAGGATCTCACCGGCCCGGTGGTCACCAATGGACACCAGTTTGGTCTTCACCGCCGGCGAAGCATCGAGCCCGCGCGCCTCCAGCGTGCGCGGCACCAGCGCCACGCGCGCCAGGATGTCGCCCCGGGTGCGCTCGGCCATGGACCACAGACCGTCGTGGGCCGGAAAGTCGCCGTAGTCGAAACCGAGCGTCAGCAGATGGTTGCGCAACAGCGTGAAGTGGTAGGCCTCCTCGAAGGCCACCTGCAGCCAGTCGCGGTAGAAGGCCTCCGGCATTCCGGAAAAACGCCAGCAGATGTCCAGCGCGAGATCAATCGCATTGCGTTCGATGTGCACGATGGAGTGCAGCAGCGCCGCATGACCCTGCAGCGTGGCCAGCGAGCCGGGCTTGATCTGCGTATGCGGCACCAGCGGCGGGCGCTCGCTGCGGCCCGGCAGGCTGTCGATGGCCTCGATCAGCTCCTCGGTGTCGATCGGGGCTTTGCGGTCCAGCGCCCTGACTGCGCGCGCTTTCTCTACCGGGTCGGCAATGGCGAGCAGGCGTTGACATTCGCGGCGCAGGTTCATGGGCTGAATTATCCCGGATGCATAGCCGCCAGGCATGACTTCGCAAGGACGCGCCACGGCGCGTCCTTGTGGTTTTCGGTATCCGATTCCCTCGCCGTTATGAGGAGGCGAGTAGCGCAGGGACAAGCGGATCAAGAGCCGTGCATGTCTGAGCCCGCAGGGCGAGTTTGCGCGGCTCCCGCTTGGCCCGAGCAACGCAGCGTACCGGCGTAGCCGGGCGACGAATCCGGCTGCCTTTTCTTTTGGATACTTTTCTTTGGGCAAGCAAAGAAAAGTATCTCGCCCGCCGGGGCGAGACCCGGCACGTCAGCCCGTCAGACCATCATGACAAAGCGACTCAACCGCGCGGATGATGCTGCGCATGCAAGGCCTTCAACCGCTCCCGCGCCACGTGCGTGTAGATCGTCGTGGTCGAAATATCTGCATGCCCCAGCAGCATCTGCACCGCCCGCAGATCCGCCCCGTGGTTGAGCAGATGGGTGGCGAAAGCGTGGCGCAGGGTGTGCGGTGACAGCGGCGCCGTGATGCCGGCCGTCACGGCGTATTTCTTCACGATCATCCAGAACATCACGCGCGACATAGCCTCGCCGGCGCGGCTACCGCGGAAGGTGACGAACAGGTCGTCGGTCTGCCTCTCCCCCAGCAGCGCCGGGCGGGCCTCCTGCAGGTAACGCTGCAGCCACTGGCCGGCCACCTCGCCAAACGGAACCAGGCGCTCCTTGTTGCCCTTGCCGAACACGCGCAGCACGTGCTCGGACAGACTCACGTTGAAGGTCTTGAGCGTGACCAGCTCGCTCACACGCAGGCCGCTGGCGTACATCAACTCCAGCATGGTGCGGTCGCGCACCGCCAATGGCGTGGCCTCGCCGGGAGCGGCCAGCAACGCTTCCACCTGCGCCTCCGTCAGCGTCTTGGGCACGCGCAGCGGCTGCCGGGCGGCCTGCAGGCGCAGGGTGGGGTCGGCGCTGATCAGACGCTCACGCAGCGCCCAGCGGAAGTAACGTTTGAAGACCGTCAGGCGCCGGTTGGCGGTGGTGGCGCGGGTCTGGCTGTGGCGTTCGGCGAAGTAGGCATTGAGATCGGCTTCGCCGGTGTCCAAAAGAGAACGCCCGCGGCCTTGCAGCCAGCGGGCGTAGAGTTCGAGGTCGCGCCGGTAGGCCGTCAGCGTGTTGCGTGACAGGCCCTCTTCCAGCCACAGAGCATCGATGAAGGCATCAATGCCCTGCATGGCTCCTCAGTCGAGCTTGAGGCCGGCGGTCTCGACCACCTTCTTGTACACCGTGTACTCGGCCTTGATCTGGTCGGCAAACTGCGCGGGCGTATTGGCCACGATGATGGAGCCGGTGTCCTCGATGCGCTTGCGCACCGCCGGGTCCTGCAGCGCCTGGCGGGCAGCGGCGTTGATCTTGTCCACGATGTCCTTGGGCAGGCCCTTGGGCGCCAGGATGCCGTAGTAGGCCATGCGGTTCACCGGCTCCAGGCCGACCTCCTTGAAGGTCGGCACATTGGGCAGCACGGCCAGGCGGTTCGGCGCTGCCACCACGATGGGCACCAGGCGGCCGCTCTGGATGAAGGGCAAAGCCGAAGGCAGGTTGTCGAAGATGATCGGCACCTGGCCGGCCACGGTGTCGTTCAGCGCCGGGCCGGCGCCGCGGTAGGGAATGTGGGTGATGAAGGTGCCGGTCTGGCTCTTGTACAGCTCGGTCTGCAGGTGGCCGATGCCGCCGGTGCCGGAGGTGGCGTAAGAGTACTTGCCGGGGTTCTTCTTGACCTCGGCCAGGAAGGCCTTGTGGTCCTTGGCCGGGAAGCTCGGGTGCACGGCGATGATGTTCGGCGTGGCAGCGATGTTGATGATGGGCGTGAAGTCCGTCAACGGGTTGTACGTGATCTTCGGATTGATGGCCGGGTTGGCGGCGGTGGTCGACACCGTGGCCATGCCCAGCGCATAGCCGTCCGGCGCGGCTTTGGCGGTTTCCGTGGCGCCGATGACACCGCCGCCACCGGCCTTGTTCTCCACCACCACCGGCTGGCCCAGGGCCTTGCCCAGCGGTTCGGCGATGGTGCGGGCAATGATGTCGGTCGTACCGCCCGGTGCAAACGGCACCTGCAGCTTGATCGGCTTGGTCGGATAGGCCTGGGCCATGGCAGTGCCGGCCGCGGCCAGCAGGCTGAGTGCGAAGATCGTTCGACGTTTCATTACGGTGTGCTCCTTGTGGGATGAGAAAAGTTGATTCTATTGCCCCAGCATGCCCTTCTTGAGGCGGCCGTCCACGGGGTTATCCCCGACGAAGATCTCGAGCACGGCGTTGTAGAAATCGGCGCCGCTGATGGCATGGCCCTTGGCCACGTCATTCACCGCCAGCAGCAGGCCGCGTTCGGGCACGTAGTCCAGGGTGATCGTGTCCCCCGGCTTGGCCACACCGATCGACTCGATGGTGCGCGAGAACTGCGCCACCCGCTCCTGCATGGCCGCCCACTGGCTTTCGCTCACGTTCTTCTGCATGCCGTCAACCAGCGCCTTCTTGATGTCGGGCGCAGTGATCTCCCTCAGCATGCGCATCTGAATGCGCTTCGGCCCCGGCTGGCGCACGATCTGCTGCCCCACAGTAGATCTCTCAGGCACATACAGGCCTGCCACGTAGGCCTTGATGAACAGCACGCCGCGCAGGCCCAGTCCGTTGAGCTTGAGCTCCTGGTTGCCGATCTTCACGATGTCGTCAAAACTCTGGCCTTCAAGCACGGCTGCCTGCACGGGCAGGCAGATGGCCGCCGCGCTCAGAGTCAGTGCTGCCAGCAGTTGTTTTTTCATGGTGTGTCCTCCTCGGTGTTAGGCGCCAGTGACGCCGATGCGCAGGAATTTAACCCGAATTCGAGCGCGCGCCGGCAAAGCCGCGGGCTGGTATTCTCGCCCGGTGAACTACGCCCAACTGCTTTTCCCCGATTTCTCCCTCATCCTGTGCGGCTATCTGCTCTGCCGCTACACCGCCCTCAACCGCAGCGTCTGGGAGCCGGTCGAGGCCCTGGTTTATTACTTCCTGTTTCCGGTGCTGCTGTTCCACAGCATCGTGCGCAGCACGCTCGACTTCCAGGCCGCCTCCGGCCTGATCGGCGCCGGCCTGATCACCGGCCTGTGCGGCATTGCCCTGTCGTATTCGCTGCCCTGGCTGCCGCTGATCGGCCGCCACATCGACACGCGCCAGCACGCCGCCAGCGCGCAGGTGGCATTCCGCTTCAATTCCTTCATCGGGCTGGCACTGGCCGAGCGCCTGGCCGGGCCCAGTGGCGTGCTGCTGATCGCCGTGCTGATCGGTTTCTGTGTGCCACTGTTCAATGTGGCCGCGGTGTGGCCGATGGCGCGCCATTCGCAGCGCCATTTCGGGCGCGAACTGCTGCGCAACCCGCTGATCATCGCCACCGTCTCAGGCCTGCTGGCCAATCTGGCTGGACTGAGGATTCCGACCTGGATCGACCCCACCCTGTCGCGCATCGGTGCCGCCACGCTGGCGCTGGGCCTGATGGCTGCCGGCGCCGGCCTGCAGTTCTCCAGCCTGGCGCGTGCCAAGGCACTGGCGGTGGGCACGCTGACCATCCGGCATTTCGCGTTGCCGCTGATCGCCTTCGGCCTGTCGCGCGCCTTCGGCCTGTCGTCGGAGCAGACCACCATGCTGTTGGCCTTCTCGGCGCTGCCTACGGCTTCCAGCTGCTACGTGCTGGCTACCCGCATGGGCTATGACGGCCCGCTGGTCGCGGCGCTGGTCACCTTGTCCACGCTGTTGGGCATGGCCAGCCTGACCTTCGCGCTGGGCGTGCTGCGCTAGAGCGCCACGCCG
The DNA here is from genome assembly GCA_032118555.1 of Hylemonella sp. Classification (GTDB taxonomy): domain Bacteria; phylum Pseudomonadota; class Gammaproteobacteria; order Burkholderiales; family Burkholderiaceae_C; genus Hylemonella. The sequence continues at coordinate 20,028 of JAULXO010000027.1, read as the reverse complement.
CCCGCTCAGTCCTTGAGCAGCGTGGCAGCGAAGTCGTGGATGGCCTGGATGTCGGGCTTGAGCGGCGCGAAGGCCATGCCCTCGTGGCGCAGCGTGGCACGCAGACCGAAGTCCACCGCCCGAGCCTGCTCCTCATCCTGGAAGCGGCCGGTGTGCACGTAGGGTTTCTCCGGGTCGCGCTCCACCATCACGTTGACGTTGTTGAACTGCCGGTACCACTCGACGATCTGCTTGCGCGTCTTCTCGACATCGCAGATGTTGTCGGCGTAGTTCTCGTTGTAGTAGAGGATCTGCGGCAGCGAGCACTCGGTGATGAGGAACTGCACCTGGCCGTCGAGCAGCTCGAGCATGCGGTACTGCTGCTGGGCGATGTGGTACTGGTTCTTCAGCGCCTCGTAGTCCTTCTGCCAGACCAGCGACTTGGCGTAGTCCGGGATCAGTTCCACCGTCTTGTGGTGCAGGTTGAGGTACAGGATGATGGCCGCGGTGAAGAGCGACTTGTCGCAACCGGGGCCGCCGACGATGTTGATCACCTTGGTGGGGTACAGCCGCATCTTGTTCTCGGGCAGCTGGTTGGGCACATAGCTGTAACGCATCGTCATGATGAACTCCGGTTGTTATGGTTGTCGCGCTTCCGCCTGCTGCGCCAGCGCCCAGGCCACGTGCTCGCGCACCAGCTCGCTGGGGTCCGACGCCCGTTGCCGCAGTGCCTCCACTATCGCAGGGTCGCCCGTGGCGCGCAAGGCATTGCCCAGCGCCACCGCGATATTGCGCAGCCAGCGTGTGTGGCCGATGCGACGGATCGCACTGCCTTCGGTGCGACGCAGGAACTCGGCCTCGCTCCAGCCGAACAGCGCCACCAGCGTGCTGCCCGCCATGCCTGCGCGGGGATCGAAGTCCGGCAAGGCGCTGCGTTGCGCGTACTTGTTCCATGGGCAGGCCAGCTGGCAGTCGTCGCAGCCATAGATGCGGTTGCCCAGCAGCGGTCGCAGTTCCAGCGGAATCGGCCCGTCGTGCTCGATGGTCAGGTAGGAGATGCAGCGCCGCGCATCGAGCCGATGCGGGGCGACGATGGCCTGTGTGGGGCAGATGTCCAGGCAGGCCTGGCAGCTGCCGCAGTGGCCGCTGACCGGCTCGCTCGGCGGCAGCGCCATGTCCACATAGATCTCACCGAGGAAGAACATCGAGCCGGCCTCACGGCTCAGCACCAGCGTGTGCTTGCCGCGCCAGCCCTGGCCGCTGCGCGCCGCCAGCTCGGCCTCCAGCACCGGCGCCGAGTCGGTGAAGACGCGGTGGCCGAACGGGCCCGCGTGCTCGGCCATGCGCTCCGCCAGCTTCTGCAGCCGGTAACGCAGCACCTTGTGGTAGTCACGGCCGCGGGCATAAAGCGAGACCACACCCTCCTGCGGCCGCGCCAGGCGCGCGAATTCAATCGCCTGCCAGTCCTCGGGGGTTGTCCTCGGCAGATAATCCATGCGTGCGGTAATGACGCTGACGGTGCCCGGCACCAGCTCCGCCGGGCGCGCCCGCTTGAGGCCATGCGCCGCCATGTAGGCCATGCCGCCGTGGAAGCCCTCGGCCAGCCAGGCCTGCAGCCCCGGCTCGGCGGCCGACAGGTCCACGCCGCTGACGCCGATTTGGGAGAATCCAAGTTCACGGGCCCAGTCCCGGACCAGGGAAACGAATTGAGTGCTGTTGAACGACACGAGCCGATTGTAGAAAGTCTCCTGCTGCACAGCGAGGACGACACGCAGCGCCTCGCCGCCGCGCTGGCCGCGCAGCCGGCGCTGCGCAACGCCTTCTTGGAGTTGCAGGGCAACTTGGGCGCCGGCAAGACCACGCTGGTGCGTCACCTGCTTCGCACACTGGGCGTGCAGGGCCGCATCAAGAGCCCGACCTACGCCGTGGTGGAGCCGCACGAAGTGCCGGGCCTGGCCATCTGGCACTTCGACTTCTACCGCTTCTCCGACCCGCGCGAATGGGAAGACGCCGGCTTTCGCGACATCTTCGCCAGCCCGGGCCTGAAGCTGGCCGAGTGGCCCGAGCAGGCCGCTGGTCTGCTGCCGCCGGCTGACCTGGTGATCCGGCTTGAAGCACAAGCCGACGCGTCGCGCCAGGCCACGCTGACGGCGCAAACCGCTACCGGCGCCGCGCTGCTGGCCGGCATCAGGAAGGGGATGCCAGCTTGAATCGGCGCGATCTGTTGCAGACCGGCACGCTGGTGCTGCTGCTGGGGCGGGCGCAGATTGCGCGCGGCGCCACCATCCTGGCAGTGCGCGTCTGGCCCGCGCCCGACTACTCGCGCGTGACCATCGAGTCCGACGGCCAGCTCAGTACCAAGCAGCTCTTCGTGCCCAGCCCGCCGCGGCTGGCGGTGGACATCGAAGGCATCGAACTCAACCCGGCGCTGCGTGAGCTGGTCGCCAAGGTGCGGCCGGACGATCCCAACATCGCCGGCATCCGTGTCGGCCAGTTCTCGCCCAACGTGGTGCGGCTGGTGATCGATCTCAAGCAGGCCATCACGCCGCAGGTCTTCACGCTGGAGCCGGTGGCCGCCTACCAGCACCGGCTGGTGCTCGACCTCTACCCCAAGGAAGCGGCCGACCCCTTGGCGGCATTGATCGCCGAGCGCTTGAAGGACAAGGAAACGGCCGCCGCCCCCACGCCAGCCGCACCTGCGTCGGCCGCCCGCGCCCACGACCCGCTGGGCGACCTGATTGCACAGCACACGCGCAAGGCCGCACCGGTCCCTGCGGCCCCGGCCAGCGCTCCTGTTTCAGGAGCGCCTGGCGCTGATGCAGCAAGGTCCGGAGGCCAAAAAGACTCACAAGGCAGCAAGACCGAGCGCCTCATCATCGTTGCGCTCGACCCCGGCCACGGCGGCGAAGACCCAGGCGCCATCGGCCCCGGCGGCACGCGCGAGAAGGACGTGGTGCTGCGGCTGGCGCACCGGCTGCGCGAACGCATCAACGCCACCACCATCAACGGCAACCCGATGCGCGCCTACCTCACACGCGACGGCGACTTCTTCGTGCCGCTGCATGTGCGCGTCAACAAGGCACGCCAGGTGCAGGCCGACCTTTTCGTCAGCATCCACGCCGACGCTTTCTACACGCCGAGGCCGCAGGGTGCCAGCGTGTTTGCGCTCAGCCAGAGCGGTGCGTCCAGCAGCGCGGCACGCTGGATGGCCGCCAAGGAAAACAAGGCCGACCTGATCGGCGGCCTCAACGTCAAGAGCAAGGACGCGCATGTGCAGCGCATGCTGTTCGACATGAGCACCACGGCGCAGATCAAGGACAGCCTCAAGCTCGGCGACACATTGCTCAAGGAGATCGGCCGCGTCGGCAAGCTGCACAAGCCCAAGGTGGAGCAGGCCGGCTTTGCCGTGCTGAAGGCGCCGGACATCCCCAGCGTGCTGGTGGAAGCCGCCTTCATCAGCAACCCGGAAGAAGAAACCAAGCTCAACAGCGAGACCTACCAGGAGCAACTCGCCGACGCGCTGATGCGCGGCATCGAAGGCTACTTCGCCAAGAACCCGCCGCTGGCGCGCACACGGCGCAGCATTTGAGCCTGTTGGCGAAGGCTTGAAACACACCATGCCATCGATCCACCGTTCATTGCTGGTCACCCTGGGGCTCGCGTTGCTGGCCGGTGCGACCTGGACTGGGCTGCTCTACCACCGAGACCTGGACGCAGCGCGTGAGCGTGTCGGCGAACGCAGCCTGGTGTTGCAGACCCGATGGGGCCAGCTCGAGTACGCGGTGGCGGGTGAGGCGGGCGGCCCGGCGGTCATGATGATCCACGGCACCGGCGGCGGCTTCGACCAGGGTCTGCGCTTCGCTGACGCCCTGGTGGGGCGCGGTCTGCGCGTGATCGCGCCCTCGCGCTTCGGCTATCTGCGCAGCGACTTCCCAGCCGACCCTTCGCTGGCCGAACAGGCCGATGCGCTGGCCTCCCTGCTCGACCACCTGGGCATCGACCGTATCACGGTGGTCGGTGGTTCGGCTGGCGCACTGAGCGCCAGCCAGTTCGCACTGCGCCACCCCGCACGCTGTGCAGGCCTGGTGCTGCTGGTGCCGGCCGCCAATGTGCGGGACCGCGATCCGGTCGAGTTCACCGCGGTGCAGGCGTGGCTGGTGCGCCAGCTGTTGAGCTCCGACCTGCTGTTGTGGCTGGCCGAGCAGACCATCCCGCGCATGCTGATCGGCACCTTGCTCGCCACCGATCCCAGGCTGCTCGATCGGGCGACGCCCGCCGAGCGCGAGCGAGCCTTCACCGTGCTGCACGAACTGCTGCCTATCTCAGCCCGCGTGCGTGGCCTGCTGAACGACGGCCAGCAGGCCGGCCACCCTGCGCGCATGGATTTCGCGCAGATCGCCATGCCAGCCCTCATCATCTCGACCGAGGACGATCGCTTCGGCACGGCGCAGACAGCGCGCGACATTGCTGCCCAACTGCCGCAGGCGCGCCTGGTAATCTACCCTGACGGTGGACACCTCTGGCTTGGTCGCGACGAGGCGGTGGCCGACGAGGTGCAGCGTTTCGTGCGCGGCATCCGCTAGGGGACGGTTATTCCCCGCGAGCTCCAAGGACAGATTCCGCCGGCTGCGCGCCCGTCATCGGGCAGGACACAGACCTTGCAAATCCCGCCGGGTACGCCTTGGAATGTCGTGGCCGTGCTCAAGCAGATTCGGGTACCTCGGTGTGCATCATGGGCGTTGGCCAACGGACGTGGGTGACGACAGTGATCATTCAGATGCTCCTTTGGGTCATCGTGACAAATGGCATCGCCACCCACACCGGGCAACGCCGTTGCCTCTATCCGGGTCGCCCGGCTCCGGCAGGTGCGCCGACGAAGCGCTGCACGATGCGGCGCGTGACTGGGGCCACCAGCAGCACCAGCGGAAAGGCAATCAGCCAGGCCGTCAGCCACGCGCCCAGCCAGAGGTTCAGGAAGTCGGCCCCCGGGCCGGTCGTGCGGAAGGTGGAGATGGCGGACACGACCAGGGTCATCAAACCCGACAGGATGAGACCGAACAGGGCCGGGGCATAACGGGCGGGCAGCATCAAACCACCTCTTTGGCCGGCACCGTCATACGCGCGAGCACGCTGGCGAAGTTGCGGCCGAAGGCCTCTGCCGTGCGCAGGTCGCCGGGCGCAAAAGACCGCCCCGGGGTCGAGTGGCCTGCCTGGCCCATCAGGCCCGTCCAGGAGCCGAGCCTGTTCAGCGCCTGCTCGTCGGGCACGCCGCTGCGCTGCTCCGGCAGGAAGGGATTGCCCACCCAGATCAGACCGTGCTGCATGGCGAAAGTGAACATGGACAGCAACGTGGTCTGCTTGTCGCCGGAAGGCAGGGCTGAGACGGTAAAGCCCGAGGCGAGCTTGCCTTTGAGCTGCTGCGTGCGCCAGAGCCGGCCCGTGGCATCCATGAAGGTCTTGAAGGGGCCGCTGACGCCGCCCAGGTAGGTGGGCGAGCCGAAGACGTAACCATCGAACTCAATCAACCGGTCGGGCTGGCTGGTAAGGGCTTCGGCCTTGAGCAGGCTGACTTCGGTGTCGGGTGTGCTCTGTGCGCCGACAACGACGTGCTGGGCAAATTGCTCGGTGTTGCCCTGGCCGCTGTGGTAGATGACGGCAATGGTTTTCATGATGGTGTTTCCTTTCCAGATGGTGTGGTGGGGGTCTCAGGCCCGGATTGACAAAGACGTGGCAAGGGCCGCGGCATACAGGCCGAGCCCGAAGACCGTGTGGTTGGCCAGGCTCTTGAGGCAGTTCAGGGTCGGCGTCTTGGTGCGCAATGAAGCCACACCCGCGCCCATGGCGGGCTGCATGACGAACAGCGGCACGATCACCGTGCCGATGCCCAGGCACAGCGCCGGTAACAGGCTGGGCGCGCTCAGCCAGGGCTGCCCGGCCAGAACCACCAACAGCACGGCAAAGGCGATGCCACTGAGGTAGTGCACGGCCCAGCCCAGCGCCAGCTCGCCGCGCACGGGCGCCGCCTTGGCGATGCCTTCGTGCAGCCACCGGCCGTGCGGCATATGCCCGACCCAGCGGCCGAGCAGGGCAAAGTTGATTGTGGGAACACCGATGGCCTTGAGCAGCGTGAGCCACAGGTCCATCACGGCGGTCGCGCCGATGCCGATGGCAACGGTGCGGCAGAGAGGGAGGGAGATTCCTTCATCGAATGGCGTCATGGTTCATCCTTCAGGTTGACGATTTGATTCGGCACAGGTACTCTACGAATTCAAGTCGACTTGAAGTCAAGGCATTTTTTCAACATGGACATTGCAGAAGTTGCCAAGCGCTCCGGCCTGCGGGCTTCGACGCTGCGGTATTACGAAGAGAAGGGCCTGATCGCTTCGGTCGGCCGCCAGGGCCTGCGCCGCACCTTCGAGCCGGGCGTGCTGGAGCAGCTCGCACTGATCTCGCTGGGTCAGGCAGCTGGTTTTTCTCTGGATGAAATTGCGCAGATGTTCACACCCGACCGGCGTCCCAACATCAAGCGCAAGATGCTGGAGGACAAGGCCGATCAGGTCGACAGCATGGTCAAACGGCTACGGGCCATGAGTAGGGGCTTGCGGCATGCCGCCGTCTGCCCTGCCCCCAGCCACATGGAGTGCCCTTCATTTCGCCGCCTTCTGAAGGCGGCATCCGCGGGTACTCTGGATAAGCCGCCTGGAAAAAAAGAAGGGCGAAGGGCACGCTGAGTCCGGCCTTCCGTGTGACTTCCCTCGCGGAAAGTCACGCAGCATGGGCCGTCACCGAAGAGTCAACCCTTCGGCCAGCCCACCGTCTGCGTGAGCAGCAGTTGCTGATCCGGCGTCAGGCCCATGGTTTGCGTGAGCGCATCGCGGTCGAACCAGGCGCGCACCACGGTGGCCAGACCTGCTGAGGCGCACCAGAGGTAGACGCTCTGCGCCATGGCACCGGCCGCCACCGAGGCGTAGGCCGTGCGTTGAGCCGCCGGCACCAGCTTCATGCGCGTGTGGTCGGCCACGTAGATCAGGTCCAGCGCTGCGTTGTCCACGAAGTCCTGGTAGCCGGTGACGCGCCGAACATCTTCGGCCTTGATAACTTGCAGCACGTGCCGCTTGGGCTCATAGCGGTACAGGCCCTGCGGCAGCGCCACGTAGAGATCCACCTCCTGCGCATTCATGGCCGACGGTGCGGTGCGCCCGCCATGCTCGGCGCGGTTGATGCCGGCCGCGGCCCACAGCAGGTCCGACAGCTGCTGGAGCGTCAGTGCCTCGGGCCGGAATTCGCGCTGCGACTGGCGGCGCTGCAGCGCGTCCATCAGCGGCAGGCCGCCCGAGGTCTGCGCGGGTGGCAGGGCCATCTCAGCAAGTACCTCACCGCTGGCCGGCTGGCCATGCAGCCGGCCCAGCATACCGAGCGCCATCTTGGTCAGTGGATTCATGGTGTCCTCCCTGGTCTGGATCACGGCGCTGGCAAGGCCGCCGGTAGGGCCGGCTGTACCAGCGCCTGGATATCGTCCTCATTGAGCGTCTCGCGCGCCAGCAGCAGGCAGCTGCCCTCTTCCAGCGTGGCGCGGCGCTGCGTCAGCAGTTCGGTGGCGCGCTGGAAGGCGGCCTCGGTCAGCGCGCGCACCGCACAGTCGATCTCGCGCGCGGTCTCGGGCGCGTACTGGCGTGCCCCGCCGTCGAAGCCCTCCGGCAGTGGCCCCAGGAAGGGCGACGGCGGTGCCTCGTAGGCCACCTGGCCCAGCGTGGCGTCCATGCCGAAGCGCATCACCATGCTGCGTGCAATATCCGTGGCCTTGGCCAGGTCGTCGGCGGCGCCGGTGGAGGCATGGCCGATGAGCAGCATCTCGGCCGCGCGGCCGGCCAGCAGCATGGCCATCTTGTTCTCCAGTTCCAACCGTGTCATCAGGAAGCGGTCTTCGGTGGGGCGCTGGATGGTGTAGCCCAGGGCGCCGATGCCGCGCGGGATGATGGAGACCTTGTGCACCGTGTCCAGCCCCGGCAGCGCCATGGCCACCAGCGCGTGGCCCATCTCGTGCACGGCGATGATGCGGCGCTCCTCCGGGTTGAGGATGCGGTTGCGCTTTTCCAGCCCGGCCACGATGCGCTCGATGGCGGTGGTGAAGTCGGCCAACGTCACCTCGTCGGCGTTGCGGCGCGTGGCCATCAGCGCCGCCTCGTTCACCAGGTTGGCCAAATCCGCGCCAGTGAAACCGGGTGTGAGCGCAGCCACCTGCTCCAGGTCCAGGTGGGCGGCGAGCTTGATGCGCTTGATGTGCACGCGCAGGATCTGCACCCGGCCGTGTTTGTCGGGCCGGTCCACCAGCACCTGGCGGTCGAAGCGGCCGGCGCGCAGCAGCGCCGGGTCCAGGATCTCGGGCCGGTTGGTGGCGGCCAGCAGCACCAGGCCGGCGCGCGGGTCAAAGCCGTCAAGTTCGGCCAGCAGCTGGTTGAGCGTCTGTTCCTTCTCGTCGTGCCCGCCCAGGCCCCAGGCGCCGCGCGCGCGGCCCAGCGCGTCGATCTCGTCGATGAAGATGATGGCCGGTGCATGCTGGCGCGCCTGCTCGAACAGGTCGCGCACGCGCGCCGCGCCCACGCCGACGAACATCTCGACGAACTCCGATCCGTTGATGGAAAAGAAGGGCACGCCGGCCTGCCCGGCCACCGCACGCGCCAGCAGCGTCTTGCCGGTGCCCGGCGGCCCCACCAGCAGGATGCCCTTGGGGATGCGCGCGCCCAGCCGGCTGTGACTCTTGGGGTCCTTCAGGAAATCGACAATCTCCTCCAGCTCGGTCTTGGCCTCGTCCACGCCGGCCACGTCGTCGAAGGTGACGCGCGTGTCGCTCTCCACATAGACCTTGGCCTTGCTCTTGCCGATGGCCAGCAGGCCGTCGCCCAGCCCACCGCCCAAGCCGCCCTTGGCGGCCAGCTTGCGCACGGCGAACATCCAGATCAGGAAGAACACCAGCGTCGGCGCCACCCAGGAGAACAGGTCGCGCAGCAAGGTGCTCTGCACCACCCCGTTGAAGCGCACGCCGTACTGCGCCAGGTCGCGCGCCAGGTCCAGCTCGACACGCGTGGTGGAAAAGCGTGTGCGGCCGTCGGCCAGCGGCTGGTTCAGCGTGCCTTCGAGGTGGTCGGGGTAGACCGCGAGTTCCTTGACGTTCTTCGCCTCCAGCTCACGCAGGAACTCGCTGTAGGGCAGCGGCTGCACCTGCTGCCATTGCTGCACATAACTCTGCAGCACCAGGACGCCAAGGATGGCGAGGATGACGTACCAGAGATTCCACTGCGTACCCTTCTCCACCCGTCATTCCTCCAGCCGCGGATGGGACAGGCCCTCGGCCAGATCGCCGGTGTCGGGGTCGATCCAGTCGGCAATGCCCAGTTCGCTCTCGGCCTCCTGCAGCGTCTCGCCCGGCTCGGGCGCTTCCTCGTTGTAGGACTGGATGTCGGCCATGGCGTCCTCCACGCTGGCAAAGGGACCGAACTCGCTCTTGCCATCCGCCGCGCGCCAGTAATAGCCGTCCGGTCGTGCCATGATCTGCTCCAGCTGACCCGTGGCAGTTTCCGGCACCGCCTTCATGCTGGCCGTCTGCGGGCCTGCGCCCGTGGTTCCCGTTTTCTTGCGTGGCATTTCGTTCACCTTCCTTGCTGCATACACAGTGACAAGCATCCCGCCGTACGCGTACCGGCTTCTTGAGCCAAGTCAACTCATGGCCAGCTTGCCTGCATTGGCAACGCAACGCAAGCTGGTCATTCATCCACACCCCAACGCGGCGGGTACCCGGCCCCGCTTCGCCCGGCTTCGCCACACACTGCGCCGACTGCTGGGCCTGCTGCTGCTCGTGTTCGCCGCGAGCGCAGCCGCCGCTGCGCCAACCCCGGACGAACTGGCGGCGCTGTATGTGCGCAGTGTGGACAAGCGGCTGCAGGTGCCGGCCCATGAGGCGCGCCAGTACGGCACCCTGGCACTGCAGATGCTGCAGGCGGCCAACATCGCGCTTGAGCGCCCGCAGTACCTGTTGCTGGTGGACCGCAGCCCGCGCGTGCAGGCGGCGCTGCTGTTCTGGCTGGCACCGCCTACCACCGCGCAGCTGATCGGCGCCTCGCCGGTGTCCACCGGCCGCACCGGTGAGTACGACCATTTCGAAACCCCCACCGGCGTGTTCGACCACACCACGCTCAACTTGGACTTCCGCGCCGAGGGCACCTACAACGACAAGGGCATCCGCGGTTTCGGCGTGCAGGGCATGCGGGTGTTCGACTTCGGCTGGCAGCCGGCGCGGCGCGGCTGGGGCCAGGGGGGCGTGAGCCCCATGCGGCTGCTGCTGCACGCCACCGACCCCGAGCAGTTGGAGCAGCGCCTGGGCAGTGTGCAATCCAAAGGCTGTGTGCGCATTCCGGCCACGCTCAACCGCCTGCTCGACCAGTACGGCGTGCTGGATGCCGACTACAACGACGCGCTGACCGAAGGGCGCCGCCTGTGGGTGCTGTCGCCACAACGCGTACCGGTGGCCGATGCCGGCCGCTACCTGGTGATCGTCGAGACCGAGCGCCCTGCGCGCCCGGCCTGGTCACCGCATCCCTTGCGGGCTGCGCCGAAAAAGCGTCCTGCAGCGCCACCCGCGCCGGCCGCCAGCGTGCCCAACCTTCAGGGCAGCAGCACCGCCGCGCCGTCGAAGGCGCCGGCCCGCAATGCCGCCACCGCCGCATTGGCCTGCGCCAACGGGTAGGTCTGCACATGCGTCGTCACCGGATGGCGCGCAATGCAGTCGAAGAAGGCCTCGCCGTCCTCGCGCGTAAGGTTGGCCACCGAGCGTACGCTGCGCTCGCCCCACAGCAGCGCATAGGGAAAGGCCGGAATGTCACTCATGTGGATGCCGGCACACACCACCACCCCGCCCTTGCGCACCGCGCGCAAGGCGGCCGGCACCAGCGCACCCACCGGCGCGAAGATCAGCGCGGCGTCAAGCGGTTCCGGTGGCAGCGCGTCCGAGGCGCCAGCCCACACGGCGCCAAGCTGGCGTGCAAAGCGTGTGCTCTGTTCGTCGCCCGGGCGCACGAAGGCATGCACCGCGTGGCCTTCGGCCACCGCGATCTGCGCAATGATGTGCGCCGCCGCGCCAAAGCCGTACAGGCCGAGGCGTGACGGCCCCGCCAGACCCGCCAGCCGGTAGGCACGGAAACCAATGAGCCCGGCACACAGCAGCGGCGCGGCGTGCGCGTCGTCGTAGGCATCGGGCAAGGCAAAGCAGTAGCGCTCGTCGGCCACGGTGTACTCGGCAAAGCCACCGGGTCGGTCATAACCGGTGAAGACGGGGGTGTCACACAGGTTCTCGTGCCGCGCACCGCAGTAGGCGCAGTGACCGCAGCTGCCACCCAGCCAGGGAATGCCGATACGGGTGCCGACGGCAAAGCGCGTGGCGCCCGGCCCAGCCGCCACCACGCGGCCCACCACCTCGTGCCCCGGCACCATGCCGGGGTGGCGCGGCGGCAGCTCGCCGTCAATGATGTGCAGGTCGGTACGGCACACGCCGCATGCCAGCACCTGCACCAGCACCTCCTGCGGGCCGGGCTGCGGCACGGGCAGTTCCACCGCCTGCAAGGGCGCGCCGGCCTGGGTTACTTGCATCGCCAGCATGCCTGCCTCCGTTGAACGGGCCGCCGAAGCTCACTTGGAGCCGGACAGGAACTCCACCTTCTGTTTGCGCTGCGCCTTCCAGGTGCCGTAGATCACGATCAGGCCGGGGATGAGAATCATGGCCCAGATGATCTTGTCCAGGTTGGCCTTGACCCAGGGCAGGCTGCCAAGGAAGTAGCCCGCGGTGCAGATGCCCAGCACCCAGATCAGCGCGCCCACCACGTTGTAGAGCGTGAACTTGACGCGGCCCATGGCCGCCACGCCGGCCACGAAGGGCGCGAAGGTGCGGATGAAGGGCATGAAACGCGCCAGGATGATGGTGATGCCGCCGTAGGTTTCGTAGAAGTTGTGCGCCTGATCGAAGGCGCGCTTGTTGAAGAGGCGCGAGTTCTCCCACTTGAACACCTTGGGGCCGAAATAGCGCCCGATGGAGTAGTTGCACTGGTCACCCAGGATGGCGGCCACCAGCAGCACCGCCACCGCCACCGGGTAGCTCAAGAGGCCGGCGCCGGCCAGCGCCCCCACCACGAAGAGCAGCGAGTCGCCGGGCAAAAACGGCATGACCACCACCCCGGTTTCCACGAAGACGATGAGAAACAGGAGCGCGTAGACCCACACGCCGTAGTTCTGCACGAACACCTCCAGGTGCTTGTCCACGTGCAGGATGAAGTCGATGAGAAAGCCAATCAGTTCCATGCGTGGGGATTATCCTCGCCTTGCCGGCCGCCTCCGGATAGACTGAGCGCACCTGCCGGAACCGGAGTCCCCATGAGACCCTTATGCCGCGCCCGCTTACCTGCCCTGCTACTGGTGCTCGGCAGCCTGCTCACCTGCCTGGGTGCCCACGCTACGGCTACTGGCCAGAGTGCTGTCCCAGACTGGTCCGAGCGCCTGGGTCGTGCGGCCCGGAACGCCGCGCTGGCGCCGCGCACGTGGGTGCCGCTGCTCGGTGCCGTGGCCCTGCAAGCCGGCGAGGCGGACCGTCGTCTGCAGTCCTGGGCTGCCGAGCAGACACCCTTGTTCGGTTCACGGCGCAACGCCGACCGCATCAGCGACGACCTCAAGCTGCTGGCCAACAGCGCCTGGGTAATCTCCGCCGTCGTTCCCTGGCAGGATGACGATGCCGGGCTGGGCAGCAAGGCACGTGTGCTCGGCGTGCAGGTGGTCGGCCACATGGCCACCAGCGGCCTCGTGGGCCGCCTCAAGGACGACACGGCACGCATGCGCCCCAACGGTGAGGGCGCGACCAGCTTCCCCTCCGATCACGCCTCCCGCGCGGCCCTGCACACCACCTACACCCGCTTCAATATCACGCATCTGGGCTGGTCGGACGTGGCCCAGGCCCGCGCCAGCGTCGGTCTCGACGTGCTCAGCGCCAGCACCGCCTGGGCACGGATCGAGGCCCACCAGCACTACCCCTCGGATGTGCTGGCGGGCATGGCGCTGGGCAACTTCATCGGCAGCTTCGTGACGCAGGCCTTTCTGAGCCGCGGCGAGGCGCAGGGCCTGCAGGTGATGCTGCAGCCCACGCGTGACCGCTTCCTGCTGACGCTGCAGATGCCTTTCTGAGGCGTCGCCACATGCCGGCGCAGCGCGACACGGCCCCTACAATGACCGTGTGAATGCTGTTCCCCACACCGCCCCCCGCCGCCCCATCCGTGAACTGCCCGACGAGCTGATCAGCCAGATCGCCGCCGGCGAGGTGGTGGAACGGCCGGCCTCGGTGGTGCGCGAACTGGTGGACAACGCGCTCGATGCCGGCGCCACGCAGATCACCGTGCGGTTGCTGGCCGGCGGCGTACGCCTGATTTCGGTGGAAGACAACGGCTGGGGCATTCCGCGCGACGAGCTGCCGATCGCCTTCAAGCGCCACGCCACCAGCAAGATCCGCGACCTGCGGGAGCTGGAATCGGTGGGCACCATGGGCTTTCGCGGCGAAGCACTGGCTGCTATCAATTCCATCGCAGACTGCGCCATCGCCTCGCGGGCTGAAGGCCAGAACAATGCCTGGCTGCTGGACGGCCGCAGCGGCGAGCTGAAGCCCGTGGCGCGCAGCACCGGCACCACGGTGGAAGTGAAGGAGTTGTTCTTCAGCACCCCGGCGCGGCGCAAATTCCTCAAGACCGACGCCACCGAACTGGCGCACTGCATCGAATCGGTGCGCCGCCACGCCCTGGCGCGGCCCGATGTGGGTTTTGCCATCTGGCACGAAGGCAAGCTGGTCGAGCAGTGGCGCGCCTGCGGCGACCACGGCAGCCTGGCCGCGCTGGACCAGCGCCTGGCCGACGTGCTGGGGGCGGACTTCATCGAACAGTCGGTGGCGGTGGACTTCACCACCAGCGTGGCGCAACTCGGCCCCTCGCACGGGGTGCGCGTGTGGGGCCGTGCCGGCGTGCCGGACGCCGCGCGCTCACGTGCCGACCACCAGTTCTGCTACGTCAACGGCCGCTACGTGCGCGACAAGGTGCTCACGCACGCCGCGCGCAGCGCCTACGAAGACGTGTTGCACGGCCACAAGCAGCCGGTTTATGCGCTGTATGTGGAGATCGACCCGACACGGGTGGACGTGAACGTGCACCCGACCAAGATCGAGGTACGCTTCCGCGACAGCCGCGAAGTGCACCAGGCCGTGCGCCATGCGGTGGAAAACGCGCTGGCGGCGCCGCGGGCGCTGGCGGCGGCGCAGGCGGCTGCCGCAGCGGCACCGGGTATTTTTTCAGAGCCAAATCAGGCTCCAGCCCCCACCCCCTGGGCGCAACCCGCTATCAATTTCGCAGCAAACGAGAGTGTCGGGCACCGCGCCAGCGACCTGGCGGCACTCTGGCAGCCGGCACCGGCATCCGATACGCGAAATGCCGTTCGCCCTGAGCCTGTCGAAGGGCTCTCCACCAACCTCGGGGCTTCGACCAGCCCAGGGCGTACGGAAGCTGCACCGTTCAACCGCGACGAAGCCGCCAGCACTTGGCCGCTGGGCCGCGCCCTGGCGCAGCTGCAGGGCATCTACATCCTGGCCGAGAATGCCCAGGGCCTGGTGGTGGTGGACATGCACGCCGCGCACGAACGCATCGTCTACGAGCGGCTGAAGAACCAGCTCGATGTGAAAGATATCGCCAGCCAGCCGCTGCTGATCCCCGCCACCTTCGCTGCCACGCCGCAGGAAGTGGCCACCGCCGAAGCGCATACCGCCACGCTGCACACCCTGGGCCTGGAGATCACGCCCTTCTCGCCCAAGACGCTGGCGGTGCGCGCCGTGCCGGCCACGTTGGTGCAAGGTGACGCGGTGGAGCTGGCGCGCAGCGTGCTGGCCGAGCTGGCCCAGCACGAGGCGAGCAGCGTGATCGAACGCGCCCGCAACGAACTGCTGGCCACCATGGCCTGCCATGGCGCCGTGCGCGCCAACCGGCGCCTGACGCTGGATGAGATGAATGCGCTCTTGCGCCAGATGGAGCAGACCGAACGCTCCGACCAGTGCAACCACGGCCGCCCGACCTGGCGGCAGGTGACGATCAAGGATTTGGACCGGCTGTTCTTGCGCGGACGCTAAGAGTTGGATGCACTCGCTTCGACAAGCAGGTGCAGCAATGGGTTGGGTGTCATGGGTGCGAGTTAGTCGTTAGCCTGCGAAACTGCCTTGCCATGGCGCCGAGCCCTGTGCGCTCGCCATGGCTGGACTATGACGTGCCAGATGAACAGCGGCCAGACGGTAACGGCAGAGAAGGCCATGAGAAGCTCGATGCCCAGCAAGTGCTCGGAGCCAGGGGTGTAGCAGTCACTCGACGCCGGACACTGAATGGCCAGACGATAAGACTGGTAGTAACTGTTAATAAGCAGGGGCAAGCTGGCTGCACCGAACCACCACAGCAACCGCAAGCAGTACGCCAAGACTTTCATGGCAGCCAATATTTGAAATGAGTGATCATCGTAAACATCCCCCGAACTCGTGCCCATCCCCCGCAAGGGCCAACTCAGGCCACTCGCTCCACCGCATAGGTCTGTCTGCACCCCCGCGCCACATCGCCCCGGTCACTTGGTAGCCCGCGGCGGCTTGTCGCCGAGTTCGGCCACCAAGGCCGCCACCCGGTTGTAGATCCTCGAAGGAATGGTCGGGGCCTGGCGGTCGGCGGCGTCCCACTTCTTGCGCAGGCGTTCGATCACCGCTTCGTCGCGGTGCTCGAAGACAAGTTGCTGCTCCAGTTCGCGCCGCACCTCGCCAAGCTGAACGGCAGCCGTCTTGTGCCGCTCGGAGCGCTCGGCAAAACGCAGCGCCGCCTGCAGGCTGCTGAGCACCACGGTCAGCACGCTCAGCACCGCCATGGCAATGCGGACCCAGGCGACGGTCGAGTCCTGCAGCTGCGCAAACACCGTCGTGCTCAGCAGCGCCGCAATCAGCACCGCCGGCAGGCTCAGCACCAGGTGCATGCGGTAATAGAACTTGGCCGCTTCGTAGTGGGCGCGATGGGCGATGCGCAGGCCGCGCCGCCATTGGTCAACCAGCATCTCGGGGGTCATGGCATCTCCTGTCAAACACCACCCCATGCTAGTGGGCGTTGGCCTTTCTGCCTATCCCCCAAGTGGGTGCGTCAGCGCAGGCGGCACAACAACACCTGTGCAACGCGGAGCAACCCCGCGCCGTCCGGCAGGCCGGCGCTCAGAGCCGGATGCGGCTGGCGTACTCACGCAGCACTGCCAGCCCGGGCTCAGGTCGAGGCCACACGAGATCAGCCCCGTCGTTCGCATGGCGCGGCAGTATATGCACGTGCACATGCGGCACGGTCTGCCAGCCCTCGGGCTTGTTGGTCTGCAGCAGCGTCAAGCCGGCGGGCTGGAACGCGGCCTGCACCGCACGTGCAAGGCGATGGACCACGGCAAACAGATGCGCTACCTCGGCCTCGTCCAGCTCCATCAGCGTCTCCACCTGGCGCTTGGTCGCCACCAGCACATGGCCGGGGTTGACCTGACCGGCATCCATGAAGGCGATGACCTGCGCGTCCTCGAAGACGATGGCGGCCGGAATCTCGCGGCGGATGATGCGGGTGAAAACGGTGTCGGTCATGGTGAATCGGTCGGCGCCAGGGCCGGCAGCTTGGGGGATGGACGAACCAGTGTGGCGCTCCATGCGCCTGCGATCCATCATAGAGCGCGCTGGCCGCTCCACACCCTGACCGTGCCGTCGCTCGCCGCGCTGAGGCGCACGCCACCAGGGCCATGACAAAGGGCTGCACGGTGGCAGCCCTTCATCTCTTCGGTCGGCGACCGCGATCAGCCGTTCATCAGCATCGGCGCCTGGCCCGCCTGGGCCTGGTTCGCGTTCAGCTTGAAAGACGAGGCCAGTTGCGCCAGCTGGCGCGCCTGGTCCTGCAGCGACCCCGAAGCGGCCGAGGTTTCTTCCACCAGCGCGGCGTTCTGCTGCGTCACCTCGTCGAGCTGCGTCACGGCAGTGTTGATCTGGCCGATGCCGGCCGACTGCTCGCGGCTGGCGGAGGCGATCTCGCCCACGATGTCGGCCACGCGTTTGATGCCGGTCACGATCTCCTGCATGGTGGCGCCGGCCTGCGCCACCTGGTCGGAGCCCACGCCCACCTTGGCCACCGAGTCCTCGATCAGGCTCTTGATTTCGCGCGCGGCTTCTGCCGAGCGGCCGGCCAGCGCCCGCACCTCGCCGGCCACCACGGCAAAACCGCGGCCCTGCTCACCCGCGCGCGCGGCTTCCACCGCGGCATTCAGCGCCAGGATGTTGGTCTGGAAGGCGATGCCGTCGATCACGCTGATGATGTCGGCGATCTTGCGCGAGGAGGTGTTGATGTCGTCCATGGTCTGCACCACCTGCGTCATCACCACGCCGCCGCGGCTGGCCACTTGCGAGGCCGAGGCCGCCAGCTGGTTGGCCTGGCTGGCGTTCTCGGCGTTGTGCTGCACGGTACTGGACAGTTCTTCGGACGCCGAGGCGGTCTGCTCCAGAGAGCCCGCCTGCTGCTCGGTGCGGTTGGACAGATCCAGCGTGCCGGCCGCCACCTGGGTGGCGGCACTGGCAATGGCACCGGAGCCGCGCTGCACCTCGCTGATGACGCGGTGCAGGTTCTGCCGCATCTCTTCCATCAACTGCAGCAGGCGGCCGATCTCGTCGCTGCCGCTGAAGACCACGCGGCGCGACAGGTCGCCCTTGGCGATGGCGGTGGCGGTGTCGTCGGCCAATTCGAAGCCGGCGCGGATACGGCGCATCAGCAGCACGGTCATCAGCGTGCCGGGGATGCCGCCCAGCACGATGACCAGAATGAACACCAGCCAAGCGAGCTGGTAACGCTCTTGTGCCGCCGTCGCCGCATCCTCGGCCAGATGCACCTGGAAGTCGCGAAACGCCACCAAGGCCTTGACAGCCGCTTCGCCCTCTTCGCGACCGGCCTTCAGGAAGGCCGCCATGGTGGGCGCGCTGAAGTCGCCGGCCTGGATGGCCTTGATCACCGCATCGAGCTTGGCGCGCCAGGGCTCACGCGTGGCCTGCGCCTGCTCCAGCAGCTTTTTCTCTTCCGGGCTCGCCACCGTTGCCTCCATCTGCTTGAACAGCTCATTCGCCTTGGCGCGGGTGGCCGCAATGGCGTCAGTGTGCAGGCTGGTCGGATGGTCGTGGATGGCGGCCAAGGGGCCGTCAGGCGCGTGCTGGAAAGCCAGCAACACCTGCAGCCGGTTCTGCAGGATGGCGCTGATGGACTCATCGGCCAGCAGGGCCGGCTTCATGGCGTTCTCGTGCACCATGGTGAGGCTGTTCTTGGCCGAGTGCAGGCCCCAGATGCTGACAGCCAGCACGCTGGCAAATGCCAGCCAGTACAGCGCCACCACAGCCAAGAAACGTTGCGAAATCT
The DNA here is from genome assembly GCA_032118555.1 of Hylemonella sp. Lineage (GTDB taxonomy): Bacteria > Pseudomonadota > Gammaproteobacteria > Burkholderiales > Burkholderiaceae_C > Hylemonella. Next base: position 1,543 of record JAULXO010000027.1, on the reverse strand, counting down.
TGAATTTGTCCAGCACCAAGGCCTCCTCACATCAGAATATATGCTTAATTTGCAATATTTGATAATTATGTGACATTTTTGACAGTTTGCGCGGAGGCGATGACGCCATTTGTCACAGAAACTACATCCATCGCGCCGGTCAACACCTCCCGGAACATACGGCACGCGGTTGGCCGCTCGACATAGGGGTAAGCCCCGATCTGGTAGTCTCCCCCGGATGTCCGCCCCCGTTTCGGTTCCCGCGTCCGCCCCTGTTTCGCCAGCCCGCACCATGTCGGCGCCACTGATCGTGCTGGTGCTGTCCCTGCTGCTCGGCCTGCAGCCCATCACCACTGACCTCTACCTGCCCGCCCTGCCGGCACTGACGGCCGGCTTTGGCGCCACGGTGGCGCAGGCCCAGCTCACCCTCACCGGCCTGTTGCTGTCCTTCGGCCTGTCGCAACTGGTCTGGGGCCCGCTGTCCGACCGCTTTGGCCGCCGGCCCATCCTGCTGTGGGGCCTGGCCGCCTATGTGGTGGCTTCGGTGGCCTGCGCACTGGCACCCAGCATGGCGCTGCTGATCGTGGCGCGCATCGTGCAGGGCGCCGCCATGGGCGCGGGCGTCATGTGCGCGCGGGCGATCGTGCGCGACCTCTACCAGCCGCAGGAAGGCGCGCGCATCATGTCCAAGGGCTTGACCGGCTTGGGGCTGATCGCCTGCCTGAGCGCCCCGCTGGGCGGTCTGCTATCGGACTGGATCAACTGGCGCGCCGCCCTGCTGACGCTGACCGTCTTCAGCGTCGCCACATTGGCCGTGGTGGCCTGGCGTTTTGAGGAAACGCTGGCGCAGCGCAACCCGCAGGCATTGCGCCCGGCCATGCTGGTGGGCACCTGGGCCGGCATCCTGCGCCACCCGACCTTCTGGGCCTATTCGGTGCTGGCGGCGGCGTCCTACGGGGGGCTGTTCACCTTCCTGGCTGCCTCGTCCTTCATCTTCATCCAGGTGCTGCAGATCCCCAAGCCCTACTACGGCCTGCTGGTCACGACGTCCTCGCTGGCCTACATCCTGGGCACCGTGGCCTGTCGCCGCCTGGTGCCGTGGCTGGGTGTGCGCCGCACGGTGGCGCTGGCGGCCGTCTTCACCCTCAGCGGCGGCACGCTCATGGGCGTGCTGGCACTGGCTGGGCTGCACAACGGCTGGGCCCTCATGCTGCCCTTCTACCTCTTCATGCTGGCGCACGGCGTGCACCAGCCCTGCGGCCAGAGCGGTGCCATCGGCCCCTTCCCCTACGCGGCCGGCGCCGCCTCGGCCCTCAACGGGTTCCTGATGATGGCGGCGGCCTTCGCCATGGGCGCCTGGCTCGGCACGCACATGGACGGCACGGTGATGCCGCTGGCCTTGGGCGTGTGGTTCTGGAGCGTGGTGATCGCCGTCACCGCCTGGACGCTGGTGCAGAAACATGGGCACACCGGCGAGCGCTGAATTCCCCCCCTGCCTGGCCATTGCCGGCCCCACCGCCAGCGGCAAGACAGCGGCGGCGCTGGCCATTGCGGCCGAGCTGCC
>JAULXO010000026.1:49900-74300 GCA_032118555.1 Hylemonella sp. | reverse complement strand
CGCCTCGGGCACGTCGCCGAACTTGTGCAGCGGCCGCGCGCGCGAGGTCAGCAGGTCGCCGTAGACCAGCTGGGCCAGCTGGAAGTTGGGGTAGTCGCGTACCAGGCTTTCGGCCTTGGCGAGCGCATCGCGCATCTTGCCCTGGCCGGTCAGGCGGTAGACCTCGATCAGGCGGGCCTCGGCCACGCCGTCGTTGCTGGCGGCGTTGCGGCGGGCGGTGGATTCGTTCTTCTGGTTTTTCTTGCCGGCTTCGGCGCCGGCCGGGGCGGCCGACAGCAGGCCGGTCGCGGCGATGAGCAGAAAAGCGAAGAATCCTTGGGTCATGTCAGTTCACAAAGCATATGAGGCGTCCGGCCGTGTTCGGTATGGGACGCGAATCCTGCCTTCAGGTTCCCGTTGACTCCCGGACGATCAGCCAGCGCTCGCCGCTCTTGACCAGATCGAGCGTCTTGCGGCTGGTGACGGACAGGGCGTCGGCCTTGTAGTCCTGGCGAAATTTTGCCACCGCCTTGTTGCCGTTGACACTCACGCTGAGGTTTTCCAGCCGTACGCTGATGCTGTTCTTGCTGACGATGCGTTGGCGTCGTTCGCTTTCCCAGCTGCTGCGGGACTGCTTGCCCGGCGGATCGAACTCCTTGCCATAGGCGCCCAGGTAGGCCGTCATGTCCTTGGCCGCCCAGGCCTTGGCCCAGGCGCGCACAGCGGCCTCGACATCCTTGGCCGCGCTGTCGGCCGCAGCGGGCGGTGCCGTCGGGCTCGGGCTGGCTGGGGCTGCGGACGGCGCGGCGGCGACCACCGGCGGCTTGCCAGGGGTTGCGGCGGGCGCAGCCGGGGCGGCAGGAGCCGCCGGCGCGGGTGTGGGCTGGGCGCCTGGGCGCTGACCCTTGGCGTTGGGGTCGAACAGTTCGCGGATCAGGGCCAGCTTGGGCTGGGCCGTGGTGCTGTTGCCGTCGAGCTGCAGCGCCTTGTTGTAGGCCTGGCTGGCCAGCTTGGCGTAGACGTCGCCCAGGTTCTCGTGTGCGGTGGAGTAGCTGGGATTGGTACGAATGGCCATTTCCAGTGCAGCACGTGCCTTGTCGTACTGGCCTTGGCCAGCGTAGAGCACGGCCAGATTGTTGTACGGCTCGGGCAGCTCCGGGTAGTCCTCGGTCAGTCGGGTGAAGGTGCCGATGGCGTCGTTGGTCTTGCCGGTTTCGCGCTGGATCACGCCCTTGAAGAAGCGCATCTGCGGGTCGCGCGGCTTGGTCGCCAGATACTGGTCGACCTTGGCCTGGGCCTCGGCCAGCTTGCCGGTGCGCATCAGCTGGTTGACGTCTGCGTAGTCGTCCGCATGAACGGCGGTGAGGCTCAGGCTGCCGGCCAGGATGGCCAGTCGGAGGAGGTGGGTGATGTGGGCGCTGCCGTGCTTCATAGGTTCTTGAGGGGGCCAGCCCGGCGGTCGGGCGGAATCGACGGGGCTTTATACTGCGTGAGATTGTAGCCCCGCCAACGTTTCCGGACGGCTACCCCCGGCGGGTAGCTGGTCATTGCACCATTCATGAGTTTGCGCATTTACAACACGCTGTCGCGTGCTCTGGAATCCTTTACCCCGATCGAGCCCGGCCATGTCCGCATGTACGTCTGTGGCATGACGGTCTACGACCTGTGCCACCTCGGCCATGCCCGCGCCATGGTGGCGTTCGACGTGGTGCAGCGCTGGCTGAAAAGCAGTGGCTACCGCGTGACCTATGTGCGCAACGTCACCGACATCGATGACAAGATCATCAAGCGCGCGCTGGACAATGGCGAAACCATCCGCTCGCTGACCGACCGCATGGTCGATGCCCTGCACCAGGACGCTGATGCCCTGGGCATCGAGCGCCCGACGCACGAACCGCGCGCCACCGACTACGTGCCGCAGATGCTGCAGCTCATCGGTACGTTGGAGCAGAAGGGCTTGGCCTATCGTGCCGGCAACGGGGACGTGAACTATGCGGTGCGCAAGTTCCCCGGCTACGGCAAGCTGTCGGGCAAGTCGCTGGACGAGCTGCGTGCCGGCGAACGTGTGGCGGTGCTGGATGGCAAGGACGACCCGCTGGACTTCGTGCTCTGGAAGTCAGCCAAGCCCAGCGAGCCGGCCGAGGCCAAGTGGGACAGCGCCTACGGCCCCGGCCGACCGGGCTGGCACATCGAATGCTCGGCCATGAGCTGCGAGATGCTGGGCGAGAGCTTTGACATCCACGGCGGCGGTGCCGACCTGCAGTTCCCGCACCACGAGAACGAAATCGCCCAAAGCGAAGGCGCTACCGGCAAGGCCCTGGCCCGTGTCTGGATGCACAACGGCTTCGTGCGCGTGGACAACGAAAAGATGTCCAAGTCGCTGGGCAATTTCTTCACCATCCGTGAGATCCTGGCCAAGTACGACCCGGAGACGGTGCGCTTCTTCATCATCCGCGCCCATTACCGCAGCCCGCTGAACTACAGCGACGCGCACCTGGACGACGCCCGCGGTGCCCTCAAGCGTCTGTACACCGCGCTGCAGGCGGTCACGCCGGCGGCGGTGGAGATCGACTGGGTGAACCCCCACGCGGCGCGCTTCAAGGCCGCGATGGATGAGGATTTCGGCACACCCGAGGCGGTGGCCCTGCTGTTTGAGCTGGCGACGGAAGTCAACAAGACCCGCTCGCCGCAGCTGGCCGGCCTGCTCAAAGCCCTGGGCGCGTGCCTCGGTCTGCTGCAGGACGATCCGGACGCCTATCTCAAGGCCGGCTCGACGCTGGACGAGGTGGCTATCCAGGCTCAGATCGAGGCCCGGGCTGAAGCCAAGAAGGCGAAGAACTTTGCTGAGGCCGACCGCATCCGCAACGCACTGCTGGCCCAGGGCATCGTGCTGAAGGACTCGGCCGCCGGCACCACCTGGGAGGCGGCGCAATGAGGCGCGCGCCCATGATTCCGGCTGCGTGCCGGCGAAAGGCCTGACGTGGCAGCTGCCAAGAGCGTGGCGCCCAAGGTCTTCACGCCGGACTACTGGGAAGACGCCTGCAAGCACCTGATGAAGAAGGATCGGGTGATGAAGCGGCTCATCCCCCAGCATGGTGACGTTTGCCTGCAGACACGCGGCGACGCCTTCACCACACTGGCGCGTTCCATCGTCGGTCAGCAGATTTCGGTCAAGGCGGCGCAGTCGGTATGGGAGCGTTTTGCCCTGCTGCCGAAGAAGATGACGCCGGCCAATGTGCTCAAGTTGAAGGTGGACGACATGCGCGCCGCCGGCCTGAGCGCGCGCAAGGTCGAGTACCTGGTGGACCTGGCGCTGCACTTCGACAACGGACAGCTCCAGGTGTCGGCTTGGTCCGACATGGACGACGAGGCCATCATCGCGGAGCTGGTGGACATCCGGGGCATCGGCCGCTGGACGGCCGAGATGTTCCTGATCTTCCACCTGATGCGGCCCAATGTGCTGCCGCTGGACGATCTGGGCCTGATCAATGGCATCAGCAAGAACTACTTTTCCGGCGAGGCGGTCAGCCGCAGCGACGCGCGCGAAGTGGCTGCCGCCTGGGCGCCCTATTGCAGTGTGGCGACTTGGTATATTTGGCGCTCCCTCGACCCCGTGCCGGTGGAATATTGAGTCGTGCGACAAGCCGCCCCCCGCCGCCGGAAGGCCTGCGGAGCCGGCGCCCACGCGAAGAACAAGGAGTTAGTCGATGGCTAAGAAAACATTTCTCGATTTCGAGCAACCGATTGCCGAACTCGAGGCCAAGATCGAAGAGCTGCGCTACGTGCAGAACGAATCCGCGGTGGACATCACCGAAGAGATCGACCAGCTCAGCAAGAAAAGCCTGCAGCTGACCAAGGACGTCTACAGCAACCTGACGCCGTGGCAGATCACCAAGATTGCACGCCACCCCGAGCGCCCCTATACGCTGGACTACGTCAATGAGCTGTTCACCGATTTCATCGAACTGCACGGCGACCGCCACTTTGCCGATGACCTGAGCATCGTCGGCGGCCTGGCGCGCTTCAATGGCAATGCCTGCATGGTGATCGGCCACCAGAAGGGTCGCGACACCAAGGAACGCGGCCTGCGCAACTTTGGCATGAGCAAGCCCGAGGGCTATCGCAAGGCGCTGCGCCTGATGAAGACGGCCGAGAAGTTCAAGCTGCCGGTGTTCACCTTTGTCGACACCCCCGGCGCCTACCCCGGCATTGATGCCGAGGAACGCGGCCAGTCGGAAGCCATCGGCCGCAACATCTTCGAGATGGCGCAGCTGGAAGTGCCCATCATTACCACCATCATCGGTGAAGGCGGCTCCGGCGGCGCGCTGGCCATTTCCGTGGCCGACCAGGTGCTGATGCTGCAGTACTCGGTGTACTCGGTGATCAGTCCCGAAGGCTGCGCCTCCATCCTGTGGAAGACGGCCGACAAGGCCTCGGATGCCGCCGAGGCGCTTGGCATTACCGCGCACCGCCTGAAGGCGCTCAACCTGGTGGACAAGATCGTCAACGAGCCGGTGGGCGGCGCCCATCGCGACCCGAAGCAGATGGCCGCGTTCCTCAAGCGCGCCCTCAACGATGCCTACCGCCAGGTGGCCGACCTCAAGGTCAAGGAACTGCTGGAGCGCCGCTACGAGCGCCTGCAGAGCTATGGCCGATACACCGACACCAAGGCCAGCGGCAAGTAAGCCGGTCCCCGTCGCCCACCGGGCCGTGACATGAGCCAGACCCTGGCGCAGGCCCTGCACGACTTTTCGCCGGAGCTGCCGCTGGCCGTGGCCTACAGCGGCGGCGCCGACTCCACCGCGCTGCTGCTGGCTTGTGCCGAGCGCTGGCCGGGGCAGGTGGTCGCCTTTCACGTCCACCACGGCCTGCAGGCCGCCGCCGATGGCTTTGAGCAGCATTGCCGCGCCTTCTGCGCCCAGTTGGGCGTGCCATTGCGCGTGCGTCACGTCGACGCCCGGCCGGCCCCGGGGCAGAGCCCGGAAGATGCGGCGCGCAACGCACGTTATGCATCATTTCGGCTGCTAGCCCAGGACGATGGTGCACAGCCAGCTATCAAAAGCATAGCAATTGCACAGCAGGCCGACGACCAGGTCGAAACCCTGCTGCTGGCGCTGAGCCGGGGTGCGGGTCTGGCCGGCCTGAGCGCCATGCCGGCGCAGTGGCAGCGCGACGGCATCCAGTACCACCGGCCACTGCTGGCGGTGCCGGCGGCTGAACTGCGCGAGACGCTGCGTTCGCGCGGCATCGCCTGGATCGACGACCCGACCAATCTTGAAGAGCGCTATACCCGCAACCGCATCCGTGCGCGCCTGCTGCCGGCGCTGGCCGAGGCCTTCCCGCAATTCCGCGACACCTTCGCGCGCAGCGCCGCGCATGCCGCCGAGGCCCAGCGCCTGTTGGACGAGGTGGCGGCCGAGGACCTTGCGCGTCTGGGCCGGCCGCCGCAGATTGCCTTGCTGCAGCAACTCACGCGTGCGCGCCAGGGCAATGCGTTGCGGCACTGGTTGCGTCTTGACCATGGCGCCGCGGCCGTGCCCACCCAGGCCCAGCTGCAGGAGTTGCTGGACCAGCTGGCCGCCTGCCGCACGCGCGGTCATCGCATCCATCTGAAGGTCGGCGCCGGGTTTGTTGAGCGCCAAGGCGCAGTGCTGGCTTGGTACAATCCCTAGGTTTTGCCTGCAGGCACCGCCTCGGCAGAGCGTCCCCCGAGTAGATCCCGGCGGCCCGTCACACACGGCCCGCATCCAATCTGACACAAGCAATGGCACTGATCGTTCACAAATACGGCGGCACGTCGATGGGCTCGACCGAGCGCATCCGCAATGTTGCCAAACGCGTCGCCAAATGGGCGCGCGCCGGCCACCAGATGGTGGTGGTGCCCTCGGCCATGAGCGGCGAAACCAATCGCCTGCTGGGCTTGGCCAAGGAGCTGGCGCCGTCGAAGGCGAATGAAGCCTACAACCGCGAACTCGACATGCTGGCCGCCACCGGCGAGCAGGCCTCCAGCGCGCTGCTGGCCATTGCGCTGCAGGCCGAAGGCATGGCGTCGGTCAGCTACGCCGGCTGGCAGGTTCCCATCAAGACCAACAGCGCCTACACCAAGGCCCGCATCGAGTCGATCGACGACCAGCGCGTGCGCGCCGACCTGGCGGCCGGCAAGGTGGTCATCGTCACCGGCTTTCAGGGCATCGACGAACTGGGCAACATCACCACCCTCGGCCGTGGCGGCTCCGACACCTCGGCCGTGGCCGTGGCAGCGGCCATGAAGGCCGACGAGTGCCTGATCTACACCGACGTTGATGGCGTCTACACCACCGACCCGCGCGTCGTGCCCGAGGCACGCCGCCTGCATACCGTGAGCTTCGAGGAGATGCTGGAGATGGCCTCCATGGGCTCCAAGGTGTTGCAGATCCGTTCGGTGGAATTCGCCGGCAAGTACAAGGTGCCGCTGCGCGTGCTCTCCAGCTTCACGCCCTGGGACATCGACATCAACGAGGAAGCCAAGTCCGGCACCCTGATCACTTTCGAGGAAGACGAAAAAATGGAACAAGCCATCGTTTCCGGCATTGCCTTCAACCGCGACGAAGCCAAGATCTCCGTGGTGGGCGTGCCCGACAAGCCGGGCATCGCGTACCAGATCCTGGGGGCCGTGGCCGAGGCCAACATCGAAGTCGACATGATCATCCAGAACATCAGCAAGGATGGTAAAACCGACTTCAGCTTCACCGTCGGCCGCAACGACTACGCGCGCGCCATGGACCTGCTCAAGGACAAGGTGCTGCCGGCACTGGGCGCCACGGACGTGCTGGGCGACACCAAGGTGTGCAAGGTGTCCATCGTCGGCATCGGCATGCGCAGCCACGTGGGCATTGCCAGCAAGATGTTCCGCGCTTTGAGCGAAGAGGGCATCAACATCCAGATGATCTCCACCAGCGAGATCAAGACCTCGGTCGTGATCGACGAGAAGTACATGGAACTGGCCGTGCGCGCGCTGCACAAGGCCTTTGATCTGGACCAGCCGCAAGGCTGATCCGCGGTGCGGATTCGCATGAACATGGCCGAGACCCGGCTCGATTCGTGCGATAATTCCTCCTGACCTTTTGGAGACGTGACCGAGTGGCCGAAGGTGCTCCCCTGCTAAGGGAGTATGGGGTGTAGAGCCTCATCGAGGGTTCGAATCCCTCCGTCTCCGCCAAAAGAAAAGCCCCGCCTTGTGCGGGGCTTTGTTTTGGCGCACCAGCTGTTCCCTGTCGCGATACCGATGTCCTTGTCCGATCTGCTCGAATGGGCCACCTGCTGGGCTTACCGTCTGGCGGGCTATGCCTTGCTGAATCTGGCGGACGATGCGGCTTTCCTCGCCCTGGTGTTCTGCTGAGGCCGTTTCAGTCGACCGACGCGCTCCAGCGCGTGTCCCAGGTTCGCTCCATCTGCCGCCGGTCGCGCTTGGTCGGGCGCCCATGCTCGATGCTCAGGGCCGGCTCGGCGGCCAAGCAGCGCTGTTCGGCGGCCTGCTCGCGCGCCAGCCGGCTGGCCTCGGTCTCCTCGTAGAGTTGCTGGGCCACCGGGGCTGGCCCGCGCTGGGCGCTGATGCCCAGCACCCGTACTTCACGCGTGACGCTGCCCTGGCGCAGCGTGACCAAGTCGCCGCTGCGCACTTCGCGTGCCGGCTTGGCCACCTGGCCGTTGACCTGCACGCGCCCCTTGCCGATTTCTTCACTGGCCAGGGAGCGCGTCTTGTAGAAGCGCGCGGCCCAGAGCCATTTGTCGATGCGTAGCTGTTCCATCTGTCAGTCTGCACTTTAGCACTGCGCCGCGTGTGACAACCAGGTGGCACAAGATTGGCAGAATGGGGGCTGGAATCAACCGATAACAACGAGGAGCGGACATGAGTTTGACCATCTACGGCATCAACGCCTCGCGCGCGATCCGCCCGCTGTGGGCGGCCACCGAGCTGGGGCTGGCCTTTGAGCATGTGCAGACCGACTACAAGGTCGGCAGCACGCGCACCCCGGAGTTCCTGGCGCTCAATCCGAACGGACACATTCCGGTGCTGGTGGACCATCGGCCCGAAGGCGATGTGACGGTGTGGGAGAGCATGGCCTGCGCGCTGTACATCGCGCGCCACCATGGCCAGTCCGACGGTGTCAACCTGGTGCCGGCCACGCCGCGCGAGGACGCCGAGGCGCTGCGCTGGAGCTTCTGGACCGTGACCGAGGTGGAGAAAGACGCGTTGACCGTGCTGATGCATCGCGTGGCGATGCCGGCCGAGGAGCGCAAGCACGAGCTGGCAGAGGCCGCCGAAAAGCGCCTGGCCGTGCCGTTGCGGGTGCTGGAGCAGCACCTGGCGCAACAGCAGGCGCGTGGCGAGGCCCACTTGGCCGCGGCCCGCTTCACGGTGGCCGATCTGTGCGTGGCCAGCGTGGTGATGTGGGCACGGCCGGCGCGTGAGCTGATGGCGCACTACCCTCTTGCCAGCGCCTGGCTGGCGCAGTGTCTGAGCCGGCCGGCGTACGAGGCCCTGCGGCATCCCAAGCGGGCCTGAGCGACAGCGATGTTGCATGGCCCACGCCGATCGCTGCCTGGACCCTGAAGCCTGACTGTGCCGCCGCCTGCCGACATGAGCCTGGCCGCCTCTGCCCGAACCGGTTTTGCCACCACGGCGCAGCGCCTGCGCCGGCGCTTGCGCGGCTGGCCGGAGCGATTTTTCTGGCTGCCCTGGCTGGTGCTGGTGCTGGGCTGCGGGCTGACGCTGGTCGGGGTGAGCATCCTGTCCGATGCACGGGCCGAGCGGCTGCAGCAGCGTTTTGACGACCAGGTCCACGTGGTCGAGGAGGCCCTGCAGCGGCGCTTCGAGCTGATCCTGCGCGGCCTCAGCGGCATCCGTGGGCTGTATGCGGCAAGCGAACAGGTCAACCGCCGGGAATTCGACCGCTTTGTCCTGGTGCGTGACCGGGACGGCGAAACCCAGGGCGTGCGCGGCTTCGGCGTCATTGAGCGCGTGGCGCGGCAGGACCTGGACGCCTTCGTGCGCCGACAGCGCACCGACGGCGTGCCTGGCTTCCAGGTCCGCAGCAGCGGCCAGGCGCCGGAGCTGTACGTCATCAAGTTCATTGCGCCGCTGGATTTCAACCATGCCGCGCTCGGTTTCGACTCCGGCAGCAATCCGGTGGCGCGGGAGGCGATCGAGCGTGCCGTGCGCAGCGGCGAGGCGGCCCTGTCGGGCAAACTGAACCTGGTGCAGGATCGGCAGGAACGGCCGGGCTTCGTCATGTACATGCCGCTGTACCGCACGGAGGCAACGCCGCCGACCGAAGTTGCGCGCCAGGCGGCGTTGGAGGGCCTGGCCTTCGCACCGCTGGTGCTGGATGAACTGCTGCAGGCCAGCGCGCTGAGCCTGCGCTCAGGCGGGCTGAATTTCCAGATCTATGACGGACCTGCCGGTGCCGGTGCCGGGGCAACGCCGCTGTTCAGCCTGATCCCGCCCGATGCTCCACAACTTGGGGGCGGGGCGCCCAGATTGCAGGCGAGTCGCACGCTGCTCGTGGGCGGACACGAGCTGACGCTGCAGTTCAGCAGCACCCCGGCACTGGAGTCGCCGGTCAACCAGCGGCTGCTGTGGGCCTTGAGCGTCATGGGCGTGGGGATGAGTGCGGCGCTGGCCTGGATGCTCTGGCTGATGGCGCGTGGGCGGCGGCGCGCCGTCGAACTGGCCCGCAGCATGACGCAGGAAGTGCAGCGTCTGGCGCGCGTGGCCAGCCACACCACCGATGCGGTGATCATCGCCGATGCGCAAGGGCGCATCGTCTGGGCCAACCGGGCTTACAGCCTGATCACGGGCTACAGCCTGCAGGAGTCGCTCGGGCGCAAGCCGGGTACGCTGCTGCAGTGCGATGGCACCGACCCGGCCACCGTGGCCACACTGTCCTGGCACCTGCGTGAGCACCTGCCGTGCCGGGTCGAGATTCTCAACCGCGGCAAGCATGGTCGCGAGTACTGGCTGGACCTGGAGATCCAGCCGATCCGCGATCCGGACGGCTCGGTCAGCGGCTTCATGGCGGTGGAGCGAGACATCACCGAGCGGCGCGAGCGCGAGGCACGTCTGCAGCATGCGCTGCGCGAGAGCGAACAGCTGATGCGCGCCATCGGCGAGTTCGCCATCGTCTCGATCGCCGACGCCGAGGGGCGGATCATGCAGGTCAACGCCGCCTTCGAGCGCGTCAGCGGCTGGGGGCGGCAGGAGCTGCTGGGGCAGAACCACCGCATTCTGATGTCCGGCGTGCAGGGGACTGACTTCTGGCCCCGCGTCTGGGCCACGATCAGCGAGAAGAAGAGCTGGCAGGGCGAGGTCTGCAACCGGGCCAAGGATGGCCACCACTACTGGCTCAATACCCTGATCATGCCGCTGACCGACGCCGCTGGCGAGGTGGAGCGGTACATCTCCATCAGTGCCGACATCACGGCGCTCAAGCATGCGGTGACGCAGCTGGGGCGTTACAACCAGCGTATGTATGCCGTCATCGAAAACCTGCCCTGCGGGCTGAGCGTGACCGACGAGCATATGAACGTCGTGACCTACAACAGTCGCTTTGCGGACCTGATGGCCTGCCCGCCGGAAGTGATGTCGCAGCGGCCGCTGCGGGCGGATGCAGTGTTGCGCTTCATGGCGGAGCGGGGCGATTTCGGCCCGGACAAGGAGCGGGCGCTGCAGGAGATGCTGGACCGGTATCGCAAACCGCAGCCGGAGAAGTACCGACGCCCCACGCGCGACGGGCGCGTGATCGAGGTCAGCAGCGCCCCGATGCCTGGCGGCGGTCTCATCACCACCTTCACCGATGTGACGGAGGAGGAGCGCAGCAAGCAGACGGCGGTGGAGTACCGGCAGATCCTGGAAAGCGCGGTGGACGCACTGGACGAGGCCTTCGTCATCTTCGACCGCGACGACCGCCTGTTCTACTGCAACGAGCAGTACCGGCGGACCTACCCGACCATGTCGGACCTGATGGTGCCGGGCGTTTCCTTCGAGCATTTGGTTCGCGAGAGCGTGCGCCGCGGGCAGTTCCCGCAGGCAAAGGGGCGCGACGAGGCGTGGATCGCCGAGCGACTGCAGGCGCACCAGGAACAGTACCGCGTCCATGTCCAACAGCTGGATTCGGGCCGCTGGGTGCGTATCGTCGAAGCCCGCACGCCGGACGGCTACCACGTGGGCTTTCGCATCGACATCACCGAACTCATGCAGGCGGCCCAGGCAGCGGAGATGGCGTCGGTGGCCAAGAGCCAGTTCCTGGCCAACATGAGCCACGAGATCCGCACGCCGATGAACGCCGTGCTCGGCATGCTCAAGCTGCTGCAGGGCACGCCTCTGAACATCGAGCAGCAGGACTACGTGGTCAAGGCGGACGGCGCGGCACGCTCCCTGCTCGGGCTGCTCAGCGACATTCTGGATTTCTCCAAGATCGAGGCGGGCAAGCTGGCGCTGGACGCCCACCCCTTCCGTGTCGAGGAGCTGCTGCGCGAGCTGTCGGTGATCCTGTCGGCCAACGTCGGCAGCCGGCGCCTCGACGTGCTGTTCGATATCGACCCGGAGGTGCCCGCCGCGCTGGTGGGTGACGCGCTGCGTCTCAAGCAGGTTTTGATCAACCTGGGTGGCAACGCCATCAAGTTCACCGAGCGCGGCGAGGTGCTGCTGTCGGTGCAGCTGCTGGCGCGCCATACCGACGGTGTGCGGCTGCGCTTTGCCGTGCGCGACACCGGCATCGGCATCGCGCCCGAGGTGCAGGCGCACATCTTTGACGGCTTCTCGCAGGCGGAAGCCTCGACCACACGGCGCTTCGGCGGCACCGGCCTGGGCCTGACGATCTCGCAGCGCCTGGTGCGGCTGATGGGCGGGGAAATCAGCCTGGCAAGCCAGCCGGGGGCGGGCAGCACGTTTGCTTTCGAGCTTGACCTGCCGCTGCCCGGCGGCTCGGCCATGGCGCAGGAGGGGCGGGCGGTGCTGCCGCCCTGGCTGCATGGCGGCGACGGTACGCCGCGCATGCTGCTGGTGGACGACCATCCCTCGGCCTTGGCCTTGCTGGCTGGCATGGGCCAGGCCCTGGGTTGGGAAGTGGACCCCGCGGCCGATGCCGAGCAGGCTCTGGTGCAGCTAGCCCAGCGCCGCACGGCCGGCCAGACCTACCTGGTGGCGCTGGTGGACGCCGGCTTGCCGCTGGGCAATGCACGCGACCTGTGCCTGCGCATTCGCCAGCAGTTTGCTGACGCTGAGCGCGCGCCGCTGCTCATCCTCAGCGGCGGCAGCGGTTATGACGCATTGCAGCAGCGCCAGCAGCAGGAGGAAGGGTTGATCGACGGCTATGTCGCCAAGCCGCTGACCCAGTTGATGCTGCTGGACGCCGTGATGGCCGCCGGCACGCGGCGCCAGCGTGCCAGCGCGGGCGGCGGCAGTGCGGTGGCCAGGCTGGTCGAGCGCCGCCTGCAGGGCATGCGGGTGCTGGTGGTGGAGGACAACCGCATCAACCAGCAGGTGGCGGCGCAGTTGCTGCGCAAGGAAGGCGCCGAGGTGCAGTTGGCCGACGACGGCCGCCAGGGCGTGGACGCCGTGGCGACAGCAGCACAGGCGGGCACACCGTTCGATGCCGTGCTGATGGACATGCAGATGCCGGTGATGGACGGGCTGGCCGCCACCCGCGAGATCCGAGAAGGACTGAAGCTCAAGCGCCTGCCCATCATTGCCATGACGGCCAATGCGTTGGCCTCGGACCGCAAGGCCTGCCTCGACGCCGGCATGAACGACCACATCGGCAAGCCCTTCGAACTGGACCATCTGGTGCGCCTGCTGCTGCGGTGTACCGGGCGCAAGGTTGGGGTGGGTGGGGTCGACATCGCACCCGCCGCCATGCCCTCCGCGCTGGAGAGCAGCGGCACGCCGGCCACCGAAGTGCTGGACCGGGCCCAGGCGCTGCAGCGTCTGGGTGGTGATGCTAGGCTGCTTGATGAGTTGTCCGCGGTGTTCGTGACTGATCTGGCGCAGCTGCTGCCGGCCTGGGACGAGGAACTGGTGCAGGCGGATCTCGAGGCGGCGCGGCGGCGCATGCACACGCTCAAGTCAAGTGCTGCCAGCCTGGGGGCCATGAAGCTGTCGGCGACCGCTGCGGCGGCGGAGCAGTTCTGCCGCGACGGGGCTGCCATGCCCGGGCGCGCGGCCATGCGGCAGCGTCTGCAGGTGGTGCTGGGCGAAACGTTGGCGGCGTTGGCAGCGCAGGGCGGACGGGCCGCCGCACAGATGGAACAGCCACAAGACGCGGCGGCGGTACTGCCGGCCGTCACACCGGCCCAGCGCCCGGCGCTCGAGCGCTTGCTCGGCCTGCTGCGCAATGCTGATCTGGATGCTCTCGACGTGGTGGATGAGGTGCTCGCCGCAGCCGAGCCGGCGCAGAGGGCGGCCTGGGCGCCATTGAAAGACGCGGTTGAAGCCATGGACTTCGAACGCGCCACCGTCCTGTGCGAACAGGCGCTGGCGCAGGTCTGATTTTCAAAGCGAGATCGGCATCCAGCCCTTATAAGGTGGGTGCGAGCAGCTCCTGAAACGATAGCGTCAGTGGCTGGCACCCAAGGCCAGCGCGGCCGCGCGCGAGGCCGCCAGTGCCGCCGCATCCGGCACCTGCTGCGTCGGCCAGCCCGCCAGGTGCTGCTGGGCCAGGGTGCCGAGCGCATCGATCCACTCCGGGCTGTCGTTCAGGCAGGGGATGTAGTGGAAGTCCTGGCCGCCGGCATGCAGGAAGGCCTCGCGCACTTCCTGCGCAATCTCCTCCAGCGTCTCCAGGCAGTCGCTGGTGAAGCCCGGGCAGACCACGTCCACGCGTTTCACGCCGGCCTGCGCCAGCGCAATCAACGTCGGCTCGGTGTAGGGTTCCAGCCACTTGGCCTTGCCGAAGCGCGACTGGAAGGTCAGCTGGTACTGGTCACGGCGCAAGCCCAGCTGCTCGGCCAGCAGGCGCGCGGTCTTGTGGCATTCGCAGTGGTAGGGGTCGCCCAGATGCAGGGTGCGCTCGGGCACGCCATGGAAGCTCATCACGAGCTTGTCCGGCTGGCCGTGGGCCTGCCAATAGGCGCGGATGCGCCGCGCCAATGCGGCGATGTAGCCCGCATCGTCGTGGTAGCGGTTGACGAAGCGCAGCTCGGGCAGGTTGCGTACCTTGCCGGCCCAGTGGTAGACGGCATCGAACACGCTGGCCGTGGTGGTGCCGGAGTACTGCGGGTAGGCTGGCAGCACCAGCACGCGCGTGGCACCTTCGACCTTCAGGGCGTCAAGCTGCGATGCAATGGACGGGTTGCCATAGCGCATGGCATAGCGCACGATGACGTGGTGGCCCTGGCGTGTCAGCCAGTCCTGCAGGCCCTGGGCCTGCTTGTCCGTCCAGACCTTGAGTGGCGAGCCGTCCGGCGTCCAGATGCTGGCGTACTTGGCGGCCGACTTGGCCGGGCGCACGCGCAGGATGATGCCGTGCAAGATCAGCCACCAGATCGGCTTGGGGATCTCCACCACGCGGTGGTCACCGAGGAACTCGGCCAGGTAGCGGCGCAGGGCGGGCGCCGTGGGCGCATCGGGCGTGCCCAGGTTGCACAACAGGATAGCCGTGCGCGGCGCCTGGCCATGGGTGTAGGAGGGTTCTTGTTGGAAGGCCATGCGCTATTCTCGCCCACCTATGCTCGATGCGACCCAGATCAAGGCTATTTCCCTCGACCTCGATGACACGCTGTGGCCGATCTGGCCGGTGATCGAGCGTGCCGAACAGGTGCTGCAGGACTGGCTGCGCCCGCAGGCGCCCCAGACGGCGGCCTGGCTCGCCGATGCCGGCGAACGCCTGGCGCTGCGCCGGGCCATCACGGCCGAGCTCCCGGAGATCGGGCACGACCTGCGCCGGCTGCGCCAGGAGCTGATCCGCCGCGCCTTGGAACGCCATGGCGAGGATACCGCGCTGGTGGAGCCAGCCTACGAGGTGTTCTTCGCCGAGCGTCTGCGGGTGCAGCTGTATGAGGACGCGCGCCCGGCGCTGGCCTGGCTGGCGGCGCGTTATCCCGTCGTGGCGGTGTCCAACGGTAACGCCGATGTGCACCACATCGGCCTGGGCGGCTACTTCCGCGCCCACTTGAGCGCGCAGGCCTTCGGTGTCGGCAAGCCGGATGCACGCATCTTCCACGCGGCCGCCGAGGCTGCCGGCGTGTTGCCGCACGAGGTGCTGCATGTGGGGGACGACGCGGCACTCGATGTGCTGGGGGCGCTCGGTGCCGGCTTGCAGACCGCCTGGGTCAACCGCGCCGGACACGACTGGCAACACGCCCCGATGCGTCCGCACGCCACCGTGAGCGACATGGCGCAGCTGTGCGCCTTGTTGCAGACGCCAAGCGCGCGCTAGCCGTTCAGCGCTGCGGCTGCAGCACCAGCGTGCTGCGCGTCAGGGTCGCCACGTCGGCCGCACTCAGGTGCATGGGACGGTACTGGCCGGCGATGTAGGCCGCGGCCTGGTCGGCACGGTGCGCATCCAACAGCACGCCGCTCTGGCCCACCGGGTTGATGCTCACGGCCCGGGCGGGGTCGGCAAAGTCGATCACGCGCCGGGTGGAGGGGCCGTAGGTCACGGCCCAGGGCGCCGGGCCGACGGCCTGGGCCAGATTGTTCACCACCTCGCGGCCGCCCGGCGCCGGAAAGGGGCCAACGTCGAACAGCAGGTTCAGCGGCTTCTGCTGCCCCAGCGGGTGCTTGTGCGTCACCGTGTGCGCCTGGCTCCAGGTCCAGCTGGCCGGTGTGCGGCCGAGTTCGCGGTGCAGGTGGTCGATGGCCGCGCGCCAGGCCTGCTGCAGGATGTCGCGCCGCGTTTCCTTCGCCGGCGTGTCGCGCCGGTCCCACCAGGGGGCAGCGGCGTCGGCGGCCAGCCGCGGCAGCGCAAAGTCGAAGGCGCGGGTGCGCAGCAGGTTGGCAAACAGCGTCTCGCCCAGTTCGTCGGCCATGGCGGCACGCGCCAGTTCGTAGACCAGCTGGTGGAACAGCGTGGGCGCGATGCTGGCCAGGCCGTGGCCGCCGTCCCACTCGGCCAGCTGCTCCAGCAGGGCACGCTCGGTGCCGTCGATGACCACGGTGCGCAGCTCGGGCAGCAGGGTCCTGAGCACGCGTGGGCCGTAGCCGGTGCGGTCGTCGAGCTGCAGCGCCTGGTTGGCGCTCAGGTCCCAGCGGCGCTCGGGTTCACGCAGCAGCTGGTCCAGCCGCTGCGCGCGCTCGTACAGGTTGTAGTAGCCCGGCACCGGCAGGCCGCTGCTGGGCGCGGGCTGGTGGTTGGCCGAGACGATGTAACCGCGCGCCGGGTTTTCTTCCTGCGGGTTGTCCTGGAAGCGGTAGTAGCCCGGCTTGTCGGCCTCGCCGCGCCCGGCGTCGAGGATGAAAGCCGGGTTCACGCCCTCGGGGCGCTGCGGTAGCTTGGCCGCGGCCCACCAGGCGATGTCGCCGGCGGCGTTGGCCCAGACGATGTTGAGACCGGGCGCGTGGATTTTGCTGACCGCGGCCCGGGCCCGGGCCGGCGTGTCGGCGCGGTTGAGCTCATAGAAGGCGTCCAGCGTCTGGTTCTCGGTGGCAGTCCAGGCCCACCACATGGCGATCGGCGTGCTGCCCAGGGTGTCGGCAAAGGCGTCGTTCAGGATCGGGCCGTGCGGCGAGCTCTGCAGGGTAAGGGGTACGGGCGCCGCGCCCTTGACGGTGATGGTTTCGCTGCGGCTGGTCAGCGACACCCATTGGCCCCGGTACCAGACCTGCTGCGGGTTGGCGGGGTTGACCTTTTCCGCGATCAGATCGATGTCATCGTTCTGGAACATGGTCAGGCTCCAGCCGAACTGCGTGTTGTGGCCGAGCAGCGCGTAGGGGTTGAGCACCTGGTGGTGGCCATAGAGCTCGAAGCCGGGCGCCTTCAGGTGGGCTTCGTACCAGACCGCGGGGGCCGCAAAGCTGATGTGCGGGTCACCCGCCAGCAAGGGCTTGCCGCTGACGGTGCGGCGGCCTGAGATCACCCAGGCGTTGCTGCCTTCGAACATCGGCACCCCGGCCAGCGCCAGCGCCTTGTCGCTCAGCGCGGCCAGCCGGCCCAGGCCCTGCCAGTCCTGCGGTTGCAGTGGCAGCGCTGCGCGTGCGCTGAGCGCGGTCTCCGCCAAGGGGCCCACCACGCCCAACGGATGCCATTCGAGGTCGAAGGCGCGCAGGTAGTCGGGACCGAGCTGGTCGCGCACGAAGGTCAGCACTGGCTCGGTGCGGAAGGCAGCGGCAAAGCTGTAGGCCAGGTAACCGGTGACGGCAATGGTGTCCACCGGCGTGAAGGGGCGCGGCGTGATGCCGAGCAGCTCAAACTCCAGCGGGCGCGGCCGGCTGGCCTGGTACTGGTTGACGCCGTCCAGGTAGGCCAGCAGGCCGCGCCAGGCTGCGCTGTTGCGGTCGGCACCGGCGACCACCGTCTCGGCGTGGGCGCGCAGCGCCAGGGTGCGGAACAGGCGGTCGGTGTCGACCAGCTTGGGGCCGAGGATCTCGGCCAGCTCGCCGCGGGCGAGGCGACGCAGCATTTCCATCTGGAACAGCCGGTCCTGCGCGTGCACGTAGCCCAGCGCGCGGTACAGGTCCTCTTCATGCTGCGCTTGCAGGTGCGGGATGCCGTAGTTGTCGTAGCTGACGCTGACCGGCGCCTGCAGGTGCTGCAGGTTCAGCGTGCCGCTGCGCTGCGGCAGCTTGCCGCGGCCGTGCCAGAACAGGGCGGCGCCTGCAGCCAGGCCACCCACGGTGAGCAGCACGACCACGGTGATCAGAAGGAGCTTGGCAAGACGTTTCATGGGCAGAGGGTGGGACTGGGGCGGTGGGGGCGAGCGGCTGAGTCTGATTGTGCGGGAGCCGACGCCGGTCCGTCCACGTTCAGCGCCGGGTCTGCGGCAACTGCGCGACAGCCTGCAGGCCGCTGCGCACCGCGCCTTCCAGTGTGGCAGGGTAAGGTCCGGCCACGTAGTCGCCGCAGGCCAGCAGGCCGGGCGCGATGGCCTGCTGCGGGCGCGACAGACCGGGCGTACAGGCAAAGGTGGCGCGTTTTTCCACCACGGTCTGCACCGGCTGCAGCGTCAGGCCCAACTGGTCGCGGGCCTGCTGCAGCACCTGGCTTTGCAGCGCCTCGCGCGGCAGCATGCTGGCGCTGACCACGAAGGCCAAGAGACCCGCCGGGCCGTCGAGCTGGCCGCGGTCGAACACGAACTGTGCCGGCGCGGCCGGGGCACTGTGCAGCGCCAGCATCGGGGCCGACAGGCAAGCCTCGGCGCGCCAGGCGTAGACGGTGGCTATCGCCTCGAACTGCAGCGCGGCGACGGCGGTGCTCCAGTTCGTGATGTGGTTGGCTATGGATTCGGGAGCAGTAGACGCAGATTCCGTCAGCAGTTTGGCCGCATCGGAAGCCGACGTGGCGAGCAGCACGGCGTCGAAGGGCTGACCGTTGACCTGCCACTGTTTGCCTTGTGCTTGCAACTGCGTGACCCGCGTGCCGGTGTGAACCGTGCTGCCGCGCTGCTGCAGCCAGTGCGCGGCGGCGGCGGGAAACAGGGCCGTGAGATCGGTGCGCGGCAACAGCAGGTGCGAGCCACCGGCCACGCCGAACAGGGCGTCCTGCAGCACGCGCAGAAACACCTGGGCACTGGCACGCTCCGCCGGTGTGTTCAGGGCCGAGACGCACAGCGGCTCGATCAGTTCCTGCATCACCGGCGGCGCCAGTTCGCAGCACAGCTGCGCCACCGACATCTCGGCAGCGCACTGGAAGCCGGCGCGCTGCCAGCGCAGCGCGGCACGCAACAGACCCAGCCGCGCTGCGAGTGGCCAGCCGCGGGCCAGCGCAATGCCGATCAACGCATCCAGCGGCGCGGGCAGCCAGGGCGCGTGGGGCAGGCGCAGGCCGTGGCCATCGGGGAACTGCATCGTCAGCGGTCCCCGTTCCAGTGCAGACGCGGGGTCGATACCGACTTGACGCATCAGGCGCAGCGATTCCGTGTAGGCGCCGATCAGGATGTGCTGGCCGTTGTCGAGCGTGACCGCGCGGCCGTCGGGCAGTGTGGCCGCCAGCGCGCGGGCGCGTCCGCCCAGGGTGCGCGCGGCCTCAAAGACCGTGACGGTGCTGCCGTCACGCGTGGCTTGCACCGCAGCGGCCATGCCTGCCCAGCCGGCGCCGATGACGGCGACGCGCATGTCAGCCACCCTCCGCCATCAGGGGGTTCACAGCTTCCCCAGCGCCTGGACTTTCCAAGCCAGCCAGAGCTTGCGCAGCGGCGTGAGGCTGACGCGCTGGTGCAGCACCTGAAAATTGTCGCGCTCGATCTCGCGCAACAGGGTGCGATAGATGCTGGACATCATCAGACCGGGCTTCTGGGCGCGCCGGTCGGCTTCGGGCAGCAGGGCCAGCGCTTGGTCGTACAGGCGGTGGGCGCGTTCGGCCTGGAACTTCATCAGCGCGGTGAAACGCTCCGAGTACTGGCGTTTGAGCAACTCGTGGGCCTTGACGTCGAACTGCTGCAGTTCGTTCACCGGCAGGTAGATGCGGCCGCGCAGCGCGTCTTCGCCGACGTCGCGGATGATGTTGGTGAGCTGGAAGGCCAAGCCCAGGGTATGGGCGTATTCGGTGGTCTGCGGTGCGGTCTGGCCGAACACGCGCGCCGCCACCTCGCCCACCACGCCGGCCACCAGGTGGCAGTAGCGCTGCAGGGCGGGGAAGTCGAGGTAGCGGGTCTGCTGCAGGTCCATCTGGCAGCCTTCGATGACGGCCAGCAGGTGGCGCGCCTCGATGCCGTAGTCCGTCGCCAGCGGCATCAGTGCCCGCATCACCGGGTGGGTCGGCTCGCCGGCGTAGGCGCGCGCGACCTCGGCTTGCCACCAGCCCAGCTTGGTCTGCGCCACGCCGGGGTCGGAGACCTCGTCCACCACATCGTCCACCTCGCGGCAGAAAGCGTAGAAGGCGGTGATGGCGGCGCGCCGCGGTGGCGGCAGGAACAGGAAGGCGTAATAGAAGCTGCTGCCGGAAGCGGCGGCTTTTTGCTGGACGTACTGCTCGGGCGTCATGGCGGATGGAGAGTGAAGCCCGATTGTCACATCCACAGCGCGCGCCACAGCAGCACCGGGGCGTCGACGGCCGTGATGGTCGGGCGGGTCTGCAGTGTGGCGTGGTGCAGCGCGGCGATCTTGTCGAGGATGCGCAGGCCGCCTTGCACGACCAGCCGCAGCTCCCAGCCGGCGCGGCCCGGCAGACGGTGGACCAACGGGGCGCCTTTTCGCATCATAGCCCTTGCCAGCTGTGTGTGATGTGCTATCAACTTGGTAGCGTTTGGCGTCTGCCGCAGGCCTTGCAGCTCGGCGCGGGTCACACCGAATGCGGCGCAGTCGGCCTCGGGCAGGTAGTGTCGGCCGCGCGGAATGTCACGGCTCAGGTCCTGCCAGAAGTTGATCAATTGCAGCGCAGTACAGATGGCATCGCTTTGCTGCAGGGCGGTCTCGTTTTGCACGCCGTAGAGGTGCAGCAACAGACGGCCCACCGGGTTCGCTGAGCGGCGGCAGTAGTCCAGCAGTTCGGCCTGGTCGGCGTAACCCGCGCCGTCGCGCGTCTTGCGCACATCCTGCTCGAAGGCGTCCAGCAGGTCAGTGAGCAGGGGCAGCGGCAGCTGGAAGGTCCGCAGCGCCGCTTGCAGCGGCCCGAACACCTGTAGCCAACGTGAGCCCGGCGGCTGGCCGGCGGCGACCACCAGGAGTTCGGCGCGGTAGGCCGCCAGTGCCCCCAGCCGTTCTGCCGCCGGGGCGTCGCCCTCGTCGGCGATGTCATCCGCGGTGCGGGCGTAGTGGTACAGGGCCGCAATCGGTGCACGCAGGTGCGGCGGGCACAGCCAGGACGCGACGGGGAAGTTCTCGTAATGCGTGATGGGCTGAGGCGACAGCGGGGACGGGGTGGCGGCGCGTGGGTTCACGGCGGGGATTGTCGCTTGGCTTGACACGGATCAGGGTTTCACCTAAATTACTAACCAATCGGTCATTAACCATTGATGCGTCTCACCATGTCCACTCTCCCTCGTGCCCGTGCAGGGCGTCTGCTGCCCTTGATGGTCTTCGCTGCCGCCAGCAGCGCCTTGCTGGTGGGCTGCTCCCGACCGGCGCCGGCCGAAGAGCCGGTCCGCGCTGTCAAGGTGCTGACGGTCGGCGCCGGGACGCTGCAGTCGGCACTGGAATTTTCCGGCGAGATCCGGCCGCGCGTCGAATCGCGCCTGGGCTTCAGGGTTGGCGGCAAGCTGATCAAACGGCAAGTGGAGTTGGGCCAGCGCGTCAAGGCCGGCCAAGTGCTGGCGCAACTCGATGCGCAGGACTACCAGCTGGCCGCCGACGCGGCGCAGGCGCAGTTGGGTGCCGCGGTGACCAATCGGGACCTGGCGGCAGCCGATTTCAAGCGCTTCAAGGAGCTGCGGGAGCAGAACTTCATCAGCGGTGCCGAGCTCGAGCGGCGCGAGGCCACCCTGAAGGCGGCCCAGGCCCAGGTGGACCAGGCGCAGGCGCAGCTCAAGGCTCAGCGCAACCAGGGCGCCTATGCCACGCTGGTGGCCGATGCGCCCGGCATCGTGACCGCCATCGAAGCCGAGGTGGGTCAGGTGGTCAGCGCCGGTTTGCCGGTGGTCCGCGTGGCGCAGGACGGGCCGCGCGACGCGGTGTTCTCGGTGCCGGAGGACAAGGTGGCCATGGTGCGCCCCGGTGCGCCGGTGGAGGTGCGCGTCTGGCCGGGCCAGAACGTGCTGCCGGGCAAGGTGCGGGAGGTGTCGGCCAGCGCCGACCCGGTGACGCGCACCTACCTGGTCAAGGTCGGGCTGGAGGTGAAGGCGGCGGATGCGCCGCCGCTGGGCGCTACCGTGACGGCGTTGCCGAAGACGCAAGCGCAGGCCGAGAACGCGCCGGTGCTCAAGCTGCCGACGAGTGCCTTGCGCCAGGACGGTCAGGCCACCGCGGTGTGGGTGCTCGACCGCGCCAGCATGACCGTGAAATCGCAACCGGTACAGATTGCCACGGCCGACGGCAACGAGGCTGTGGTGGCCAGTGGCCTGCAGCCCGGTACCGTGGTGGTGGCAGCGGGTGTGCATGTGCTGTCGCCCGGCCAGAAGGTCACCATTTATCAGGAAAAAACACCGGCTTCCCTGACCAGTCAAGCGCAGACTGCTATCGTTCCTGTAGCAAATGCAGCGGCTTCCGCAGCCCCGGGCAAGTGAGGCGGCCATGACGCAACAGCAGGAACCGACCGGCTTCAACCTCTCGCGCTGGGCCATCGAGCACCCGGCGCTGACGCGCTACCTGATGGTGGTGCTGATGCTGCTGGGCTTTGCGGCCTATTTCCAGCTCGGCCAGGACGAGGATCCACCGTTCACCTTCCGGGCCATGGTGGTGCGCACCTACTGGCCGGGCGCCACGGCGCAGCAGGTGGCCGAGCAGGTGACCGACAAGATTGAGCGCACGCTGCAGGAAGTGCCGCACGCCGACAAGATCCGCAGCTACTCCAAGCCCGGCGAGTCGCAGATCATCTTCCAGGTCAAGGACTCGACCAAGCCCGGCGAGGTGAGCGACCTCTGGTACACCGTGCGCAAGAAGGTGGGCGATATGCGCTACACCTTGCCCGCGGGCGTCCAGGGGCCGTTCTTCAACGACGAGTTCGGTGACGTCTACGGCGTGATCTACGCGCTGGAGGCCGACGGCTTCAGCAATGCCGAGGTCAAACGCTTTGCCGACGACGTGCGCCAGCAGCTGCTGCGCGTGCCCGATGTGGCCAAGGTCGAGCTGTTCGGCGTGCAGGACGAGAAGCTTTACATCGAGCTGTCGCAGAAACGCCTGGCCCAGCTCGGGCTGGACATGAACCAGGTGCTGGCCCAGCTCGGCCAGCAGAACGCGGTGGAGAGTGCCGGCGCGGTGCAGACGCCGCTGGACGTGGTGCAGGTGCGCGTGGCAGGCCAGTTCGAGGCGGTGGAGCAGCTGCGTGCCATGCCGATCCGCGGCAGCTCGGGCAACCAGCTGCGTCTGGGCGACATCGCGGAGGTCAAGCGCGGTTACGTCGACCCGGCCACCTTCAAGGTGCGACATCAGGGCAAGCAGGTGATCGCTTTAGGCATTTCCATGGCCAAGGGCGGCGACATCATCCGCCTGGGCAAGTCACTCAAGAGTGCGGCGGCCGGCATCGTAGCCACCTTGCCGGCCGGCGTGCAGCTGGTGCAGCTGCAGGACCAGCCCAAGGCGGTGGCGCGTTCGGTCAACGAATTCGTCGGCGTGCTGATCGAAGCGGTGGTGATCGTGCTGCTGGTGAGCTTCGTCAGCCTGGGCTTTCACCGGCGTGACGGCGAACCGCGGCTGTGGAAGCGCTACTACGTGGACATCCGCCCGGGCTTGGTGGTGGCCATCACCATTCCGCTGGTGCTGGCGCTGACCTTCCTGGGCATGCAGTACTGGGGCATCGGGCTGCACAAGATCTCGCTCGGCTCGCTCATCATCGCGCTGGGCCTGCTGGTGGACGACGCCATCATCGCGGTGGAGATGATGGTGCACAAGATCGAGGAGGGCTATGACAAGGTGCGCGCCGCCACCTTTGCCTACGAGATCACCGCCATGCCCATGCTGACCGGCACGCTGATCACGGCGGCCGGCTTCCTGCCCATCGGCCTCGCCAAGTCGGGGGTGGGCGAGTACACCTTCGCGATCTTCGGTGTCACCACGCTGGCGCTGGTGCTGAGCTGGCTGGTGTCGGTCTATTTCGTGCCTTATCTCGGTACGCTGCTGCTGCGCGCCAAGCCGCCCAAGCAGGAACATCCGCACGAGCTGTTCGACGGCGTGTTCTACGTCCATTTCCGGCGCGTGCTCAACTGGTGCGTGGAGCATCGCTGGATCACCATCGGCATCACACTGCTGACCTTTGTGCTGGGCATCGTGGGCATGG
The DNA here is from genome assembly GCA_032118555.1 of Hylemonella sp. GTDB lineage: Bacteria > Pseudomonadota > Gammaproteobacteria > Burkholderiales > Burkholderiaceae_C > Hylemonella. The sequence goes on along the minus strand of JAULXO010000026.1, from coordinate 50,319 downwards.
GCAAGGTGCAGCAGCAGTTCTTCCCCGATTCGAGCCGGCCGGAAATCCTGGTTGAACTCTGGTACCCGGAAGGCACCTCGTTTGCCGCCAACGAGGAAGTGACCCAGCGTGCCGAGCGGCGCATCATGGCCGAGCCGGGCGTGGAGTCGGTCAGCACCTGGGTCGGCTCCGGCGTGCCGCGCTTCTATCTGCCGCTGGACCAGGTGTTCCCGCAGACCAATGTGTCGCAGCTGATCATCATGCCGACGGATCTGAAGACGCGCGAAGCGCTGCGCATCCAGTTGCCGACGCTGCTGGCGCAGGAGTTCCCCGAGATCCGCGGTCGCGTCAAGCTGCTGCCCAACGGGCCGCCGGTGCCCTACCCGGTGCAGTTCCGCGTCGTCGGCTCCGATCCGGCGGTGCTGCGCGCACGCGCCGAC
>JAULXO010000026.1:0-49890 GCA_032118555.1 Hylemonella sp. | reverse complement strand
AAGGCGCGCGCGCTGGGTGTGAGCAGCCAGGCCATCGCCCAGGCGTCGCGCACCCTGCTGTCGGGCACGCCGGTAGGCCAGTACCGCGAGGGCGACAAGCTGATCGACATCGTGCTGCGCCAGCCGCTGGACGAGCGCAACGCCATCACCGACCTCGGCAACGCCTACCTGCCGACGGCCAGCGGCCGTTCCATCCCGCTGACGCAGATCGCCAAGCCGGTTTTCACCTGGGAGCCGGGCGTGATGTGGCGCGAGAACCGCGACTACGGCATCACCGTGCAGAGCGATGTGGTGGAGGGCCTGCAGGGCGCCACTGTCACGGCCGAGCTGCTGCCGGCCTTGCGCGCGCTCGAAGCCAGGTGGACGGCCGCCGGCCTGACGGGCTACCGCATTGATGTGGCCGGTGCGGTGGAGGAGAGCAGCAAGGGTCAGGGCTCGATCGCCGCCGGCGTGCCCATCATGCTGTTCATCACCTTCACGTTGTTGATGCTGCAGCTGCAGAGCTTCAGCCGCGCCATGCTGGTGTTCCTGACCGGCCCGCTGGGCATGGCGGGGGTGGCGGGCGCGCTGCTGGCACTGAACCGGCCGTTCGGTTTCGTGGCGCTGCTGGGCGTGATCGCACTCATGGGCATGATCCAGCGCAACTCGGTGATCCTGATCGACCAGATCGAGCAGGACCGCGCCAAGGGTATCCCGGCCTGGGACGCCATCGTGGACAGCGCGGTGCGCCGCATGCGCCCCATCGTGCTGACCGCCGCTGCCGCCGTGCTGGCCATGATTCCGCTGTCGCGCTCGGTGTTCTGGGGGCCGATGGCTGTGGCCATCATGGGCGGCCTGATCGTGGCCACCCTGCTGACCCTATTGGCGCTGCCGGCGATGTACGCGGCTTGGTTTCGCATCAAGCGCGAAACGCCTGGGGTTCCGGCGGCAGGTTAAAATAGAAAGTTGACCGATTTCTAGGGGGAGGTCTGTCCAAGACCTCCCCATTTTGTTTGTCGCGCGGGTGGCGAAATTGGTAGACGCACCAGGTTTAGGTCCTGACGCCAGCAATGGTGTGGGGGTTCGAGTCCCCCCCCGCGCACCAGATCAGGCGGCAAGGCGGTGCAACCGTTGTCTAGCCGCCGGTCCGAGTCCCGGTTTTTGAATTTTTTTGGAGTGAGCGCACCATGGCCGTTACTGTTGAAACCCTCGAGAAACTCGAGCGCAAGATCACCCTGAGCCTGCCGCTGGCAGCCATCCAGTCCGAAGTTGACAGCCGTCTCAAGAAGCTGGCCCGCACCGTCAAGATGGACGGCTTCCGTCCCGGCAAGGTGCCGATGAACGTGGTGGCCCAGCGCTACGGCTACTCGGTTCACTACGAAGTGCTGAACGACAAGGTCGGCGAGGCCTTCTCCCAGGCCGCCAACGAAGCAAAGCTGCGTGTGGCCGGCCAGCCGCGCATCACCGAGAAGGAAGGTGCCCCGGAAGGCGAAGTGACCTTCGACGCCGTGTTCGAGGTCTATCCGGAAGTCAAGATCGGTGACCTGGCCGGTGCCGAGATCGAGAAGCTCAACGCCTCGGTGGACGAGGCTGCCATCGACAAAACGGTCGAGATCCTGCGCAAGCAGCGCCGCACCTTTGCCCAGCGTGCTGCGGACGCCGCGGCTCAGGACGGCGACCGCGTGACGGTCGACTTCGAAGGCAAGATCGACGGCGAACCCTTCGCCGGCGGCAAGGCCGAGGGCTACCAGTTCCTGGTCGGCGAAGGCCAGATGCTCAAGGAATTCGAGGACGCCGTGCGCGGCATGAAGGCCGGCGAGAGCAAGACCTTCCCGCTGGCTTTCCCGGCCGATTACCACGGCAAGGATGTGGCCGGCAAGACCGCCGACTTCATGGTTACCGTGAAGAAGATCGAAGCCGCTCACCTGCCGGACGTCAACGAAGCCTTTGCCAAGTCACTCGGCATCGCCGAGGGCACGGTCGAAGCCCTGCGCGCCGACATCAAGAAGAACCTGGAGCGCGAAGTCAAGTCGCGCCTGATGGCCCGCAACAAGCAGGCTGTGATGGACGCCCTGGTGGCCAAGGCCGAGCTGGACCTGCCCAAGTCGGTGGTGGAAGCCGAGGTGGCCCGCATGGTCGAAGGCGCCCGTGCCGACCTGAAGGCGCGCGGCATCAAGGACGCTGACAAGGCGCCGATCCCGGCCGAGATCTTCCAGCCGCAGGCCGAGCAGCGCGTGCGCCTGGGCCTGGTGGTGGCCGAGCTGGTGCGTGCCAACGAACTGCACGCCACGCCGGAGTCCCTCAAGGCCCATGTCGAGGAACTGGCCTCCAGCTACGAGAAGCCGGAAGACGTGGTGCGCTGGTACTTCGGCGACAACCGCCGCCTGGCCGAGGTCGAAGCCGTTGTGATCGAGAACAACGTCACCAACTTCGTGCTGTCCAAGGCCAAGGTGACCGAGAAGACGGTGTCCTTCGACGAGCTGATGGGCCAGGCCTGATTCCGGTCTGAACCGTCCAGTGTGGGGCTTGTGCCGGGCTTGCAGTTCCGGCCACAAGCCCCATCTGCGTTGTGGGCCATAATTTTCGGTACAGTCCCCCACACAGTACCTGCTTCATTGGAGAGAACATGAATCTGCGCAACAGCGCCTACAACGGTGCCCTGGAGACCCAGGCCCTCGGCATGATCCCGATGGTCATCGAGCAGTCCGGGCGCGGCGAGCGTTCGTACGACATCTATTCGCGCCTGCTCAAGGAGCGCGTGATCTTCCTGGTCGGCCCGGTCAATGACCAGACGGCCAACCTGGTGGTGGCGCAGCTGCTGTTCCTGGAGAGCGAGAACCCGGACAAGGACATCTCGTTCTACATCAACTCGCCCGGCGGCTCGGTCAGTGCCGGCATGGCGATCTACGACACCATGAACTTCATCAAGCCTGACGTGTCGACGCTGTGCGTCGGTATGGCAGCCAGCATGGGTGCCTTTCTGCTGGCCGCGGGGGCCAAGGGCAAGCGCTTCTCGCTGCCCAACTCCAAGGTCATGATTCACCAGCCACTGGGTGGTGCGCAGGGCCAGGCGACCGAGATTGAGATTCATGCCCGCGAGATCCTCAAGACCCGCGAGCAGCTCAACAAGATCCTGGCGGAGCGTACCGGCCAGCCGCTGGAGAAGATCGAGCGCGATACCGAACGCGACTACTTCCTGTCGGCCGACGAGGCCAAGGACTATGGCCTGGTTGATCAGGTGATCGCCAAGCGGCCCTGATCTCGCCCGGTTTCGAAAGTTTCGTCAGCAACCGCCCGTCGCGCCCAGGCGCGGAGGGCGGTTTGTCTTTTCGGTATCATTTGATACAAATTTGCTAATTCCCTGCACAAGGCACCGTACACATGGCCGAGAAAAAAGGCTCTTCCAGCGAAAAAACCCTGTATTGCTCTTTTTGCGGCAAGAGTCAGCATGAGGTCAAGAAGCTGATTGCGGGCCCTTCGGTGTTCGTCTGCGACGAGTGCATCGAACTGTGCAACGAAATCATCCGTGACGAACTGCCGGCTGCGACCGAATCACGCGAGGGTGGCCGCGAGCTGCCGACACCGGCGGAGATCAAGGCCAACCTGGACAACTATGTCATCGGCCAGGATGCCGCCAAGCGCTCTTTGGCGGTGGCGGTCTACAACCACTACAAGCGCCTGCAGCACAAGGAAAAGGCGCGCAAGGATGACGTGGAGCTGGCCAAGAGCAACATCCTGCTGATCGGCCCCACCGGTTCGGGCAAGACGCTGCTGGCGCAGACGCTGGCGCGCCAGCTCAACGTGCCGTTTGTCATGGCCGACGCCACCACGCTGACCGAAGCCGGCTACGTGGGCGAAGACGTCGAGAACATCATCGCCAAGCTGCTGCAGAGCTGCAACTACGAGGTGGACAAGGCGCAACGCGGCATCGTCTACATCGACGAGATCGACAAGATTTCGCGCAAGTCCGACAACCCGTCCATCACGCGTGATGTGTCGGGGGAGGGCGTGCAACAGGCCCTGCTCAAGCTGATCGAAGGCACCATGGCCAGCGTGCCGCCGCAGGGTGGGCGCAAGCATCCGAACCAGGACTTCATCCAGATCGATACCACCAACATCCTCTTCATCTGCGGCGGCGCGTTTGCCGGCCTGGAGAAGGTGATCGAGAGCCGCACCGAGTCGTCCGGCATCGGTTTCGGTGCTGCGGTCAAGAGCAAGCAGCAGCGAAGCCTGACCGAGGTGTTCAAGGACGTCGAGCCGGAAGACTTGATCAAGTTCGGCCTGATTCCCGAGCTGGTCGGTCGTATGCCGGTGGTCGCCACCCTGGCCGAGCTGAGCGAGGATGCCATGGTGCAGATCCTGACCGAGCCCAAGAACGCCCTGGCCAAGCAATACGCCAAGCTGTTTGCCATGGAGGGCGTGGAGCTGGAGTTGCGGCCTGCTGCCCTCAAGGCCATCGCCAAGAAGGCGTTGGCACGCAAGACCGGTGCCCGCGGCCTTCGCTCCATCCTGGAGCAGGCCCTGATCGACACCATGTTTGACCTGCCCACCATGGACAACGTCGAAAAGGTCGTGGTGGACGAAGCCACCATCGACGAAAACAAGCCGCCGCTGCTGGTCTACCGCGAAGCAGCCAAAAAGGCCTGAGAAACCGATTCGGCTGGTATTCCAGCCGTACCTTCATGGTTTTCGCCGACCTGAGCACCCCATAATGGGGTGCGGGTTGAAAATCCGCATTTGCCATCCATATTCAACAGGTCATTCAAAGGTTCAGCCATGTCCGGTCACACCCCTCTGCCTGCTACCCCCATCGAGTTGCCTCTGCTGCCGCTGCGCGATGTGGTGATCTTTCCGCACATGGTGATTCCGCTGTTTGTCGGACGCCCCAAGAGCATCAAGGCGCTGGAAGCCGCGATGGAGGCCGAGCGCCGCATCATGCTGGTGGCGCAAAAGGCAGCGGCCAAGGACGAGCCCCAGGTGTCGGACATGTTCGACGTCGGTTGCGTGTCCACCATCCTGCAGATGCTCAAATTGCCGGACGGCACGGTCAAGGTGCTGGTCGAAGGCCAGCAGCGCGCCTTGGTGAACAAGATCGTCGAAGGTGAATCGCATTTCACGGCCGATGTGACGCCGGTGGAGGCGCCGGCCGAGGGCGAAGCGCTGTCGCCCGTCAAGGTCAGCGAGATCGAAGCACTCCGCCGTGCCGTGATGCAGCAGTTTGACCAGTACGTCAAACTCAACAAGAAGATTCCGCCCGAAATCCTGACCTCGATCGCCAGCATCGACGATCCGGGGCGCCTGGCTGACACCATTGCTGCCCACCTGCCGATCAAACTCGACAACAAGCAGTCGGTGCTGAGCCTGTCCGACGTGCGCGACCGGCTGGAGAACCTGTTCGAACAGCTCGAGCGCGAGGTCGACATCCTCAACGTCGACAAGCGCATCCGTGGCCGCGTCAAGCGCCAGATGGAGAAGAACCAGCGCGACTTCTACCTCAACGAACAGGTCAAGGCCATCCAGAAGGAGCTGGGCGAGGGTGAGGACGGCGCCGACATCGAGGAAATCGAGAAGAAGATCAAGGCCGCCCGCATGCCCGCCGAAGCGCGCAAGAAGGCTGAGAGCGAGCTCAAGAAGCTCAAGCTCATGTCGCCCATGTCGGCCGAGGCTACCGTGGTGCGCAACTACATCGACACGCTGATCGCGCTGCCGTGGAGCAAGAAGACCAAGATCAAGCATGACTTGGCGAATGCCGAGGACGTGCTGAACGAGGACCATTTTGGCCTGGAGAAGGTCAAGGACCGCATCCTCGAATACCTTGCCGTGCAGCAGCGCGTGGACAAGGTCAAGGCGCCGATCCTGTGCCTGGTCGGCCCGCCGGGCGTGGGAAAGACCTCGCTCGGGCAGTCCATCGCCAAGGCCACCGGCCGCAAGTACGTGCGCATGGCGCTGGGCGGCATGCGCGACGAGGCGGAGATCCGCGGGCACCGCCGAACCTACATCGGCGCCATGCCCGGCAAGGTGCTGCAGAGCCTGTCGAAGGTTGGCACGCGCAATCCGCTGTTCCTGCTGGACGAGATCGACAAGCTGGGCACCGATTTCCGTGGCGACCCGTCCAGCGCCCTGCTGGAGGTGCTGGACCCGGAGCAGAACAGCAAGTTCGGCGATCACTACGTCGAGGTCGATTTCGACCTCAGCGACGTGATGTTCGTGGCAACGTCGAACTCGATGAACAGTCCGCCGGCGCTGCTGGACCGGATGGAGGTGATCCGCCTGTCGGGCTATACCGAGGACGAGAAGACCAGCATCGCCGTGCGCTACCTGCTGCCCAAGCAACTGAAGAACAACGGCGTCAAGGACGGCGAGCTGGAGGTGACGGAGACCGCCATCCGCGACGTGGTGCGCTACTACACCCGCGAGGCCGGCGTGCGTTCGCTGGAGCGTGAGATCTCCAAGATCTGCCGCAAGGTCGTCAAGGGTTTGCAATTAGGCAAGATGGCCCCCAAGGTGGTGGTGACGGCCGACAACCTGAGCGACTTCCTCGGTGTTCGCAAGTACACCTATGGTCGTGCCGAGCAGCAGAACCAGGTCGGCCAAGTCGTGGGTCTGGCCTGGACTGAGGTGGGTGGCGACCTGCTGACGATTGAAACCGCGCTGATGCCCGGCAAGGGCGTCATCACCCGCACCGGCTCGCTGGGCGACGTGATGAAGGAGTCGGTGGAGGCCGCGCGCACCGTGGTGCGCAGCCGCGCCCGCCGCCTGGGTATCCCGGACGAGTACTTCGACAAGAAGGACATGCACATCCACGTGCCCGATGGCGCTACCCCGAAGGACGGTCCCAGTGCCGGTGCGGCCATGACGACGGCCATGGTGTCGGCGCTGACCGGCATTCCGGTGCGCGGCGACGTGGCCATGACCGGCGAGATCACGCTGCGTGGCGAGGTGACTGCCATCGGCGGCCTGAAGGAGAAACTGCTGGCGGCGCTGCGTGGTGGCATCAAGACGGTGCTGATTCCTGAAGAGAACACCAAGGATCTGCAGGAGATTCCCGAGAACGTGAAGAGCGGGCTGGAGATCGTGCCGGTCAAGTGGATCGACAAGGTGCTTGAGATTGCGCTGGAGCGTCAGCCCACGCCGCTGCCGGATGAGGAAGCCGTAGCGTCCTCTGTGGCTGCACCGGTCACGGCAGAGTCGGCGGCGGCCCCTGGCGGTTCGATCAAGCACTGATGCAAAATTTTTGGCTCGCTTGCGGCAAAGGCAAAAAATTCACGCTATAATTTAAGTCTTGCAAGCGCGGGAATAGCTCAGTTGGTAGAGCGCAACCTTGCCAAGGTTGAGGTCGCGAGTTCGAGCCTCGTTTCCCGCTCCAGATTCCGAACAAGGGAAGCCCGTGCTTCCCTTTTTTGTTCGGATGGATCCGGGTGGTGCCGGGTTCAGGCAGACAGGGCGCGGTAGCAAAGCGGTTATGCACCGGATTGCAAATCCGTGTAGGTCGGTTCGACTCCGGCCCGCGCCTCCAGTTTTTGCGGGAATAGCTCAGTTGGTAGAGCGCAACCTTGCCAAGGTTGAGGTCGCGAGTTCGAGCCTCGTTTCCCGCTCCAGACGTTCGAAAAGGGAAGCTGCGGCTTCCCTTTTTCGTGCCCGGGCACAACGGGCATGGCGCCGGCATTTTTTGCACGACAATGCTCGGGCAGCGGGCCTCGATGGTGAAATTGGTAGACACAGCGGACTTAAAATCCGCCGCTTACCTGCATAAGGGGCGTACCGGTTCGACCCCGGTTCGAGGCACCACCAGACGCTGCCGCGGCGGTAGTACAGAGAGAATTCATCATGGCACGCTACAACGCTCCCTTTGAAATCCACGTTCATGGCCAGGTGCCGCTGCGTGCGGATGTGACGTTCGAGCAGTTGCAGGAGGCGCTCAAACCCTTGTGGAAATACGCCGGGGCCCGCTCGCTGGCCGATGGCGCCGTCAGCGCCTACGAAGAGGAGCCGGGCATCCGCTTTGACGCGCAAGAGCATGTGCTGCAGATGTGCTGGACGGTGTCCGGCGATGAGGACTTCCGCCAGTCGCTCGACGAGATGTGCATGAGCCTGAACGAGCTGTCGCAGGCCGGGGCCTCGATCGAAGTCACGTTCTACGATACCGAGTTCGATGAAGAGGAAGAGGCCGACGGCGCCCAGTCGCGCGACGACTTCATGATGCTGTTCGTCGGCCCGACACCGGCAGCCATCATGCAGGTGCAGCGCGACCTGCTGGTGCAGGATGTCATCAACATGATGGAGCGCCATTTCGATGCTGCCGAGTTGGGTGGCGTTGTGGCCGAGATCGACAAGCTCTTTACCCAGCGCTTCGATGCACTGGTCAACTCGCTGGAAATCGGCAAGCCGCCGCGTGGTTCCGGAGGCGGGCATGGCGGTTCATCGCATGGCGGCGGCCGCAAGCCACGGCATCTGCATTGAATGGGTTGCGGAATGGGCTTTGATCTGGTATCATTTTTACCAAATTAAAGCTAAAGTTGGGCTCTATGACCACAGTTGCGGTGGAATCTGCGGCGCAAGCCGCGTCAAACACGTCTACTGATCGGCGACAGAAGCTACGCCTGGGCGACGTGCTGGTCCAGCAGAACCTGATCTCGCAGGAGCAGTTGCGGCTCACACTGGCACAGCAGCACAAGACCGGCAAGAAGGTCGGGCGCCTGCTTATTGAAAGCGGTGTCATCACCGAAGAGGCGCTGGCCAACGGTTTGGCGCGCCAGCTGCGCATCCCCTACGTCAATCTCAAGACCTTTCCGTTCCGTGCCGAGGTCGTGCGGCTGCTGCCCGAGTCGGTGGCGCGCCGTTTTCGTGTGCTGGCACTGGAGGACCGCAGCGATGGACTGCGGGTTGCCTTTGCCGACCCGCTCGACCTGTTTGCCTACGACGAGATCGCCCGCCTGACCAAACGGCCCATCACCATGGCGGTGGCGCCGGAAAGCCAGCTGACGCTGGCATTCGACCGTCTGTACCGCCGGACCGAGGAAATCAGCGGCCTGGCGCGCGCTGTGGAGAAGGACCTCAGCGACGAGGTCGACTTTGGCGAACTGGCCAACACCGTAGGGCAGGAGGGCGCCCCGATCGTCAAGCTGCTGCAGTCGATCTTCGAGGATGCGGTGCAGATCGGCGCCTCGGACGTGCACATCGAACCGCAGGAGACCGGTCTGCAGATCCGTGTCCGGGTGGACGGCTTGCTGCACACCCAGACGCTGGCCGAGAACCGGGTCGCCGGGCCCCTGGCGCAGCGCCTCAAGCTGATGGCGGGCATCGACATCTCCGAGAAACGCCTGCCGCAGGACGGCCGCTTCACGGTCCGGGTGCGCGAGCAGACGGTGGATGTGCGTCTGTCCACCATGCCCACCAGCTACGGCGAGTCGGTGGTGATGCGCCTGCTGAACCAGAACGGCGCGCTGCGCCAGCTTGATCGCATCGGCATGCCGGATGCCATGCTGGCGCGCTTTCGCGAAGTGCTGGGGCGCATTTCAGGCATGGTGCTGGTCACGGGGCCGACCGGCTCCGGCAAGACCACCACGCTGTACGCCGCGCTGTCGGAGATCAACTCCAGTGAGCTCAAGATCATCACGGTGGAAGACCCGGTGGAGTACCGGCTGCCCGGCGTGACGCAGGTGCAGGTCAACGAGAAGATCGACCTGTCGTTTGCGCGCGTGCTGCGCGGTGCCCTGCGCCAGGACCCGGACATCATTCTGGTCGGCGAGATGCGTGACGCGGAGACCGCCGAGATCGGCTTGCGTGCGGCCATCACCGGCCACCTGGTGCTGTCGACCCTGCATACGCGCGACGCCATCAGCACGCCGTTTCGTCTGCTCGACATGGGCGTGCCGCCGTTCATGGTGGCCACTTCGCTGCAGGCGGTGATCGCGCAACGGCTGGTGCGGGTCAATTGCGATGTCTGCAGCGAACCGCATGAGCCGACGGCGCAGGAGCAGGCGTGGCTCGACACCATGCTGGGGCCCGGCGATGAGCCCGTTCACGCGCGGCAAGGGCTGGGCTGTTCGTCCTGCAACGGCACCGGCTACGCCGGGCGGCACGGCGTGTACGAACTGCTGGAAATGGATGTCGCCCTGACTCAGGCGGCCACCCGGGCCGACCCGGTGGCCTTCATGCAGGCGGCGCGCGCGCGCATGAAGGGGCACACGCTGGCCTACCATGCCCTGGAGCTGGTGCGCCAGGGCAAGACCTCCCTGGCGGAGGCCCTGCGCGTCGGGCAGGACGTTGAAGACATGGAGTGAGTGCCATGGCTGTCTTCGCTTGGCAGGGGCGCAATGCCCGGGGGGAACTGGTCAAGGGGAATATGGAGGCCGCCGCCGAAGCCGCGGTGGCCGATCAGTTGCTCGCCATCAACATTACGCCGGTCCAGATTGAGGCGATTGTCACCGTCGCCGCCGGTGCGCACGGTGCCCGGCACCTGCTGCAGTCGCTGTGGCACCAGTTGAGCGGGCAGGCCGTCAGCAGTGAAGACGTGGAGCTGTTCTCGCGCCAGATGTACACGCTGGACAAGGCGGGCGTGCCCATCCTGCGTGCCTTCACCGGCTTGGAGGCGTCCTCCACCAAGCCGGCGATGGTGGAGGTGCTCAAGGACGTGCGCGAGAACCTGAGTCAGGGGCGGGAGCTGTCCGGTTCGCTGGCCCAGCACCCCAAGGTGTTCGGTGCCTTCTACATCGCCATGGTCCGCGTTGGCGAGATGTCCGGCCGGTTGACCGAGGTGTATCTGCGCCTGTCGGAGCACCTGGCCTTCGAACGCGACGTGCGCGACCGCATCCGGCAGGCCCTGCGTTATCCGTCCTTCGTGCTCATTGCGATGTCGCTGGCGCTGGTGTTGCTGAACGTCTTTGTGCTGCCCGTCTTCGCCAAGGTGTTCGCAGGGTTCAATACCGAGCTGCCTTTGCTGACACGCGTCCTGCTGGGTTTTTCCGGCTGGATGCAGCGCTGGTGGCCTTTGCTGGCGCTACTGGTGGTCGCGGCGGTGCTGGCATGGCGTGCCTACCTGGCCACCCCGAATGGCCGCTACCGCTGGGACCGGCGCAAGCTGCGGCTGCCGATCGTCGGCGGCATCATCCTCAAGGCCACGCTGGCACGTTTTGCCCGCAGTTTTGCGCTTTCTAGCCAGAGCGGCATGCCGTTGGTGCCCGCACTGACGGTGGTCGCGAAGACAGTGGACAACGCCTACATCGGCAGTCGCATCGAGCAGATGCGCGACGGCATCGAGCGCGGCGCCAGCATCGCCAGTTGCGCGGCCAGTGTCGGGGTCTTCACGCCGGTGGTCATGCAGATGATCACCGTGGGCGAGGAGACCGGTGAGCTGGATTCGATGCTGTACGAAATCGCCGAGATGTACGAGCGCGAAGTGGATCAGAGCATCAAGGGCCTGTCGGCGGCCATCGAGCCCGTTTTGCTGGCGGTGATCTCCGCGCTGATGCTGGTGCTGGCGCTCGGGATCTTCCTGCCCTTGTGGAACATGGGGCAGGCAGCCATGGGACGTGCAGGCGGCTGACGATGCGCGCCAGTTCGGTCTTCAATCAGCTTCAACTCGGCCTGGGGCGGCAGTTGATCATCGGTTGCATGGTGATCGGCACCATGTCCGTGCTGGTGGTGAAGTCGGGCGAGCGCGACTTCGGTGCGGTGCAGGCCCAGGTGGAAGGCGCGGCTATCAAGACCAACCTGGGCGGCTTGCGTACCGCCCTGGCCATCGATTACATCACCCAGCAGGCGCGGGCACCCCGGCTGGCAGACGCGGGCGGGGGGGGGCTGCAGTCCAACCCCTTCCTGTTGCTGCACCGCCTGCCGGCCAACTACGTGGGGGAGTGGCGTGCTGTGGAGGCAGACCGGCTACCGGCTGGTCACTGGCTGTTCGATCCGGTCTGCGCCTGCATCGGCTACCGACCGCTGTACCCGGAGTGGCTGAGCAGTCCGAGTGGTGCCGGCATGCTCTGGTTCGACGTGGTGGGTGCTCCGGGGCCGCTGCAGTTGGTGCCACGCGAAGCCTATGTCTGGAAGGGAGAGTCACTCACCTGAATTGAGGTGCAAGGAAGGTGTGGCTTGCGAGTGACAAAGCGCCTTCTTGTTGACCTTCAGACTTGCTATCGAAGGTGAAGCTGTTAACATTCAACAACAATGTGATCAACAAGTCGGGGTAGCGGTATTGCAATGCCGCCTCGACAATTTTCAGTGGAAAGGTTGGGTTCCTCAGTATGAAGCAGCAACGTGGTTTTACCCTGATTGAACTGGTGATGGTGGTCGTCATCCTGGGCATCTTGGCGGCGGTGGCGATTCCTCGCTTTGTCGATTTTCGAGGTGATGCCAATAATGCGGCGATTCAAGGTGTTGCGGGGGCGCTGTCGTCTGCCTCGGCCATCAACTATGCTGCCAGGAGCGCAGGTAAGTCGGACGCAACGGTTAGTGATTGCCAACACGTTGGCCCCTTGCTCCAAGGCGGGTTGCCGACTGGCTACGTTATTACCGCCTCCGCTGTTAATGGTACCGCTACTGTGTCATGCACGCTGACGGGACCCAGTGGCAATACGGCAACATTCTCCGCGATTCCCACCAATTGAGCGTTTATCTGTGACGTGTTGCGTACACGTGATGGGCGTTTTCTTTTAGGGGTTCAGCAGAACGGATTCACCTTGATCGAACTGATCATGGTGATTGTGCTGGTCGGGGTGCTGGCGGTTTTCGCTGCGCCCCGACTCTTCAACGCTACTGATTTTTATGCGCGGGGGTTTCATGACGAGACCCTCGCGTTTCTGCGTTATGCGCAGAAGGCGGCGATTGCCCAGCGCCGTACGGTGTGCGTCAGCTTCACGATCAACAGTGCGACCCTGAAAGTGGACAACGACAGCAGTGCCGGGTGCGAGGCCAATTTGGCCGGCCCGCGCGGGGAGACGCCCGGCGGTATCACCGCCCGCAGCGGCGTGAGCTACAGCACTTTGCCATCGGCCGTGAGTTTTGACGCGCTGGGCCGGGCCAGCACGGGGCAGAGCATCGCGGTCCAGGGTGTCGGGCGCAGTATTACCATCGAAGCTGCTACCGGCTATGTCCATGAGTAGGCGCACAGGCCGGCAGGCCGGTTTCACTCTGGTGGAGCTGGTGATCTTCATTGTCATCGTCGCGGTGGGTGTGACGGGTATCCTGCTGGTGATGAACACCGTGGTGACGTCCAGTGCCGACCCCCTGGTGCGCAAGCAGGCGTTGGCACTGGCGGAATCCATCCTGGAAGAAGTCTTGCAGAAGGAATACGCCGACCCCGACCCCGGCAGCACGACCGGCGAGACCACGCGTGCCACCTTCGACGACGTGGGCGACTACAACGGCAAGAGCAACAGCACCTTCACGGACTTGCCGGCCGCGCTGTCTTCTTACGTCATCACCATCGTGGTGGACGCGCCGGCGCCGCTGAACGGCGTGATGATGAAACGCGTGCGGGTGACGGTGAGCAAGAACGCCGAGAGCATCACGCTCACCGGCTACCGCGGGAACTACTAGCCATGCGTTCGTCCGCTCCTTCGGCTGTGACCGGCTTTACCTTGGTGGAGATGGTGATGGTGCTGGTCATCATCGGCATCATCAGTGCCATGGTGGCGGTCTTCATGCGCGCACCGGTGGATGCCTATGTCGACTCGGCGCGCCGGGCCGGCCTGACTGACACGGCCGATACCGCCGTGCGTCGCATGGCGCGCGACCTGCGCCGGGCCCTGCCCAACAGCGTGCGCAACCCCGACAACCAGTGCATCGAGTTCATTCCCACCAAGACCGGCGGGCGCTACCGTACCGGGGCGGACAGCAGTGGCGGCGGTAATCCGCTCGACTTTTCCACCGCCGATACCGGTTTCAACATGCTGGGGCTCAACAGTGCCTTGCCTACGGCGCAGCAGATTGCGGCGGGTGATCTGATCGTGGTCTACAACCTGGGCATTCCCGGTTCGGACGCCTATGTGGGAACGGGCAACGCCGTCAACCGGGCCGAGGTGAGCAGCGTGGTCAGCGGTACCGGTACCTTGGGCAACGAAACCTTCATCGGCATCGCCGCGCGCCAGTTTCCTCTGCCCTCGGGCAGCAACCGCTTTCATGTGGTGCCGGGCGACGAGAAGATTGTTTCCTTCCTGTGTGCCGGCGGCACGCTGTGGCGCAAGACCAACTACGCCTATCCGGCGTCGATTGCCGAGGCTTCAACCTGTTCAACGGGTGGCGGTACGCTGACCATGCTGGCGCGCAACGCGGCCTGTTCCTTCGAGTACAACGGCTCGGACCTGCAGCGCAACGGGCTGGTGCAATTGACGCTGACGCTCACGGACGCCAGCGGTGAATCGGTCAGCCTCTACCACGAGGTGCACGTGGACAATTCGCCATGAGCACGATGAAGTTCCGGCAACGCGGCGTGGCCGCCATCTCGGCCCTGTTTCTGCTGGTGGTGCTGGCCGCCCTGGGTGCCTTTATGGTCACCTTCTCCAACACGCAGCAGTTGACCGCGGCCCAGGATGTGCGTGGTTCCCAGGCCTACTGGGCGGCGCGCACCGGGCTGGAGTGGGCGGTTCCGCAGGTGATCGCCACGAATGCCTGTCCGGCAGCGACATCGACGTTCGTCGTCAACGGCTACGAGGTGCAGACCACCTGCGGCGCGAGCAGCTTCAACGAGGGGGTGACGACCACCCTGATCAACATCACTGCGCTGGTCTGCCAACCGGGACCTTGTGGTGCGGCTGTGGGTAGTCTGTCCTATGTGGAGCGGAGTTTGTCCGCCGTGATCGAGCGCTAGAAGACCATGTGGATGCATCGATTATTGAAGAACCAATGGACACGACGCGTCGCCGCCGGCCCCTGGTGGCGGCTGGGGGTGCTGTGCTTGGCTTGGGGGCTCCAGTCGCCTGCTTGGGCCTTCACTTGTACATCGAACGGTGGCAGCTGGACAATGACCGGCACCTGGGCCAATTGCGACGGAACTACACCGCAGCCGGGCGATACCGTTGTCATCAACGCGGGCACCGTGACGCTCAATACGAGCGCGACCATTTCCGGCTTGACGATCAATGGCGGCACGCTGGCCTTTGGCAACAGCACGACGGCCCGTACCCTGACGGTCAACGGGAACATCCTCGTTGCGTCGGGCGGGTCGCTGACCGTGAACAACAACACGGTGACGCATACCTTGAATGTGGCGGGCAACGTCACCAACAATGGTACGTTCGACCTGGCACGAGATGCCAACAGCGTGTGCCAGGCCAATTTCACATCGTCTGGGACGCAGATCATTGACGGCAGCAGCAGTGGCACCACAGATTTCAATACCCTGACCACCAGTGGAAACCTGACGATCAACAAGAGCGGTGCCGCGGTGACCCAGACAGGCACGTTGAGCGTCAGCGGTGACCTGGTGCTGCAGGCGGGTACGCTGAACCTCAACAATACGGTGTCCATCGGCGGGACCAGCAGCATCAGCGGGACCCTCGGTATCGCTTCCACCACAGGAACCAAGACTTTTGTGGGGGCGGTGGCCGTCAACGCCGGCGGCAGCTGGAACAACTCATCCAACGAGAGCGTGACCTTGCGCGGCGGGCTGACCCATGACGGCAGCACGTTCACGGCCGGCACGGGCACCTATACCTTCGATACCAACGCCCAAAGCATTGGCGGAACCAGTGCCCTGACCATCCCGAACGTGACGGTGACGGGCGTGACACTGACCAATACCGGGACGCTGACGGTCTCCACGGCACTCAGTGGCACGGGCGGTCTGACCAACGGTACCAATGCCACGCTCAATCTCGGCGGTACCTCGGCCATCACCACCTTGACGGCCAATGCGGCGGGCAATACCGTCAATTACACCCAGGGTGGGGCGCAGACGGTGAAGGCCACTGCCTACCACCACCTCGGCCTGAGCGGCAGTGGTACCAAGACAATGACCGGCTTGAGCACGATCAACGGCAACCTGACGTTGAGCGGTACTGCCGCGGCGACCAGTACGGCCGCTCTCAGTGTAGGAGGCAATCTCAGCGTAGGCGCAGGGTCAGGCTTCACGTCTGGCAATACAACCTTCAGCGTTGCAGGCACCACGTCGGTCAGCGGCACGCTGGCGCATTCGGTGTCGGGTTCGAAGACCTATGTCGGTGCCGTGACGATCAACGCCGGCGGTGCCTGGACCAACACAGGCAGTTCTCCGGTAACTTTACGCGGTGGGTTGACGCATAACGGGGGTACCTTTACGGCGGGAACGGGGACATACACCTTTGATACCAATGCCCAGACGATTGGTGGCAGCAGTGCGCTCACCATCGCGAACGTGACCGTCACGGGGGTGGTATTGACCAATACCGGGACACTGACCGTATCGACGGCGTTGAGTGGCACCGGAGGGCTGACCAATGACGTGAATGCGACGCTCAGCCTCGGCGGGACATCGGCCATCAGCGCGCTGACGGCCGCTGCCGCGGGCAATACCGTCAACTACACGCAGGCTGGCGCGCAGACGGTCAGGGCCACGGCGTACCACAACCTGGGCATCAGCGGCAGCGGTGTGAAGACCCTGGCCGGCGATGCCTCCGTGGCCGGCACCTTGACCCTGAGCGGAGCTAGCTTGGCGGTGGGCGGCAACACGCTGACATTGAACGGTCCCGCCATTGCCGGCACGCCTGCCAACCTGACGACCACCTCGGCGTCCAGCCTGTTCTTTGGCGGCAGCGCGTCAGGCGTCGCGTTGCCCAGCAGCGTGACGGCACTCAACAACCTGACGCTCAACAATGCCAATGGACTGTCGCTGGCGAGCAGTCCGGTGGTCAGTGGCACGCTGAGCCTCAGCAGCGGCGTGATCACCACCGGCAGCAACAGCCTTACCTTGGCATCCAGTTGCCCTGCCAGTTCAAGCCGCGCCAACGGGCATGTCAATGGCAATCTGGTTCTCACCGTGCCGACCGGCAACCCGACCTGTACTTTTCATTTGGGGGATGCCATCGGTTATGCGCCGGTGACGCTGGCGTTCAGCGCTGTCACCGGCTCGGGACGCGTTGCCGTGCGGGCCGACGCGGGCGATCATCCAGACACCACGTCGGGCACTTCGGGGGTGCAGGAGAGCAAGAGTGCCAACCACTACTGGACGGTGGCGAACGGGTCTCCCGCCCTGGCGTTCAGTTCCTATGCCATCACGCTGCAGTTCTGCGCGACAAGCAGTTGCAGTGCCAGTGAACTGGACTTCGGCGCGAACCCTGCCAATTTTCTGGTGGCACGTAAATCAAGCGGCAGCTGGAGTCTGGCCGGCGCCGGCAATGTGACTTCCAACTCGGTTCAGCTCAGCGGTATTGCTGCGGCAGATGGTTTCGGCGAGTTTGCTGCCGGCGAGGCCAACCAGTGCTTTACCGACGGCTTCACAGGGGCCAACGGTGCTTCGCCGGGCGCCAACTGGACGGTAGGCTCGGCATCGGGCTCGTTCGGCAGTCCGGTGATCCAAGGGAACCGGCTGCGACTCACTTCCGCAACAACCAATGTTTCATCCTGGGCAACCTTGCTGCGTCCGTTTCCCGCCGCAGGCAACAAGGTGACGATCGAGTTTGATCACTACGCCTATGGCGGGACCGGTGGCGACGGCATCGCCGTTGTCCTGTCGGACGCCGCGGTCGCGCCGGTTGTGGGCGCCTATGGCGGCTCCCTCGGCTATGCGCAGAAAAGCAACCCGGGATCGGATTGCACGACCGCGGGCGGGTGCCCCGGCTTTGCCGGGGGCTGGCTGGGCGTCGGCATTGACGAGTACGGAAACTACTCGGCTGCTGCCGAGGGGCGCTTTGGCGGCACGGCCGGTCTGGTGCCCGACGGGGTTGCGATCCGTGGCTCGGGCAGCGGCGTGTCGGGTTATCGCTACCTTCGGGGTACCGGGACTTTGACGCCGAGCGTCGATGGCAGTTTCAGCCCCGCGCATCGCTACCGCATCATCGTTGACCACACGAACGGCATCAACGCGTACACCTCGGTTGAACGCAATACGGGCTCCGGTTACGTGGCCCTGATCGCCCCGTTTGATGCCAAGGATCCGGGCTACAGCCAGAGCCAGATCCCGTCCAGGTTCATCATGTCCCTGGTCGGCAGCACCGGGACCACAAGCAACATCCATGAGATCGACAACCTGAGCGTGTGCACGGTGCAGGCGCTGGTTGCGCCGACGCTGCACCATATCCGCATTGAGCACGGCGGTTCTGCCTGCACGGGCACCGATGGAACGGATGTCACCATCAAGGCATGCGCCGATGCCAATTGCACGGCCTTGTATGGCGGGAGCGTCACGGTGGATCTGACACCGAATTCCGGTAGCGGGCGCACCTGGACGCCCACTGAGCCGGTAACGTTCACGGGCGGTTCCATCACCTTGACGTTGGCCAATACCAACACCGGAACCATTACGCTGGGGGCCGCTGCGAATTCGCCCACGACTGGCAATCCGACCCGTTGTTTCAACGGTGCGTCAGAGACCTGCAGTCTGACCTTCAGCACCTGTACGTTCGATGCGGTCGAAGTCGGCGCCGCTGCGGCTACGCCCATCTACACCAAGCTGGCGAACACCGCCTTCGATCTGGATATAGTCAGGCGGTCGGGTGGCTTGAGTGTGACCAATATTCAACTGGTGGATGCGAGAAGTGGAACGTGCGCCACCTTCACGCCGCTGACCGGGGCAACGATCTCGCCGACGGCGTTTGCTTCCACTGCGCGCCGGACCGTGAGCTTCAACTACCCCAACGCCGTTGCCAATGCGCGGGTGCGCATCACGAACTCAAGCGGCGGGGTGTCCTGCTCCAATGACAACTTCGCGATCCGCCCGGAGGCTTTCACGTTGACGAGTACTACGGCCTCGAACGGCAACCCGCCGGGCACTCCGGGCGCGGTGCTGCGCGCCGGCGGTGATGAATTCACAATCAAGGCCACTGCGGTTTATGGATCCACTAAGACGTCCGGGTACGACGGCAAGCCCAGGTTGAACTCCGCACTCCTCACAACGACGCTGCCCAATCTTGGCAACCTCAGTGCAACGACATTCTCTACGGCCTCTGGCGGCGAATCTGAGGCTTCTTCGATGAAGTACGACGAGGTGGGGAGCTTCAGTCTCAGCGCCAACGCGGTCTACGACGACAGCTTTGCAGCCGTCGATTCGCTCAAAGGGGATTGCAACCCCGGTTTCAGCAACAGCTTGAGCAACGGCAAGTATTCGTGCCAGTTCGGCTCGGCGGCAGCAGGGCCATTCGGGCGCTTCGTACCGCATCAGTTTGCCGTCGTCGCCACGGCGGCCGATGCCTGCACGGCTGGAGGCTACACCTACATGGGGCAGGTGTTCAATCTGTCTGCCCTTGCCTTGGTGGAAGCGCGCAACGCCGCGGGCGCAATCACCAAGAACTACGCCGGCACCTATGCAACGAACGGTGCCGTGGCCTTTGGCGCCGAGAACAATGACGACGGCCTGGATCTGGGAGCTGCCTTGACCTTTGTCGGTACGGGGAGCTGGCAGCAGGGCGTCTACACCCTGGGTGCCAATGGTGTGATCTACACCCGCCCGAGCCTCCCCGCGGGACCTTTGGATCAGTTGACGATCGGCTTGACGGTGAATGACAGCGAGGTCAACACCAACCCGCGTGTGAGCGGTGCCGACATGAACCCGGCAGTGGCAGGTGGCATTGCCAACACGCACAAGGCCCTGAACCCGAGTCCGATGCGTATGCGTATGCTCTATGGGCGCCTGCGTTTGCTCAACGCCTATGGCTCCGAGCGCCTGGCATTGCCTCTGGTGTGGGAAACCCAGTACTGGGACGGGCAGATGTTCGTTCGCAACAGCCAGGACAGCTGCACCAGCCTGTCGGCCGCCAACATCGCGCTGAGCAATTACCAGAGTCCGCCCAAGCCCGGCGGGACGACGCTGAGCAGCAGCAATCTGAGTTCGGTGACGGTGGGTGTCATCAACGCCGGCCGCGGCACCATCACGCTGGCGCCGACCCAGCCGGCCATTGGCAGCGTGGATCTGGTGGCCAATCTGGGCCGGCGCGACTTGCCTGGCCCTCCTGTCCCTCCCAATTGTCCCGACCTGTCCTACGGTGCCTCGACGTCGGCCGGCTTGGCCTACCTGAGTGGCCAGTGGTGCGGTGCGGCCAATGACCGCGATCCGACGGCGCGGGCCAGCTTTGGTGTCTACAAATCCCCGCTGATCTATCGGCGTGAAAACTACTGAGCCGCTGTGAATCCGATTCTTCGCGCAGAATGGACGCCTGTCGCAGTGCGGGAAAGCCTGCATGCCGGACGGCCTGCGAATCCAGACAATGGGTTCGTGGACTGGAAAAACTTTGAAGTGAACATGGATTGCTGATGCGCTGGCCCTGGAAACGTCAACAGTCGAGCGACTTGCTGGTGGTCTCCTGGTCGGAGCAGACCCTGGCCTATGTACGCGCCGCGGTGCGCGCCGATGGCCGGCACGAAGTGCGCCAGTTCGGCGTGGAACGCCAGGGTGCCGACAGCGATGAGGCTTTTGCCCGGCGCCTGCAGGGCCTGGGGTTCAAGGGCGCACGCGTGCACGTCATGCTCCGGCCGGAGCAATACCAGTTCCTGCTCATCGACGCGCCGGCGGTGGCGCCTGAGGAGATGCGGGCCGCAGCGCGCTGGCAGATCCGCGACATGGTGGACATGCACACCGACGACATCACACTGGATGTGATGCGCGTCGGCGCCGAGCCAGCAGGTGCGGGCGGCCACCTGTTTGTGGCGGTGGTCGGCAACGCAGTGCTGTCCGAGGTTCTTCGCCTGGGGCAGGCGCTGCAGTGGGATGTGCCCGTGGTGGACATTCTGGAGACGGCCCAACGCAACCTGCAAACCCTGCTGGCACAGCAGCAGGGCCGGGTCGACCGCGCCAATGCCGCCTTGATGATGGGGCAGGGGCGCCAGGCTCTGCTGACCATCGCGGCGCGTGAGGAACTGTATTACACCCGCCGCATCGATCTTGCGCCGGGCTTCCTGGACCGCAGCCCGCTGTCGCCTGCCGACGCGACGCTGGACGCCGACGACGCGGCGCAGCGCTTCGTGGTGGAGGTGCAGCGTTCGCTCGACGTATGGGAGCGGACTTGGTCCAACCTGCCGCTGGACAGCCTGTCGGTGGAGGCGGGGGCGCGTACGTCCGAGATGGCGGCCTGGCTCAGTCGCGAGCTGGGTTTTGCGGCCAAGCCGATGGACCTGGCGCCGTATTTCCCGGGTTTCGAAGGCGGCTCGCCCGACCAGCAGACGCTGTGCCTGCCGCTGCTGGGTGTCCTGTTGCGCGTCGAGGAACGCAATCTCTGACCATGCCGCAGCAAATCAATCTCCGCACCCCGATTCTGCTGACGCAGAAACACTACTTTTCCGCCAGCACCATGGCGGTGTCGCTGGCTGTCATTGCGGCGTTCTGCGCTGCACTCTATGGCTACTGGATGTGGAGCCTGTCGTCCAGCGCTGCCGAGCTCGAGCACACCTTGCGCGGCTTTGCCCAGGAGCGCGAGCAGCTGCAGACCGCACTCAAGCAGCGGCAGGCCAGCGAGGTGCCGGCTGACGCCGGGCTGCAGCAGACCTTGCAGGCGCAGCAGACGCTGCTGCAGCAGCGCGAGCAGGTGTTGGCTGAACTCGGGCGCGGTCTGCTGCGCGAGGGGCAGGGCCATGCGACGCGCCTGCGACTGGTGGCAGAGTCCATTCCGCCCGAGGTCTGGGTGACCGAGGTCAAGGCCGATGAACGGCAGATGGAAGTGGCCGGCTTCACGCTGGATCCGGCCGCGCTCAACCAGTGGGTCTCCCGGCTGGCAGCGCATCCGCTGCTGCAGGGGCATGCGCTGTCGGCCGTCAAGGTGGAGCGTGTGGCGGGCGAGGCGGCGGATGCCGGTACCCGCGTGGCGGGCGCGCCGGCAATCTCAGGTGCGCGCCCGCGCTGGGCTTTCGTGCTGGTCAGCACGGCGCACGGCGCGGCGCCGGTCGCCACGGCGGCAGGAGGCGCGCGATGAAGAGGCTGTGGCGGCTGCTGGCCGGACGCATCGATGCCTTGAGCCTGCGCGAACGCGCGCTGATCTTCTGGGTCGTGCTGATCTGTGGTCTGGTGGCGGTTGATCAATTGCTGCTGGAGCCGGCGCAGGACGCCCAGCAACAACGGGTCGCTACGGTTCGCCAGCAAAGCGGGGAACTGGATGCGCTGCGGGCGCAGCTCGGCGCCAGCAAGCCGGCCGGCGCTGCGCCCAATTCGGTGCAGGCGGTGCGGGTACAGATCGATGAGGTGCAGCAGCGCATCGAGGTCGTGAACCGGGAGATCGCGCAACTGTCTCGGCAGGGCGGGGCGTCCGATTCCTTGCCGCGGGTGCTGCTGCATATTCTGCGGCGTCATGAGGGATTGACCCTGGAGCGCACGGTCACGCTGGCACCGGTACCGACCCAGCTGCCGCCGCAGGGGGGCGAGGCGGCGGCGTCGCTGATGCGTCACGGCATGGAGTTCACGGTGACGGGCGCCTATGGCGACCTGATGCGCTATGTTCAGACGCTGGAGCAGGAGCTGCCGGCCTTGCGCTGGGGCAGCATGCGGCTGAGCAGCGGCAAGCCGGCGCCGTCGCTGACCCTGCAGGTGTTCTGGCTGGGAGGCACGCCATGAAGCCCTTGGCAATGATGTGGCTTACCGGCAGCCTGGCGGTGCTGCTGCCGGGAGCGGCGGCAGCCCAGGCGCTGCGTGACCCGACGCTGGAGCCGGCCGCGCCCGGCGTGGGCGCGGTGGTACCGGGGACCGATAGCGCCGAGCTGTCGACCCTGTCGGTCATGGTGGTGAACGGACAGGCGCGTGTGATAATGGGCACGCGTCTGTATGCGCCTGGGCAGAAGTTGGGACAAGCGCGCATTGAACGCATCACCGAGACCGAGGTGTGGCTGCGCGAAGGCGCGGTGCTGCGCAAGGTGCCCCGTTACCAGGGTATTGAGCGGCGCAGCGTGCCACCTCGAACCACGACGGACTGTGCGGCAAGCGCGAAGCCTCCTGCTGCACCGTCCCCGCGGGGTACCCTTGGTGCGCCTTGTCCTGATACCCAGTGATGTTGAACGCTTTTTTGAACCGCACATTGATGGCGTGAGCACCATGGGCCGAATCCGATTTTTCACACCACGATGGCGCGCGTTGGCAGGGCTGATGCTGGCGGCGCTGCTGGCCGGCTGTTCCACCGAGCGCCCGCTGCGCACCCAGGACGTGAGCGCCGTCGTGCGCGCGGAATTGAACGCCGCGCAGGCAGCCAAGCCGCCGTCAGCGGTGCCGGCGCGCATCAGCGAGGCGCTGGCCGAACCGGCGCCGCCGCTGGTGCCGCCGCCGCCCGAGCCGCGCCTGGACCTGTTGGTGAGCAACGCCCAGGCGCGCGAGGTCTTTCTGGCCATCGTGGCCGACACACGCTACAGCATGCTGATGCATCCCGATGTCAGCGGCACCCTGTCGGTCACGCTGCGCGGCGTGACGGTGCTGGAAGCGCTGGAAGCCATTCGTGACGTCTATGGCTACGACTTCAAGGTCGACGGCCGGCGCATCACGGTGTACGGGCCGTCCATACAGACACGCATCTTCACGGTCAACTACCCGCATTCCCTGCGTGTCGGGACCAGTGATCTGCGGGTGGCTGCAGGGTCGTCGCCTTCCATCACAGGAGCGGGCACCACGCCCGGGGTGGGGGCTGCCACAACCACGCCGGTGGGGACGACCGGAACCACGACCGGCGTGCCTGGCGTCGGAGGCGCCAGTGGCGTCCAGAACTCCAGCAGCCGCGTGTCCACCTCGTCGCGCGCCGATTTCTGGACCGAATTGACGGACGCGGTGCGCGCCATGATCGGCACCAGTGGCGGCCGCAGCGTGGTCGCCAGCCCACAGGCGGGCATCCTGGCGGTACGCGCCATGCCCGACGAGCTGCGCCAGGTGGAAAAATTCATCAAGGCCACGCAAGGGGCCGTGGAGCGCCAGGTGATGCTGGAGGCCAAGATCGTCGAAGTGGAACTGCGCGATGGCTTCCAGAGCGGCGTCAACTGGGCGGCTTTCTCCTCGGATGCCAATTCGACGCAAATGATGGGCGTGCTGGGCAGCTCGGTGGCGGCCTCCAACATCACCAACCCCTTGCTGCAGGGCGGCAGCGCCATCTCCGGCGTGGTGCCGCAGCCTTCCTTCGCAGCGGGCGGTGGCCTGTTCGGGCTGGCGCTGGCCACCAGCCAGTTTGCGGCGGTGCTGGGTTTCCTGGAGACCCAGGGCGATGTGCAGACGCTGTCCAGCCCGCGCGTGGCCACGCTGAACAACCAGAAGGCGGTGCTCAAGGTGGGCTCGGACGACTTCTTCATCACCAACGTGACCGGCGGCTCGATCTCCACCGCAACCGTGGTGGGCACTACCGGCACCACCACCATGCCGACGGTGACGCTGACGCCTTTCTTCTCCGGCATTGCGCTCGACGTGACGCCGCAGATCGATGACGGCAACAACATCATGCTGCACATCCACCCCTCGGTGACCTCGGTCACGGAGAAGACCAAGCTGGTCGACCTGGGCAGCGTGGGCAGCTATCGTCTGCCGCTGGCCTCGAGCAGCGTGAACGAGACCGACACGGTGGTGCGCATCCAGGACGGGCGCATCGTCGCCATCGGCGGCCTGATGCAGATGGAGTCGGTGCGCAACGCCTCGGGCGTGCCCGGCACCACGGGCATGGGGCCTTTGTCGGCCCTGTTCGGCAACCGCGCCAGCACGGGCCGCAAGAAGGAACTGGTGGTGTTGATCAAGCCGTCGATCATCCGCACCGAGCAGGATTGGGAGCAACAGAACCGCAATGTGCGCGCTGCGCTGGACGAGATGGATGCATCTCGCAACCGGGTGATCCGCCTCGATGGCGGCGCCGAGCCGCAGACGCCGCCCCGGAACCCGGCGCAGTGAGCCGGGGGAGCGTGGCCTGACGATGTACCTCCGGCACTTTTTCCTGCGCGAGGCGCCGTTTTCCATCACGCCGGATCCGGCCTTCTTCTATCTGCACGACGGCGCGCAGGCCGCGCTGAACACGCTGCTGGTGGCCCTGCGCAGCGGCGAGGGTTTTCTCAAGATCGTCGGTGAGGTGGGCTGCGGCAAGACCGTGCTCTGTCGCCAGCTGCTCCAGACCCTGCAGGCCGAGTGCGTCACGGCCTACATCCCCAACCCGGACATGGGCCCGGACGACCTGCTGCTGGCGCTGGCCGGCGAACTGGGCGTTGCGGTGACGGCGCCGCACAGCCGCTACCAGATCTTGGCAGCCTTGCGCGATGCCCTGCTGCAGCATGCCGAAGCCGGACGGCGCGTGGTGGTGTGCATCGATGAGGCGCAAGCCATTCCGCTGCGCACCGTCGAGAGCCTGCGTCTGTTGTCCAACCTGGAGACCGAAAAACAGAAGCTGCTGCAACTGGTGCTGCTGGGCCAGCCCGAGCTGGATGCCCGGCTGGCGCGTCCCGAGATCCGGCAGCTGCGGCAGCGCATCACCTTCAGCGAGCACCTGGGGCCGCTGTCCATGGACGCGGTGCCAGCCTATCTGGAGTACCGGTTGACCATGGCGGCCGAGGATGAGCTGACCGATGTGAAGTTGTTCGACGCCGCCGCGGCGCGCGCGCTGGGCCAGTACAGCGGCGGCGTGCCCCGGCTGCTGAACGTGCTGGCGCACAAGAGCCTGCTGCTGGTCTTTGGCGAGAACGGGCGCCAGGTCCAGGTGCGGCACGTCCGCCTGGCGGCGGCGGACACCCCCGGCGTGCAGGCGCCGCCTTCCTGGTGGCAGCGCTTGAGCGGGCGTTGGGCGAGGCAGAAAGCCGCCTCGGCGCCGGACACCAGCCGTGACACGGCCTGGCAGGACACGCAGCCGCTGTACGACCATGAGGCAGGCTCGACGGGCGGAGGCCGCGCATGAGTGTCATCAACAAGATGCTGCGCGACCTGGACGCCCGTCGGGCCGCCTCGGCCGTGCCCGGGCGCGAGCCGGCAGGGCTGATGCGTGACACCGCCAGCGTGAAAGGCCAGCCAGCGGGTTCGCAGATGTCACGCAGTTTGTTGCTGGCAGCCTTGGTCGTGCTTGGCGTGGTCGTCGCTTGGTGGTACGTTGAGCAGCCGGGGCAGGCGCCATCGTCTGTCCGGCCTGCGCAGTTCAGCGGCACCGCCACGCCTTTGCCTCAGCCCCCGGCCAGTGCGGTTGCCATGCTGCCGAGCCAGGCCGCGGCACCGTTGGGCGAGCAGCAGCTCCATCAGATGCTGGACCAGGCGGCGCGCAGTGCCCCGCCCGGGTCTTCCACTGCCGCCGCGGTGCCGCTGCCTGCTGCTGCTGCGGCGTCGGCAGCCGGGGTATCGCCCGAACAGGCACAACAGATGGCACAGCAGGTGTTGCGCACGGCGCCCGGGGGCCAACTGCCACTGCCGCAGTCGCCAGGCCTGGCCTATGAGTTGCAGCAGCAGTTGGCCCAAGCGCCCGCATCTGCGGCGCCCGCTGCGCGTGCGGCGGGCAAGACCAACGACACCGCACCGGCGGCCAGGCCTTCGGCCCCCGTCGCTGCAGCCTCGCCGGCGCCGACCCGAGTGCCTGCGTCCCGGGCCGCACCGGCGGCGAAGCTGGAACAGCAGGTCAGCGGCGCCCCGGCGGCAAGCGCGGAGGCTGAACCAAAGCCGCTGGGTGCGGCGGCGCCGCGCACGGCGTCGGCCGCACCACAAGCAGAGGGGGGCGTGAGGGCACCGGCGTCTTCGTCGAAGCCGGCCGAGCACCGTGCCGCCGGGCGTGCAGGCGCCGGTGCCAGTGCCGACGCTGCACCGGCCGTTCATCCGCGCCAGGCCGCGGCGCTGGAGACACTGGCCCAGGCACGCGCACTCTGGAACGCCGGTTCGCGCGAGGCCGCGCTGGACGTCATGCGCCAAGCCGTGGCCGTGGCCGAGCGGGCCCAGGCCAGCGCGCCGGATGCTGCGGCGCTGCCGGCCTTTCAGACCCTGGTGCGCGAGCTGGCGCGTATGGAGCTGGCCCAGGGCCAGCCCGGCCAGGTGCTGGAACTGCTGGTGCGGCTCGAACCCTTACTCGGCGACCAGGCCGATCTGTGGGCCGTGCGCGGCAACGCGGCGCAACGGCTGGGCCGTCACACCGAGTCGGTGCAGGCCTACCAGACAGCCCTGAAGCTGCGTCCGGGCGAGCCGCGCTGGATGCTGGCCTCGGCCGTGTCCTTGGCCGCATTGGGCCAGGTGACGGCGGCCGCCGAACAGGCCGAGAAGGC
The DNA here is from genome assembly GCA_032118555.1 of Hylemonella sp. Classification (GTDB taxonomy): domain Bacteria; phylum Pseudomonadota; class Gammaproteobacteria; order Burkholderiales; family Burkholderiaceae_C; genus Hylemonella. The sequence continues at coordinate 22,623 of JAULXO010000026.1, read as the reverse complement.
GCGCGCGGCCGGTGCGGTGAGTCAGGAGATCCTGACCTATCTGCGGCAGATGGGTGTTCCTGTGCGTTGAGGTGTCCATGCTGAAACGGATCCACGTCGAACAACTGGTGCTGGGCATGCACATCAAGGAGTTCTGCGGCTCCTGGATGGAGCATCCGTTCTGGCGTTCCAGCTTCTTGCTCGACGACCCCAGGGACATCGAGCGCATCCTCAGCAGCAGCATCAAGGAAGTCTGGATCGATTGCGCGAAAGGGCTGGACGTGCCGGCCGGGCAGGTGGCCGTGTCGGAAGCCGAGTCCGAAGCGCATGTCGAGCAGGAGTTGGCCAAGGCTGCGCAAGGCGCACGCCAGACGGCGCCGGTGCCGCTGCATCAGGAGATTGAGCGTGCGGCCCGGATCTGCACGCAGTCCAAGCAGGCGGTGGTGTCCATGTTCCAGGAGGCGCGCATGGGCAAGGCGGTCGACGCCGCCGGCGCCCAGCGCCTGGTGGATGAGATTTCCGATTCGCTGGCGCGCAATGCCAGCGCGCTGATCAGCCTGGCGCGCCTCAAGACGGCGGACGACTACACCTACATGCACTCGGTGGCCGTGTGCGCCATGATGATTGCGCTGGCGCGCCAGCTGGGGCTGGACGAGGCGCAGACGCGGTCGCTCGGGCTGGCTGGCCTGCTGCACGACCTGGGCAAGGCGGTGATGCCGATGGAGGTGCTGAACAAACCGGGCAAGCTGACCGAGGACGAGTTCGCCATCATGAAGAGCCACCCCGTCAAGGGGCACAGCATCCTGCAGCAGGTCGGCCGGCTCGACCCGGTGGCGCTGGAGGTCTGCCTGCACCACCATGAGAAGGTCGATGGTTCAGGCTATCCCCATGGCCTGCAAGGCGAGGCGATCAGCCTGTACGCCAAGATGGGGGCCGTCTGTGACGTGTACGATGCCATCACCTCCAACCGGCCCTACAAGGCCGGCTGGGACCCGGCTGAGTCGCTGCGCAAGATGGCCGAATGGGCCGAGGGCCATTTCGACCAGCGCGTGTTCCAGGCCTTCGTGAAGAGCCTGGGCATCTACCCGATCGGGTCGCTGGTGCGCCTGACGTCGGGCCATATCGGCGTCGTGGTGGAGCAGACTGCCAAGTCGCTTACCACGCCGCGCGTCAAGGTCTTCTATTCCACCAGGTCAGAGCTGCGGATTCCGCCGGAGGTCATCGATCTCTCGGCGCCCGGCTGTGTCGACAAGATCGCCCAGCGGGAAGACCCGGGACTATGGAACTTCCGGGACCTCAATGAGCAATGGTCCGGTCTGTCGGTCTCACATTGGTAGCGGCCGGCGGCCCTTTGCTGCTGGTCGCAGAATGCTACTGAAACAGTAGCACCCTGCGCACCGGGGACGGCCCTCACAAGAGCGGCGCGCGACCCCGGCGCTCAGCAACCGCGCGTGATGGGCATTTCGACCGGCTTGGCGGCGGGTGCGTACTTGCCCAACTCCAGCTTGGCAATGGCGTTGCGGTGCACCGCGTCGGGGCCATCGGCAAAGCGCAGGGTGCGGGCGTTGGCATAGCTGTAGGCCAGCGGGAAATCCTGGCACATGCCGCCGCCACCGTGCACCTGCATGGCCCAGTCGATCACCTGGCAGGCCATGTTGGGCGCCACCACCTTGATCATGGCGATCTCGGTCTTTGCCACCTTGTTGCCTACGGTGTCCATCATCCAGGCGGCCTTGAGCGTGAGCAGGCGCGCCATGTCGATCTTGCAGCGCGCCTCGGCAATGCGCTCCTGCGTCACGGTCTGCGCCGCCACCGGCTTGCCGAAGGCCACGCGCGACGAGGCGCGCTTGCACATGTACTCCAGTGCGCGCTCGGCCTGGCCGATCAGGCGCATGCAGTGGTGGATGCGGCCCGGGCCGAGGCGCCCTTGCGCAATCTCGAAACCGCGACCTTCACCCAGCAGGATGTTGGAGACCGGCACGCGCACGTTCTCGAACAGCACTTCCATGTGGCCGTGCGGCGCATCGTCATAGCCCATCACGCTCAGGGGCCGCACGACCGTCACGCCCGGTGTGCTGGCCGGCACCAGCACCATGCTCTGCTGCGAATGGCGCGGCGCTTCGGGGTCGGTCTTGCCCATGAGGATGTAGATGGCGCAGCGCGGGTCGCCGGCGCCGGAGGTCCACCATTTGCGGCCATTGATGACGTACTCGTCGCCCCGGCGTTCGATGCGCGTTTCGATGTTGGTGGCGTCACTCGACGCCACTTCAGGCTCGGTCATGGCAAAGGCGGAACGGATCTTGCCGGCCAGCAGGGGCTGGAGCCACTGCTGGCGGTGTTGGTCATTGCCGTAGCGCGCGATAGTCTCCATGTTGCCGGTGTCGGGCGCAGAGCAGTTGAAGACTTCGCTGGCCCAGTGCACACGGCCCATGATCTCGGCCAGCGGGGCGTATTCCTGGTTGGTGAGGCCGGCGCCCTGTACGCCAGCGATCTCGGCACTGTCCTGCGGCAGAAAGAGGTTCCACAGGCCTTGTTCCTGCGCCTTGAGCTTGAGCTTCTCGATCAGCTGCAGCGGCGTCCAGCGGCGGCCGGCGAGCGTGTTGGCTTCGATCTCGTCATGAAAGGCTTGCTCGTTCGGGTAAATGTGGTCGTCCATGAACTTCAGCAGACGGGCCTGAAAGTCCTTGGTGCGGGGGGAGTAGTCGAAGTCCATGCGGATCTCCTGGTTGGAAAATGAAAGGGTCTCAGGCCCGTTGGGCGAACTGCCAGGCCATGGCCGCCATCGGGCGCGCACCGGCTGCCGACTGCTGCGCCTGGGCGCTGGAAGCCGTGCCGTTCTCGACGCGCTTGGCGATACCCTGCAAGATGGCGGCGATGCGGAACATGTTGTAGGCCATGTAGAAGTTCCAGTCGGCCTTCAGTGCCTGCGGCGTGGCCAGGCCTGTGCGCTCGCAGTACAGGCCGATGTACTCGTCCTCAGACGGGATGCCCAGCTTCGCCAGATCGAGACCGCCAATGCCGCGGAAGGCGCCGGGTGGAATGTGCCAGGCCATGCAGTGGTAGGCGAAGTCGGCCAGCGGATGGCCGAGCGTCGAAAGCTCCCAGTCCAGCACGGCGATGATGCGCGGCTCGGTGGGGTGGAACATCAGGTTGTCCAGCCGGTAGTCACCGTGCACGATGCTCACCAGGCTGTCGTCCTGGGCGCTGGCGGGCAGGTGCGCGGGCAGCCAGTCCAGCAGTTGCTCCATTTCGGGGATGGGCTGCGACATCGGGCCGGTGCCATCGGCCGAGGCGCGGTACTGCTTGGCCCAGCGTGCAATCTGGCGCTCTACATAGCTGCCGGGTTTGCCATAGTCGGCCAGCCCGCGTTCGGCAAACTTCACGGTGTGCAGCGCGGCGATTACCCGGTTCATCTCCAGGTAGATGGCGCGTCGGCCTGCCGGATCGAAGTCGGGCAGGGATTGGTCCCAGAGCACGCGCCCGGCCATGAACTCCATGATGTAGAAGGCGCGCCCGATCACCGACTCGTCCTCGCACAGCACATGCATGCGCGGCACCGGTACGGCCGTGCCCTGCAGGCCGCGCATGACTGCGAACTCGCGCTCGATGGCGTGGGCCGAGGGCAGCAGTTTGGCCACCGGGCCGGGCTTGGCGCGCATCACATAGCTGCGTGCGGGCGTGATCAGCTTGTAGGTCGGGTTGGACTGGCCGCCTTTGAAAGCTTCCACTGTCAGCGGGCCGGCGAAATCCGGCAGGTTCTCCGCCAGCCAGGCCTGCAGGGCCGTCACGTCGAAGGCGTGGGCCGCAGGGACGGGGCGGGTGCCGACGTATTGTTGTTCGAGTGCGCTCATGTTCACAGGGGGTGGTCAGGTGCTCAGTGGTCAGATTCGATGATGCGCAGCAGCGCGTCGCGGTCACGCACCACCAGGCCTCCCGGCTCGATGCGGATGACGTCCTCGCGCTCCATGGTCTTGAGTTCCTGGTTGACGCGCTGGCGCGACGCCCCCAGCAGCTGCGCCAGTTCCTCCTGCGCCAGCTGCAGGCCGATGCGTGTCTCGCGGCTGTCGCTCAACGAGGACACGCCGTAGCTGCGCAGCAGGTGCAGCAGCTGCTTGGCCAGACGCGCGCGCAGCGGCAGGGTGTTGAGGTCTTCCACCAAACCGTAGAGCTGGCGGATGCGCCGCGCATGCAGGCGCAGCAGGGCCTCGTACAGCTCCACATGATTGGACAAGATCTTCTTGAAGTCGGCCTTGGCCACGCACAGCGTGGTGGTGTCGCCGTGGGCATAGGCATCGTGCGTGCGCCGGTCGCCGTCGAAGATGGACACATCGCCGAACCACACCCCCGGCTCCACATAGGTCAGCGTGACCTGTTTGCCCGAGATCGAGGTCGAGCTCACGCGCACAGCGCCCTTGGCGCACGCCACCCACTCCTCGGGCGGCTCGCCGCGGGCGCAGATGAGTTCGCCGTCCTTGTATCGTCTGACGTAGGCGCATCGCAGGATGTCGTGTCGCAGGGAAGGTGACAGGGTTGAAAACCAGCGTCCGCCGTTGATGGCAGCGCGTTCTTCGATGGTAAGAATCGGCTCGTCCATGGACTGTCTTTTCGGTGACTGAGAACATGCCCATTGTCGCGCGCGTGACGGCGCGCGCGGCTTGGGGTTGTCACCTGTGCGTCTGAGGCGATGCGAGCGGCGAGCCGTCACGGCACGTGTGCTGGCACGTGCAGCAGGCGGTCAGTCGTACTGCGGCGGCTGCTTGGCCAGGAAGGCCGCAATGCCGATGCCGGCATTGACGTGGTGCAGGTTGCGCACGAAGTGATCACGCTCCAGCGCCAGCTGGCGCGTCAGCGCGGCCTGCGGGGCTTCGTTCACCAGCTCCTTGATGCTGGCCAGGGCGTTGGGTGCCCGGGCATTCAGGCGCTCGGCCAGCATCAGGGCATCGTCCAGCGCCTGGCCCGGAACGGCCACGCGGTTGACCAGGCCCAGCGCGTGCAGGCGCTCGGCGCCGATGCGTTCGCCGCTCATGAGCAGTTCGGTGGCCAGCTGACGCGGCAGGGCGCGCGCGAGCTGCCAGCTGGCGCCGCCATCGGGCGACAGGGCGACATTGCTGTAGGCCATGACGAAGATGGCGTCGCTGGCGGCGACGATGAAGTCGCAGGCCAGCGCGAGCGAGAAGCCGGCACCGGCCGCTGCGCCTTCGACCGCGGCGATTACCGGCTTGGGGAAGGTGCGGATGGCCTCGATCCAGTTGTGCAGCCCCTCGATGCTTTCAGCCTGCACGGCCGGCGGCTGTTGGCGGTTGGCCTGCAGCCGCTGCAGGTCACCACCGGCGCAGAAGAGGGTGCCCTCGCCGGTGATGACTACGCTGCGGACCTCCGGGTTGGTCTCGGCCACGTTCAGCGCCTCGACGCCGGCGGCGTAGATGGCCGGGCCGAGCGCGTTGCGCTGACCCGGGTTGGAGAGGGTCAGCACCATGGTGCGGCCCTGGCTGGTGCTGTGCAGTTGTGCGCTCATGAGTTCTCCACGCGTTGCGCGGCGGTTTCTGTATCGGCCCGGCGGCCTTTGGAGTGTCGCACGAAGCGTCTCATTCTTCTTCGTGCAGCAGCGAGAGGCCGATGGCGCCGCGTCGACGCAGCCACGGGCTGGGGCGGTAGCGTTGATCGCCGTAGACAGTCTGCAGGTTGAACAGCACTTCCAGCACATTGGTCGGGCCGTAGCGGTTGCCCATGGCCAGTGGTCCCATCGGGTAGCCCAGGCCCAGGGTGACGGCGGTCTCCAGATCGGCCGGCGTACAGATGCGCTGCTGGCAGATGTCGGCGGCGATGTTGACGATGGTGGCCACCACACGCTGGGTGACAAAGCCACCGCTGTCGCGGATCACGCTCACCGCCTTGCCGTCACGCGCAAAGAGGGCGTGCGCCGCATCGCGCATGTCGGTGCGGGTGGCCGGGTTGGTGGCCAGCACGCGGCGCTTGGTGGCGGCATCGTCGATCAGCAGGTCGATGCCGACGGTGCGAGCCGGGTCCAGCCGTTCGACCACCGCCACCGTGGTGACGTCGAAGCCCAGCGGGGCCACCAGCGTGAGGGCCTGCGCCGAGGGCGACTGGCCGGTTTCGATCTTCGCGCCCAGATCCTTGAGCAGCTGGTACAACTCCGCGCGGCGCGAGGCGCGCGTCGAAACCCAGACCGGTGGCATGTCCGCCACCTGTGGCACCGGTGGCTCGGGTGCGACCTGGGCCACGTTGTTCGCATAACGGTAGAAGCCTTCGCCGGTCTTGCGACCCAGTACGCCGCCGGCCAGCCGTTGCGCCGTGATGACGCTGGGGCGGTAGCGTGCTTCCTCGTAGTACTGGTGGTAGATCGACTCCATCACCGGGTGCGACACGTCCAGTGCCGTCAGGTCCATCAACTCGAAGGGGCCGAGCTTGAAGCCGGCCTGGTCGCGCAGGATGCGGTCGATGGTGGCAAAGTCGGCCACACCTTCGCTGACGATGCGCAGCGCCTCGGTGCCGTAGCCGCGCCCGGCGTGGTTGACGATGAAGCCCGGCGTGTCCTGCGCCGCCACCGGCGTGTGGCCCATCTGGCGGGCGTATTCGCTCAATGCGGCACAGACGGCCGGGTCGGTCTTGAGGCCCGCAATCACTTCGACCACCTTCATCAGCGGCACCGGGTTGAAGAAGTGGTAACCGGCCACGCGTTGCGGGCGCTTGAGCTTGGCGGCAATCGCGGTGATGGACAGCGAGGAGGTGTTGCTGGCCAGCACCGCGTCCGGTTTCACGATGTCCTCCAGCTGCGCGAACAGCGCAGCCTTGACCTCAAGTTTTTCGACAATGGCCTCCACCACCAGATCGCAAGCGGCCAGCGCCTGCAGGTCGGCGGCGATCTGTAGACGCGCCTTGCAGGCCGCCACGTCAGCCGCGTCCATGCGGCCTTTCTCGGCCAGCTTGTCCCACTGGGCCGCTATACCCTGCTGGGCGGCGGCCATGGCCGCCGGCTGCGTGTCGTAGAGGGTGACGGTGCTGCCGGCCTGGGCTGCGATCTGGGCAATGCCGCGGCCCATCGCGCCGGTGCCGACGACGGCGATGTGTGCATAGACGGGTTTCATGGCGGCGATTATCTCGCGCCGCTTGCGGCGCTCCGAGTCGCGTGCCGGACTATGATGAGGCCGGCGATGAGCGACACTGGCGACCCCGTTCGACCGCGTCCTCGCATCCTCGCATCCTCGCGGCAGGATACGGCAGTACACAAACCGATGGAGACATGACGATGACCTTGAAACTGTGCGGCTTCTCGGCCAGCAACTACTACAACAAGATCAAGCTGCAATTGATGGAAAAGGGTGTGCCCTTTGTCGAGGAGCTGGTCTGGACCGGCCATACTGATGCGCTGCTGGTCGACCGCTCGCCCATGGGCAAGGTGCCTTTCCTCGACACGCCACAGGGGCCGATCTCCGAGTCGGGTGCCTGCGCCGAGTACATCGAGGCGGCGTATCCGCAAAAGCCGTTGCTGCCGGCCGATCCCTATGCGGCGGCCAAGGTGCGCGAGATCCTGCTCTACAGCGAACTGCATCTGGAACTGGTGGCGCGCAACCTTTATCCGGAAGCCTTCTTTGGTGGCAAGGTGTCCGACGAAGTCAAGGAGCGTACCCACAAGCTGCTGGTCAAGGGCGCACACGGCTTTGCCAAGCTGGCGAAGTTCGCTCCCTACATTGCCGGCCCGGAGTTCACACTGGCCGATTGCGCCGCGGTGGCGCACCTGCCGCTGGTGTCTGGCGCCAGCAAGATCATCTACGGCCAGGACGTGTTGGCCGAACTGCCGGTGCGCGACTACCTGAAGATGATGGGGGAGCGCCCGACCATGAAGACCGTCAACGCCGATCGCAAGAGCAGCACCGAGCAGATGATGGCCATGCGTGCCAAGAAGGGCGCCTGAGCAGACTCAGGTCGCATGCGGGCTACCGTGGGTGGCCCGTGTGGCCAGCCAACTGGTGAGCAGCGCCAGCAACAGCATGGCCAGCCCGGCCCAGTGGAGCCAAGGCATCCGGTCCTGGGCAATCAGCCAACCGCCGGTGGCGGCGCCCAGGGCCTGCCCGGCATAGATGGCCGAGGTGTTGAGCGCAATCGAACCGGATGCCAGCGCCGGCGCGATGCCGGCCAGCCGGGCCTGCTGCGCCGAATTGGCGGCAAAACAGCCCAGGGCCCAGGGCACCAGTACCAGTCCGAGCAGCGGCAGGCTAGATCCGACGGGCCACAGGGCCAGGCTCAGGGTCATGCCGCCCATCGACACCATGACGGCGCGCGATGCGCCTACCCTGTCGATGTGACGCGAGACCCAGAGGTTGCCCAAAAAGCCGAAGACGCCAAACCAGGCAAACATCAGACTCAGCTGCAGCGGCGTGCTGTCGAAGTAGGCCTTCAGGTACGGCGCCAGATAAGCAAACTGCACGAACTGCCCGGCCGAGAAGAGGGCCGTCACGGCCACGCACAGCATGAGCGGGCGGGACTGCAGCGTCTCGCGCCAGGCGCCGAGCGAGAAGGCGGGCGGCTTGATGCCCTTGGGCATGACGCGCCAGACCCACCAGGCGCTTGCCAGGCTGAGCAGCCCCACCAGCGCAAAGGCGGACCGCCAGCCCAGCGTGCCACCGATCCAGGCACCCAGCGGCATGCCCAGGACCGAGGCGACTGACCAGCCGAGAAAGACCAGGCCTATGGCGCGGCCCCGTTGCGCCGCCGGTACCATCAGTCCGATGCAGGCGGCCGCCTGCGGCGTGAAGATGGCCGGTGAGACTACGGCCAGCACGCGCACCACCAGCAAGGCGCTGAAGTTTGGCATCGCCGCGCTCAGCAGATGCATGACGCCATACCAGAGCATGGCCAGGGCCAGCAGGCGCCGGCGGTCCCACTGCGCTACCAGCGTGGCCAGCAAGGGTGCGCCAAAGCACATCATCAGGGCGGCGGCCGAAATCAGCTGACCGGCCACGGGCACCGTCACGGCCAGGGAACTGCTGATGTCGTTGAGCGTGCCGGGGACGATCATCACCCCGGTGCCGATGATGCCGTTGCCGGCCATCAGCGCCCACAGCGCCGCCGGCAGCGGACGCGCGTCGGAGGACGGCTGCGGCATGCCGTGCTTCAGCGCCGCACCTGCAGGGCGCCCGGGTTGACGATGTTGGTGGGTGTGCCCTTGATGAAGTTCACCACGTTGTCGAAGGCAGCGCCGAAGTAGTTCTCGTAGCTCGACTGCTCGACGTAGCCGATGTGCGGCGTGCAGATGCAGTTCTCCAGCCGCAGCAGGGCATGGCCTTGCAGGATGGGTTCGGTCTCGAACACATCCACTGCCGCCATGCCGGGGCGGCCGCGGTTGAGCGCGCCGATCAGAGCATCCGGTTCGACCAGTTCGGCACGCGAGGTGTTGACGAACAGTGCGGTGGTCTTCATGCGCGCCAGATCGTCGGATGTGACGATGCTGCGTGTCTCGTCGTTCAGGCGCAGGTGCAGGCTGAGCACATCGCTGTGCGCAAAGAAGTGCTCACGGCTGGCGGCGGCTGCGTGGCCGTCCTGCACGGCTTTGGCCAGCGAGGCCTCACGGCCCCAGACCAGCACACGCATGCCGAAGGCGCGGCCATAGCCGGCCACCATCTGGCCGATCTTGCCGTAGCCCCAGATGCCGAGCGTTTTGCCGCTGAGCACGCAGCCCAGACCAAAATTCGGGGGCATGGAGCCGGCCTTGAGGCCGGACTGCTGCCAGGCGCCATGCTTGAGATTGCCGATGTACTGCGGCAGGCGGCGCATGGCGGCCATGATCAGCGCCCAGGTCAGCTCGGCCGGCGCCACCGGCGAGCCAGTGCCTTCGGCGACCGCGATGCCGCGCTCGGTGCAGGCATTGATGTCGATGTGGCTGCCGACGCGGCCGGTCTGCGCGATCAGCTTGAGGCGCGGGAGTTTCTCCACCAGGGCGCGCGTGATGTGGGTGCGTTCGCGGATCAGCACGATGATGTCGGCATCGCGCAGGCGGACGGACAGCTGACCGAGACCCTTGACCGTGTTGGTGTACACCTTGGCCGGAAAGGCTTCCAGCTTGGACGCGCATTCGAGCTTGCGAACGGCGTCCTGGTAATCGTCCAGAATCACAATATTCATGCCGCTATTGTGCCTTGGGCCCGCGGCGGCTGGCCCGTCGCCGGGCCAGCGGGAAACTCTCTTACCGGGCTGTGGCTTCGCAGGCGGCCAGACGGTCCAGCTCGGCGCAGACATCGGCCATGCGGCCGGAGATCACCATGCGCCCGACCTGGGCGGCGCTTTGCCCGGATTCCATGACGCGCACCACGCGCAAGGGGCGACGCTGGAGCGCATGCACAGGCGACTGGGCGGCGACCCGCGTGGCGCGACGTTGACAGGCCGGTCGGAGGTCGGCCACGGTGGCCGCACCTCGTGCCGGTGGGGTGCTTGCCAGGGGGACGACAGCCGGCGCCAGCCAGCGCAGCAGGTTTTGCAGCGGGGCCCAGGTGCGCGGCTCGGCCAGGAAGGCGATATTCATCTCAGACCTCGGTGTATGGGGTTCACATCAGCATGGTGTTGCGGATCAGGCCGACCGCCAGTCCCTCGATCTCAAACGGCTCGCCCGGTTCGACGATGATGGTCTGGTAATCGGGGTTCTCGGGGTGCAGCTCGATCAGGTGCTTGTTGCGGCGGAAGCGTTTGACGGTGACTTCCTCCCCCAGCCGTGCCACAACGATCTGACCGTTCTTGGCATCCTTGGTCGCCTGCACGGCCAGCAGGTCGCCGTCCATGATGCCGGCGTCGCGCATCGACATGCCGCGCACCTTGAGCAGGTAGTCGGGCTTGCGCTGGAACAACGAGTTCTCGACGTAGTAGGTCTGGTCGACGTGCTCCTGCGCCAGAATCGGCGAGCCGGCGGCCACGCGTCCGACCAGCGGCAAGGCCAGTTGGGCGAGGCCCGGCAGCGGCAGTGCGTACTGCTTGATGCGCGACTCGTTGATGGAGCGCAGGGCGTCGCCGCGCAGGCGGATACCGCGCGAGGTGCCGCTGACCAGTTCGATCACACCCTTGCGCGCCAGGGCCTGCAGGTGTTCTTCGGCGGCGTTGGCAGACTTGAAGCCGAGTTCGGCCGCGATTTCGGCGCGCGTGGGTGGGGCGCCAGTGCGGGCAATGGCGCTCTGAATCAGGTCCAGAATCTGCTGTTGGCGGGCGGTCAGTTTGACCGGGAACTGGGGCAGGTCCATCATGGCGACTCCTTGTGGCCGGGTTGGCATAAGACTACTGTCTCGATATCCAGTAACTGTATTTTTAACCAGTTTGTGAGGAATTGCAAGTGCGGCTTCAAAAAATCGTCGTGCTCGGCACCGGCGGCACCATTGCCGGCACCGCGGCCAGTCCGACCGACAGCCACTACGTTGCCGCGCAGAAGGGCGTGGCCGACCTGCTGGCCGGGCTGCCAGGGGCGTTGCCGGCCGGCTTCGAACTTGTGAGTGAGCAAGTCGCGCAGATCGACAGCAAGGACATGGATGTCGCTGTCTGGCAGGCGCTGCTGCGGCGCTGCACACACTGGTTGGCACAGCCCGATGTGCAGGGCGTCGTCGTGACCCATGGCACCGATACCGCGGAGGAGACAGCCTACCTGCTGCAGGCCGTCCTGGCCCCGGCCAAGCCGGTGGTGCTGACCTGCGCCATGCGTCCGGCGACGGCCGTCAGTGCGGACGGGCCGCAGAACCTGCTGGATGCACTGGCGGTGGCGTGCCATCCCGGCGCCAGCGGCGTGGTGTTGGTGTGCGCCGGCCAGATCCATGGGGCCTTCGATGTGCAGAAGCTGCACAGCTGGCAGCTCGATGCCTTTACATCAGGCGAGGCCGGGCCTGTCGGGCGGGTGCGGCAGGGGCAACTGGATCTGTGGCGCAGCTGGCCCACCAGCCCCGCCCGGTTTGATGCGGCGGCGCTCAAAGCCATGGTGTCGATGGACGAGTGGCCGCGGGTGGAGGTTGTGATGAGCTATGGCGCCGCCAGCGGTGCCACGGTGGACGCGTTGGTCGCGCCTGCTGCCCGCGATGCGGCACCGGTGCGCGGGCTGGTGGTGGCCGGCACCGGCGGTGGCACGGTGCACCATGTGCTGGAACACGCCTTGCAGCGCGCCCAGGCCAGTGGCGTGCGGGTGTGGCGCAGCAGCCGCTGTGCCTTGGGGGTCGCCAGCGCCCGGCCGGACGAGCAGTTCGCGGCGGCCCCCGGTCTGACGCCGGTGAAGGCGCGCTTGGCACTGATGCTTGACCTGCTGGGCAGCTGAGCATGTGGGCCGTCCTGCAAGACAGCGCCTGGGCCTATCCTGCGCTGGAGGTGGTCCACATCGCGGGCGTGGCGCTGCTGCTCGGCAATCTGGTGCTGCTGGAACTGCGGGTGTTCGGCGCCGGCGCGGCCTTGTCGCCGCGGGAGCTGGCCCGGCTCAGCTTGGCGCTCGCCCTGGTCGGCTTCAGCGTGGCCGCAGCCTCAGGCCTGCTGATGTTCGCCACCCGGCCAATGGAGCTGCTGGCCAACCGTGCATTCACCCTGAAGATGCTGCTGTTATTGGCGGCGGCGTGTAATGCGGCCTGGTTCCATGGTCGTGGCTCGCTGGCGCGGCTGGATGCCCTGGCGCGCTTGCAGATGCTGTTGTCCACCCTGATCTGGCTGGCCGTCATTGCCTGCGGTCGTTGGATCGCCTACGTTTGACTTGGGGAGATGCACATGAAACGACGCGATGCGTTGTTGCTGGTGTCCTTGCTGCCGGGCGCGTGGCCCCTGGCCCGGGCGCACCATGGGTGGAGCAGTTTTGACCAGGACCGGCCGCTGTACCTGCAGGGGCGCGTGTTGCGCTCGCGTTGGCAGAACCCGCATGCCGAGCTGGTGCTGGAGCTGGACGCACCGCTGACGCTGCCGGCGGACCTGGCCCAGCGCGCTTTGCCGGCGCAGACGGCGCCGGTCGATGGCCGGGCGCTGCTGCAACGGGTCCGCCTGCCGCAGCGGGCGGACCGGGTATGGGAGGTGGAACTGGCGCCTTTGACGCGCATGCAGGCCTGGAAGGTCGCCGAGATCAAACCGGGGGACCGCGTGGCGCTGATCGGCTTCACCTTCAAGGCAGAGCAGGGCGCCGCCGTGATGCGGGCGGAATACCTGTTCGTGGGCGAGCAGGTCTACGGCCTGCGCTCCAGCCCGGCATAAGCATCGTTACCTTTCCTTACCAAAACACGGGTTAGCCCCGGCGACCGCTCTGCGGTGCGGCGGGTGCAGCCCGTATCATCACGGGCGGGAGCTGTCTGGCCATTTACCGCGCCAGACAACCGGACCGTGCAAGCGAGCCACAGCGTAGACAATCAAGACGAGCAGGTTGGGATGCCGAAACTGGTGGATTACGTGATCCGCTTGACCCAGCACCGCGACCGCGACCTGCTCGACCGGGCACTGGTCGACGCCATCATGGACTTGCTGCAGCCGCAGCAGGTGACCCTGATCGGCGTGGTGAGCGAGGCCGCGCAGCGTTTCTGGGTGCCGCTGATGCGGCGCCAGCAAAGCGGCAATGTCCAGGTGCTGTCCGATCCGCTATGGGTGCAGGTCCATCAGCTGCAAGCCTTGGCGGAGCAGCCATGGCACCTGCGCTGCCTGGAAACGCTACAGCCGGTGGAAGTGCAGCCCGAGACGCCGCAGGAGCCGACGCTCGCTCTGGTGCCGCTGTTCGAGGATGCCCAGGTGCCCGGCGCCGGCGTGATCGAGCTGGTGCTGCGGCAGCCCCTTGATCCGGCGGCCCTGAACGTCCTGGGGCGCCTGCTGAGCGTGTACCGCAACATGCACGGCATGCTGGACTACAGCGAATGCGATGCCCTGACCGGGCTGCTCAACCGCAAGTCCTTCGATGATGCGTTTTTCAAGGTGTTGCGCGACGAAACGTTGCGCGCGCAGGATGCGCGGGCAGCCGGCGAACTGCCTGAGGCTCTGACGGAGCGGCGTCAGCCGACGCCCACAGTGGGGTACTGGCTGGCCATGGTGGATGTAGACCACTTCAAGCAGGTCAACGACGTGCACGGCCATTCGATTGGCGACGAGGTGCTGCTGCTGGTGGCACGCCTGCTCAAGACCACCTTGCGTTCGCTGGACCGTGTGTTCCGCTTTGGTGGTGAGGAGTTCGTCGTGTTGCTGCGCTGCCCGGACGAGGCCGGCGCGATGAGTGCGTTGGAGCGCTTTCGTGCCAACATGGAGCAGTACGCCTTTCCCCAGGTGGGCTGCATCACGGTCAGTGTTGGCCTGACGGCCCTGCGCGCCGGCGATTCGCCGAGCGTGACTTGCGAGCGCGCCGATCAGGCCGTGTACTTTGCCAAGGGCCACGGCCGCAACCAGGTCTGCAGTTACGAGCAGCTGGTCGAGCGAGGTCTGCTGCAGACCGACAACAAGGTGGGTGGCGTCGAGCTGTTTTGAATCGTCGCAATGTCCGGGCGAGAAAAAGGCCGCATGAGCGGCCTTTTTTGTTGGGCGTCAGTGGCTGGATCAGCTCGCCAGCGCCTGCAGTGCACGGGTCGTGATTTCGTCCACCGAACCCATGCCGCTGATGGCGCGGTACTTCGGTGCGGCCGCCGGGTCGGCCTTGGCCCAGTTGCTGTAGTAGTCCACCAGCGGGCGGGTCTGGGCGCTGTAGACGTCCAGACGCTTCTTGACGGTTTCTTCCTTGTCGTCCTCACGTTGCACCAGCGGCTCACCGGTCACATCGTCACGGCCTTCCACCTTGGGGGGATTGAACTTGACGTGGTAGGTGCGGCCCGAGGCCGGGTGCGAGCGGCGGCCGCTCATACGCTCGATGATGGCTTCAAAGGGCACATCGATCTCCAGCACGTAGTCGAGCTTGACACCGGCGGCCTTCATGGCATCGGCTTGCGGGATGGTGCGCGGGAAGCCGTCGAACAGGAATCCCTGGGCGCAGTCCGGCTGGGCAATGCGTTCCTTGACCAGGTTGATGATCAGGTCGTCACTCACCAAGCCGCCGGATTCCATGACGGCCTTGGCCTGCAGTCCCAGCGGGGTGCCGGCCTTGACGGCAGCACGCAGCATGTCGCCAGTGGAAATCTGCGGAATGCCGTATTTCTGGCAGATGAACGCTGCTTGCGTGCCCTTGCCGGCGCCAGGGGCGCCCAACAGAATCAGTCTCATGGATATCCTCGGGTGAATTCAGAACCGGTTGGCGATGCTGGGCACCACGGAGGTGCGTTGTACCGCTCGTAGGAGGTCGAGGATAGCACGCCGTGCTGCGGCCAAACTTACACCCCGGGGTTAGGCTGCTTAACAGCAGCCGGTGTTCAGTTGCCGAAGTGGCGGCGCACGCGCTCGAGATCTGCTGGTGTGTCGACCCCTGCGCCGGGCGCATGAGAGGTCACATGTACGGCAATGCGGTGGCCGTGCCACAGGGCTCGCAACTGCTCCAGCGCTTCGGTGGTTTCGATGGGGGCCTGGGGCAGCTGCGGAAACTGGCGCAGAAAGCCGACACGGTAGCCGTAAAGGCCAATGTGCCGCAGCGGCGCCGGTGCCGGCAGGGTCGTGATGCCCTGGGCGAAACCGTCACGCCACCAGGCGATGGGCGCGCGGCTGAAGTAGAGCGCGAGCTGGCGTACATCGAGCACCACCTTGACCACATTGGGGTTTACGAAGTCAGCCACGTCGTGGATGGGGTGCGCGGCCGTGCTCATGCTCGCTTCTGGGCGCTGCATCAGCAGCTCGGCGACGGCCGACACCAGGGTCGGGTCGATCAGCGGCTCGTCGCCTTGCACATTGACCACCAGGGCGTCGTCAGGCAAGTGCAGCAGGTCGCAGGCCTCGGCCAGCCGGTCGCTGCCGCTGGGGTGGTCGGTGCGGGTCAGCACGGCTTCGACGCCGTGGCGATGGCAGGCTTGCAGGATATCGGGGCTGTCGCCAGCCACGACGACGCGGGTGCCGGCGGGCAGACCGGAGGTGACACGTTGCGCGACGCGCACCACCATGGGCAAGCCCGCAATGTCGGCCAGCGGTTTGTTCGGCAGACGGGTTGAGGCCAGCCGCGCCGGAATCAGGACCGTGTAGTTCATGCAGTCAGGGCGTCAGCGCTCGAGTTCGGCGTCGGTCAGTGGCCGCGCCTCGTTCTCGAGCAGCACGGGGATGCCGTCGCGCACGGGGTAGGCCAGGCGCGCGCTGCGCGAGATCAGTTCCTGTTGCTCGCGCTTGTACTCCAGCGGCCCCTTGGTGACGGGGCAGACCAGCAGTTCAAGAAGTCGTGTGTCCATGGGGCGATGATAGCCGTGCATGCTGCGCGGTAGCGAGCAGACGGTCGAGCATGGTGAAAAAGGCTGGCTCGGGCGTGAAGTCCAGTGGCACGGCCAAGGCGTCGGGGTGACGACGCCATAGCTTGACAGCATCCTTTTCAGTGCAAATCAGGGTGTGAAGCTTATCGGCAGGGCGCTGCCAGCTATCAAAATCATAGTGATCCGGCAGCGCCAGCATTTGCGTCAACTGCAGGCCAGCGGCCTGCAGCATGGCAAAGAAGGCCTGTGGCTGGGCGATCGCCGCCAGAGCCAGCAGCGGCTGGCCGTTGAGGGCCAGGGCGGCGAGTTCGACACGGCTGCCGTCGGCGCGCAAGGCATGCGGCGCCAGCGCGCGCTGCGAGCGGTAGCCGCTGAAGGCGGGCTGTGCGCCGCTGTGCAGCACCAGGTCGACGTGGCGCGGCCAGGGCTCGCGCAGGGGGCCGGCGGGCAACAAAAAACCGTTGCCGATGCCGCGGTCGTCAAACACGCAGATCTCGACGTCGCGCGCCAGTGCCAGGTGCTGCAGCCCGTCGTCGCTGACCAGCACATCGACCTGCGGATGCTGGCGCAACAGTGTGCGTGCCGCTTCAGCGCGGCGGGCGGCGACGAACACCGGCACGCCGGTGCGGCGTCGGACCAGGGCCGGCTCATCGCCGACGTCGCGGGGATCGCTGTCGGGGCGCACCTCCCTGGTGTCGCGGGTGCGGCGACCGTAGCCGCGCGAGATGACGCCAGGCTGGAATCCGCGCTGTTGCAGGTGCTGCACCACGGCCATCACCACTGGCGTCTTGCCGGCACCACCGGCCACCACGTTGCCGACCACGATCACCGGTACCGGCAGCGTTTCGCGCCGGAGCAGGCCGCTGAGGTAGAGGCCCTGACGCAGGCGCACCAGCAGCCCCATGAGGAGCGAGAGCGGCCACAGGGCCCAGGCCAGCGGGCCGCGCCGCGTCCAGCTTTGCAGCAGGGTGCGTTGCCAGCCCGACGATGGCGGCTGCGACATGGCTTACTTCGTGCCAGCGCGGGCCGAGGACTGGGTGGCGAAGGTGATCTGCGCCAGGCCGGCACGGCGCGCGGCCTCCATCACCGTGACCACCGACTGGTGGCGTGCTGCAGCGTCGGCGCTGATGATGACCACGGTGTCCTTGCCGGCTTTGGCGCCCTCGCTCAGGGCGACGACCAAAGCTTCGATGCTGCGCCCGGCCACTGGCGTCCGGTTGACCATGTAGGCGCCATCGCTGCTGACCGCCACCACCACCTCCTTCGGGTAGTCGCGCTGGGCCTCGGTGTCGGCTACCGGCAGGCGCAGTTGCATTTCGGTGAACTTGCTGTAGGTGGTGGTCAGCATCAGAAAGATCAGGATCACCAGCAGCACGTCGATGAAGGGGATCAGGTTGATCTCCGGCTCATCTTGGGTGCGGGGGCGGAAGTTCATCGGCGGGACCTTTCGACGGGGCCGGTCATTTCCGCAGGGTGTTGAGGTGGCGCGCCAGCCGGTCGGCGGCCAGCT
This sequence comes from Hylemonella sp., assembly GCA_032118555.1. GTDB lineage: Bacteria > Pseudomonadota > Gammaproteobacteria > Burkholderiales > Burkholderiaceae_C > Hylemonella. The sequence continues at coordinate 4,833 of JAULXO010000026.1, read as the reverse complement.
CCAGTGTCAGCAGGTAGGCATCGACGCGGGCGCGGAAGTAGCGCCAGAAGATCAGTGCCGGAATCGCCACGATCAGGCCGAAGGCGGTGTTGTACAGCGCAACCGAAATGCCGTGCGCCAACTGGGCCGGGTTGCCGCCGGGCGCGCCACCGGTGGGCGTCTGCGAGCCGAAGATCTCGATCATGCCGATCACGGTACCGAGCAGGCCCAGCAGCGGCGCGGCCGAAGCGATGGTGGCCAAGGCGCTCAAGTAGCGCTCCAGCCGGTGCGCCACGGCGCGGCCGCTGGCTTCCATGCTGGCACGCAGGTCTTCCTCGCTGCAGCGCGGGTTGGCGTGCAGGGCGCGCAGGCCGCTGGCCAGCACCTCGCCCAGGGCCGAGTTCTTTTCCAGCTGGGCCACGATGTCCAGCGCGGGGACGTTCTGGCGCGAGATCAGCAGGGTTTCGTCCAGCAGCTTCGGGGGGGCGATCTTGTCGGTCTTGAGGCTGAGAAAGCGCTCGATGATCAGCGCCAGCGCCAGGATGGAGCAGGCGATCAGAGGCCAGATCGGCCAGCCTGCGGCTTGTATGATCGAAAACAAAGAGGGCCCTCCGCGCAGATTGAAGCTGTGCGATTATGGCCCACGGCCCTGGCCGTTTGATGCGGTGGCGGAAAGGGTCGAACAGTGGCATGTATCGAGTTGTGTCATCCCACAGAAACTGTGGATAACTTTGTGAAGAAGTACCATGGCACGGGCTGCGAGGCCGCATCGCAGCGCCATTGCAACAGATTGATTACTCGGCGGGCAAGAAAAAACACAATGAAATCAAGGGCGTATCACGACGCTGCGTGCTTTGCAGAGACTGCGGTGGTTTTATCAGATGACCGGACTCCGCTGTGGAGTAGTGCACCGCAACACGAGTCGCCAAGCCGCGTTCTGACTGATGTCTGCCACTGAATTCCCAGTCTCCAAGCCGCGCGTCTGGCAAGTTGGCGCGTTATGCCGCGCCATTGCTGACGCGTTGGATGCGCGCTTCAATCCGGTCGCGGTGCGCGGCGAGATTTCGGGCTTCTCGCGCGCAGCCAGCGGGCACTGTTATTTCTCGCTGAAAGACGAAAGCGGGCAGATCCGCTGCGCCATGTTCCGCCGTGCTGCCAGTCTGCTGGACTTCACGCCGCGTGACGGTGAACTGGTGGAGGTGCGTGGTCGCTTGGGGGTATACGAGCCACGCGGCGACCTGCAGCTGATCGTCGAATCCATGGGCCGGGCCGGGCAGGGCGCGCTGTTTGAGCAGTTCCTGCGCCTGAAGGCCAAGCTCGAAGCCGAAGGGCTGTTCGAAGCGGCGCGCAAGCAGCCCTTGCCGGCCATGCCGCGTGCCATCGGCCTGGTGACCTCGCTCGGTGCGGCGGCGCTGCACGACGTGGTGACGGCGCTGCAGCGGCGGGTGCCGCACATCCCGGTGGTGCTGGCGCCGGCTTCGGTCCAAGGAGCCAACGCGCCGGCCGAGCTGTCTGCGGCGCTATCAAATCTGTATCGCCTCACGCCCACCGGGAAAGGGCTGGAGGCCGATCTGGATCGGAAAACCGTGGTCGACGTGATCCTGCTGGTGCGTGGCGGCGGTTCGATGGAAGACCTGTGGGCCTTCAACGACGAGGCGCTGGCGCGCACCGTCGCGCAAAGCCCGGTACCGGTGGTGTGTGGCGTCGGCCACGAGACCGACTTCACCATCGCCGACTTCGTGGCCGACCTGCGCGCCCCCACCCCCACCTCGGCGGCCGAGTTGGTGGCCGAGCCGCGCGACGTCTGGCTGGGTGCGCTCGACTTGCTACAGGAGCGCTTGCAGGAGGCGGTGACCGATGTGATCGACCGTCAGAGTCAGCGGCTCGACTTGGCAGCCGGCCGCCTCGGTCGTCCTTCGGCACTGGCGGCGCGCCAGCGGCTGGCGCTGGCCGGGCAGGCGCAGCGGCTGCGGTTTGCGTCGGAGCACGCGCTGCGCCAGTGCCGGCGTGACGTGCAGCAACTGGAAACCGCCTTGCCGCAACAGCTGCGTCGCGGATTGGCCGGGATGCGGCAGCGCTTGGAGCGGGCCGCCCTGCGGCTGGAGCTGCTCGATCCAACGCTGGTGCTGCAACGCGGCTATGCCTGGCTGTCGGACGAGCGCGGTCACACCATCAGTCGGGTCGGTCAGACGCACGCCGGCCAGACCCTGCAGGCCACCCTTGCCGACGGCAAGGTTGATCTGACCGTGTCACCCCAGGGAAAAAATTAATTCCTACAATCGGCGCTTTCGAACAACAAACCCACGAGGAAAACCATGGAACACACCCTGCCCCCCCTGCCTTTTGCCATCGATGCCCTGGCACCGCACTACTCCAAGGAGACCCTGGAGTACCACCACGGCAAGCACCACAACGCCTATGTGGTCAACCTGAACAACCTGCAAAAGGGCACCGAGTTCGAAAGCATGGACCTCGAGTCCATCGTCAAGAAGTCCAGCGGCGGCATCTACAACAACGCCGCGCAGATCTGGAACCATACCTTCTTCTGGAACTGCATGAAGCCCAACGGCGGTGGTGAGCCGACCGGCGCGCTGGCCGTGGCTATCAACGCCAAGTGGGGCAGCTACGCAGCCTTCCGCGAAGCCTTCGTCAAGTCGGCCGTCGGCAACTTCGGTTCCGGCTGGACCTGGCTGGTGAAGAAGGCTGACGGTTCGGTCGACATCGTCAACATGGGCGCTGCCGGCACCCCGCTGACCACCGCTGACAAGGCCCTGCTGACCGTGGACGTGTGGGAACACGCCTACTACATCGACTACCGCAACCTGCGTCAGAAGTTCGTCGAGACCTTCCTCGACAAACTGGTGAACTGGGACTTCGTCGCCAAGAACTTCGGCTGATTCCCGGCGCGTCAGCGCAAAGGCCTGGAGATCGTCGATCGCCAGGCCTTTTTTGTTGCCGATGACTTTGGGTGCTGGCGGGGTAGGGATGTTGTTTGCCAAATAGTCATGTATCTTTTATAAGACTGATTGAAAAAATTTCTCACTTTTATTGATGGATTTTTTGCATGGTGAGATATGGATTCAAAAATCGGGGTCCACGTCAGAGCACAGAAAGCAAAATCTCGAACCATCAAATGATTTGGCCGATCGGCGCAACTGACCGGCAGGTTTTCGACCACGATCTCTGGAGATAAGGTTTATGAGCACCCAGCAACCCACCATCATCTACACGCTGACCGACGAAGCCCCGCTGCTGGCGACCAGCTCCTTCCTGCCCATCATTCGCACCTTCGCCGCGCCGGCTGGTGTGAACGTCGAGACCAGCGACATCTCGGTGGCAGCCCGCATCCTGGGCAACTTCCCCGAGTACCTGACCGAAGAACAGCGCGTGCCGGACTACCTGGCCGAACTGGGCAAGCTGACGCTCAAGCCCGAAGCCAACATCATCAAGCTGCCCAACATCAGCGCCTCTGTCGCTCAGCTGGTGGCCGCCATCAAGGAGCTGCAGGCCAAGGGCTACAAGGTGCCGGACTATCCGGAGAACCCCAAGAACGACGAGGAAAAGGCCATCAAGGCACGCTACGGCAAGTGCCTGGGCTCAGCCGTCAACCCGGTGCTGCGTGAAGGCAACTCCGATCGTCGTGCCCCCAGAGCCGTCAAGGAGTTTGCCCGCAAGAATCCCCACAGCATGGCCGAGTGGAGCCAGGCTTCGCGTTCGCACGTCTCGCACATGCACGCCGGCGACTTCTACCACGGCGAAAAGTCCATGACACTGGACCGCGCCCGTGACGTCAAGATGGAACTGATCACCAAGAGCGGCAAGACCATCGTGCTCAAGCCCAAGGTCTCGCTGCTGGACCGCGAGGTGATCGACAGCATGTTCATGAGCAAGAAGGCGCTGCTGGCTTTCTATGAGAAGGAGATCGAGGACGCGCGCAAGACCGGCGTCATGTTCTCGCTGCACGTGAAGGCGACCATGATGAAAGTGTCGCACCCCATCGTGTTTGGTCACTGCGTCAAGATCTTCTACAAGGAAGCGTTCGAGAAGCACGGCAAGCTGTTCGAAGAACTGGGCGTGAACGTCAACAACGGCATGGTCGATCTGTACAACAAGATCGCCACGCTGCCGCAGTCCAAGCAGGAAGAGATCAAGCGCGATCTGCATGCCTGCCATGAGCACCGTCCCGAGCTTGCGATGGTCGACTCGGCCAAGGGCATCACCAACTTCCATTCGCCCAACGACGTGATCGTGGATGCCTCCATGCCCGCCATGATCCGCAACGGCGGCAAGATGTGGGGCGCCGACGGCCGTCTGAAGGACGTCAAGGCCGTGATGCCGGAGTCGACCTTCGCTCGCATCTACCAGGAGATGATCAACTTCTGCAAGTGGCACGGCGCCTTCGATCCCAAGACCATGGGCACGGTGCCCAACGTCGGCCTGATGGCGCAGCAGGCCGAGGAATACGGCTCGCACGACAAGACCTTCGAGATCCCGGAAGACGGCGTGGCCAACATCACCGACCTGGACACCGGCGAAGTGCTGATGAGCCAGAACGTGGAGGCCGGCGATATCTGGCGCATGTGCCAGGTCAAGGACGCCGCCATCCGCGACTGGGTCAAGCTGGCCGTGACTCGCGCTCGCAATTCGGGCATGCCGGTGGTGTTCTGGCTCGATCAGTATCGCCCGCACGAGGCGCAGTTGATCACCAAGGTCAAGATGTACCTGCACGAGCACGATACGACGGGGCTGGACATCCAGATCATGAGCCAGGTGCGCGCCATGCGTTACACCCTGGAGCGCGTGATCCGCGGCCTCGACACCATCAGCGCGACCGGCAACATCCTGCGTGACTAC
>JAULXO010000025.1:137829-154630 GCA_032118555.1 Hylemonella sp. | reverse complement strand
GCCATCGCCAGGGCCGCGAACAGCACCATCGCGCCTTGCGCAAAGTTGAACACACCAGACGCCTTGAAGATGAGCACAAAGCCCAGTGCCACCAGCGAATACAGCATGCCCGCCATCAGGCCGCCAAACAATGTTTCGAGAAAGAATCCCATCGTGTTGCTCCGTCAGTGGCTCGTGCCCAGGTAGGCGCGAATCACATCCTCGTTGTTGCGCACCTCGTCCGGGGTGCCGTCGCCGATCTTCTTGCCGTAGTCCAGCACCACCACGCGATCGCTGATGTCCATGACCACGCCCATGTCGTGCTCGATCAGCACGATGGTGGTGCCGAACTCGTCATTCACGTCCAGGATGAAGCGGCTCATGTCCTGCTTCTCCTCCACGTTCATGCCGGCCATCGGTTCGTCCAGCAGCAGCACCTGCGGCTCCATGGCCAGGGCGCGACCCAGGTCCACGCGCTTTTGCAGGCCGTAGGGCAGCTGGCCCACGGGCGTCTTGCGGTAGGCCTGGATTTCGAGGAAGTCGATGATGTGCTCGACGAACTCGCGGTGGCGGATCTCCTCGCGTTCGGCCGGGCCGAAACGCAACGCCTGCAGCAGGATGTTGCTCTTGATCTTCAGGTTGCGGCCGGACATGATGTTGTCCAGCACGCTCATGCCCTTGAACAGCGCCAGGTTCTGGAAGGTACGCGCCACACCCATCTCGGCCACCTGGCGGCTGTTCATGTGGTCGAAGGTCTGGCCGCGGAAGGTGATGGTGCCGTGCTGCGGCGTGTAAACACCGTTGATGCAGTTGAGCATGGAGCTCTTGCCGGCGCCGTTGGGGCCGATGATGGAGCGGATCTCGTGCTCGCGCACGTTGAAGGAGATGTCGGTCAGCGCCTTGACGCCGCCGAAGGCCAGGGAGATGTTCTGCACGTCGAGGATGACGTCGCCAAGCTTGCGTTCTTTCATCGCGCTATGTCTTTCAGGCAGCGGCAGCCACGGCCGGGTAGCGTTGTGCGTCGCGGATGGGCAGGGTGGCCGAGACCTTGCCGGTGCGGCCGTCCTCGAACTTCACCTGCGTCTCGATGAACTGCTCGCTGCGCCCACCGTAGAGCGCGTCGATCAGCACCGCGTACTTGTCTTCGATGAAACCGCGCCGCACCTTGCGGGTACGGGTGAGCTCGTCGTCGTCCGGGTCCAGCTCCTTGTGCAGCACCAGGAAGCGGGCGATCTGCGTGTCGCTCATGCCCTCTTCGGCCGCCAGGTCGGCGTTGACCTTGGCCACGCACTCGGCCACCATGTCCAGCACCTGAGGCTTGCCGGCCAGGTCCACGTAGCCGCTGTAGGGCAGCGCCTGGCGCTCGGCCCAATTGCCCACGGCTTCGAAGTCGATGTTGATGAAGGCGCAGACCTCGTTGCGGCCGTGGCCGAAGCACACCGCCTCCTTGATCTGCGGGAAGAACTTGAGCTTGTTCTCGATGTAGTTGGGCGCAAACATGGCACCGTTGGCCAGCTTGCCCACGTCCTTGGCACGGTCAATGATGTGCAGGTGGCCGTCGTGGTCGATCACGCCGGCGTCACCGGTGTGGAAGTAGCCCTGCGCGTCCATCACCTCGGCGGTGGCGTCCGGGCGCTTGTAGTACTCCTTGAGCACCGAGACACCCTTCACCAGCACCTCGCCGTTCTCAGCAATTTTGATCTCGATGCCCGGCGCCGCCTCGCCCACGCTGTTGAGCTTGACGCGGCCGTTCTTCTGGATGCACACATAGGCGCAGGTTTCGGTCTGGCCGTAGAGCTGCTTGAGGTTGATGCCGATCGAGCGGTAGAAGCGGAACAGGTCCGGCCCGATGGCCGCACCGGCGGTGTAGGCCACGCGGATGCGCGACAGGCCCAGCACATTGCGCAGCGGCCCGTAGACCAGCACATTGCCCAACGCATACAGCAACCGGTCGGTGAACGGCACGGCATGACCGTCCAGGATCTCGGCGCCGCAGCGGCGCGCCACGTCCATGAACTTGCGATACAGCCAGCGCTTGGGTGCCGCGGCGTCTTCCATGCGGATGGAGACCGAAGTCAGCATGCCTTCGAACACGCGCGGCGGCGCGAAGTAGTAGCTCGGCCCGATCTCGCGCAGGTCGATGCTCACCGTGGCGGTCGACTCCGGGCAGTTGATGGTGAAGCCGGCCACCAGCCACTGGGCGATGGAGAACAGGTGGTCGCCCACCCAGGCCGGCGGCAGGTAGGAAATGATGTTGTCCGAGGGGTTGAGGCCGTCCACCTCCACGCCGCCCTGCGCCGCCTGGATGAAGCTGGCGTGCGTCTGGCACACGCCCTTGGGCCGGCCGGTGGTGCCCGAGGTGTAGAGGATCACCGACACATCCGAAGCTTGCCCCTGCTCGACCGACTTCGCATAGAAGTCCGGATGGGCCTGCTCGTACTCGCGCCCCAGCTCGAACAGGCGCTCGATGCTGATCAACCCCTCATGCCGGTAGTTGCGCAGGCCACGCGGGTCATCGTAAATGATGTGTTGCAGGCCGGGCACCGTCTCCCGCAGCTCCAGCAGCTTGTCGACCTGCTCCTGGTTCTCGGCGATGACGAACTGGATTTCGGCGTCCTGCAACACAAAGGCCATCTCACTGGCCACGGCATCCTGGTACATCGGCACCGGTACGCCACGCAGGCTCTGCGCCGCGATGAAGGCTTGGTAGAGGTGGGGGCGGTTGTCGCCGATGATGGCCAGGTTCTGCCCGGACTGAAAGCCGAGGGCGGCCAGCCCGCAGCTCATGAGGCGCACATCCTCAGCGGCGCGCGCCCAGCTCCAGGTCTGCCAAATGCCGTACTCCTTTTCACGCATGGCCGGCGCCTGCGGGCGCTCGGCAGCGTGCTTGAGCAGAAGTCGCGGAAAGGTCGTCTGCATCCCGATTCCTTGTTTGTCCGTAGGCAGCCCAGGCCGGGCTGCAACCGTCATGCGGCGAATAGTAGGCTTCGGTTTGACGTCATGTTGTCGTTCCGACGACAATTCAGGGTAGACCCTAGGTGGTAGTTTCCCTTGTCACACCGCATTCCATGACCCGCGATTCCTCCCTGCACGAGCGCCGCCGCGCGCCCACGCCCGCCGAGCTGGCCGGCATCCCGTGGCTGGCGCTGCTCACCGCCGAGGAGCGCGACATTGCCGTGGCCGCACTGCGCATCAGCGAGGCGCAGCCCGGCGATCTGATCTGTCGCGTGGGCCGCCCGGTGACCTACTGGTTCGGCGTCGTCGATGGCCTGCTCAAGATGAGCGGCGAGAACGCCGATGGCCAGACCCTCACGTTTGCCGGCCTGCCCCCCGGCGGCTGGTTCGGCGAGGGCACGGTGCTCAAGCGCGAGGCCTACCGCTACAACGTGCAGACCTTGCGCAAGAGCCTGGTGGCCGGCCTGCCGGTGGAGACCTTCCACCGACTGCTCGACCATTCGATCGGTTTCAATCGCTTTGTCATGAACCAGCTCAACGAGCGGCTGGGCCAGTTCATCGCGGCGCGCGAGATCGACCGCATGAACAGCCCTGACCTGCGCGTGGCGCGCAGCTTGGCCGCCCTGTTCAACCCGGTGCTCTACCCCGGCGTGGGCGAGGTGCTGCGCATCACGCAGCAGGAACTGGCCTACCTGGTAGGCCTGTCGCGCCAGCGCGTCAACGAAGCGCTGGCCCGGCTGGAGGCGCAGGGCACGATCCGGGTCGAGTACGGCGGCCTGCGCGTGCTCGATCTCGAAGGACTACGCAAAAGCCCCCCGGGACAAGGTCACACCTTCTGATCTGCCGCGCGTCTCCCCCGCTCTCGCCATGCGGCGGCATGGGAGAGAGAAGTCAGCCACCCGGGGTAGGCCCCTCACAAGGGCAGGGTCAGCCTTGCACCCAGCGACCAGTTATAGCCCGGCGCGGGCTCATAGAACTGGTTGTTGGTCTGATTCACGATCACCGAGCCTGCATAACGCTGGTCGGTCACGTTGTCCAGCCGCACGTAGGCTGTCAACTGGCCCTTGCCCAGCAAGGCCCAGCCATGGCTGGCCTTGAGGTTGAGCACGTTGTAGCCTTCAGCCTTGCTGGTGCTGCCCGACACCGAGTCGAAGTTGGTGTCGTTGACGTGGATCAGCCCCGCGCTCACCCATTCGACCCCAGCGCTGCTGCCCAGACGCGGGCCCTTGCGGCCCGGTGTCAGTGCCTGGCTAGCCCAGAGCAGTTCAGCAAAGACGAAGTGCTGAGGGATGCCCGGCAGCTTTTTGCCCGCAGCCACATTGATCGGGGTGCCGGCGTTGACCGAGGTGAAGTCCTCGGTGTACTGCGCGTCGATGGTGGTCGCCGCCAGCACGCCGCGCAGCTGCGGGCTGAACAGGGTGCTGGCCGCGAGCTCCCAACCCATGCGGCGCGTGCCCGGTGCGTTCTTGAAAGCCGTCTGCCCACCGCTGCTACGCGAGATCACGATCTCGTCCGTGGTTTCGACCAGGAATGTGGCCAAGTCGACGCGGCTGAACGGGCCAGGCGCCCATTTGACGCCCAGCTCATAGTGCTGACTTTTGGACGCTGCCAAGCCCGGGTTGAACTCGGCCAGCACGCTGGTACCGACATTGGTATAAGCCACCTCGGCCAGCGTCGGAGTCTCGAAGCCCTTGCCGTAATTGGCATAGACGTTGAGCGTGTCGGCTGCGTGCCAGGTCAGGCCCAGCACCGGGCTGGTCGCCTGGTAGGTAGCACTGCCCGAGCCGTCGCGGCCGTCGGCAAGGTGATAGTCATCGCTGATGAAGCGCACGGTGCTATGGCGCAGGCCACCGGTGAGCGACCAACGCTCAGACAACAAGGCCGTGCCCTGCAGAAAGAGATCGCTGTTCTCGGCTTGGTTGTCCTCTCTGCGCGTGGTCGTGGTCTTGTCGCCCATCGAAGCGGCGCCGCCCTGGCGATACTCGCGTGAACGGTCGAACTCGTAGCCCACGACCCAACGCACCGGCGTGGCACCCAACTGCGACTGCACGTTGTACTGCAACCCGACACCGTAGTAGGCGCGGTTCAGGCTGATCCAGGCGCCCGTGGGCGTGACGCCGGGAATGCCGGCTTGGAACTGCAGGTTGTCGCGCGTACCGTAGTAGGCGCGCGCGGTCAGTGAGCGCTGGTCGTCCAGCTCATGCGTGAGCGAACTGCCGATCTGATTCTGGAGCACGATTTTGCGCACGCGCCGTGCGGCCGTGTTGCTGCCAGCCTGCGTGGCATCGGCAGCCATCTGCGTGGCGGTCAGGCCCGCCGGATCCTGCGCCAAGGGCATGTCGAACTGGTTGAACACCACGTTCACCCGTGTGGCCGCGCTTGGCCCGAAGCTCAGCTTGCCGTTGAACTGCTTGCGCTCGGTGCGACTGTTGTCGCGAAACCCATCGGTGTCGAAGGTGCTGTAGTCGGCCACCAAGCCGAGGCCCTGGCCGACGCGACCGGCATACTGCCAGTCCGTACGGCGCATGTCGTAGGAGCCGGTGTAGTACTGCAGGCCAAATTCGGGCACCTCGGGCGCCTCACGCGTCCACGCCTGGATGACGCCGCCCGAGGCGTTGCCGTAAAGCAGGGCCAGCGGGCCGCGTAGCACCTCGATGCGCTCCGTAGAGGTGAGCGCCACGGAGGAGCCCTGCGCCTGGCCGTCTGGCGTGGTGGCAGGTATGCCGTCGATCAGAAGGCGAATGCCGCGGATGCCGAAGGCTGCGCGCGCACCAAAACCGCGAATGGACAGTTGCAGGTCCTGCGCGTAGTTCTGTCGATTCAGGATCGTCAGGCCGGGCACGCGGTTGAGCGACTCCGACAGGTTGACCTGCGGCCCCGCGTCCAGGAGAGTCTCGCGCTCCACCGTCTGAATGGCCGCCGGCGCATCGAAGCTGCGCTGCTGCGCGCGCGAGGCCGAGATCACCACATCCTCCAGCGTCTGCGAAGCGACCGGTGCGCCCGCCGTCATCAGGCCGGCCAGCACCAGCAGCCTGCCGCGCACGCGCCGCGCCCCCTGCTCCTCGAGCTTCTTCATTGCCTTCCTCTTTTTTCAGGTGCGCGGATTGTGCAGGCAGCGCGCGAGAAGGATCATCAATATTGCTTATATCGTTTAGTTGGTCGGGCGCGGATTTTTTCCGTGGAAACCCTAGGTCGACCAATCGACACCAACCCTAGGATTACCGAGGGCATACACAACAAACTCAGGAGACACTCATGAAGCGCTTCATCCCCGTGGCCGGTGCGCTGCTCGCCGCCCTGCTGGCCGGCTGCCAGTCGCCCCCGCCGCAGTCCGCCGCCACCACCTTCTCGGCCGCGCCGCCGGCCGGCCAGCCCGGCTGGAAACAGGGCATGCCTGCCAGCATGGCCAGCTCCACGCTGGCGCCACTGCCCGGCAAGAACACGGTCACGCCGGCTGCCGAGATCCCGCTGGACAAGCTCAAGCTGCCGCCAGGCTTCAAGGTCGAAGTCTGGTCCACCGGTACGCCCGGCATCCGCGCCATCAGCCGCGGCGAAAGCGGCAAGGTCTACGGCGGCACGCGCGGCCTGGGCCGGGTCTACGAGATCACCGACAACGGCAGCAGCCGTAGCAGCCGCGTCGTGGTGGACAAGCTCAAGCAGCCGGCCGCCACCATCCACAACGGCAACCTCTACGTGATGGCCATCGACAAGGTGCTGCGCTACGACGGCATCGAGAAGAACCCCGGCGTGGCCCCGGTGGACATGACGGCCGCCTTCAAGCTGCCGCCGCTGGAGCACCACAACTGGAAGTACATCCGTTTCGGCCCGGACGGCAAGCTCTACGTCCCATTCGGCGCGCCGTGCAACATCTGCACCCTGCCCAGCGATGAATACGCCCAGATCCGCCGCTACAACGCCGACGGCTCGGGCATGGAGGTGATTGCTTCCGGCGTGCGCAACACCGTGGGTTTCGACTTCCACCCGGTCACCAAGGAGCTCTGGTTCTCCGACCATGGCCGTGACTGGATGGGCGACGAAGGCCCCGAGGACGAGCTCAACCGCCTGCCCACGAAACCATGGTGGAAGCTCGGCCTGGGCGGCACACCCTTCTTCGGCTTCCCCTACTGCCATGCCAACGGCGTGGCCGACCCCGACGTGAAGAAAGCCGACCCCTGCGCCGGCGTGACCCTGCCCGTCACCACCGTGGGCCCGCATGCCGCGGCCATGGGCGTGCACTTCTATACCGGCAGCATGTTCCCGGCCGAGTACAAGAACGCCATCTTCATGGCACGCAAGGGTTCGTGGAACCGCAGCACCAAGTTCGGCTTCGACGTCGTGGTGGTCAAGGCCGATGCCGATGGCAAGAACGCCAGACTCACGCCCTTCATGACCGGTTTTGCCGACCCCGCGGCCAACACCTTCTGGGGCCGCCCGACCTACTTCCTGCAGATGCCCGACGGCTCGCTGCTGGTCTCCGACGAGCAGACCGGCGCCATCTACCGCATCTCCTACGCGAAGTAGGCCGCCCGCTACCAGTGACGCAGGGCCCGCGCGCGGGCCCTGCTTTTTTGCCCGAGAGCCCCCATGATGTCTGCCCCCCTCCCCCGCCGTCGGCTGCGCTGCGCAGCCGGCGCGCTGCTGCTTGCCGCGACCCTCCAGGCCCCCGCCCAGCAGGCGCCCCGGCTGGAAGTCTGCGTGAACTGCCACGGCCCGCAGGGCAATTCGCAGAGCCCGCGAATCCCCTCGCTGGCCGGCCAGCCGCGCATCTTCCTGGAGAACCAGCTAGTCCTCATCCGCGAGGGCCTGCGCGATATCCCGGCCATGAGGGGCACGCTCGACGGCCTGGACGATGCGGCCCTCATCGAACTGGCCAAGCACTTCAGTGCCCAGACGCCCACGCCCTTGGCGGCCGCCTCCGATGCCGCGCGTTACCAGCGGGGCCGCGAACTGGCGAGCGCAAGCCTCTGCGGCAGCTGCCACCTGCCCCAATACAGCGGCCGCGACCAGGTGCCGCGCCTGGCCGGCCAGCCCGAGGTGTACCTGCGCGAGGTCATGCTCGAATACCGCGACAAGCCCGGCCCGGGTCGCGACACTGTCATGACCAATGCCCTGCGCGGCATGAGCGACGCCCAGCTCGACGAACTGGCGCACTTCCTCGCGCACTTCACCCCGCAGCGCTGAATAGCCCGCGCCGGCGCGGGGGCTAGCGCAAGGGCTCACGTCTAGAATGGGTGGCCCATGAAAAACGACTCCCCTCCCGGCATGTTCCGCCGCGCCCCGCCGCCGGCCAAGGCCCCCATTCCTGCCGGCCAGACCAACACCGCGGCGCACGGCGCCAACGGCACGGTGCGGCTGAACAAGCGCATGGCGGAACTGGGCCTGGCCTCGCGCCGCGAGGCCGACGACTGGATCGCCAAGGGCTGGGTCAAGGTGAACGGCCAGGTGGCCGAGATGGGCATGCAGGTGGCGCAGGACGTACGCATCGAGATCGACAAGCAGGCGCAGAACAAGCAAGCCAACCAGGTCACCATCCTGCTCAACAAGCCGATCGGCTACGTCAGCGGCCAGGCCGAGGACGGGCATGAACCGGCGGCCGTGCTGATCCAGCCCAAGAACCGCTGGCGTGACGACAACACCCGCTTCTTCTTCCATCCCTCGCAACTGCGCGGCCTGGCACCGGCGGGGCGGCTGGACATCGACTCCACCGGCCTGATGGTGCTGACGCAGGACGGCCGCGTGGCACGCCAGCTCATCGGCGAAGACTCGGTGATGGAGAAGGAGTACCTGGTGCGCGTGGTCTACACCGGGGTGGAAAACGCGGCGGCCGCCACGTCCGCCGCCGCCACCTACGGCGCCAAACCCGCGGCCCGCCCCGCACCCGCCACCCAGCTCAGCCGCATCGACGAGGACGACCCGGTCAGCGCCGATGTGCAATCGATCTTCCCGGCCGACAAGCTGGCCCTGCTGCGCCACGGCCTGAGCCTGGACGGCCAGCCACTGAAACCCGCCAAGGTGGAATGGCAAAACCCCGAGCAGCTACGCTTTGTGCTGACCGAAGGCAAGAAGCGCCAGATACGCCGCATGTGCGAGCTGGTGGGCCTGAAGGTGGTGGGCCTCAAGCGCGTGCGCATCGGGCGTGTCATGCTCGGCAATCTGCCGGTGGGCCAATGGCGCTACCTGGCACCGCACGAGAAGTTCTGATCTCCCCGCGCCTGCGGGGCTTTGTCATCTTTGAACCGGGGCCTTGAAACAGGTCGAGGCGCCCATAATTCGGGGTTTTGCGCGCACCACCTTCTTGGTGTGCCACCCTGTTTGAACTCAAACTGTTGTCCTACCCATGAGCAAGAAAACCCATGCCTTCCAGGCCGAAGTGGCCCAGCTGCTGCACTTGGTCACCCACTCGCTGTACTCCAACAAAGAGATCTTCCTGCGCGAGCTGATCTCCAATGCCTCGGACGCCTGCGACAAGCTGCGCTTTGAAGCACTGAACAACACCGCGCTGTACGAAGACGCCCCCGACCTGCAGGTGCGCGTGACCTTCGACAAGGCCGCCAAGACACTGACCATCACCGACAACGGCATCGGCATGAGCGCGCAGGAAGCGATTGACCACCTGGGCACCATCGCCAAGAGCGGCACGCGCGATTTCATGAGCCGACTGGAAGCTGACAAGCAGGCCAATGCCAAGGAGCAGGGCCAGCTGATCGGCCAGTTTGGCGTCGGCTTCTACTCGGGTTTCATCGTGGCCGACAAGATCACGGTCGAGTCGCGCCGCGCCGGCCTGAAGGCCGACGAGGGTGTGCGCTGGACCAGCGGCGGCACCGGCGACTTCGAGGTGGAGGCCATCACCCGCGCTGAGCGCGGCACCAGCGTCATCCTGCACCTGCGCGAGGATGCCGACGAGTACCTCAACGGCTGGAAGATCAAGAACATCATCGGCAAGTACTCCGACCACATCTCCCTGCCCATCCTCATGAAGAAGGAGGAGTGGAAGGAAGGCAAGGACGACCAGCCGGGCGAGATGGTCACCACCGACGAGTGGGAGACCGTCAACAAGGCCAGCGCGCTGTGGACGCGCGCCAAGAAAGACATCACCCCGGAGCAGTACGAAGACTTCTACAAAGCCATCAGCCACGACTTCGAGGCCCCGCTGACCTGGAGCCACAACCGCGTGGAAGGCAGCACCGAATACACCCAGCTGCTGTACGTGCCGGCCAAGGCGCCGATGGACCTGTGGAACCGCGACCGCAAGGGCGGCCTCAAGCTCTACGTGAAGCGCGTCTTCATCATGGACGATGCCGAGGCATTGCTGCCCAGCTACCTGCGCTTCGTCAAAGGCGTGGTGGACTCGGCCGACCTGCCGCTCAACGTCAGCCGCGAACTGCTGCAGGAAAGCCGCGACGTGCGCGCCATCCGTGACGGCAACACCCGCCGCGTGCTCGGCCTGCTGGAAGACCTGGCCAAGCACGATGTGCCGGCGGCAGACGCAGATGAGGAAACCAAGGCACAGGCCGGAAAGTTCAGCACCTTCTATGCCGAGTTCGGCAGCGTGCTGAAGGAAGGCCTGGGCGAGGACTTCGCCAACCGCGAGCGCATCGCCAAGCTGCTGCGCTTTGCTTCCACCAGCAGCGACACGGCAAGCGTGAGCCTGGCCGACTACAAGGCGCGCATGAAGGAAGGCCAGGAGGCCATCTACTACATCACCGCCGACACCCTGGCCGCCGCCAAGAACAGCCCGCAACTCGAAGTGTTCAAGAAGAAGGGCATCGAAGTGCTGCTCATGACCGACCGCGTCGACGAGTGGGCGCTGAACTACCTGACCGACTTCGACGGCACCCCGCTGCAGAGCGTGGCCAAGGGCGCGGTGGACCTGGGCAAGCTGCAAGACGAAGCCGAGAAGAAGGCCGCTGAGGAAGCGGCCGAAGCCTTCAAGCCCACGCTGGCCAAGTTGAAAGAAGCGCTGAAGGACAAGGCCGAAGACGTGCGCGCCACCAGCCGCCTGGTGGACTCGCCTGCCTGTCTGGTGGTGAGCGACCACGGCATGAGCATGCAGCTGGCGCGTCTGCTCAAGCAAGCCGGCCAGAAAGCCCCCGATACCAAGCCCATCTTGGAAGTGAACCCGGAGCACCCGCTGGTGAAGAAGCTCGACGGTTCGGTGCACTTCCACGATCTGGCCCAGATCCTGTTCGACCAGGCCCTGCTGGCCGAAGGCGGCCTGCCGGAAGACCCGGCGGCCTATGTGAAGCGGGTGAACGCGCTGCTGGTCTGAGGGTTAGGCTGAGCGCCAACCAAGAAGCCGCCTTCGGGCGGCTTTTCCGCTTTTTGGAGGCGTCCGTTTCACGCCAGATCGCCGCTTAGCCGTCCCGCCACATCGAAAAACGCCGCAATCAGCGGTGACTGCCGTCGCTCGCTGCGACAGATGATGTGGACCTGGGTCGCCATAACGCTGTCGTGGAGCTGCAGCCGGACCAGCCGCGGATCAGGAATGTAGGCTGTCTCCGCGACGATGCCCAGCCCCAGCCCCTGAGCCACCGCTTCGCGGACCGCCTCACGGCTGCCCATCTCCAGCGCGGCGTGAACGCGAACCCCGCGATCGGCGAGCTCCTGCTCGAACACCCGGCGTGTGGTCGAGCCCTCCTCCCGCATGACAAACCGTTGTCCCTGCAGATCCTGTAGCGAGATCGCACCGCGCTGCGCCAGAGGATGGTCGGCATGCGCAAAAACCACCAGGCGCTGCGTCCTGTACGGCATGCCGTGCAGCTCGGGCACCTCCGCATGGTTGAGCACCACGCCTACGTCGCCCTGGTAGTCGGCGATCTTCGCCGTGATGGTTCTCGAATCACCGACCCCCACCACCACACTGACCTGTGGATAGGCCTGACCAAAGGCCTTGAGGACAGGGACAACGTTGTACGGTCCGATGGCGTGGATCACCAGGCGGCCAACATAACAACTCTTGGCAGCCGCCAGCAGCGCATGCGCATCCTCTTCAGCGCTGAAGGCGCGCCGCGTGTGGTCCAGCAGCGCGCGGCCGAAGGCCGTCAACTCCAAGCGGCGGCCGCGTCGGTACAGCAGTTCAACGCCATATTCCTGCTCGAGCCGTTGGATGTGCGCCGACACCGTGGGCTGCTGCAGCTCCAGGGCGCGGGCAGCCGCGGTCATGCTGCCCCAGCGGGCAGTGGCGTCGAAGGCCTTGAGTGCTGCGAGAAGACTGAGTCCTGACATAGATGCCATCTATGGATGCCCCGATTTTGAGACCGGCAAGTTTCATTTGGATGACACCTTGGCCCGGCAGACTGGCACTGCCTCCAAGGAAGCAAACGCGTCGCGGCTGACCCGGCACATCAGGGCCAGCCGAACGCAAAGAAACCACGCAACGGAAAGCCGCCCATGACCTTGCCCACCCCTGCCCCCCTGCTGACGCTGCGGAACGTTTCCGTCGCCTATTCGGACGGCCACCAGGCCCTGCACAGCACCAGCATGCAGGTGAAGCAAGGTGAGTTCCTGGTCCTGCTGGGTGCCTCCGGCGCCGGCAAGTCGACCCTGCTGCGCAGCATCAACGGCCTGGTACGCCCCACGGGCGGCGAGGTCCTGGCCGCGGACCTGCCCGGTGCCGCGCTGTCCGGCCGCAACCTGCGCGAGCACCGCCGCCGCTGCGGCATGGTGTTTCAACAGCACCACCTCATCGGCCGCCTGTCTGTACTGACCAATGTCCTCATTGGGCGCATCGCCAGCCGCGGCCTTCTGGGCTCGCTGCTGCCGTGGCGCCGCGAAGACAAGCTGGCAGCGTTGGCCGTCATCGAACGCGTGGGCCTGCTCGACAAGGCGCTTGCGCGCGCCGACACGCTCTCCGGCGGGCAACAGCAGCGCGTCGGCATTGCCCGTGCCCTGGTCCAGCGCCCCCGCCTGCTGCTGGCCGATGAACCGGTGGCCAGCCTCGACCCGACGACGGCCGACAACGTACTCGCCCTGCTGCATGAAATTTGCAAGAAGGATGGCCTCACCGCCATCGTCAGCCTGCACCAAGTTGAACTGGCCCGGCGTTACGCGGATCGCATCGTCGGCCTGCGGCAGGGACGCGTCGTCTTCGACGGCGAGCCTGCCGCCCTCAGCACCACCGCCGAAGCCCAGCTCTACGCCCCTCTATCCACGTCGTCCGCTCCAGCCGCCGCAGACGGCGTCAGACCGACCCCCTCCCTCACTAACCAGCCCAAGGAACTGCAACCATGCTGAGCCGTCGCCTCGCCATCCAACTTCTCGCTGCCGCACCGCTGGCCGCTTCGCTGCCGCTGCGCGCGCAGGGCAAAGACCCCGCCAAGCTGCGCGTCGCCCTGCTGCCCGACGAGAACGCCGCCAGCATCATCCAGAACGCCCAGCCGCTCAAGCGCCACCTGGAGCAGACGCTGCGCAAGGACATCGAGATCACCGTCACGACCGACTACTCGTCGATGATCGAAGCCATGCGTTTCGGTCGGATCGAGGTGGCCTACTTCGGCCCCTTCTCCTATGTACTGGCCAAGTCCAAGGCGCCGACCATCGAGCCCTTCGCGGTGGGCGTCGAGCGCGGCTCGCCCACCTACCAGTCGGTGCTGATCGCGACCGCAGGCGGCCCCGTCAAGACCCTGGCCGACGTCCGCGGCAAGCCCTTCGGTTTTGGCGACCAGGCCTCCACGTCCAGCCATCTGGCGCCGCGCGCGCACCTGCTCAAGAAGTACCAGCTCGACGGCGAGAAAGACTACCGCCCCGTCCACCTGGGCACCCACGACGCCGTGGCGCGCGCCGTTCAGGCGGGGCAGGTTCCGGCCGGCGCCCTCTCCAAGCCCATCCTCGACAGCCTCATCACCCGCGGCATCGTCGATGGCAGCCGTATCGTCCAGCTCGACCTCTCCGCCCCGATCCCGAACTACCCCGTCGTCATGCAGTCGGATCTCAACCCGGCCCTCAAGCAAGCCATCCGCACGGCCTTCCTCGACATGAAGGACAAGGACATCCTCAAGTCCTTCCGGGTGGAGGCATTCGCCCCGACGGACGACAAGGCTTATGACGTGCTGCGCGACACGGCATCCATCCTCAAGCTGGACCTGGGCCGCATGAAATGAGTGCACTGACTTTCGAAACGGTGATCGCGGCCGAACGGCAGCGCCTGCTGCACCGGCTGGGTTTCGCAGCCTTCATCCTCGCGGTCTGTGCGCTGGCGCTGCACATCACGGGTTTCTTCGACCTGCAGCGTTTCGTCGAAGGGGCACCCGCGATCCGGCAGCTCGGCTCGGAGATGGTGCCCCCCAACTTCGACCGCTGGCAGCACTGGATCACGCCGCTGCGCGACACCCTGGCCATGTCGATTGCCGGCACCGCCCTGACCGTCGTCCTGTCGCTGCCGCTGGCGCTGCTCGCCGCGCCCAACACCACGCCGCACCCGCTGCTCGGGCGCTTCATGCGCGCCCTGCTGGCCGCCTTCCGCTCGGTGCCCGAGATCATCCTGGGCATCATCTTCGTTGCCGCGGTGGGTTTCGGTGCGCTGCCGGGTGTGCTCGCACTGGCGCTGCACTCCAGCGGGATGGTCGGCAAGTTTTATGCGGAGGCCATCGAGCACGTCGACCCCAAACCCCTGGAGGCCGCGCTGGCCGCCGGCGCCAGCCGCCTGCAGGTCATCCTCCATGCCGTGCTGCCCCAGGTGCTGCCGCAGCTGGCCGACATCACCATCTACCGCTGGGAATACCACTTCCGGGCCTCGGCCGTGCTGGGCATCGTCGGCGCCGGCGGCATCGGCTTCGAGCTGATGGCGGCGCTGCGGCTGGTGCGCTACGACGAGGTCTCGGCCATTCTGCTCTCTGTACTGGCCTGCGTGCTGGTCGTTGACAGCATCGGCGCTGCCCTGAGGAAACGCCTGAAATGATGAGCGCGCATCCCAAGCCCAAGATCGTCGTCACGCAACCCGTCCATGCCGAAGTGCTGGCGCGGCTCCAGGCCCACGGCCACGTCGTGATGAACCCCGGACCACAGCCCTGGACGGACGAAGAACTCTTCGAACACCTCCGCGACGCCGAGGGCCTGATGGCCTTCATGCCGGACCGGATCGACCGGTACACCCTGCGGCACGCGCCCCGGCTGCGCGCCCTGGCCTGCGCACTGAAGGGGCATGACAACTTCGACCTGAGGGCCTGCGCCGAGGCCGGCGTCAGCGTGAGCTTTGTGCGCGACCTGCTGACCGAGCCTACCGCCGAACTCGCCATCGGGCTGGCCATTGCTGCGGCTCGCCACATGCTGCCCGGCGACCACGCCGTGCGCCAGGGCTATCAAGGCTGGCGCCCCACCTTCTACGGCACCGGGCTGCACCAGTCCGTCGTGGCCGTCGCTGGCCTGGGCGCCGTGGGACGCGCCATCGTGGACCGGCTCATGGGCTTCGGCTGCGCCGAACTGCTGGGCGTGGACCCGCAGGCGCAAGACGCACGGGTGGAGCAGGTCGACCTGCCCACGGCCCTGCAGCGGGCCGACTACCTCATCCTCGCCGTGCCCTTGATGCCGCAGACGCGCCACGTGATCAACGCCCAGGCACTGGCCCAGGTCCGGCCCGGCCAGATCCTTGTCAACATCGGGCGCGGCTCCGTGGTCGACGAAGCTGCCGTCGCCCGCGCGCTGGAGGACGGCCGCCTTGGCGCCTACGCCGCGGACGTCTACGAGATGGAAGACTGGCTGCTGCCAGACCGGCCCACGCAGGTGCACCCCGGTTTGCTCGAAAGCCCGCGCACGGTTCTCACGCCCCACATCGGTTCCGCAGTAGGGCGCGTGCGCCTGGCCATCGAACACCGCGCCGCCGACAACCTGCTGCAGACCCTGCGCGGCGAGCGCTTCAGCGATCTGGTGACGGCCGAGGACTGGCTGAGCTGACATGGAGCAGGCAACGCTTGGGGCGTATGTGAAACGGGTGAATGCGCTGCTGGTTTGAGTACCAGGCTCATCGCAAAAAAGAAGCCGCCTTCGGGAGGCTTCTTTGTTAAGCACTAGTTCCGCAGTCGAACCGCCATGAACGCTCGACCTTGAGCAAGGAAGCCTCTCAAAATCTACAGAAGAGGAGGGTTAGGTCTCGCCGGCCTGAGCTTTTAAAACTTGCTCGTGCAGCCAACCGAAGTCATTCCAGTAGCGAGGACCAGAGTTCTGCGGTAGTTGCATCGATTCAATAAACGGCAAGAGTATTTGATAGCAGTCTTTGATGCTCGGCCCCCAATTGTCCGCAAACGGCCTGAGAGGCACGAGACCTTCTCGCAAAAGAACGGCTGCTACGTCATATGTCGCACACACCCGAGATGCAGCTTCGCGCTGCTTACTGCTCCACTCAGACATTGGGATAGAGCGAAGTTCCTGACGAACTACCGTTCGTGCAGCCCGAACATCTTCCACCTGCAGGAAGTTAACAACGGCAAGCATGTTCTGCGCAACTGATGCGTCGCGCGTGGACGCAAGTTGCTGTTGCATATTGCGAAGTTGGAAATAGTAAACCGCGAACGTCGCAACAATTGCGGCACCGGTCAGACCTTGAACGATGAGGCTAGCGATCTCGTAATTCGTCATCTGAGTCATCGCAAGGCGTGAAGCGATTTCGACCGCAAAAGTGCGGCGAGACATGGACGGATGTTCATCGTGGCGCCTCCCCGGCTGCAAGCGAATGGCTTGTTTTGTCTGCAGATTTCGAGCCAATATAGCGCAGTGCCGCGCGCATCACAAACCACGCAAGCCTGTGCCGCGACACTCACACCGCATCACGCAACAAACCCGCATACTGCTCCGCCGTCACCGTATGCGCCCGCCCGAAGCCGGCCACGTAGCGCAGGAACTGGGGCGTGATCAGGAAGAGCGAGAAGTCTGAGAA